>JAJPID010000013.1 GCA_021324945.1 Lysobacterales bacterium | reverse complement strand
CGCAACCGCTTCCGCACCGATCGCCGAGGCATTGGTTTGAGTGGCTTGCGCATCCGACCCGATCGCCAGTGACAAACCGGCCGAGGCGGTGGTTTCCTCGTTGGCTTCGATGCTGCCGTCGCCGTTCAAGTCGATTGCACCGCCGATAGCGGTGGAATTGCTGGCGGTGGCTTGCGAGTAAGGCCCCAGCGCAAAGGCTTGGCCGCCAGAAGCGTTGGCATTCAAACCGAGCGCTGCGGATTTGCGCGCCGCGTAGGCATGGTCACCCACTGCGACGCTGTAATCACCCGCCGCATCGGCGGACGCACCGAATGCGTTGCTGCGGCTGCCGCTGGCTTTGGCGCCATACCCGCCAATGGCTGCACTATCAAATCCTGAGGCGGTGGACTCGTCGCCGATAGCGATGCCGTAATTACCGCTAGCGCTAGCGTTGGCCCCCAGCGCGATTGAATACTTGTTGGCAGCGCTGGCTTTGCCTCCAAGCGCGATCGAGTACTCGCCCGCTGCGCTTGAATATTCACCTAGCGACATTGCCTCAGCGCCCTTGGCCGAGCTGACGGCGCCCAGCGCGACGGAATTCGTGCCCGAGGCGTAGGCATTGGCGCCCAATGCAGTGCTAGCGGTTCCGAAAGCTGAGCCGCGCAAAGTCACGGCATTGTCGGCCGTTGCCGCGCCATTGATGGCGATGCTGGCCGAACCCGAGGCATTCGACAGCCAGCCAATCGCAATGGCTTCCTCATTGCTGGCGGAGGCGTGATTACCGATTGCCGTGCTGTAGTTGCCGGTCGCCGCCGAACCAGTGCCACAAGTGACCGAGTCGGTGCCGGAGGCGTTCTGGCCGCCTCCTCCACAAGATGTGTCCCCCGCCCAAATCGGCAACGGCGCCATGCACGCAAGCAGCAGTGCGGCGGCGAGCAGTTTGAGAGGCGGAGGCGCGGCGCGTGTTGCGGCGGTGGAAGACGATCCAACGCTCTTATTCGAGGCCAGTTCCGAAGCGACGACGATCTGACTGAGGGCCCGGTTCCATACCAGACTGTAAATTCTCTTGTTCATGATGTTCCCCGTTCCGATGAGACCGGCAGGCGGCCGCGCTGCCGGGCCGTGCGATGCGCCGAGAGCGGGTTCAAGCGCAGGGCCGGCACCCTTCAGAACGGAAAGCGGGGAAAAAACACGACACGCACCTGCAGCCTTTATGCAGTCACGCAGTAGCGAGCGGACCGTTTCGGCGTGTAGGCGGGAGACTCGTCAGCGCGGCAGGGGCGCGTCGGCGCGCTGGCGCAGGACGTGCGTCGGCGCCAGTGCGACATCCAGCACGCTGCGTGAGAGGGCCTGCTCGCGCAGCGCTTCCTCGGCGCGGCGGAGGCCGGCCAGCGCCTCGGCGTGGGCGAGTCGCGCTTCGGCGGTGAGATAACTGTCGTTACCCAACTCGCGCTGCCGCCATGCCAGCGCAGTCTCGATGTCGTGCAGCCCGATTTGCGGGCGGCCGGCGCGCGCTTCGGCCCAGCCTTGCCACAGTTGCGCGGTGATGAAATTCGCGCCGTTTTCCGGCTTGCCGGCGAATGCGCCTTGCGCCTGTGCAAGCATGGTTTTCGCCTCGTCGTAGCGGCCGAGCTGCACCAGCGCGATGCCTCGTTGCAGCAGCAACACGGGCCGCTCCGCATCGCGGGTGCGCGCGCTGCCGGGGCGCGTCGCCAGTTCGGCACAACGTTGCAATGCGAGTTGCGGCTGCCCCAATGCCAGCCACGCCAGGGGCCAATCCATCAGTTCCTTGAAATGCAGCGCGAAGTGCCTGCGCTGCGATTCCTCGCGCAGCGCATCCAGTTCTGCAATGGCATCCGCATTGCCGCGCTCGGCGTCGATGCCGGCACGCAGCCAATGCGCGCTGAGCGTGTAGCGTTGCGCATCGCGCCCCAGCGGCGCGTTGATTTGATCGACGTGATCGAGCAAGTGCAAGGCCCGCGGCAGATCACCACGCAAGCGGGCGACGATCGCCATATTGATCTCACTCGCGCTGCGCAGCATCGGCGACATGTCTGTCACCGAAGCCAGCGCGTCCTGCGCCTGCTGCAAAGTCTGCCGTGACTGCGCGTAGTTGCCGGTGCTCCACAACATGTAGGCATATTCAGCCAGAGTTTGCGCGAGCGCCGGATGCGCCGGGCCCAGCACGCGTCGCTCGTCGGCGCCCAGACTTGCGTACATCTTCAAGGCTTGCGGTTGATGCCCGGTGTGCAACAGCAGGAAGATCAGATTGGTGCGCGCATCGATCACGCGCGTTGGGTTTTCGCCGGGTGTGCGCTCGTAGGCAGAGATCGCTTCGCGCAATGCGCTTTGCGCCTGATCGAATTGCCCGCGTCCGAGATACACCTGCGCCAGATCGTTCCAGGCCTCCGCGCGCCAGTGGGTGGAAGTCCGGGTGCCGGCCAGCTTCAATGCTTGCTCCGCTTCAGCCTGCGCTTGCGCGTCGCGCATCAATTCATTGTCAGCGGCGGCATTGACCAGATGCGCGCGCACCGCCGACTGTGGATCGTCCGCGCGCGCCTCGCGCAACACGATCTGCGCCTGCTGCTGCGCGTCGCGCTGCAAACCCGAGGCTTGCAGGATTTCCGCATAGTCGATGCGCGCATCGGTGGCTTGCGGACTACCATCGCCGTGCAACGCGATGCTGGTCCGCAGCGCTTGCGCCGCTAACGCGCGAGCGCTATCGAACGCGCCGATACCGGCATAGCTGCGCGCCAGCGCGCGCGAAAGATCGCCCTCGACTTCCGGATCGTTGCCGAAACGCTGCTGCATACTGCGCGCGCCGGCGTCCAGCAGCGCCCGCGCGCTCGGGCCGGTGCCCGGATGCTGCGACGGGTCGGCGCTGGCGAACACGCCGATCATGAAATCCTTCACTGCATCCGCGCGCTGCGCTTGCGCGCGCGCTGTCTGCGCCTGCCACAGCGCGAACGCTGAAGTGGCGATCAGCGCCAGCGCCGCGACTGTACCGACGGCCGCGCCGAAGCGATGCCGCCGAACGAACTTGCCGAAGCGATAGCCGCGATCGCGGCGCAGGCTGATCGGCTGGCCGCGCAGGTGCCGGTGCAGATCCGCCGCGAGCGCGCCGGCGCTGCGGTAGCGCCGTGCGGGATCGGGCTCCAGCGCGCCGCGCAGGATGCGTTCCAGATCGCCGCGCAGCGCCTTGCGCAAGTGATGCGGCGTCGTCGCGCGCGTCGCAGCGCGTTCGGCTGCGCGCGAGTCGGTGATCGGGCAGGCGCGCAGCGCCGAAGGCGGTTCGCGCGATCCCAGCGGATCGGCGAACGCGCGCTTGCCCGTCAACAACTCGAACAGGATCGCGCCGAGCGCGTACACGTCGGTCGCGGTGCTGACGGCTTCGTTGCGCAACTGCTCGGGCGCCGCGTATTCCGGCGTCATCATGCGCGTGTCGCTGCGTGTTTGCGCATCCGCAGCGGGCAGCAGCTTGGCGATGCCGAAATCGAGCAGCTTCGGCTCGCCTTCCGCATCGACCAGGATGTTCGCGGGTTTCAGGTCGCGGTGGATCACCAGATGCCGGTGCGCGAAATCGACGGCTTCGCAGACTTTGCGGAACAGATCCAGCCGCGCGGAAAGCGGCAGCTTGCGCGCGTCGCACCATTCGGTGAGCGGCGCGCCGTCGACGTACTCCATTGCATACCATGGTTCGCCGTCGGGCCCCAGTCCGCCGTCCAGCAAACGTGCGATGCGCGGATGCGCGAGTTTCGCCAGCACGCGGCGTTCTTCCAGAAAACGCCGGCGCGTGAGATCGTCGGCGAAACCTGCGCCCAGCAGTTTCAGCGCGACGCGCTGCTCGAATTCGCCGTCGACGCGCGAGGCCAGAAACACGCGGCCCATGCCGCCGCTGCCGAGGAGGCTTTCAATCCGCCAGCAGCCGATGCGATGGCCGATCAGCGTCGCCTCCGGATCGGCGGCGTGCAGCAATTGCTCGACCTGCGCGCCCACCACCGCCGCATCCGCGGTGTCCAGCCGGCCGGAAGCGGCATCCGCCGCGAGCATGCGTTGCAGCTCCGATCGCAGCGTTTCGTCGCCGGTGTCCGCGAGCAGCGCCTCACGGCCGGCGGCGTCCAGTTCCAGCGCGCGATCGAACAACTCGGCCAGCCGCTGCCAGCGCTGCGGATCGAGCGCGTTGCCAGTCATGGCGCGTCGGCGAGTTGCGTCCGCAGGAATGCGCGCGCGCGCCGCCAGTCGCGTTGAACCGTGCGCTCCGAAAGTTCCAGCGCCTCGCCGATCTCGGCGAAATCCATGCCGGCGAAGAAGTGGCACTCGACCACGCTCACCAGCCGCGGATCGAGCCGCTCGAGTTTCTGCAGCCCCTGTTCGACCGCCAGTAGATCGACGCCGCTGCCGGAGACATCGGCGAGCGCCACGTCGGTGTCGAGCGTGAGCGCGCGTGCGCCGCCGCCGCGCTTGGCGGCATTGCGTTCGCGCACGTGGTCGATCAGCACGTGCCGCATGGTCTTGGCGGCGAGCGCCAGAAACGCGCCGCGTTGCTGCGCGTTCGCGTGGCCGAGTTTCAACCAGGCTTCGTGCACCAGCGCGGTCGTGCACAAGGTGGTGCGTGGCGCTGCGCCGAGCTGGCGGTGCGCCAGTCCGCGCATTTGCGCGTAGAGTAGATCGAACGTGGGAAGCGCGGCCTCGCACGCGGGCGCGGCGGCACGCGTGCCGCCCGACACGCCGGTTTTGAGATCGCCGGACATTCCCGCTCCCCACTCACTCCCGCGGAGTCCCGCGGGGGAGTGGATTGTGCTGCCGAATCGCCGCCGAAGGAAGTGAAACCTGAACTTGGCGGTGCAGATAAATGAGAACCGGCGCCGAAGCGCTGGTTCCCGCAGACAACTACCAGCCGAAGTTCACGCCCACCCCGGCGGAATTGTCGCCGCCGCCGCCGATGGCGACGCCGGCACGCACCGATGCCGCCGGACTGATCAGATGGCTGTAACCGATGCCGAGCGCGCTGTGATTGCGATAGGTGCCCACGCCCATGCCGATCTGGTTGTCCTTGTTGATGCGCGCATCCGGCGATGTCATCGACATCGCCGCGCCCAGCGCCGCCACCCGGCCGATGCGGTCGTCCAGCTGGCTGACTTGCGCGCCGAGTTGATCCACGCGATCGCTGAGCGCATTGATGTCGCCCGTCACCTGCTGCAACGCCTGATCCGTGTAGGCCTTGGCGGAAGAGAGCGTTTGCACGTTCTGCGCATCGGTGTAGGTCTTGGCCGCGGACAGGGCTTCGCTGGTCTGCTGATCCGTGTACGTCTTTGCGGAACTCAAGGTCTGCGCCGTGGCCTGATCGGTGTAGGCATTGGCGCTCGCAACCGTTGCCGCATTCGCAGCGGATGACGATGTGCTCTGCACGCCCGACGCTTCCTGCGGCATCGCCGTCGTGGTTTGCGCACCTGCCGACGACGCCTGCACGGCGACGGACGCCTGCATCGCATTCATCTCGCTTTGCAGCTGCGCGATGTCAGCCATCATCGAATCGGCCTGCGCGTGCGTTGCCGCATGCGCGTTGAAATATTCAAGATTCACCGCCGAATGTGCCGCAGTGGGATCGGCGATGTTCACCAGTTCGCGGTACAGGCCGGTGCTGGCATTACCGAACGACACCGTGTTGGCGACATTCGCCAGTGAACCGAAGCCGATCGCAACGGAACTGGTGCCGGATGCAACCGCCGTGCTGCCCAGTGAGGTCGCACCGACACCAGTTGCATTGGCTTCGCCGCCGAGCGCGGTTGCGTTGTTCTGCGTTGCTTGCGCATCCGAACCCATCGCCAGTGACAAACCGCCTGATGCGGTGGTTTCCTCGTTGGCTTCGATGGTGCCGTCGCCGTTCAAGTCGATCGCGCCGCCGATCGCGGTGGAGTTGCTGGCGGTGGCTTGCGAATACGGGCCGAGTGCGAAGGCCTGACCACCGGCGGCATTGGAATTCAATCCCAGTGCCACGGCCTTGTTCGCGCCGGCGGTGGCGCTGTTGCCTACCGCAATGCTGTAATTGCCGTTCCCGACGGCGCGCGCGCCGATCGCCACGGCCTTGGTGCCGCCTGCGCTGGCGCTGCTGCCGATCGCGAGGGCGTAGTTGCTGGCCGCGCTTGCGTTGAAGCCGAGCGCAGCGCTGTAGCTGCCTTGTGCGGAAGCGGAGCTGCCCACCGCGGTTGCGCCGGCTGCCGCTTGGTCGTTGTAACCGATGGCGGTGGAATTTCTTCCACTGGCCAGCGACAACGCTCCCAAGGCGGTGCTGTAGTCGCCTTGTGCATAGGCGTTCTCGCCTACGGCGGTGGCCGCCGCGCCCAATGCGTTGGCGAATTGACCGACGGCCGTATTGCCGGTACCGCTCGCGCTGGTGGATGCCCCGTACCCCAGGGCGGTGCTGTAGGTGCCGGCCGCCGTGGCGCCCTGACCGCACGCAAGTGCACCATTCGCAGCGCTTTCGCCATGTGTGGTCGAGCAGGTTTCTCCGCCGACGGCCAGCGGATGCACCTGTGCCATTTGCTCGTAGGTGTAATAGCGAGAATGGGGCGAGTAGGGCGCTGCTGTTTTCGAATCGGACGCCGTGCTAACAATGCCCGCCGTCAACATCGCAGGTGTGGCTCCATTCGTGGTGGCCTGCAATGCAGCCACTTCATTTTGCAGTAGCGCGAACTGGGCGAGCAGCGAGGTGGATTTGGTGTAGTTCGCTTGCAGATATTCGAGATTCACCGCCGAGTGTGCGGCGGTAGGATCGGCGATGTTGACCAGTTCACGGTAGGTGTTTGTTGCCGAGTTGCCGAAGGAAACCGTATTCGCAGCATTCGCGAGCGAATTCCAGCCGATGGCGACCGAACCGCT
>JAJPID010000027.1 GCA_021324945.1 Lysobacterales bacterium | reverse complement strand
GCCGCGACTTTAGTATTTCGCGGCTATGCCCGGGGTATAGCTCAGTCTGGTAGAGCGCCAGCTTTGGGAGCTGGATGTCGGGGGTTCGAATCCCTCTGCCCCGACCATCGCTCGCATGACTCATGTCGCGCGGCTCGAGGTTCGATGCCAAAATCAGCTGCGAGCTGCGCCCGTAGCTCAATCGGATAGAGCATCGGCCTTCTAAGCCGACGGTTGCTGGTTCGAGTCCAGTCGGGCGCGCCAGCGAATTCACATGCAGAGGGAATTGAAGTTTCAAGGTGGAGGTAGCTCAGTTGGTGGTTCGATGAGCGCTCGCGCGATGCTTGAAGCGCATCGCGCGCGAATTGAACCGGTGAGCCAGGGAATGGCGAACGGAGAGCGCGCCAAGGATGGTTTGAATGAAAGAAGCTTTATGGTGGACGTAGCTCAGTTGGTTAGAGTACCGGATTGTGATTCCGGTTGTCGTGGGTTCGAATCCCATCGTCCACCCCAGTTATAATTCGCTTTTTGGGCCGTTAGCTCAGTTGGTAGAGCAGGAGACTCTTAATCTCTTGGTCCTAGGTTCGAGTCCTAGACGGCCCACCATTTTGTTCAGCAAGCTTGGCCCTCGCCCTTGCGCTTTTCCGCGGATAGAGGGAATGGAGGTCGCGCTTTGCCGCGACATGTGCGTTTATATTGGAGCCGCGCGAAAGTGGCGGAACTGGCAGACGCACCAGATTTAGGTTCTGGCGGGTAAAACCGTGTGGGTTCGAGTCCCACCTTTCGCACCACGGAGCACGGAGCTCTTATGCCATGGACGGTGCAAGAACCCACCCTCGATGAAATCGGTCAGCGTGTCCCACGGAGTCTTATTTTCATGCAAGTGCAACTCGAAAACACCGGCAAGCTCGAGCGCAAGCTGACGGTAAAATTTCCCGCCGAGCAGTTCGAGTCGCGCGTGCGCGAACGTGTGACGGAAATGAGCCGCAACGTGCGCCTGAAGGGCTTTCGCCCCGGCAAGGTGCCCGTGAAGGTGATCGAGCAGCGTTTCGGCGCGCAGATCCGCAATGATGCCCTTTCCGACCTGATCGGCAACACCTTCCGCGAAGCGGTGCAGAAGGAAAACCTGCAACCTGTCGCGGCACCCAGCATCGATACCAGCGGAAAGCCCGAAAACGGCGAGATCGCCTATACCGCGACCTTCGAGGTATTGCCGGAAATGCCGGCGGTGGACGTCGCGGGCTTGCAGATCGAGCGCGCCACCGCGCAGATCGCCGATAGCGACGTCGATGCGATGATCGAAACCCTGCGCACGCAACGCCGCAGCTTCGCAGATGTCGAGCGCGCCGTGCAGACGGGCGACATGGTGATCTTCGACTGGGCCGCGCAGGCGGGCGATTATCGGCATCCCGCGGAAGGAAGGGAGCGCGCCGCCACAGTGCTGGGTTCGGGCGCGTTGTTCTCCGCATTCGAAGACGCGCTGCGCGGCCACAGTGCGGGCGAGGATTATGAAACCGTGGTCGCGTTCCCAGTCGAATTCCGCGATGCGCAACTGGCCGGCAGGCTGGTGCAGGCGAGCATCAGGATAGAGAAGGTGCGCGAACCCAAGTTGCCGGATGTGGACGAAGCTTTCATCCGCGGTTTCGGCATCGCCGAGGGCGATCTCGAAACTTTCCGCAAGGAAGTGCGCGCCAATCTCGAGCGCGAACTGGATAACGCGCTGCGCATCCGCTTGCGCAACGAAGTCGCCAACAAGCTGGTGGATGCGTATCCGCAACTGGACGTGCCCCAGGTGCTGGTGGATTCGGAAGCCGAGCGGCTGGTGCGTGCTTCGGCGCCGAATCTCCCGGCCGATGCTGCCGTTCCGGCCGAAGCGCGTGCTGCGGCGCAGCCGGTTGCGCGCCGGCGCGTGGCTGCCGGCCTGCTGCTGCGCGAGATCGGTCGCAGCAACGGCATCCGCCCGGACGAGAAGCGCGTGTCGCAGACGATTGCCACCATCGCCTCCACCTACGAAGAGCCGCAGAAGGTCATTGAACTCTACGCTTCTGATCCCCAATTGATGGATGGCGTGCGCACCTCGGTGCTCGAGGATCAAGTCGCCGAATGGGTGGCCGAACATGCAACGGCCGTCGAACGGCAGTTGAGCTTCGACGAAGTGATGCATCCTCGTTAAGATGGTCCGCAGCTGGGCCATCGCCCAGCTTCGGAGACAAAGATGAGCAATCCATTCACGCCCTCGGTGCAGAATCTCAATCTCGTGCCGATGGTGGTCGAGCAGACCTCGCGTGGCGAGCGTTCCTACGACATCTATTCGCGCCTCCTGAAGGAGCGCGTGATTTTCCTCGTCGGCGAGGTGAACGATCAGGTCGCCAACATTTTGATTGCGCAGATGCTGTTTCTGGAATCGGAGAATCCGGAGAAGGACATCAGCCTCTACATCAATTCGCCTGGCGGTTCGGTGACTGCCGGCTTGGCGATCTACGACACCATGCAGTACCTGAAACCCGATGTCAGCACCATGTGCGTGGGCCAGGCGGCCAGCATGGGTTCGCTGCTGTTGGCCGCGGGCGCGGCGGGCAAGCGCTACGCGCTGCCGCACTCGCGCATCATGATCCACCAACCCTGGGCCGGTGGAATTTCGGGCCAAGCCTCCGATATCGAAATTCACGCACGTGAAATCCTGGCGTTGCGTGAGAAATTGAACGCCATTTATGCCAAGCACACCGGCAAACCGATCGAGGAAATCAGCCACGACACCGAGCGCGATCGCTTCATGAGCGCGACCGATGCCCAAGCCTACGGCTTGATCGACACCGTGTTCGAGCGCAGGCCCGACACCTCTGTCAAGTCGGCCTGAGGCGGTCTTCCGCAGACGCAGCCAGCCCCCGCATCGTCTGCGGGGACGCACCCTTCCGCACGGGCCATCGTGCCGGTCCGGGGCAGGCGCTGTGTTATCCTCAATTCGCGACGACGAAATTCGAAGGTTTGGATAAATGAGCGACGACCGGCAAGGCCGGGCCAGCGACGGCGGCAAGATTCTCTACTGCTCGTTCTGCGGCAAGAGCCAGCACGAAGTCCGCAAACTCATTGCGGGCCCCAGCGTGTTCATCTGCGATGAATGCGTGGAACTGTGCAACGACATCATCCGCGAAGAACTGGAAGAGAAGGCCGCCACCGGCCGCAACCAGTTGCCCAAGCCGCGCGAGATCATGGAGACGCTCGATCAGTACGTGATCGGGCAGACGCGCGCCAAGAAGGCGCTGGCCGTGGCGGTGTACAACCACTACAAGCGCATGGAGTCGCGCGCGCGCAACGACGACATCGAGCTTGCCAAGTCGAACATTCTCCTGATCGGCCCGACCGGCTGCGGCAAGACGCTTCTGGCCGAAACCTTGGCGCGCCTGCTGAACGTGCCGTTCACTATCGCCGATGCGACCACGCTGACCGAAGCCGGTTACGTAGGCGAGGACGTTGAGAACATCATCCAGAAACTGTTGCAGAAGTGCGACTACGACGTCGAGAAGGCGCAGACCGGCATCGTCTACATCGACGAGATCGACAAGATTTCGCGCAAGAGCGAAAACCCCTCGATCACGCGCGACGTCTCCGGCGAAGGCGTACAGCAGGCGCTGCTGAAACTGATCGAGGGCACGATCGCTTCGGTGCCGCCACAGGGTGGACGCAAGCATCCGCAGCAGGAATTTCTGCAGGTGGACACGCGCAACATCCTTTTCATCGTCGGCGGCGCGTTCTCGGGTCTGGAGAAGATCATCCAGCAGCGCTCGGAAACCACGGGCATCGGTTTCGGCGCCGAGATCCGCAGCCGCGAGCGCAAGCACAACCTCGGCAAGTTCCTCTCCGACGTCGAGCCGGAGGATCTGGTGAAGTATGGGCTGATCCCGGAATTCGTCGGCCGACTGCCGGTGGTCGCGACACTTGATGAGCTGGACGAAGCGGCGCTGGTAAAGATTCTCACCGAGCCCAAGAACGCGATCGTGCGCCAGTTCAAAAAGATGTTCGACATGGAGAACGTCGAGATCGAGTTCCGGCCCGAGGCGCTGACGGCGATCGCCAAGCGCGCGTTGAAGCGCAAGACGGGCGCGCGCGGCTTGCGCACCATCCTCGAGAGCGTGTTACTTGACACGATGTACGAGCTGCCTTCGCTGGAACACGTCAGCAAGGTCGTGGTGGACGAAGCGGTGATCAACGGACAGGCCGAGCCGTACCTGATCTACCGCGGCAATCTGCAAACACCGCGGGCTGCCGCCGAAGGTGACGCGGCGTAATCCTTAACGCGCGTCACCGCATCCGCGATGTCATTCTGCGTTGTCCCGACGCGAGCCGGGGCCCGGTGCCTCGATTGTCACGCGAAAGTCACCACATCCCAGCTTGCGCTGACATGACGATTCCGTATCCGCGCTACACGCACGCTTGATGTCAGGCAAAGCTTGATCCTCGTGCGTGCCGCCTCCATTCTGTAACCGTCGGCCGGCATGCGCCGGCTCGATTCACCTTTCTGCTCTCAGCGAAGCTCATGTCCAACGACGTCCAGGAAACCGTAGTCACGTCTTCCACCGATTTGCCGGTACTGCCGCTGCGCGACGTGGTGGTCTATCCGCACATGGTGATCCCGCTATTCGTCGGCCGCGAAAAGTCGATGAAGGCGCTGGAAAACGCAATGGCGGGCAACCGTCAGATCTTGCTGGTGGCGCAGCAACGGCCTGAAACCGATGACCCTGCGCCGGCCGATCTTTACCAGGTCGGAACGGTCGCGAGTCTGCTGCAATTGCTGAAATTGCCGGACGGTAGCGTGAAGGTCCTGGTGGAAGGCCAGTCGCGCGCCCGTGCAACAAAGTTCCAGGAGCGCGACGGCATGCTCCGTGCGCAGGTGGAGACGATCGAGCCCGCCTACGGCCGCAGCGGCGCCGAACTGGAAGCCGCGGTGCGCATGCTGGTGCAGCTGTTCGAGCAGCTGGTGAAGCAGAGCCGCAAACTGCCGCCAGAAGTGTTGTCCAGCCTTTCGGGCATCGAGGACCCTTCGCGACTGGCGGATAGCGTCGCGGCGCATCTCTCGGTGCGTCTGTCGGACAAGCAGAGGGCCTTGGAAACCGCCGAAGTCGGCGCGCGCATGGAACTGCTGATCGGGCTAGTCGAGAGTGAACTCGACCTGCAGCAGGTCGAGAAGCGCATCCGTGGCCGCATCAAGTCGCAGATGGAAAAGAGCCAGCGCGAGTACTACCTCAATGAGCAGATGAAGGCGATCCAGAAGGAACTGGGCGACATGGAGGAGGGCGCGGGCGAGATGGACGAGCTCGGCAAGAAGATCGAGAACGCCGGCATGCCCAAGGCGGTGCTCGCGAAAGCGAAACAGGAATTCAACAAGCTGAAGATGATGTCGCCGATGTCGGCGGAAGCCACGGTCGTGCGCAATTACCTCGACTGGCTGGTCGGCGTGCCGTGGAAGAAGCGCACCAAGGTGCGCAAAGATCTCGCGCTCGCGCAACAAGTACTGGACGAGGACCACTTCGGCCTCGAGAAGGTCAAGGAGCGCATCCTCGAATATCTTGCCGTACAGCAGCGCGTCAACAAGATTAAGGGCCCGATCCTGTGCCTTGTCGGTCCGCCCGGCGTGGGCAAGACTTCGCTTGGGCGTTCGATCGCGCGTGCGACCCACCGCAAGTTCGTGCGCCAGAGCCTGGGCGGCGTGCGCGACGAAGCCGAAATCCGAGGTCACCGCCGCACCTACATCGGCTCGCTGCCGGGCCGCGTGATCCAGAACATGTCGAAAGTCGGCACACGCAATCCGGTGTTCATGCTGGACGAGATCGACAAGATGGCGATGGATTTCCGCGGCGATCCTTCCGCCGCCTTGCTGGAGGTGCTCGATCCAGAACAGAACCATGCTTTCAACGACCACTACCTGGAGGTCGATTTCGATCTTTCCGAGGTGATGTGGATCGCCACCGCCAACTCGATGAACATTCCGGCGCCGCTGCTGGACCGCATGGAAGTGATTCGCATCCCCGGCTATACCGAGGACGAGAAGGTCGCTATCGCACAGAAATACCTGTTGCCCAAACAGATCAAGGCGGCGGGGTTGAAGGGCGACGAGATTTCGGTTTCGGAAAACGCATTGCGCGACATCATCCGCTACTACACGCGTGAATCCGGCGTGCGCAATCTCGAGCGCGAGCTCGCCAAGATCTGTCGCAAGGTCGTGAAGGAATTGACGTTGGCGCAGGCCGGCAGCAACGCCGAGCGCAGGAAGGCGAAAGCTTCCGTCGAGCAGGGCGAGATCAGGCAGGCCGTCGAAACGGCCGTAAAGACGGCCAAGTCGAAGAAGACACTCTCGCGCATCAAGGTCGATTCGGACAATCTGGACAAGTATCTGGGCGTGCGGCGCCACCGCTTCGGCCGTGCCGAGGAACAGAACGAAATCGGACTGGTGACGGGCTTGGCCTGGACGCAGGTCGGCGGCGAGCTGCTCAGCATCGAAGCCACCGTTGTGCCGGGCAAGGGCAAGCTGATCCTCACCGGGCAACTGGGCGACGTGATGAAGGAATCCATCCACGCCGCGCAATCGGTGGTACGTGCCCGGAGCGAGCGCCTAGGCCTCGATCCGGAATTTCACGACAAGCACGACGTGCACGTGCACGTGCCGGAGGGCGCCACGCCGAAGGATGGCCCCAGCGCGGGCATCGCGATGTGCACCGCCCTGATCTCCGCGTTGACGCGCATTCCCGTACGTTCGGAAGTGGCGATGACCGGCGAGATCACGCTGCGCGGTCGCGTGCTGCCGATAGGCGGTTTGAAGGAAAAGCTGCTGGCGGCGCACCGCGGCGGCATCACCACGGTGATTATCCCTGAAGAAAACGAGAAGGACTTGGTGGAAATCCCTAAGAACATCACCGAAGCGCTCAAGATCCACCCGGTGCGCTGGATCGATCAGGTGCTTGATTTAGCGCTGGAGCGTCCGTTACCCGCGGTGCAGCCCAAGGACGAGTCGCGCACCGCCACGGCGGCCGAAGAAGTGGTGCAAGGCGTGACCGATGGCGAAGACAATGCGCCCGCTCGGCCGCATTGATCATGCCACCATTCATGGCCGTTATTCCCAGTGGCGGTAACGCTAACGCGGCGCATCGCATTTGGACAATCCAAAAGCGCACCTCCCTGTGCGCGCTGTCAAATTTGCGATCATCCATGATCGCTTCATCGAGTAGCGATTACGTGCGCGCAGTGATCCGCTCCTGAAAAGTCCAAAAGCGGCATCGGTGTCCGAACTTTTCAACAAGAGCATCGCATGATCGATGCTGCGGCAACTGCTTGCGCGCACATCGTGCCGCGCGCATTTCATTCGGTGGAAAAGTCCGCAAGTGCAGCGTTGCCCGGCACGCCCCGTGCTAGCGCAAAATTGCGCGCAGGTAAATGGCGCGAATCGCTGAAACCCGCATCCCACCTTTATTGCGTGGTGATTGGGGCACTGGTATAAAGGCCCGGCCGTGCAGTGCGCGCAACGATTTTCGCGCATCACGGAAAGTACCGCGCATCCCGATGGGGGCCCGACGCCGGTGTGAGGATGCGCTCCGTTGAACCGAACCGAACAATCCGCGGGCCGCTCGAACATCCAATGAGGGAGTTTCCATGAACAAAGCTGAGCTGATCAACGAAATCGCCGACAAGGCCAACCTCTCCAAGGCCGATGCCGGCCGTGCGCTCGACGCCACCACCGAAATCATACGCAAGGCGCTGAAGAAGGGCGACGATGTGTCGCTGGTCGGCTTCGGTACCTTCGTGGTGCGCAAGCGTTCCGCCCGCACCGGCCGCAATCCGCGTACTGGCGACACCATCAAGATCAAGGCGTCCAAGGTTCCGGCATTCAAGGCCGGCAAGGCGCTGAAGGATGCGTTGAACTGACTTTGCTCGCAACGCGCGATCTGCGCGAAGAGTGTTTCGTGCCACGGCCGATGCGAGAGCATCGGCCGTGGTATTTTGGAGCCGACACGGGAAACGACGGCTCGAGAATGACTGTCGCTGTTGAGATCCGCGATGCGTGGACGCATCGCCGTGCAGAGCAGCGGCGAAATCGAGTCCGGTAATATCGCGGATCGGTACATGGACCGCCGCGAGAACACACTCGTGTTCGAGCGGCAAACGTCACGCGGCTTCGCCGCGGCCGTTTGTGTGCAAGCCGCGGCAAGATGCCCGGTCTTGTACCAGTACGGGTGCTTAGCTCAGCGGTAGAGCGTCTCCTTTACACGGAGAGGGTCGGGGGTTCGATCCCCTCAGCACCCACCATTTATGTGATCCTCCCTGATCGCTCCTTCGGAAGCGATCAGGGTGACCGCCCTCATCTCCGGATGCCTAAAAGCGGCCATCCATGGCCGCACTTCTCAATACAAGCCGGCTTCGATGGAGCAAATCCAGTAGCCGCTTAGGAGAGGGTGCTTGGCTTATAATCGCGCGCTTGTCCTCGTGGCGATTCGATTCCCATGCTGCAACAAATCCGCGAAAAGCTCGGCGGTTGGCCGGCGAAGATCATCTTCGGCCTGATGGTGTTCGTGTTCTCGTTCTTCGGCATCGAATCCTATTTCGTCGCGCGCAATGAGACGTGGGTTGCGAAGGTCGACGGCCACGAGATCTCGCAACAGGATTTTCAGAACAGTTTCAACCAATACCGGCAGCAGCAACTGGCACAGCCAGGCAACACGATGGATGCGTCCGACTTCGAGAAACCGGCAGTCAAACGCGCCGCTCTGGATCGCTTGATCAACCAGCAATTGCTGCTGAACCTCAACGAGAAGCTCGGCGTGGTGGTTCCGGATTCCGCGGTCCGCGCGCAGATCGAGCAGGTGCCGCAATTCCAGGTCGACGGCCATTTCAGTCCGGACGCTTATCTGGCCATGCTCGCAGCCAGCAACCGCACCCCCAAGCAGTACGAAGACGAGGTGCGTTCCAGCCTTGCTGTCAGCCAGTTGCCCGAACCGATCATCAACACCGCTTTCGCTACCGGTGCGGATGTGGATGCCTATCTCAAGTTGCGCATGCAGACGCGCGACTTCCATTACGTCGAATTGCCGCCGCCACAGATGGCGGACGCGAACGTCACAGACGACGACATCGCGTCCTGGTACAAATCGCATCAGAAAGAATACATGACGCCCGAGCAGGTGTCGTTGCACTACATTGAGCTCGATGCTTCGACCATGAAGGTGGCGCCGCCGGACGAGGCGGACTTGAAGGCGCGCTATGAGAAGGAGAAGGCGAAGTTCGGCACGCCGGAGCAGCGCGAGGCCGCGCACATCCTGATTTCCGTACCGAAGAACGCCACGCCCGCGCAACAGAAAGCCGCGCTCGCCAAAGCGCAGCAGGTCGCGAGCAAAGCCAAGGCGCCGGGTGCGGACTTCGCGCAACTGGCCAAACAATATTCCGACGACCTGGGTTCGAAGAATCAGGGCGGCGATCTGGGCTGGCTCTCCAAGGGCGACACCGATCCCGCCTTCGAGAGCGCGTTGTTCGCCATGAAGAAGGGCGAGATTTCCGGTCCGGTACTGTCGCCCGAGGGTTATCACATCATCGACCTCAAGGACGTCCGCGGCGGACAGGTGCAATCCTTCGAGCAGGTACGCGACCAGCTCGCGGCCGAAGCGCAGAAGAGCGAGCGTGACAGCGAATACAGCGATGTCGCCGGCAAGCTCACCGATCTGGTTTATCAGGATCCGAGTTCATTGGAACCTGCGGCCAAGGCGCTCGGTCTCACCGTGCAAACGACACCGCTGTTTCCACGCGGCGGCGCGACAACCGGCATCGCCGCCAACAAGGCGGTAGTGAAGGCCGCGTTCTCCGATCAAGTGCTCTCGCAGGGCAACAGTTCAGATCCGATTGATCTCGGTCCCGATCACATCGTGGTGATCCACGTGGCCGATCACGAACCCGCCAAGCCCAAGCCGCTGGATCAGGTGCGCGATCAGGTGCATGCAGACATCCTTCAGGCGCGCGCGATCGATGCCGCGAAGAAACAAGCCGACGCGCTCTACGCGCAACTGCGGAAGGATGGCGATCTGGATGCGGTTGCGAAATCGGCGGGGCAGACAGTCAAGCAGGCCACGACGGTGGGACGCGATTCCACCGCGTTCGATCGCCAATTGCTGGATGTGGTCTTCCGCATGCCACGGCCTGCGGCAGGCAACACTTCACAGGCATTGGCGCCGTTGCCGAAAGGACGTTACGCGCTGGTGGTGTTGAACGCCGTGCATGACGGCGACCCTTCCAGCCTGCCAAAGGAGCAACGTGAAATGCTGCGGGCGCAGATGGGGCAGGTGATTGGAGCGGAAGACGTCGATGGCTTGCTGGCCGCGTTGCGTGCGCACGCGAGGGTGCAGGTCGCAATGGATCGATTGCAATAATCGGTTATGGGTTGTCGGTTACCGGTTCTGGGCAAACAAACCCGACCCATGATCCACAACTAAAACCTAAAACCTATTCCCCCATCTCCAACCCCGCCATCCCGACGATGTTGTAACCGGCGTCCACATAGGTCACTTCGCCGGTGATGCCGGAAGCAAGATCAGAACACAGGAACGCGGCAACGTTGCCTACCTCGTCGATGGTGACATTCCGGCGCAAGGGCGCTGCATGTTCAACGTGCTCCATCATCTTGCGCAGGCCAGCCACGCCAGAGGCCGCAAGTGTCTTGATCGGTCCGGCCGAAATGGCGTTGACGCGCGTGCCTTCCGGGCCCAGGTTGTAGGCGAGATAACGCACGCTGGCCTCCAGGCTCGCCTTTGCCAAGCCCATCACGTTGTAGCTTGCCAGAGCGCGCTCCGCGCCGAGATACGTCAAGGTCAATATCGCGCCATTGCGGCCTTTCATCAGCGGCCTCGCCGCTTTTGCCAGCGCGGAGAGCGAATAGGCCGAGATATCGTGTGCGATGCGGAAGCTCTCGCGCGTCAGGCCTTGCAGGAATTCCCCGGCCAGCGCATCGCGCGGCGCAAAGCCGATCGAATGCACCAGGATGTCCAATCCATCCCAATACTTGCCTAGCGACTCGAACAACGCATCGATGTCCGAATCGCGCGAAACGTCGCACGGCAGCACGATGTTCGAGCCGAAAGTTTTGGCCGCCTCGTCCACGCGCGCCTTGAGTTTCTCATCGACATAGGTGAAAGCCAGTTGCGCGCCCTCTCGGTGCATCGCATTGGCGATGCCCCAGGCGATCGAGCGGTTGCTCAGGATACCGGTAATCAGCGCGCGCTTGCCGTGCAGGAAACCCATCTCGCGTACTCCATACAGAGAGAGTCGCCGCAGATCCGCAGCGACATGTGTGGCAATTGTAAGCGGGCTGCGCCCACATCGCTCGCGGCTTCGATGTCGTGACAGCAAACTGCGCGAACTGGGAGGGGAAAGCGAGCCGGCGCGCACTGCACCGGCTCCGTGCGCGATCAGTTGGATGCGCCGAGACGCAGGACCTGGCCCGGATGCAATTGATCGCTGGCGAGCGCATTCCACGCGCGCAGTTTGAGCGGATCGACCTTGTAGCGGCGGGCGATGCTCTGCAGCGATTCGCCGCGCGCGACGCGGTGGCGCGCTGCGCCGCGATGTGCCGCGGCCAGTTTGCTCTGAGTGGACGAGCTGGATTCCACGTCCGCGATTTGCGATGGGGTATTCGGTGTTTCAGCCGCAGCGAGTGCCGCCGCGCCTTCCGTATCCAGCATTGCGGTCAGGCGCTGCGCGTTGTCCTGCGGCAGCAGCAGGTGATGCGGCGCGTCCTCGGGCATGCGGTTGCCGCGATAGCCGGGATTGAGTGCGCGCAACTGCGCTAGCGAAATGTCGGCAGCGCGCGCGGCGGGCGCAAGGCCGACCGCCTGCGGCAGTTGCACCAGCGTCAAAGGGATCACGCCTTGCGAAGGCAAGTCCACATCGAAGCGCTGCGGATCGCGCACGATGCAAGCCAGGGCCATCAGCTTGGCCAGATGATTGTGTGTGACCGATCCTACCGGCAGATGCGGCACGTTCAGGCTGTCAATGTCGCGATCGCCGACCAAGCCTGTGATCCTGTATTCGCCGGCGTTGAAGGCCATATCCACCAGGCGCCAGTCGTGTAGGTCGCCTTTGTATTCCTTCAACATCGCGAGCACGGCCTGTGTGGAAACGACTGGATCGAGACGGCCGTCGTATTCGCGGTTGACGGCCAAACCCAGCGTGTGCGCGGTCTGCGGCATGATCTGCCACATGCCGGCCGGATCGCCGTGGCGGCCGGATTCTGCGGGGTTGTAGCCGCTCTCGACCATCGGCAGCAGCACGAACTCGCCCGGCACGCCGGTGCGCTCGGCCACGTCCAGCACATAGGCCAACAGCGGCAACGCCTTCTGCAATTGCGCGGCGAAGCGCTCGGGACTCTGGGTAAAGCGCTTTGCCCAGCTTTGCGCACGCGCATCGCTGCAATCGTCGAGTGCCAATTGCGCGCGCAGGCGCGTCCACAAGTCGGCTGGTGCCGGCGCGGCTGTCTGCAACGGCGCGACGACCGGCGCGGGCGCGCCAGGCGCGGCGATTGCGACGGAAGGGGAGGGTTGCGGCTTGGAAGGTTGCTCGGCGCATGCAGCGAGCAGCCCCAGTAGGGTGGCGACAAAGGTGAGTCTGAGTGCCTTCGCCATCATGCGCGGAAGACGTCCTTGGCGGCGCGCAGCGCGGCGAAGCGCGCCACGCGGTCGCTCGCCCAAGCGGTTTGCAGCAAGGGCGGTTCTTCGGGAAGCACGTCCACCCGGAGGAAAGGATTGGCGGCACGCTCGTCGGCGATCGATGAGGGCAAGGTCGGCCGGCCCGCTTCGCGCAGCGCACGTGCTTGCGCGGTGCGCGCGTGCAGCGCTTCGTTTTCCGGCTCCACCCGATGCGCGAACGCGGCATTGGCCAACGTGTATTCGTGACCGCAACACACCCGCGTGTTCTCCGGCAACGCGGCGAGGCGATCGAGCGAGGAAAGCATCTGCGCCGGCGTGCCTTCGAACATCCTTCCGCAGCCAAGGCTGAAAAGCGTGTCGCCGCAGAAGACGATATTTTCGCCGTGATAGGCGATGTGAGTACGCGTGTGGCCCGGCACCTCCAACACTTCGAAACTTGCGCGCGGCGAATCGATCTCGACGCGGTCGCCTTCGCCCACTCGCCGGTGTGCAACAGGAATGCGATCATCCACCGGCGCATACACACGCGCGTCCGGCGCGTGTTCCAGCAGCGCGGCCGCGCCGCCGATATGATCGGGATGGTGGTGCGTCAGCAGGATCGCGCCGAGCCGCAGGTCGTTGGCCGAGAGCGCATCGATCACCGGCTCGACTTCACCGGGATCCACGATGAGCGCCGTCCCGCCTTGCGCGTCGGCCAGCATCCAGATGTAGTTGTCGGCCAACGCGGGCAGGGGGGTCAGCGAAAGCATGCGCGATCCCGAAGCTCGAGGAAACGACGACTCTAGCAGCCGTTTTTCCGCAGGAAGTTAGCAACCTGTTAACGTTCGCGTGACGGAAGACAGACAATTTGTGTGGCACGCCGACCCGAAGCTCGAAAGGCATTGATGAAATCATCGCAACCCACGATGGCGCAAACAGACGCCGGCTTGCAGGCCAAGTCGGTATTTGCCGCATTGCACGCGCGCGCGACGGCCGAATCTTCCTCATGGCTGGCCCGCGTAACCGGCACCCACGGCTTGCTGCTGGATGCGATCGAAGGGGCTGAACCGCAGGCGCAGGGGCTGGGCCGGTGGACGGCGTTGTGTCTGTCGCCGCACGAGGGCAGGTTCGAGGGCCCGCTGCGGGCCGAGCCCGGTGCTTTGCCGTTCTGCGACAACAGTTTCGGTGCGGTGTTGATCCGTCACCTCGCCGGCGCGGGGCTGCCGATCGACGAATTGGCAAACGAAGCCGCACGCGTGCTGGCGCAGCACGGCGTCTTGTTGGTGATCGAATGCCATCCGCTTTCGGGGTGGGGTTCTTGGTTGTCTGCGCGCGCGCAGCCGCCCTTGCGTGCGATCGCGCCGCATCACTGGCGCAAGGCATTGCGCAGTGCCGGATTGGTCACTGGCGATCCGCTGCGCTGCGGCGCGCCGTGGCCGAGCACGCGCGCGCTGCCGCACTGGTTGGAACGCCTCTGTGGCGGCGCGTGGCTCTTGGCCGCGCGCAAATGCGAGGACGCGATGGTCGTGCAGCGGCGGCAACCGTTGCGCGCGCGGGGTATCGGCAATGAGCAGACGTCGTGGTTGCCCGGCGCCCACAGGTTGCGCGGATGAGTGCAACGCGCGTGAAAGTCTTCACCGACGGCGCCTGCCTCGGCAATCCTGGCCCCGGCGGCTGGGCCGCGCTGTTGCGTTATGGCGCGCACGAAAAACTGCTCGCGAGTGGCGAAGCGCTCACCACCAACAACCGCATGGAACTGTTCGCGGCAATCGCCGCGCTGGAAGCGCTGAATCGCGCGTGCGAGGTCGAGTTGAGCACCGATTCGCAGTATCTGCGGCAAGGTATTGAAGTGTGGCTGCCACGTTGGCGCGCCAACGGCTGGCGCACCGCTGACAAGAAGCCGGTAAAGAATCAGGATTTGTGGGAACGGCTGGCCGCAGCCGCAGCCTCGCATCGGATAAGCTGGCGATGGGTGCGCGGACACTCGGGTCACGTCGAAAACGACATCGTGGATCGCGCCGCGAGGGAACAGGCCGTTAGAATGCGCGACGATTCGGCGCAGGGATGTGCCGACGCAGCGAGCGAGTAGCGAGCTGCGGGGAGCGCGGCGCGGCTTTTGCCGCGGCCGCTCGCGCAAGCTGCGGCAGGATGACCGGTCTTGCGCGATGGAGAACGTATGCGTCAGATCGTGCTCGACACCGAAACCACCGGCCTCGAAGCTGACCGCGGGCATCGGGTCATCGAAATCGGTTGCGTGGAACTGATCGAGCGCCGGCCCACCGGTCGCACGTTCCACCGCTATCTCAATCCTGATCGGACCAGCGAAGCCGGCGCGCTGGCTGTGCATGGCATCACCGACGATTTCCTGGCCGACAAACCGCGTTTCAGGGAGATCGTCGAGGAGTGGCTGGAATTCATCCGCGGTGCGGAGTTGCTGATCCATAATGCCGCCTTCGACGTGAGTTTCCTCGATGCGGAACTCGCGTTGTGCGGGCCGCGGCATGGCCGCGTGGCTGATCATGCGCGCATCGTGGACACCCTGGCGCTGGCGCGCGAAAAATATCCGGGCCAGAAGAATACGCTTGATGCGTTGTGCAAGCGCTTGGGCGTGGATTGCAGCCACCGCGAACTCCACGGCGCATTGCTGGACGCTCGGCTGTTGGCAGATGTGTGGCTGGCGATGACCGCAGGGCAGAGCGCGCTCAGCTTCTCGGTGGAAAACGTTTCGTCGACGAAGGTTGCGGGCATGGAAATCGTTGCGGTGGCGCGAACGCGCGTGCTGCGCGCCGACGCCGAGGCCGAAGCCGCGCACCGCGCGCGTTTGAGCGCGCTTGATCAGGCGAGCGCGAAAAAGCAGAGCCTGTGGCGAAAGCTGGAGAGCGAAGCCGCGCTGGAAGTCGCGAGCTAGCGCACCCGCACCAGCAACACCGTGATGTTGTCGCTGCCGCCACCATCCAGTGCGGCCAGCACCAGATGCTCGACGCATTCTTGAGCGGCCAGCTCTTCGCGCGCCAGCACACGCGCGATCGCATCGTCTTCGACTTCCTCGGTCAGTCCATCGCTACACAGCAGGAACTGCATGCCCGGCTCGAGCATGCCCTGCCGGGTTTCGACGCGCAGTTCCTGCGGTGAAGTGATGCCTAGCGCCTGTGTCACCATGTTGCGATGCGGGTGATTGCGCGCCTGTTCGGCGCTGATCGCCCCCTGTGTCACCAATTCCTGCACGTAGGAATGATCCTGCGACAGTTGTTTCAGCGCGCCGTTTTGCCACAAGTACACACGGCTGTCGCCTACCCAGGCGACGTCGTAGTTGCGATCCTGCACGCGCAGCACGGCGATGGTGGTGCCCATCGGCAAGGCTTCGCTGCGCTTGTTCGAAAGCGCGATGATCGCTTCGTCCGCACGGCGCACCGCGTCGGTCAGATCGCGGCCGGCGCCGACTTCGCGCACCAGCGTATCTCGAGCGATCGCGCTCGCCACTTCGCCGTGTTCATGACCACCCATGCCGTCGGCCACCAGCCACAAGCCGAGCGCGCCATCGGCCCAATAGGTGTCCTCGTTGTGCGCGCGGCGCAGGCCGACATGGGTGGCGTGTCCGAATTCGATCATGGACAGCAGGATGCACGCATACGGCGCGGTTGTCACTATGACGCCGGCCGCTTATCATTTCGCGTTCGCCCATAGCGGAGAGGTGGCAGAGTGGTCGAATGCGCCGGATTCGAAATCCGGTTTACGGTTTTACCGTAACGTGGGTTCGAATCCCACCCTCTCCGCCAGATTGCCCAACACGCACTGTGGCAGCGCCATGAGCCTCATCTCCGTTCCCGTCTCCTATGGCGAGCTGGTCGACAAGCTCACCATTCTCGAAATCAAGTCCGAACGGATGAGCGATCCGTCCAAGCTGGCCAATGTGCGCGAGGAGTTGGAACTGCTCGGCGCAACCTGGTCCAGCGATGCGGCTTCCCAAACCGACATTTCCGCCGAGCGTGCGGAGCTGAAGCGCATCAACGCAGCGCTGTGGGAAATCGAAGACGAGATTCGCCTTAAGGAAAAGGCGCAGATGTTCGATGCGCGTTTCATCGAACTGGCGCGCGCGGTTTACATCACCAATGACCAGCGCGCGGCGGTGAAGCGCGCGATCAACGAAAAGCTGGGATCGAGATTGATCGAAGAAAAGTCCTATCAGGTCTATACCCGCAGCGATTGCGAGCTCCCTTGAATGGCAGGTCGCGCCGCGCATACAGGGTGAGGCAGAATGCCGAACGGAAACCGCGCCAAGGATCGTTATTTGTTGCAAGCAAGACCCTGAAGATAGCGTAATAGCGCCTCGAGCCGCTCGATCACGTCCTCCACCTCGATCAAATCCATCACGCCGGGATATTCGATCTTGGTGCCCCAGGGAATTTCGCGCGCGCTCTGGCGCAGAAATTTGCGCGCGGCGGCATCGTAGCGATCCACGCACCAGCGGCGGTCCGAATACGGTCCCGAGCGCGCGGGATTACTGGCCGCATGCAGGCCGATCACTTTCGCGCCGACCGCATTCGCCATGTGCATCGGCCCAGCATCCGGCGTCAGGACGGCGAACGCGCGCTGATACAAAGCCAGCGCACGTTTCAGGGTGTCGCGGCCGATCAGGTCCAGCGGCTGCGTTTTCATTTTCGCCAGAATCGCGTCGCCCATTGCGCGTTCCTGCGGTGCAGGCCCGCCGCACAGCACCACGCGCAAACCCAGCGCACGCGCGGCGTGATCGGCCACCGCGGCATATCGCTCGGCGCGCCAACTGCGCAACGCGTGACTGGAGCACGGCGAAATCAACAAAACGCGTTCGTCGTCGATCCATTGCTGCGCGGCCCATTCACGCGCCTCGTCGGGGATCGGAATGTCCCAGCGCACCCGCGTCTGTTTCAGCCCCAGCGGCTCGACAAAACTTCCGATCGCATCGAGCACGTGTTCGCCGCTGCGCGCGGGGATGCGCTCGCCGACGAACAGGCCGTGCAGATCCTTGGAACGCGCCTTGTCGTAACCGATGCGGCGATCCGCATGCACGCATAAGCTCAGCAGATTCGAACGCAGGGCCACCTGCATGTGCAACAACGCATCGAAATGGCGCCCGCGCAAGAGGCTCCGCAGGTCGCGATAGCCGCGCAAACCGGACGTCTTGTCGAAAACGACGAACTCCACGCCTTCGATGTCGCCGACCAGCTTGTGCTCCAGCTTGCCGACGATCCACGTGAGCCGTGTTTGTGACCAAGCCGTTTGCAACGTGCGCACCAGCGGCACCACGTGCGTGACATCGCCCAGCGCGGAGGTGCGCAAAAGACACAGCGATTTTGGCGGAGGTATTGGCATGGGCTGCTAAACTTCTATGGTGATCACGAGCCATGGCCGGCCTGCCGCCTTGCGGCAGGTACTTGCGGACACCCGCATCCACGCTGCGGGTACGGGTACGATTCTGTTCGACGCCAGGCTCGCCGTCCAACCCGAAGATGCGTGGTTCGATCCGCAGCACTGGCGCGCGCAAGGCAACTTGCTGGAACGCGCACGCGGCGGCCGCGGCAGCGTGGTCTTCGTCGACACGCCCGCCGGGATCTGCGCGCTGCGGCACTACCATCGCGGCGGCATGGTCGCGCCGATCCTGGGCGACCGATATCTCTGGAACGGCCGCGAGCGCACCCGCGGTTTCGCCGAGTTCCGCCTGTTGGCCGAATTGCATGCTCAAGAGCTGCCAGTGCCCGAGCCCGTGGCAGCGCGCTATCTGCGCAACGGCGTGCACTACACTGCGGACCTTCTCACGCGCCGCATCGAGCACGCGCACACTTTGGCGGAAATGATCGCGCGCCGAAGCCTCGATGCGAGGCTCGCCGCTCGCGTCGGACAATTGATCGCGCGCTTCCATGCGGCAAAGGTCGATCACGCCGATCTCAACGCACACAATGTGCTGGTCGCGCCGAACGGGTTGTGGCTGGTTGATTTCGACCGCGGCAGAATCCGCAGAAGTCGCGGCGACTGGCAGCTTGGCAACCTGCGTCGCCTGCGGCGTTCGCTGTTGAAACTGGGCGCGTGCGAGAGCGACGAAGCGCGGCTCGACCGCGAAATCTGGACGCCGCTGATGTGCGCTTACGAGGATGCGCTGCCGTGAGTTTCGCTCTGCACGTGCTGGGAACCGGCGCCGCCCAGGCAGTTGAACTGGGCTCGTCCAGCGCCGTGCTCGAACGCGACGGCGCGCCCTTGCTGCTGATCGATTGCGGCCCTGAAACGCTGACGCGTTATCTGGAGAGCTACGGCCAGGCGCCCCGCGCGGTGTACATCACGCACACGCACATGGATCATGTCGCCGGATTGGAACGGCTGTTCTACCGCGCCTGGTTCGATCCGGAATTGCGCGGCAAGGCGAAACTCTTTGCGCATGCCGCGCTCGTGCCGCTGCTGCAAGGGCGCGTGGCAGATTACCCGCAGGCCGTGGCAGAAGGCGGGGTGAATTTCTGGGATGCGTTCCATCTGATCCCGTTGTCGCGGGGCTTCTGGCACGGCGATTTGTGGTTCGACGTGTTTCCCACGCGCCACCATGCACCCAACTCATCGTTCGGCATTGCTCTGCGCGGCTGCTTCGCCTGGACGGGCGACACGCGTCCCATTCCGGAAATGCTGGAACAGCACGCGCGCGGCAACACGCTGGTCGCGCACGACTGCACGCTGACCGGTAACCCGTCGCACACGGGTCTCGAGGATTTGCAACGCGAATATCCTGAACCGCTGCGTCGGCGCCTGCTGCTTTACCACTACGCCAGCGCGGAAGACGCGCGCGAACTGACGCGATACGGCTATCGCGTGGCCGAGCCCGGCATGCGCTACCCGTTGCACGAACCCGATCCGCCGCGTGCAGATGCAGGCTGAAAACTTGACCGCGCCGGTTCCATTGAAGATCAAGACGATCACCGCGCCGGCGGATGCGCTCGGCCGCGCGCTCGCCGATCTGCGCATCTCTGTGATCGACCGCTGCAACTTCCGCTGCCCCTATTGCATGCCGGAAGATCAATACGCGCACGATCATGCTTTCCTGCGCGCGCGCGAAAGGTTGTCGTTCGACGAGATCGAACGGCTGGCGCGCGTCTTTGTCTCGCTCGGCGTGCGCAAGCTTCGCATCACCGGCGGCGAACCGCTGCTGCGCCGGGGCTTGCCGGAGCTGGTTTCGCGATTGGCTCGCATCGAGGGCATGGAAGACATGGCGCTCACCACCAACGGTGCGCTGCTGCCGCGTTTCGCGTTGGCATTGCGCGAGGCGGGTTTGCATCGTATCACGTTGAGTCTGGATAGCCTTGATCCGGAAATCTATCGCCGCATGGCGGGTGGCCGCGGGGAAGTCGAACAGGTGTTGACCGCGGTCGCGGCGGCGGAACGCGCAGGCTTCGATGCTCTGAAGATCAATTGTGTGGTGCTGCGTGGCGTCAACGAGGAGAGCGTGCTGCCGCTGGCAGAGCGCTTCCGCGGGACAAAACACGTGCTGCGCTTCATCGAATACATGGACGTGGGCACCTTGAACGGCTGGCGCGCCGACCGCGTGGTGCCGGGCGCCGAGCTGCGCACGCGTATCCACGCGCGCTGGCCGCTGATGCCGCTATCGCGCCACGACTCGGCGGAAACCGCGACGCGTTGGCGTTATGTGGATGGCGCCGGCGAGATCGGTTTCGTCGATTCGGTCAGCGCGCCGTTCTGCGGTGATTGCACGCGTGCGCGCTTGTCGGCGGACGGAAAGCTCTACACCTGTCTGTTCGCCCGTTCGGGTCACGATTTGCGCGCACCGTTGCGCGGCGGTGAATCCGACGACGCATTGCGCGCACTCATCGCCGGCATCTGGAGCCTGCGCGGCGACCGCTACAGCGAGCGCCGTGCGGAGCTGCGCGCGGCGGGCGTGCTGGAGCATGTCGAGATGTACAAAGTAGGAGGGTGAGAGGGCGCGTTTAGCCGATACCGGGTATCGGCTGCGCGTTCGGACGCCGGTGGCGTGATGCCACGGGCCGGAGTGACTTGACGAGCATATGGATGTGCGAATCTAGTCACCGGGTACGATGTACACATGGGCAAAACAATTCGCCGTTCCTTGAGCCACCTCGACGCATCCAACCGCCCCCGCATGGTGGATGTCGGCGGCAAGGACGTGACCGCGCGCAGTGCGGTCGCGCAAGCGCTTGTGCGCTTTCCCATCGAAGTCGCACGTGCATTGCGCGAAAGCGGCATGCGCGCGAAGAAGGGTTCCGTAATCGATACGGCGATCATCGCCGGCACGCTGGCAGCCAAGCGCACGCACGAGCTGATCCCCTTCTGTCATCCGCTGATGATCGAACGCTGCGTTTTGTCTGCGGAATTCACCTCGGAAACCGACTTGGCGATCCGTTGCGAAGTTGCGGTGTCGCACAGGACCGGCGTGGAGATGGAAGCACTGACCGGCGCGAGCATCGCCGCGTTGACTGTCTACGACATGTGCAAGTCGCTGTCGCATCAGATCATGGTCGCGGAACTGCGATTGCTGGAGAAGTCCGGCGGTCGGCGTGAAGTGCGCGATGGAAAAGTTCTGGCCGGTACGAGAAAGCGGAGCAGGGCACGCGAATGAACTACACCATGCTGTATTTCGCTTCGCTGCGCGATGCGGCCGGTTGCGATTCGGAGAGAATCGCTAGCGGCGCGCGCGACCCGCGCTCCCTGTATGGGGAGATCGCGGCGCGGTACCGGTTCACGTTCGTGATGGAGCATTTGCGCGTGGCGGTGAACGGCGAATTCGCCCCATGGGATCAAGCCCTTGCGGATGGCGACGAAATTGCATTTCTGCCGCCGGTTTCGGGTGGGTGATGAAAGTCTTCTCGCTCAGCGAAACGGCGATCGATCCCGTCGTGCTATCCAGCCAACTGGAGAACTTCGGCACCGGCGCGATCGTCACCTTCGAAGGCCGCGTGCGCGATCACAACGATGGCCGGGCGGTTCGCGGGCTCGCATATCAGGCCTATGCGGAACTCGCGGAAGCCGAAGGCGCGAAGATCATGAAGGAAGCGCGTGCAAGATTCGAAATCTCGTGCGCGGTTTGCGTGCACCGCGTCGGTGAACTCGTACTGGGCGAACTCGCCGTGTGGGTCGGCGTCGGCGCCGCACATCGTGATGCAGCATTTGCAGCCTGCCGCTACATCATCGATGAAGTGAAGTCGCGCGTGCCGATCTGGAAGCGTGAACATTACTCGGAAGGCCAGCCCGAATGGCTGCATCCGGCCAAGGGCAGCGCGCGTTAGATTGCCCGGCCATCGGCGTGCCGTTATGCTTTCGCGTTCCCGAGCGCACTTGGGAACGGAGAGGTGTCCGAGTGGTTGAAGGAGCACGCCTGGAAAGTGTGTAAGCGGCTTAACCCCGCTTCGCGGGTTCGAATCCCGCCCTCTCCGCCAGTTTGAAGTTCATG
>JAJPID010000033.1 GCA_021324945.1 Lysobacterales bacterium | reverse complement strand
TACCTGACTTACGCCGAGGTCAACGATCACCTGCCCGACGACATCGTCGATCCGGAGCAGATCGAAGACATCATCGGCATGATCAACGGCATGGGCATCGAGGTGCATGAGGTCGCGCCCGATACCGAATTGCTGCTGCCCGGCGCGCCGGCCAGCACCGAAGACGACGAGACCGCGACTGAGGAAGCGGTAGCCATGCTTTCCGCCGTCGATGCGGAAGTGGGCCGCACCACCGATCCGGTGCGCATGTACATGCGCGAGATGGGCACGGTGGAGCTGCTGACGCGCGAAGGCGAAATCGCCATCGCCAAGCGCATCGAGGAAGGCCTGAACCAGGTGCAGACCGCGCTCGCCAGTTTCCCGTGGGCGATCGGCCTGCTGCTGGAGGAATACGACCAGCACCTCGACGGCAAGCGCCGCATGAGCGAAATCATCGCCGGCTTCGCCGATCAGGAAATTCCGGCGGAGGAGTTCGGCGTGACCCCGCCGGCCGACATGACGGCTGATGCCGAGGTCGAAGACGAGGATGAGGAGGAAACGCCCGCCGACGAGGAAGCCGGCCCGTCCGGCCCCGATCCGGTCGAGGTCGCGCGCCGCATGGAGGTGCTGCGCGAGCTGTACGGCAAGTTCCAGAAGACCGCTGACAAGTACGGCATCACCGACAAGAAGTCGCAGAAGCTGCGCGACAAGATGGCCGAGGAGTTTCTGAAGCTGAAACTCCCGAGCGCGCTGATCGACGGCTTCGTGCGCAAGCTGCGCGAGGTGGTGGCGTCGATCCGCCATCACGAGCGCGCGGTGATGGATATCTGCACGCGCCTGTGCCGCATGCCGCGCAAGGATTTCATCGAGCTGTTCCCCTCCAACGAAACCAATCTGGAGTGGGTCAATGAGCTGTCGCGCAAGCGCCAGAAGTGGACGCCGGCGGTGCGCAACCACCGCGACGACATCCTGGCCGAGCAGCAGAAGCTGGCCGAGATCGAGCGCGCCCTGTACTTGCCGCTCACCGACATCAAGGAGATCAACCGTGCGATGTCGATCGGCGAAGCCAAGGCGCGCCGCGCCAAGAAGGAAATGGTCGAAGCCAACCTGCGTCTCGTCATTTCGATCGCCAAGAAATACACTAACCGCGGCCTGCAATTTCTGGATCTGATTCAGGAAGGCAACATCGGCCTGATGAAAGCGGTCGACAAGTTCGAATACCGCCGCGGCTACAAGTTCTCGACCTACGCGACGTGGTGGATCCGCCAGGCCATCACGCGTTCGATCGCCGATCAGGCGCGCACCATCCGCATCCCGGTGCACATGATCGAGACGATCAACAAGTTGAACCGCATCTCGCGCCAGATGTTGCAGCTCTACGGCCGCGAACCGACTCCGGAAGAACTGGCCGCGGCGATGGAGATGCCCGAGGACAAGATCCGCAAGGTGCTGAAGATCGCCAAGGAACCGATCTCGATGGAGACCCCGATCGGCGACGACGAGGATTCGCATCTGGGCGATTTCATCGAGGACCAGAACGTTGGCTCGCCGATCGAATCGGCGACCGAAACCGGTCTGATGGAAACCGTGCGCGAGGTGCTGGCCGGTTTGACGCCGCGCGAAGCCAAGGTGCTGCGCATGCGCTTTGGCATCGACATGAACACCGACCACACGCTGGAAGAAGTCGGCAAGCAGTTCGACGTCACGCGCGAGCGCATCCGTCAGATCGAGGCGAAAGCACTGCGCAAGCTGCGGCATCCCTCGCGCTCCGAGCAGTTGCGGTCGTTTCTGGATTTCGAATGATTCCGGGACTCGGGCTCGGGACTCGAAAAAGCCTGTTGATCTTGTCGTCATTCCGGGGCCGCGGCGCGCGCAGCGCGTCGCAGCACCCGGAATTCAGTGACTTCAGTCACGAGAGCAGGGACGCTGGATTCCGGAGGCCCGCTGCGCGGCGTCCGGAATGACGACAAGTATTCTTCCGGCAATTTGCTTCATCAATAAATAATCAGATGTCTCATGAATCGCATCGCCGTTTTCGTTGACGCCGGTTACTTTTTCGCATCCGCCAGCGAGTTGCTGTTCGGCGAGCGTTTGCGTCGGGGCGAGCTGCGCCTGGCCAATGCCGAATTCGCCGCGCATCTGAAAACGCTGGCCGAGAACATCGGCGGTTGTCCGCTGCTGCGCATCTACTGGTACGACGGCACCAACGCCGGACCAAGCCCTGCGCATCTCGCGATCGCGTATCTTGAAAACGTCAAGCTGCGGCTCGGTTTCGTCAATCAGTCCGGCGAACAGAAGGGCGTGGACGCGCTGATCTTCTCCGATCTCACCAATCTCGCCCGTAATAACGCGATTTCAGACGCGCTGATCATCTCGGGTGACGAGGACCTGCGCGTGGGCGTGCAGCAGGCGCAGGAACACGGCATCCGTGTGCACCTGCTGGGGGTGGAAGCTGCCGACATCGGCGAGATGCGCGGCAACCAGTCGGCCGCGTTGCAGCGCGAAGTCGATACGCGCCATCTGATCGACGCGAATACGTTACGCCGTTTCCTGCGTCGGCGCGAATTTTCCGAGTGGTCGCTGCCGCTGACCGAAAACGGCGAAATGCAGCAGAACCTCGCACGCATGCAGGAGCTCGCGGGCGAATACGCGGCCACGCTGGATGTCGCACAGCGCGAGCAGATCCAGCAACTGCCCGAACGCACGCCGCTGCCGCACGAACTCGATCGCGAACTGCTCGCGCGCGCGTCCGAACTGCTGGGCCGCAAACTCGAGGAAACCGAAAAGCGCACCCTGCGCGCCGCCCTGCGCGCGGCGGTGTACGAGCCGGCTTGATCGCAGCTACGCCGCTTTCCGAAAGGTCAAGTTGATGCGGCATGCCCCGAGCAGCGGATGCGTGCCATCCTTCAGCGGCAGCACGCCGTGGTAGCGCATGCGAGCGGGACCGCCCCAGACGACGACATCGCCGTGGAACAGCGGAACGCGCAATTGGCGGTCATTGCGAACCAAACCGCCGAACAAAAAGGTCGCGGGCAAACCGAGTGACACTGACACGATCGGCTGGGAGAAATCACGTTCGTCGCGATCCTGGTGCAGAGATAATTTCGCACCGGGTTCGTAGCGATTGATCAGGCAGGCATCAGGTGCGAAATCCGCGAAGCCGGCGGAGGCCGCCGCATCGCGCGCGAGTTGCGCGAAGACCTTCGGCATTGCAGGCCATGGCTTGCCGCTTTGCGGATCGTCGGGCGAGTAGCGATAGCCGAGCCGGTCGCTGATCCAGCCCAGATTGCCACAATTGCTCATCGCCACGGACATGCGCAAACCGCCGGGTGTAATCATGCGCCGCAGCGGCGCAGCTCGAATCACGCCACCGACTGCGCGCAGGACTTCGCGCTCGCGCGACAAGGCAAACCCGCGCAGCAGCACGGCACCTTTGCAGAATAGCTGCCGCGCGGATGGCGGATCAGAGTTCGTTTCGAAGAGTTCGGCCGTTGCGCCGTGCATCACATGTCGTAAAAAAATTGTTCGCGGTCTATTTTCCCGTCGCGAACGTGATACACGCAGACCTCGCGCATCGTCACGCGGCCGCGGCCTTTCATCGTCGCATCCATCACCGCCGCGACGCTGAACCAGTTGCCGGCGATCACCGGCTCGCTGACTTCATTGCTGTGTACCGCCTCCACCATCTCGCCGAACTGGCGGCCTTTCTCCTTGATGGCATCCAGCCCGGTGGCGTTGCCCATCGGGCCGCCGGACATTGCTTCCATCTCGATATTGACCGCGTCGCGCGCGAACAACTCCTCGTGCGCTTGCGTGTAATTGCGCTGGCGGCGCAGTTCGACCAGACGCTTGGCGACCTGTTCGGTATTCATCCCGGCACTCTTGTTGATCAGGGGGAACGTCAGTCTACGCCCGCCTGCTGACAGCGTGATGGCAGCAGTGAGTGATGGCCCGGCCACGGTCCTTTCACAGCGGAAAGGAAAGTGATCGTCGCGCCACGAGCGGCAAAATGTTCTAATGAAGCGGGGCCTATAGCTCAATGGTTAGAGCAGGGGACTCATCGAAAGGTGCCGCCGCATCGAGAGATGCGGACGGGAACGGGATGAATTCAGGGAAACCGCAGCGGTTCGGCCGGCGGCAATCCTGAGCCAAGCCGGCGGTGCACCGCCGGAAGGTGCAGAGACTACCTGAGGGCTATGAGCGCCCTTCATGACAGGCTTGAGCATCCCGCGCCCTCACAGCGCAAGCTGCGGGCGAAGAGATAGTCCGCGCCGGAGAGAAATCCCCGGGTCACGCGAATCCCTTGGTTCCAGGTTCGAGTCCTGGTGGGCCCAAGCTTTATCCGGATTCACCTCGCCATCACCGCGCGCGTGTTTATTACTGTCTTGCATTCTCTGCGCGAGGTGGGTCATGGAACGAATGATGCGGGCTTTTCGCAGAAGTGGCGATCCCGAAAAACAGAAAGGCGCGATCGGTTATGTGCTCGCGTGGCTGCTGGGCGTGCCGATTCCCATCCTGATCATTGTCGCGCTGCTGCGCGGATGTTCCTGATCGGATTCACTGGGAGACGGACATGGCGATTTCTGACAACGCAATCGTGACGCAGGAACACCCGGTGATGCGCTGGGGCGCGGTGTGGGCGGGCTGGCTGGTGGCCACTGGCATTGCCGCATTGTTGTACGCGTTCGGACTGGCGCTGGGCTTATCCGCGTTTGATCCGCACGATCCGGCTGCGGTCGCGCGCGGCGTTTCCGGCGGCGCGATCTGCTGGATGATCCTGACCTGGGCCGCATCAACGTGGTTGGGTGCGATGTTCGCGAGCTGGTTCGATGGCCGCAACGATACCGAGATGGGCGTGATCCGCGGCATCGCGGTGTGGGGGCTGTCGCTCACCGCGACCACGCTGCTGCTCGCCAGCGGCATGACCCATCTCACTTTTGCCGGCGTCGCGGTCGCGCCCACGGAAAGCTTGCCCACGCTCGATGCCGATACGGTGGCGCAATACACCGCGCGCATCATGTGGACGGCGTTCGGCTGCGCACTGGTGTCGCTGATCACCGCCGCGTTCGGCGGCTGGTTGGGCGCGCACCATGTGCATCGCGTCTACCACCTGCGCACTTATGCGCGGCATGGTTCGCGCTGATATGCATTGAGGTTTTGCGTGCTCGCGTCGGCGGCGGCGCGAGCATGTTGACAGGCATGGGTCGAAACAGAGACCCGCCTCGATGCGCAAGCCGTTCGCGGGAAATGTGGCGAGCGAGCTCGGCCCCGGGCACATGCGATCGCGACGCACATCCGTCGGACCGAGTTGCACGTGGAAGATGCTTTGCGTGCGCGCACGCCCTATGCTTCGCACGCACGCACAGGATTTCCCATGAACACGGTTCCTTCTGCGGCGCCGGCCGCCGCGCGCAGTTCGCTTTTCGCCAACCGCGATTTCAGCCTGCTGTTCGGCGGCAGTGCGATCTCGGCGTTCGGTGACCAGTTCACGCTAGTCGCGTTGCCGTGGCTGGTGCTGAAACTCACCGACGATCCTGCCGCGCTTGGCATCGTGCTGGCGGTGATGGCGTTCCCGCGCGCGGCCTTCATGTTGGTCGGCGGCGCGGTGGTGGATCGTATGTCGCCGCGGCGCGTGCTGCTGGGCGGACGCGCGGTCAACGCCGCGTGCATCGTGATCCTCGCCGCGCTGGTGCTCACCGGCGCCATCCAGATGTGGATGGTGTATCTGCTGGCGCTCGGCATCGGCTTGTCCACCGCCTTCGTCTATCCGGCCGGTTCCGCGATCATGCCGCAACTGGTGCGCGCCGATCAGTTGCGGCAGGCGAACGCGCTGTTCATGGGCATGCGCCAGCTCAGCATGATCGGCGGCCCGGTGCTCGCTGGTTTCGTGATCGCGCTGGGCGCGCATCATCAACCTTCTGCGCAGGCGGTGCCGGACGCGCGCGGCTTGGGGCTGGCGTTCTCCATCGATGCGGCGAGCTTCGTGTTCTCGCTGGTGTCGCTGGCGATGGTGCGCGTCCACGGCGATTTCCATGCGCCGGAAACCCAACTCGGCGTGTTCGCCAGCATCGCCGCCGGCGTGCGCTACGTCTGGTTGGACGTGCCGCTGCGCGCGTTCGTGATCTACGCGAGCTTCGTGTCGGTGTTCGTGGGCGGGCCGATCCAGGTCGGTCTGCCGGTGCTGGCGGACACGCGGCTCAATCTCGGCGCGGCATCGCTCGGGATTCTGATGACCGCACAAGGCGTGGGCATGTTCGCGGGCAGTATCCTTTCCGGCGCCGGACAGCGCACGATGCGCGGACGTCTGGGTCTGATGGTGTTGTGCATCGACAGCGTCGTCGGTCTGACGCTCGCCGCGCTGACGCTGGTGCACACCACGTACTTCGGCGCGGCGCTGCTGTTCTGCACGGGCCTGCTCGGCGGCATCGTGCAGATCGCGATCTTCACCTGGATCCAGCAGCGCGTCTCGCCGCAGATGATGGGCCGCACCATGAGCATTCTGATGTTCACCTTCATGGGACTGGGACCGCTCTCCGCGGCGATCGCCGGCGCGCTGCTGAAAGTGATTTCGCTGACGGCGCTGTTCGCCATCGCCGGACTCACGCTCACCGCAATCGCGCTGTCATGCATGGCCAGTCCGCAGTTACGTAGCATCCGGGCGATGAAGGTCGTGCCGGCGAAAGCATAGAGAGATCATGTACCTCTGCCGCAATCCGGGAGATGATGCGACTACAAACTGACTCGAATACGCGCGGAAGATGTCTTGCGGGGGGATAAATACGGAAATAATGCCCGCATAAAGTCCCTGCATGGATCCGATGGACGACGAGGCCACTCGCCTCTCGGTGCCACGCCGGAACACTATTGGCCATTGCCGTACGCGCTGACGCAGCAGGGCGACGACGAGCCGGCGCAAATCCTGATCTTGGGCATCGAGCACGCTGCCATCGGCATGTTGAGCAGCGCAATCGGCCGGACCTGAACGGCCCCACATCCCCTGCGCTTTTCGCTACACTGCGGCGTTCGATCCAGGTCAGGGGCGGCCATGCCACAGCAAAGCACACCCGCGCCGGCGAAGCAGCCGGCCGCGCAGGCGATCAAGGTTCCGCGCATCCATTTCATTTCCGGCTTTCCGCGCGCCGGCACCACGCTGCTAGGCGCGATCCTGAAGCAGAATCCGCGCTTCCACGCCGGCATGACTTCGCCGGTGGGCGATATGGTCAGCGCGCTGATCGCCGAGATGAGCGGCAAGAACGACTTCTCGGTGTTCATCGAGGAACCGCAGCGCATGGCGGTGTTGCGCAGCGTGTTCTGGAGTTACTACAGCATCTATCCGAATCTGGAGGTCGCGTTCGACACCGGCCGCATCTGGTGCAGCAAGATGCCGATGCTCGCCAGCCTTTTCCCCAACGCCAAGGTGATCGCCTGCGTGCGCGAGATGCCCTGGGTGCTGGACAGCGTGGAGCGCATGGTGCGCAAGCATCCGCTCACGGCCAGCAAGATCTTTCACTTCAATCCCAACGGCACGGTGTATTCACGTACCGAGAGCCTGATCGACGTGGCCGGCATGGTCGGCTTCTCCTATCAGGCGACGAAAGATGCCTATTACGGCGAGTACGCGCCGGGCCGGTTGATGCTGCTCACCTACGAGTCGCTCACCAGCAATCCGCAGCGCGCGATCGAGGCGGTGTACCAGTTCGTCGGCGAGCCGCTGTTCAAGCACGACTTCGACAACATCCAATACGACGAGCCGGAATTTGATTCGCGCCTGGGCCTGCCGGGGTTGCACAAGGTGCAGCCGAAGGTGACGGCGACCAAACGCGAGAGCGTGCTGCCGCCGGATCTGTTCAACCGCTTCGTCAAGGATTCGTTCTGGCTGGATCCGGCGACCAATATCCGCAAGATTCCGATCATCTAGTCGTCATTTCGGGCTCGTCTGTCCCTGACTCGCCGGAACACGCCAAGTCCGGCACGTGTCCGGACTTGGCTTCGCCGATCAAGCGCGAGAAGTAAACGTGCGCGATCGCGGGCAGGCCGTCCCATGGCCTGCAGGACCCTTTGGAAGCTCTCATGCAAATCCACCACGATCCCGCCGCGCGCCGTTTCAGCACGGAAGTGGAAGGCCACATCGGCACGGTCGATTACGAATTGCGCGACGGCGTAATGATCGTGACGCATACGCGCGTGCCGGAAGCAATCGAGGGCCGCGGCATCGCCGCGGAGTTGACACGCGTGGCGTTCGATGCCGCGCGCGCGAATGGCTGGAAGGTGATTCCGCAGTGCCCCTACACCGCGGCGTACATGCGTCGGCATCGCGAGTACGAAGATCTACTGGCGTAAAACTTCCTCTTGAAAGGAGAGGGTGGTCTCACCGCAACACCCACGCTCCCACCAACAGCGCGCTCGCCAGCAGATATGGAATCGACCACGCGTGGAATTTCCACCCGATGCGTGGCGAGCCGTCCAGCCGCAACGCGATCAGGTTGGCGAGCGAGCCGATCATGATGCCCGAGCCACCCACGTTCACTGCGGTTGCGAGCAGGGTCAACTCGCGCGTGTAGTGCTGCAAGAGCACCGCCGCGGGCACGTTGCTGATCAATTGCGACAGCGCGATGCCGCCCCCGTACAGCACGCGCGGATCGCGCCAGTCCAGCGCGCCGACGTGCGCGTTCACCCATGGCACGGCCGAGAGATGTCCGAGCCCCACGAACATCGCGGCGAACGTCACCAGCAACATCCAGTCCACGCCGGCCAGCACTGGGCGGAAGAACAACAGTCCCACCGCGAACACCACCAGCATCGCCGGCACGGCCTGATGAAATTGCAGCGCCGCGACCATGCCGCCCAACAGCACGATGGCGCCGATGCCGAGCGGCATGTTCAAACGCGTCGGTTCGGCCGCGCTCTGCAACTGCAGCGGCGCCGATGAAAACGCCGCGCACGCGATGCAAAGCAATAACGCCAGCATGATCAAGCCGGCAGGCAGCAGCGCCAAAACGAATTGTGGAAAGGCGAGTCCCGAGTGCTGCCACAGCAGCAGGTTCTGCGGATTGCCGATCGGGCTGAGCGTGGAGCCCGCGTTCACCGCCAGCGCCTCGAAGATCACCAATCGGGTGCGCGGAATGTGCGTGATCGCGTCGATCGCCAGTGTCAGCGGCACGATCAGGAACAGCGCGACGTCATTGGTCAACATCGATGCCAGCGCCGCAGACAGAAGCACCATCACCAGCGCCAGCATGCGCACGTTCGACAATCGCGCCACCGCTGCCTGCGCCCAGCGCTGGATCAAACCACTCGTGCGCACCGCTTGCGTCAGCATCAACAGACCGGCCAGACCTGCCAGCGTCGGCGCATCCAGCCAGCGCAGATAATCGTTCGCGGGCCGCGGATCGAATGCCGCCAGCGCACCCATCAGCAACAGCAACGCTTGCAGCAGGCGATCGTGCCTCAGCCGGTGGAGGGCGAGTTCGTAGGTGGACAAGCGATGTTCCTTGCGACGAGCGGCGATCATCGCATGCGCCGCGGTTGATTCGCGCGCACCGCGTTGCCTTGGCGTGCCGCGGGCCGGCGCATCGTCAGCGCCAGCGGGCACAAACCGCGAAGGGAGAAACTCGAAGCCCTGAATCCGAAACCAGGGCTCACGCATGACGCACGGCACATCCGTATAGTGTGCGTCTGCGCGATGCTGGCGCGTCGTGCCGCGAGCGTTATCATGCGGCGTTGCGCATCGTGCTCGGGAAACAACGATGAAGCTTTCCGCCTTGCTGTCTGCTGCTGTCGTCGCGGTCATCGCCGCGTCCGCGTCGACGATCACGCTGGTTTCAACCGTGCACGCCGCGCCGGCGAACGCATCACAAAATCCGCAATTCGGCGATCTGCACTGGCGGCTGATCGGGCCGTTCCGCGCGGGACGTACGCTGGCGGTGACGGGTGTGCCGGGACAGCCGAAGCATTTTTATTTCGGATCGGTCAACGGCGGCGTGTGGGAGACCAACGATACCGGCCGCACGTGGAATCCGATCTTCGATTCGCAGGATGTCGGTTCGATCGGCGCGATCGCGGTGGCGCCGTCGAATCCCAACGTGATCTATGTCGGCAGCGGCGAAGCCGACATGCGCTCGGATATCGCACAAGGTTCCGGGATGTACAAGTCCGTGGACGGCGGCAAGAGCTGGTCGAAGATCGGTCTGGAAGACACGCAGCAGATCGGCATGATCCGCGTCGATCCGCACGATCCCAATCGCGTGTTCGTTGCCGCGCTCGGACATCCGTACGGACCGAACGCACAACGCGGCGTGTTCCGTTCTCTGGACGGCGGACGCACGTGGAAGAAAGTGCTGGGCCCGAACGACGACACGGGCGCGATCGACATCATCTTCAAACCCGGCGATGCCAACACGATCTACGCGGCGCTGTGGCAGACGCGCCGGCCGCCGTGGAACGTGTACCCGCCGTCCAGCGGGCCGGGTTCGGGGTTGTATAAATCCACCGACGGTGGCGAACACTGGACGCAACTGACCGACGGGTTCGCGAGCAAGCACGTCGGTCGCATCGGCATCGCGATTTCCGATGCCGCGCCGGATCGCGTCTATGCGATCGTCGACGCGGACGACGGGGGTCTTTACCGCTCGGACGACGCCGGTGCGCACTGGAAGAAAACGAGCAGCGATCCGCGCATCTGGCAGCGCGGCTGGTACTTCGGCCAGATCACCGCCGATCCCAAGAATCCCGATCGCGTGTATGCGATGAACACCATCGAGTTGCGCAGCGACGACGGCGGAAAAACTTTTCTGCCGGTGAAGGGCGATCCCACCGGCGACGACTACCACGAGTTGTGGATCGATCCCAATGATCCCGACCGCCAGATCATGGGCGTGGATCAGGGCGCGATCATCACGGTGAACGGCGGCAGGACTTGGTCCTCCTGGTTCAACCAGCCGACCGCGCAGCTCTATCACGTCAGCACCGACAACCGTTTTCCGTATCGTGTGTACGGCGCGCAGCAGGATTCCGGTGCGGTCGGGATCCCCTCGCGCGCGCCCTACAATGATCGCATCAGCATGGAGCAGTTCCACGAAGTCACCGCGGGCGGCGAAAGCGGCATGATCGCGCCCGATCCGGACGATCCCGATGTCGTTTATGGCGGCACGGTCGACAGGCTCGATCTGAAAACCGAGCAGACGCGCAGCGTCGATCCCACGTTGGCCGATCCGGACATCTATCGTCACACCTGGACCCTGCCGCTCGGTTTCAACGCGAAGAACCATCGCGTGTTGTATTTCGGCAACCAGAAGCTGTGGCGCACGAACGACGGCGGCGAACACTGGAGTCCGATCAGCCCCGATCTTTCGCGCGAGGATCCCGGCGTGCCGGCGAATCTGGATACGGTGACGGCAGCCGACAATCTGCATCAAGGCGTGCGCCGCGGCGTGGTGTATGCGATCGGTTCCTCGCCGCTGGACGAAAAACTCCTGTGGATCGGCACCGACGACGGCTTGATCTGGCGCACCATCGATGAAGGCGCGCATTGGGACAACGTCACGCCGAAAGCGCTCACGCCGTGGTCGAAAGTCGCCGTCATCGAGCCTTCGCATTTCGACGCGAACAGCGCGTATGCGGCGATCGACCGTCATCGCCTGGACGATCGCAGGCCGTACATCTACCGAACGCACGACGGCGGCAAGACGTGGCAACTGATCGTCAACGGCATCCGCGACGGCGACTTCGTCAACGTGGTGCGCGAAGATCCGGCGCGCAAAGATCTGCTGTATGCCGGCACCGAACTCGGCATGTACATCTCGTTCGACGACGGCGAGCATTGGCAGCCATTGCAACAGAACCTGCCGCGCACTTCCGTGCGCGACATCGATGTGCACGGCGATGATCTGGTGATCGCCACGCATGGCCGCGGCTTCTGGATCATGGACGACGTCAGCGCGTTGCGGCAAATGGACGGAAAGACGTCCGCAACGCGGCTGTTCAAGCCGGCCGTCGCGGTGCGCGTGCGCACGCCCGAATTCACCGGCACGCCGCTGCCGAAGGACGAGCCCACCGCGGAGAATCCGCCGTGGGGCGCGTATATCGATTACGAACTGGCGGGCGCGCCGCGCAAACCGGTCGAACTGGCGATCTACGATGCGAACGGCAAGCTGGTGCGGCATTACTCCAGCGCCGAGCAGCCCAAGCAACCGGACCTGTCGAAAATCAACATGACGGCGGACTGGATGCACACGCCGAGCGCCTTGCAAGCCGCACCGGGATTGCATCGCTTCGTCTGGCCATTGCGTTACGCGCCGCCGGCCGCATTGGCCGACGGCGATCCTTACAAGGATGGCGTCTGGGCGCCGCCGGGTGCCTACACGGTGGTGCTGACGGTCGATGGCAAAATCTTCAAGCAACCGCTGACGGTGATCGCCGATCCGCGCGTGCACTTATCGCAAGCCGCGTTCGATCAGCAATTCGCGCTGGCGCAACAAGTCGAGGGTTTGCAGGTAAGGCTCGGCGTGGCGCAAAGCGAAGCGCAATTCCTGCACAAGCAATTGCAGGAGGCGCACAAGTCGACGAAAGGCGATGTGCAAGTCGACATCGACACGCTCGACGCGAAAGTCGTGAGGATGGGCGGCATCCTGGAAGCGCCCAATCACTACAACGCCTGGACGATGGCGCCGCCGGGCACCGACAATTTCCATTTTCTCGATGGTGCGATCGGTGCGCTGATGCAGGCGGTGGACGGTGGCGCGGATGCCGCGCCTTCACCGGATGCGCGCGCGGGCTATGCAGCGCTGTCTTCGAAACTGGACGGCGTGCTGTCGAGCTGGAACACGATCTGGACCCGCGACGTTTCGGCCTTGAATGCGAAGCTGGAGGCGGCGGGACAGAAGCCGCTCGGCACGGAGACGGACAGCCGCAGACACTGACACCGGCCGTCACACTGGATCAAGACTGGCGCGCACGTGATGACCGTCGGCGCGGATCCATCGTTCTAAGACATGTATCCGAAGAATGCCGATCCGGACGCGAAAGCACCCTACGTGATGTGGCCCGGCACCGTATCGGCATGTGAGGGTGCCGGTGGAATAGCGGTTCATAAAAGAGCCGGTGCATTGCGCACCGGCTCTGCCCCCATTCCGTCGTCACGACCGGAAGCATTGAAGATCCGCCCGCATGATCCGCGGGCGAATCTTTCCATTACCAACTGAAGCCCGCGCCGACGCCGCCGGAGGTTTCATTGCCGGTGAACGACGCGCCGATCGAGATGCTGGCCTTGTGATCGGCGAACATGTGCTGATAGCCGATC
>JAJPID010000025.1 GCA_021324945.1 Lysobacterales bacterium | reverse complement strand
TGTCGACGTCGCGCGGCAGGACACTCGAATGGGCGGGTACGAGATAGACGTCGTCGTAGGTCAGAGCCTCGGCGAGGATGCGCATGGCAGTTACCGGCGGGGCAATGCGCGATTATACGCGTTCGTGGCTTTGCTTTGTAGGAGCCTGCTCGCGGGGCGACCGTCGCTTGCAGGCGAGCTGCTACGACGCATCCGCGGCATTCGCCGCTTCCAGCGTGTTCTCCATCAGCGTGGCCACGGTCATCGGTCCGACACCGCCGGGAACCGGTGTGATCCAGGATGCGCGTTGCGCTGCTTCTTCGAATTCGACGTCACCTACGAGGCGCCCGTCATCCATGCGATTGATGCCGACGTCGATCACCACCGCGCCCGGCTTGATCCACTCGCCCTTGATGATGCCGGGTCTGCCGACCGCGGCGATCACGATGTCGCCTTGGCGCACATATTGATCCAGATCGCGTGTGAACTTGTGACAGCATGTGGTCGTGCAACCGGCGATCAGCAGTTCCAGCACCAACGGCCTGCCGACGTGATTGGAAACGCCGACCACAACTGCATGACGGCCGCGCACCGGGCGATCGGTGTGGCCCAGCAGCGTCATCACGCCTTTGGGCGTGCACGGGCGCAGACCGAATCGGCGTAGCGCGAGATGGCCGACATTGACCGCACTGAAGCCGTCCACGTCCTTGCGCGCGTCGATGCGATCGATCAACGCGTTGCTGTCGATATGCTCCGGCAGCGGCAACTGCACCAAAATGCCATGCACGGCGGGATCGGCATTGAGCTTGTCGATCAGCGCATACAACTCGGCCTGCGAAGTGTGTGCCGGCAAATCGTAGTCGAAGGATTCGAAACCGACCTGGTTGCAGGCGCGGCGCTTGTTCTTGACATACACGCCGGAAGCCGCATCGTCGCCCACCAGCACCACCGCCAGCCCCGGCGCGGCTTTGCCCTGCTTCAGACGCGACTGCACCCCCGCGCGCACGCGCGACAGCACTTCATCGGCGATCCGGCGGCCGTCGAGGATGCGTGCGTGGCGAGCGGGTTCTGACATGAAAGCGAATTGGCGTGCGAAGGGATGCGCATTGTCGCTTATTCTGCATCACCCACAAAGACGTCGGATTCCCGGTTCCGAGCTGCGCGCGGTCGCGGAATGACGAAGCGAAACGTATCCATTATCGTCATTTCGGAAGCCGCGCAGCGGCAATCCGAATCCAGAGACTTTGTTTGGAACATCCATGGATGAAAATACCAAAACCCAACTCGAAGCCGTTGCCTTCCGCCGTCTGCTGAAACACCTCAATCAGGACCGCAACGACGTGCAGAACATCGACCTGATGATCCTGGCCGGCTTCTGCCGCAATTGTCTCGCCGACTGGTACCGCGAAGCCGCCGCCGAACGCGGCATCGTAATGTCGAAGGACGCGGCGCGCGAAGCAATCTACGGCATGCCTTTCGCCGAATGGAGGTCGAAGTACCAGAAGGAAGCCACGCCGGAGCAACTGGCGGCGTTCGAGGCGGCACAGAAGCGCAAGTCGTGATGCTCGACCGCGCGCATTGTGAGTTTCACGATGGTGATATCGTCATCCGCCCGTGGCGGCATAGCGATGTCGATGCGCTGTACGCTGCAGCGCGCGAATCGATCGGCACCGTTGGCCGCTGGTTGCCGTGGTGTCACGAAAACTATGCGCGCGCCGACAGCGAAGCGTGGATCGCGCGTTGCCTCGCAATGTGGAAGGCCGAGGAGGAACTCGCGTTCGCTATCCTTGCGGATGACGGGACGCGCGTGCTGGGCGGCACGGGTTTGAACAAGTTCGACCGCGCGCGGCGAATGGCGAACCTGGGCTACTGGGTGCGTTCGAGCGCGCAGGGTCGCGGCATCGCGACGCAAGCGGTGCGCCTGATCAGCGCGTTCGGATTCGAATACGGGTTCGCGCAATTCGAAATCGTGGCCGCGCTGGACAACATCGCCAGCCGCCGGGTCGCGGAAAAATCCGGTGCGTGGTTTCAACGCGTCGAGCACGGGCGCGTCCACCTTCGCGAACAACGACTGGACGCCGCCATCTACCTACTGACGCCGGCACAAAATGCAGCGTAATCGACGTAGCCGGGGAACGCTCTGCCCGGCGCGCACACTGAACAATCCGGATCGGGCGCGAGGCGGGTCTCACGAAAACGCATCGCCAGCGCGTCGAACATCAACAGGCGCCCGGTGAGCGGTTCGCCGATGCCAAGCATCAGCTTCAATGCCTCGGTGGCCTGCAGCATGCCGATCACGCCGGGCAGCACGCCGAGCACGCCGGCTTCCGAGCAATTGGGCGCGGCATTCGCAGGCGGCGGCTGCGGGAACAGACAGCGGTAGCATGGCGCAACGCCGCGCTGGCGGCCCGCATCAAACACACTCACCTGCCCGTCGAAGCGATGCACGGCGCCGTACACCAGCGGCTTCGCCAGTTTCACGCAGGCATCATTGAGCAGATAGCGCGCGGGGAAATTGTCAGCGCCGTCGATCACCACGTCGGCGCCGTCCAGCAAATCTTCGACGTTGGACGAGGTCACGCGTTCGGTCAGCCCCTCGATGCGCGTGCGCGGATTCAGCGCCGTCAGGGAATGCGCGGCTGATCGCACTTTGGACACACCGATACGCGCATCGGTATGCAGGATCTGCCGTTGCAGGTTGCTGCGATCTACCGCATCGTCGTCCGCCAACACCAACGTGCCTACGCCCGCGGCAGCAAGATATAAAGCCGCAGGCGAACCGAGGCCGCCGACACCGACGACGACCGCACGCGCCTCTTCCAGTTTGCGCTGCCCCGCTTCGCCGATTTCCGGCAGACGCAGATGGCGCGAATAGCGCTCGAAGAAATCCGCATCCGGGTTCTCCGGCTTGGACATCGGCAGGCCTTCCGCGATCCACTGCGCCGTGCCGCCGGAAACGGAAGCGACGTTCGTGTAACCGAGTCTTTGCAAAACCTGCGCGGCCATCAGCGAGCGCTGGCCGTGCGCGCAGATCGTCAGGATTTCGGTACTGCGATCCGGCGCGACTTGCGAAATGCGCTGCGGCACCTGCACGCGTGGCAAAGCGATGGCACCGGCAGCCATGCCGGCCGCGTGCTCGTAGGGTTCGCGCACGTCCAGCAACACGGCACCGGCGCGCTGGCGTTGCAGCGCTTCGCGCGGCGTGATTTCGCGGGGTGTCATGGCCGCATTATCTCTGATCAACACGCGGGCCACACCGTTACAACAGCACCTCGCTCCAGTTCGCGGGCCTCCTCCGGCAACAACACCAGCGCATTCGATTCGATCAGTCCGCGCAGCATGTGCGAGCCCTGATGCGAATGCGGAGTCGCCCACAGCACCCCTTCCGAATCTGAAGCGAGCGCGCAGCGCAACAGCTCCGCACGCGCGTGCTTTTTGTGGACGGAATCCGACAGCTTGGCGCGTAACACAGCATGCCCGCGGTGTTCACCCAGCATGGTCGCGAGCGCGCACCGCACGAAGACCTGAAACGTCACCGCGGTGGAAACCGGATTGCCCGGCAATCCGAAGTACAGACACGCGCCGATTTCTCCGAACAACACCGGCATGCCGGGCTTGAGACGCACCTTGTGGAAATGGATTTCGCCGAGTTCACCCAGCAATGCTGGCAGATGATCTGCCTCGCCTGCCGAGACGCCGCCGCTGCTGACGATCAGATCGGCTTGCGCAGCGGCGTCCAGTAATGCCGCGCGCAGTGCTTGCGGCTCGTCGCGCACGCGAATTTCAGATACGGCTTTCGCACCGGATTCTTGCAATAGTGCTGTAAGCATCACGCCATTGGATTCGTGAATCTGACCAAAACCCAAAGGCTGGCCGACATCGACCAGTTCATCGCCGGTCACGATGATCGCTGCGCGTGGCTTGCGGCGCACCGGCACGCTTGCGCGCCCCAATGCAGACAACATCGCAAGCTGCGCCGCCTGCAGGTGCGTGCCAGCACGCAGCACCAATGAGCCGGCCGCGCAATCCTCGCCGGCCGCACGCACATTGATTCCGGCCTTTTCGCCAGCACGCACGAAAACACGGTCGTTTTCGACGCGCACGTTTTCCTTGATGACCACAGTGTCCGCGCCGGGCGGCAGCGGCGCGCCAGTGGTAATGCGCGCGCACTCGCCTTGGCCGACGTTCGGCGCACTTGTCGCGCCCGCAAAAACTTCGCCGATGACCCGAAAGGTGCTCTCGCCCGCTCCAGGCAGATCGGCTCCACGCAACGCAAAGCCGTCCATCGCCGAATTGGCGAATGGCGGCAGATCGTGCGTGGCATGGATGTCTTCGGCCAGCACACGGTTTTGTGCGTCGGCAACCGCCACGTTTTCCGCTGTCATGCGATGCGGCGCGCAGCGCGAGATGATGATGTCCAGCGCCTGTTCCAGGCTGATACGAGTCGGGTGCTCAGTGCTCACTGTGCTGGCTTTCGTAATCGCGGAAATCCTGCCGCGTGTTGAGATTATGGAACGCAGCGGACTGATCTGAAAAATCAGCCGCGCGCGCATCGATTTCGCGATGCCATTGCTGGACGGAGGCATGCGACTCCAGCGCCGCACGCGCGCTGTTCAACAACGATTCGACTTGCGCCAGACGATACAACGCAAACAACGGTTGCGCGCCGCAGCCGTCATGCGCACACGAGCAGTCCGCCTTCGCAAACTCCGTCAGCGCGGAACGCAAACGCTCGCACAGATCCGAGGGCGGCCGTGGACAATCCACCGGAACGGTCATCATCCATTCGCGAGGCTCCGCGTTTCTCTGCGAAATCGCATACGCGAGTGCCGCAACGATTCCAGCCAGCGGTCCTGCGTAACCCGCTCTCCCGTCGTTTATTGCCGTCGCGAAGCGTGAATATTCTCCGAGATTGCGGTTGGCGACGATCAACAACGAATCGCACTGGGACCGCAATACATCCAGTGTATGTACGATCAACGGTCGGCCGCGCAACGGCAACAGGCCCTTGTCTGCGCCACCAACCCGCGTGCCCGCTCCGCCCGCGAGGACCACGCCAAGACACGCTTTTGTCATTTCTTGCCGCGCACGTGCCGGATCAGTCGCCGCCGCTTGCGCTGCTGGCTTTCCGTCAGTTTGTTGCGGCGACCGGAGAACGGATTCTCGCCCTCGCGGAACTCGATGCGGATCGGCGTGCCTTCCAGCTTGTAACGTTTGCGGAAGAAATTTTCCAGATAGCGGCGATAGCTGTCGGCAATATGCCGGGTGCGCGTGCCGTGGATCACGATCGTTGGCGGATTGTGGCCGCCCGGATGCGCGAAGCGCAGTCTCGGCGCATGCCCCCGTACCAGCGGTGGTTGATGCGTAGCGATAGCCTGTTCCAGCGCACGAGTCAGATCGGATGTGCTGAGCTCACGCGTGGCGGAGAGATGCGCGCGGTCCACGCTGCGCATCAGCTCGCGCAAACCCGAGCCGTGTTTCGCCGAAATGAAAACCGGCGTGGCCCAGGCGACGAAATTCAGCTTGCGATCGAGACCCTCGCGGACACGCTCGCGCTCGTAAGCGGAAAGTCCGTCCCACTTGTTGGCCGCGATCACCAGCGCGCGCCCGGCGTCCAGCACCTGTCCGATCAGCGTGAGATCCTGCTCGGCCACGCCTTCGCTGGCGTCCAGCAGCACGATCACGACCTGTGCTGCGGCGATCGATTGCAAGGTCTTGATCGCGGAAAATTTCTCCAGCGCGTCATCGACGCGTCCGCGGCGGCGCACGCCGGCGGTGTCTATCAGCGTGTAGCGTCTGCCGTCGCGCTCCAGCGGCACGTGGATCGAATCGCGCGTGGTGCCGGCGACGTCGGAAACGACGACACGCTCCTCGCCGAACAGGCGATTGACCAGCGTGGACTTGCCGACATTGGGACGGCCGACGATGGCGACGCGCGTTCCGGTGTTTTCATTTTCGACATCGGCGTCGGGTTCGTCATCGCGCGGCAGCAGCGGCAATACTTGAGCGACCAGATCTCCCACACCGCGCGCATGTGAAGCCGCGATCGGCAGCATCGCAGCGACGCCCAGCGAGGAAAATTCTGCCAGCACGATGCTGGCATCCAGTCCGTCGGTCTTGTTGATTGCCAGCGCGACGGGTTTGGCGGTGCGGCGCAGTTCGTCGAGGATGGCGTGATCCTGCGGCAGCAAACCGTCGCGCGCATCGACCATCAGCAAGCACGCTTGTGCTTCGTCGATCGCCAGCCGCACCTGCCGCGCAGTCAGCACATCGATGTCGGCGTCTTCACCCGACAAGCCTCCGGTATCCACGACGACGAAAGGACGTTCGCCCAATCGGCACACGCCGTAATGTCGATCGCGCGTGACGCCGGGCAGGTCGGCGACCAGGGCGTCGCGCGTGCGCGTCAGCACGTTGAACAGCGTGGACTTGCCGACGTTGGGGCGACCGACGAGGGCGACTACCGGTAGCATGATCGGAATGCCAGCCGTTCGTGGTTGGATATCTCACCACGAACGCTGTGATTCACTGCGAACCCGCGATGCGATACGCGCCCACGGTGCCCTTCTCGTCCGTGACGAAGACGGTATCGCCCACCACCAGCGGACGCGCGCGGATCGGATCCTTGGACAGCCGCTGGCGCGCGGCGAATTTGCCGTCGCTGAGACTCAACCAGTGCACATAGCCTTGCAGATCGCCAAGCACCACGTAATTGCCCTGCACCGCCGGCCCCGTGAGCCAACGGTATTGCAGGCCATCCTGCTTCCACATGTCGCCGCCGGTGGACGAATCGAAGGCCCACACCACCGAGTCTTCATCGACACCGATCAGTTGCTTGCCGGCCACGGCCACGCCGACATAGCTAGAGAACGGACGGTTCCAGTTGACCTTGCCGTCCGGTGCGTCGATCGAAACCAGATTGCCGTGATAGGCGGTGGCGTACAGCGTGGTGCCGTCGAGTTGTAGCGAACCGTCGGCGTCGTCGAGTTTCTCTATGTCGCTGCGGCCTTCGCCCTTGGCGATCGGCTGCCGCCACTGCGTGCTGCCGGTGTCGCTGCGCAAGGCCACGATCTTGCCGTCGTCGCTGCCGTAGAACACCACGCCGTGCGAAATCAACAAGGCGCCGTTGCCGCGCAAGGACAGCAGCGGCACGTCGGCCTGATCGTTGACCCATTTGCGTTGCCCGGTCACGGCATCCAACGCATAGACGCGTCCATCGTTGGTGCGTGCGTAGACCACGCCCTCGTCGATCGTCGGCGCGCTCACCACTTCATCGGACACTTCCGCCGCCCAGCGCTGCTTGCCGGTCGCCGCATCCAGACCATACACGTGTCCGTCGAGCGTGCCGACCACCAGGAGATCGCCGTTCACCGACGGGCCACCGGCGTACAACGCGTCGGGATAGTGCTTCTTCTTGCCGAAGCCGAACCTGCCGTGTGTGCGCGTGTCGTCGCGCCAGATCGTTTTGCCGGTATTGGCGTCCAGCGCCGTCAATTGGCCGCCGACGCTGGCGACAAACAGTCTGCCATCGGCATAAGCCGGGCGCAGACGGATGCCCGAGCGTCCCGAGCCATCGCCCACGCTTTCCTTCCACAGCCGCTGCACCTGCACGGCGGGCGTGAACTCGGTCAGCTCGCGCGGCGGCTGCACGTTGTCCTTGCCGCTGATGCCGGTGACGATCTTGTTGAAGAGACTGCATCCGGAGAACGCGGGGAGCAGCGCGAGCAGCGACAACGCGAGAAGATGACGTGACTTCATGTGCCCTGTTTCCTTAGGGTCTATTGACCTTCGCTCAGGTGAGCCGCGTTGCTTCCGCGACGGTTGCCAGACAAGCCGCGCGCCGCAGCGCCGTAGCCATTCTATGGTCAAGGCGCGCAACACAGTAGGGTGGCCGCTGCGAAGCAATCCGAGGGATCGTGGCCGTTTGCCCACATGGCGGCGTCACGCTTAGTTTGTGTATCAACATACATCTTCCTCACTCTTCCTTGCCCTGCAGACAAGGCTCGGCGGCGGAGTCATCTGGGTAACGGCCATCCGACCCTAATGAGCCGTTGATGTCGCCACGTTTGCCGCGGTCGGCGCGCCGTTTGCGCGCGCAAGATCGTCCAGTTTCATCTGCAAGTCCTGACGCTCGCCCGGCGCAGCATCAGCGGGTAACGCTGCCAGCGCCTGCGCATAAGCCGCGCGTGCATCCGACGCACGACCGAGTTTGAGCAGCGCATCGCCGCGGAGTTCCTGGCGCAATGGTGGATAGTCGGCGGCCGGCACCCTATCCAGCGTGTCCAGCGCCTGCTTCGCCTGATCCTGCGCGAGCTGCACGCGTGCCAGCCGCAATTGATAGAGCGAATGCAACGCCGGTGTGGAGCTGTGGTCGATCGCCCATTGCAGCGCTTTGCCCGCTTCCTGCAGGTTGTTCTGGCCGACTGCAAGGTTGGCGCGCGCTGCGGCCGCCAAGGCCGCGTAGGGGGTATCCGAATAATCCTTTTCCAGCACATCGGCGTCCTTGTCCAACTGCGCGGAATTGCCCGTCAACAGCGCGGATTGCAGCGCCGCGAACTTCTCGGCCGCCTGCGCATGATGACTCGCGCGGTGCGCCTGCCACTGACGCCAGCCGAAGATCAGCGCCAGCGCCAGCATCACGCCGATCACGACCGACAGACCGTTCTCGCGCAGCCATTTGCGGACCTGTTCGCTCTGTTCGTACTCGTCGTAATCTTCAAAAGCCATGCATTACCCGCAGACAAGAACCGCCACGCCCCGCAGCGCGGCGGACAAGGATAACCGAAGTCATGCAGCGGGGCTCGGCCCGCCAAAAGTCAATCGTTTCCTGTGTTGCCGTCGAACGCCTTGAATCGTGCCACGTTGGCACGGCGGTAAGGGGCGAGCGAGAGCGACTTGCCGTCGCTCTGCACGTCCACACCGTCGGCATTGCCCACGGTGACGTTCAGCGGTGTGGCGCTGCGGTACGTGCGCCGATCACCCGCATGCAGGATACCCGACTCCAACGTCTTGCCATCGGCGTCGACAACCTCGACCCAGCTGTCTGCGCGCACGTTCAGGCTGAGCACGTGGACACTCGGGTCCGCCGCTGCCGACGCTGCAGGTTGTGGGGAAGATGCGGCGTCATCTTCGATCTGCATCGCCGAAAACGGCGTCATGGAGGCCTGCAAAGGAATTTCCTGCCGCGCCGGCGGCGTTGCGACGGGTGCGGATTTGTCGCCGGTTGCGCGTTGCGTCGGCGCGCTCGCCACTGGCGGCGCACTGTCGAGCGGTGCGATGCGTGTCAATTGATTGTCCAGGCCGCCGCGCAGGCCGAGCCATACCAGCGGCACTGCGACGGTGGCGGTCAACACGATGTAGGTCGCCGCAGCACCGTAACGTTGCAGCCACGGCGCCCGTAGCGCATTGCCGGTGGGTACCAGCGCGGGTTGTCCCGGGGGAGCGACCGCGCGCAGCGCGTTTTCGACTTCCAACACCGACACGCCGGCGAGCCGCGCATAGCTGTACAACGCGCCGCGCACGAACACATACTCGTCGGCGCCGCCGAATTCGCCCGCCTCCAGGCGTTCCAGCACGCGGAGGGGCAATTTCAGCGCGCGTCCGCATTCGGCCAGTGGCATGCCTTTCGCTTCGCGCGCGGCGCGCAGGCGTGCGCCCAGGGAGCGCACAGAATGCACGGGCAATGGCTCACACGCGACATCCTCGGCGTGGAAACGGATTTCATTCGACGCGTCAGGGCGTGCGCCGGAGTTGGAGAACAGATCGTCGTGTTGGTCAGGAGTCTTCATTGCGAGCGGCCGGCAAAAGTCCGCGCCTGTTCCGAATCCGGGAACTGGGTGCTGAGACGATTGGCGTAATTCCGGGCGGCATCTGCATCGCCCAGGCGGGATTCGATCTGATAGCCGAGAAGCAGCGCATCGGGCGTGGCCTGCCCCTGCGCCTCGAAGCGTTGCAGGAAACCGCGCGCGCGGAAGGCGTCGCCGTCGGCATACAGCACGCGCGCCATTTCATAGAGCGCGTCGGGATAATTGGAATCGATCTCCAGCGCCTTGCGCAGATATGCTTCTGCGCCCGCGCGGTCGCCCATCTCGAGCAGGCAGGCGCCCGCATTGGTGTTGGCCATCGCCGGAGTCTTGTAGAACGGATCGGCCAGCGCGCGCCTCAGATATTCCATCCCGTCGCGGCCGCGGCCGTGATGGCACAGAAAAAACCCGAGATTGTTGTTGGTGTCGCCGCTCTTGGGATCGATCGACAAGGCCGCGCGGTATTCCCTCTCGGCCTGCGGAATCTGGTTCGTGCGTTCGTAGAGGATCGCCAGCAACGTGTGCGCGGGCGTGTAGTGGCCGTCGAACTGGATCGCCTTCTGCAGGTGATCGTAGGCTTCCTTCATGTTGTTCTGCTGCATCAGTGCGGCGGCGAGTTGCGTCTGGATCTGCGCGGCGTCCAGCTTCTCGTCCTGTCTGCTTTCTTCCGGCGCGTTCTTCAGGTCGCCCGCGCCGTTGTTGACCTTGATGATCTGGTTGCGATTGCAGGCACTGGCGAACAACAACGTCCCAATCAGGAAGGCTGCCTTGAGAAGGGCGGTCACGGACGGCCGCTTTTTGATCTTCGCGCTCAGGAAGGAACGCACGCAATCAGGCAGCATGGGCGCGCTCCTGCATTTCCACTCGCCGGCGGAACTGCGCATTGCGGCGCGTGCGATCCAGCACCTGCCCTTTCAACTGCCCGCAAGCCGCGTCGATATCGTCGCCGCGCGTGCGCCGGACCATCGCCTGCACGCCGGCATCCAGCAGGATTTTCTGGAACGCGCGAATCGTGTCTTCGTCCGAACGCTGGTACTGCGTGCCGGGGAACGGATTGAACGGAATCAGATTGACCTTCGCCGGCAGGCGGCGCATCAGCTTCACCAGTTGCTTCGCGAGCAAGGGCGAATCGTTGATGCCTTGCATCAGCGTGTATTCGAACGTGATCGTGGTGCGCGGACGGCGCGCGGCATAACGCGCGCAGGCGTCGAGCAATTCGTGGATTGCATACTTCCTGTTGAGCGGAACCAGTTGCGTGCGAAGCTCGTCGTTTGGTGCGTGCAGCGAAACCGCCAGCGACACATCGGCCACCTCGCCGAGCTTGTCGATCATGGGCACCATGCCGGCGGTGGACAGGGTGACGCGCTTGCTGGCCAGGCCGAAACCGAGATCGTCGCGCATCAGGTGCATCGCGCGCACGACGTTGTCGAAATTGGCGAGCGGCTCGCCCATGCCCATCATCACCACGTTGGTGATGCGACGCTGCTGGTGCGTGACGTTGCCAAGGTGTTTCGCGGCCACCCATACCTGTCCGATGATTTCGGCGCAGGAAAGATTGCGATTGAAGCCCTGCGTGGCGGTGGAACAGAACGTGCAATTCAACGCGCAGCCGACCTGCGAGGACACGCACAGCGTGCCGCGTGAAGGTTCCGGGATGTACACGGTTTCCACCGCGTTGCCGCCGGCCTGTGGTTTGCCGAGCGAGCTATCCATGGCCAACAGCCACTTCCTCGTGCCATCACTGGATGTCTTGTCCAGCAAGGTTTTCGGCGGTCCGACGAATGCGGTTTCGGCAAGCTTTGCGCGCAGCGATTTGCCCAGATCCGTCATCGCCTCGAAATCGTCTTCGAGACGGTGATACATCCACTTCATCACCTGATCGGCGCGATAAGGCTTCTCGCCGATATCGGCGAAGAATGCGCGCAAGCCCTCCCGATCGAGATCGAGGAGATTGGTCTTGTCCGCAACGCTGGTCATGTCGTGCTTCATTTGAAAAGTGTGGACATGGATGTCCACCTTTTGATCCTCGCAGTCACGGACGACTGCACAAATCACTCTCCGAAAAGAAATAACCGATCTCGAACTTCGCGGTTTCCGGCGCGTCCGAACCGTGCACCGCATTGGCATCGATGCTCTGCGCGAAATCCGCGCGGATCGTTCCGGGCGCCGCATCCTTCGGATTGGTGGCTCCCATCAGTTCGCGGTTCTTCGCGATCGCGTTCTCGCCCTCCAGCACCTGGATCATTACCGGCCCGGAGACCATGAATTCGACCAGCGGCTTGAAGAACGGCCGCTCGCGGTGCACCGCGTAGAAGCCTTCCGCCTCGCGCCGCGACAACTGTTTCATTTTTGCCGCGACGATTTTCAATCCGGCCTTTTCGAAACGCGAATAGATTTCGCCGATGACGTTTTTCGCCACGGCATCGGGTTTGACAATGGACAAGGTGCGCTCGAGCGCCATGCGTTCCTCGCGATGGTGTGGTTGTATGCCGTTGTGAGCCGGCGCTCCGGCGTCCCTGCGCGCCGTGATCCCCGAGACGTCACAGTAAGGCCAAATACGCGGCCAAATGCAGAGTTAGCTCACAAAATATGGGTCGATTCTAGAGCATGCGCGCGGCCGATGACAGCCCGTCGCAGCAGTTTGACCCCGGTGCCGTCGCCGCCTAGAATTCAAACGTTTGTTTGAAGCGTTGCCACGATGACGGATCCGAGGTTCTCGACCAAACAGCGCATCCTCGGGGCCGCCGAGGATCTGTTCGCCCGCCGCGGGTTCGCGGGCGCTTCGCTGCGTCAGGTCACCTCTGCCGCCAAGGTCAATCTTGCGGCGGTCAATTATCATTTCGGTTCCAAGGACCGCCTTATCGAGGAAGTCTTCAGGCGTCGGCTGGACGAATTGAACGCGGGGCGGCTGGCCGCGCTGAAACGCGCGTTGGCCAACCCCAGGCCGGAACTGGAAGACGTGCTGGCGGCCTTCATCAACCCCGCCTTGGAACTGTGCTTGGACAAGGAAGGTGGTGCTGCCTTCGTGCGGGTGCTGGCGCGCGCCTATGCCGAGCACAACGAGCGCCTGCGCAAGTTCCTTTCCGACAACTACGGCCACGTGCTGAAGGAATTCGCCGCCGCGTTCGCCAAACTGCTGCCGCACTTGGACAAGGAAGAATTGTACTGGCGGCTGGATATCGTGGCCGGCGCCGTCACTTACGCCATGGCGGACTTCGGCGTGATCAAGCGCCGCAGTGGCCAGTCCGAGCGCGAGTTCCGCGAGCGCGCGGCCGAGCATTTGATCCGGTTTGCGGCGGCCGGATTACGCGAGTGAAGCGAGGGACCAGGGATGAGTAGCGGGGGCGCAATGGCTCAAGCTTCTGCCAAGAAAGGGATGATCGACAGGCGCGATGCCGCGCTGCTGCTATATGAAAACTTGCGCAAAAGAACCGTTCTTTGCGCCCTCGCTTCTCGTCCCTGATCCCCTTGCATGATTACCGGAGAATCCATGTCATCCGAGAAACTTCTGATCCGCAAAGCGGCCGTGCTGGGCGCCGGCGTGATGGGTGCACAGATCGCCGCGCACTTGACCAACGCCGGCGTGGAAACCGTGTTGTTCGATCTCGCCGCTAAAGACGGGCCGAAGAATGGCATCGCGCTGAAGGCCATCGCCAATCTCGGCAAGCTTTCGCCCGCACCACTGGCGTTGAAGTCGCTGGGTACGTCGATCATTCCGGCCGATTACGACCAGAACCTGGACACGCTGAAGAATTGCGACTTGGTGATCGAAGCGATCGCCGAGCGGATGGACTGGAAGCGGGATCTTTACAAGCGCATCGCGCCGCATCTCGGCGAGCGCGCGATTCTGGCATCGAACACCTCCGGGCTTTCGATCAATACGCTGGCCGAAGCGCTGCCGGAGAACCTGCGCGTGCGCTTCTGCGGCGTGCACTTCTTCAACCCGCCGCGCTACATGCATCTGGTGGAATTGATTCCGGGCAGGTCCACCGATCCAGTGGTGTTGAAAGGGCTTGAGGCGTTTCTCGTCACCGCATTGGGCAAGGGCGTGGTGTACGCCAAGGACACACCCAATTTTATTGGTAATCGCATCGGTGTGTTCTCGATGCTGGCGGCGATGCACCACACCGCGCAGTTCAAGCTGGGTTTCGACACGGTGGACGCGTTGACCGGCCCGGCGATCGGCCGCCCGAAATCGGCGACGTATCGAACTGCCGACGTGGTCGGTCTCGACACCATGGCGCATGTCATCAAGACCATGGCCGACACGCTGCCGAATGATCCCTGGCACGCACATTTCAAGTCGCCGCCGTGGCTCACTGCGTTGATTGAAAAAGGCGCCCTGGGCCAGAAGACCGGCGCGGGCGTGTATCGCAAGGCCGGCAAAGACATCCTCGTTCTCGATGTGCAGAAACGGGATTACCGGCCAGCCGAGCAGAGGGCATCCGATCAAATCGCTGCGATCCTTGCGATCAAGAATCCGACCGAGCAATTCGCCAGGCTGCGCGCAAGCGATGATCCACAGGCGCAGTTCCTCTGGGCGAGTTTCCGCGATCTGTTCCACTACAGCGCCTACCACCTGGCGGAAATCGCCGACAGCGTGCGCGACGTGGACTTCGCGATCCGCTGGGGCTACGGCTGGAAGATGGGTCCGTTCGAAACCTGGCAAGCAGCTGGCTGGCAGCAGGTCGCGCAATGGATCGAGGAGGACATCAAAGCCGGCAAGGCGATGAGCGATGCACCGTTGCCGGTATGGGCAACTGATGGACGTAAAGGCGTTTATACGGCCGAGGGTGCGTATTCACCGAAATCGAATAAGCCTCTGCCCCGCTCGACCGCACCGGTTTACAAGCGGCAACTGTTCCCCGATCCGCTGCTCGGCGAGAAGTTCGACCAAGGCAAGACTGTCTGGGAGAACGACGGCGTGCGGCTATGGACACTGGGCGATGACGACGTCGGCATCGTCTCGTTCAAGACCAAGATGAACACCGTCAACGATTTCGTGCTGGATGGCTTGCAGCGCGCGGTCGAGGAAAGCGAGAAGCAGCTCAAGGCGATGGTGATTTGGCAGACCAGTGACAAGGCCTTTTCTGCCGGTGCCGATCTGAAAGGTGCATTGGGTCTGCTGAAAGAAGGCAAGATCGCGCAACTGGAGGCCATGATCGCCAATTTCCAGCGGACCAGCATGCGCATGAAACACTCGCTGGTGCCGGTGGTCGCGGCGGTGCGCGGCCTGTGCTTGGGCGGCGGTTGCGAATTCCAGATGCACAGCGCACGCACGGTCGCCGCGCTGGAAAGTTACATTGGTCTGGTCGAGGCCGGCGTGGGTCTGCTGCCGGCCGGCGGCGGCCTGAAGGAAATCGCCGAACGTTGCGCGCGCGCGTCGTTGACCGACGATCCCTTCGACCAGATCAAACGATATTTCGAAGTCGTCGCGATGGCGAAGACCTCGACCAGCGCGCTGGAAGCCAAAAAGTTGGGTCTGTTGCGCGATTCGGACGTGGTGGTGTTCAACGCCTTCGAATTGCTGTATGTGGCGAAGAACGTTGCATCGTCATTGGCCGAATCCGGCTGGCGGCCGCCCCTTCCGGCGCGCGCCATTCCCGTCGCCGGCGACGTCGGCACCGCCACGATCAAGGCGCAACTGGTGAACATGCGCGCCGGCAACTTCATTTCCGATCACGACATGGAGATTGCCCTCCGCATCGCCGACACACTGTGCGGAGGCAGGATAGAACGCGGCTCGAAAGTCGATGCGCAGTGGCTGCTGGATCTGGAGCGCCACCACTTCATGGAACTGGCGCAGATGCCCAAGACGCAGGAACGGATTGCACACACGATGGCGACGGGGAAACCGCTCAGGAACTAGGAAGCAGGAAAAGGGCGCAGGTCGCAGGGACAAGCGTGCTCGGTACTCGTAGCGAACGCTCTTCCCAGCTCCCGCTCTCCGCTCCCTGGTGTTGAATTAGAGGAACAAGACATGACCAAACAAACTCAAGACGCCTACATCGTCGCCGCGCTGCGCACGCCGGTCGGCAAGGCGCCACGCGGCGTGTTCCGCAATACCCGTCCGGACGACCTGTTGGCGCACGTGCTGCGCGAGGTGCTGGATCAATGCGCGGCGGTCGATCCCGCGCGCATTTCAGACGTGGTCATCGGCTGCGCGATGCCGGAAGCCGAGCAAGGCATGAACGTTGCGCGCGTCGCTTCGCTGCTGGCCGGTATTCCCGACAGTGTGCCGGCGATGACGCTCAACCGCTTCTGTTCGTCAGGCGTGCAGGCGGTGGCGACTGCGGCCGATCGCATTCGTCTCGGCGAAGCGGATTTGATGCTGGCCGGCGGCACCGAATCGATGAGCATGGTGCCGATGATGGGCTTCCATCCGGTGATGAATCCGGAAATCTTCACCGACGAGAACATCGGCATCGCTTACGGCATGGGCATCACGGCGGAAAATGTCGCGAGCGAATGGAAGATCTCGCGCGAGCAGCAAGATGCTTTCGCGCTGCAGAGCCATCAGCGCGCGCTGGCCGCGCAGGATGCGGGCGAGTTCAATGACGAGATTGCACCCTACCCGCTCGATGATCGCTATCCCGATCTCGCCACGCGCGGCGTGATCGAGGACAGGCGCGTGATCTCGCAAGACGAAGGCCCGCGCCGCGATACCAGCGCGGAAGCGTTGGCGAAATTGCGCCCGGTGTTCAAGGCCAACGGCAGCGTCACCGCCGGCAACTCATCGCAGACATCCGACGGCGCCGGCGCGGTGCTGCTCGCCAGCGAACAGGCGGTCAAGGATTACGGTTTGACGCCGCTGGCGCGCTTCGTCGGTTATTCGGTGGCGGGCGTGCCGCCGCGCATCATGGGCATCGGCCCGAAGGAAGCGATTCCGAAAGCGCTCAAAGCAACCGGCATCAAGCAGGACGATCTGGATTGGATCGAATTGAACGAAGCATTCGCCGCGCAATCGCTCGCGGTCATCAAGGATCTCAGTCTCGATCCGTCGAAAGTCAATCCACTCGGCGGTGCGATCGCGCTGGGTCATCCGCTCGGCGCCACCGGCGCGATCCGCGTGGCCACGCTCGTGCATGGTCTGCGCCGCCGCAAGCTGAAGTACGGCATGGTGACGATGTGCATCGGCACGGGAATGGGCGCGGCAGGGGTTTTCGAGGCGGTTTAAAACACCAGCATCAACACGAAGATGCCGAGCATGGTGAACGAGATTGCGAGTTTCGCGATCGTGCCGAACAGCAGCCCGATCCAGGTCGCGATGCCGACACGGGTGGAGTGCGAAACGCCGCTGCCGCTCATGAACTGGCCGACCAGCGCGCCGATGAACGGACCGAGTATCAAGCCCGGTATGCCGAAGAGGATGCCGACGATGGCGCCGAAGAATGCGCCCCATTGAGCATGAGGGCTCGCGCCGACGCGTTTTGCGCCGAGCGCGCCGGCGATGAAATCCAGCGCAATGGAAATCGTGGCGAGTACCGCCAGCAGGATCAACGTCGCCGCGCCCACGCGCGCGAAGTGGCCTGCCCATGCGGCCAGGAACATGCCGGCATACATGATCGGAACGCCGGGCAAGACCGGCAGAACCGTGCCCGCGAGCCCGATCAAGATCAAAATGCCGGCAATGATGTACCAGACAATGGCGAGGTCCACGCCGGCAGGATAGCCCAACCGCGCCGATGATCCGACGCGATTCTCTGGCGACCTCGAAGCGATTGCTAAGTCATTACGACGCCGGAACCGCCCATCTCCTTCGGCAGATCTTTCATCTTCGTGATGCTATCGGTCATGGGCAGCGCGGTTTCCTGATAGTTCACGTGCACGCCGGGTTTGAAATCGAAATCCTCGATCACCGCCGCGTACACATCCACCAGCCCCCAGTGCGGATGATCGGTGAGCACGTGACCGCCGCAGCGTTTGCACCATTGACGGATACTGGTTGGGTTCTTCGAAAAGCTGCCGAGCCGTTCCTCACCCTTGACGATGCGCACCGCGTCTTTCGGCCACAGACTGAAGGCGTTGATCGGTCCCGCCGACCAGCGCCGGCACGATTCGCAATGGCAATAACCCATCGCCGCGGGCGAGCCGCTCAATTCGACTTCGACGGCGCCGCAAAAGCAGCGCGCGGTGTGAGTACTCATCTGGTTTGTCCTTGCGGTTGTGCGGCCGTTTTTGTGTGCGGCCGCGGCCATGGGCAGATCATCGGCACCTTTTCGCGGTATCGACGATAGTTCTCGCCGTGCTCCGCGACGAGGTCCCGCTCCTCGAACTGGATCGCGAGCAGGATGTAACCGGTCGTGGCAACGGCGAACAGTAAGTGCCCGGAACTCATCGTCGGGGTTGCCCAGAACGCGATCACGAAGCCGAGATACAGCGGGTGCCGCACCATCCGGTAGTAGAAATGGTTCTTGAACTCGGGCGGTGCGTAGCGCTTGCCGGGCAAGGCAGCCCAGACCTGGCGCAGGCCGAACAGATCGAAATGATCAATTACGAAGGTGCTGGACAGGACCAGCAGCCAACCCAGCGCTGCCAACGCGTACAACAGATAGACCGCCCAAGACGCTTGCAAGCTCCAGATCAGGCCCGGCAGCGGCCGCCATTGCCAGAACAGCAGAATCAACGCCGCGCTGGCCAGTAACACGAAGGTACTGCGCTCGATGGCTTGCGGCAGCCAGCTCGTCAGCCAACGCTTGAAACCACGCCGGGCCATGCCGCTGTGCTGGACCGCGAAAACGCCCAGCAGGGCGGCATCGATCACCAGCGCGTGCATAACGCTCGCCGAAGCGAAACCGCGATCGACCGTATGCGGAACGAATGGAACGTCCGCGACGAAAGCGATCGCGTACAGAAACGTCACGAAGAAAATCAGGTAGCACACCGAACCGTACAATAACGCCACGAACCCGCGCATGATCTCCTCCTCGAGCTGGCTGCGCGGGTGCGGACCCGCTGACAGTACCGGCCACGAAAGGAAGAACACCATCCGGAGTTGGGTTGCGACATCGGTCGAATGCGTCGGCTGTTGCTAAGCTCGCGCATCCTGCGCTCGCTAAGCAACCCTGCCCTCGGCTTCCTGCCTCGGGGTTCACCGGCGCAGCCGATGCCTTTGTGGCATCGGCTAAGCGCCCCGGCTCACCCTTCCAGCATTTCCTTGAGGCGATCCTTGCCTTCCAGCCACCAGTAGTTCGTCTGCGCGGCGAGATAGCCGACCGGCCGGAAAGTCCGGCTCAAACCGTAGCGCGACAATTCGCGCCAGCTCTCGTCATTGCGCGTGAGTGCATCGGCCAGCATTTCGCCAGCGGCGCAGGTCGGCGCGGCACCGTGGCCGCCGAACGCCTGCATCCACCATAGCCCGTTGCCGCGCGTGCCCAGTTGCGGCATCTGGTGACGCGCGTAACTCATCAAGCCAGACCAGGCGTAATCGATGCGCACGCCTTTCAGTTGCGGGAACACGCGCAGCAGGTCGCGCATCAGCACTTTCCGGACCGCACGCGGGGAGCGATCGCGCACCGAAATGCGGCCGCCCCACAGCAGCCGCGTATCGGGCAAGGCGCGGTAATAGTCGAAGGCGAAGCGCGTGTCGTAGATCGCGGCCTGCGTGCGCAGACACTCTTCCATGCGTTGGCCCAAAGGCTCGGTCACCATCACGTACGTTGCGATCGGCAGAACCGCGCGATCGATCTCGCGTTTCAGGTGCGCGAGATAGCCGCCGCAGGCCAGCACCACGATCGGCGCGCGCAGTTCGCCGCCGTGCGTGCGGATGCGCCAGGCGTTCGCTTCGCGCCGCAGGCTGCGCACGCGGCTGTGTTCGTGCACGCGAACGCCCTGTTCGGCGGCCGCGCACGCGAGACCAGTGACGTAATTCAGCGGGTGCAGGTGCAGCGCATTGCGTTCGAACAGCGCATCCGAATAACGCGCGCTGAGGATTGCCTCGCGCACCCGCTCGCGCGGCCACCATTCCCAATGCACGCCATAGCGTTCCGCCAGCAATCGCTGACGCTCGCGCAGCACGTGCGGATCGCGGAACCAGTTCGCCCAGATCACGCCGGCATCGGTCATCCCGCACTCGATCGCGTAGCGCACGATGCGCGAGCGGATCAGGTTCACCGCATTGATCGTGCGTGCGTACAAGGCCCGCGCGCGTTGTTCGCCCAGTTGATCCAGCAGCGATTGTTCGCCCAACGAGTAGCCGGCGAATACGAAACCGCCGTTGCGGCCGGAGGCGCCGTGGCCGATGATTTCGCTTTCCAGCAGCACAACGTCCTTGATGCCGCGCTCGGCCAAACTCAGCGCAAGGTTCACGCCGGCGTAGCCCCCGCCGACGATCGCGATGCGAGCTTCGCTCGTGCCGCTCAGTGGCGCGAACGGTTCGCGTGGATTCGCGGTGGTTCGATAGTAGGTTTGGGTGTCGGTCACGGCGCGCGAGCATAGCGCACGCGCCGAAGCCCGGCCCCTGCGGGAAGTCAGATGCGCGCCAGCGCCTGCTCCAGGTCTGCGATCAGCACGTCGGGATCTTCCAAGCCGATCGAGAGGCGGATCAAATGTGGCGGCGCACTGTGAGGCTTTTCGTCCGCAGGCACGGGCGTGGCAGGCGGGAAAAACGCCGCTGTGGGACACGCCAGCGATTCGTAGCCGCCCCAGGACACACTCAGTAGAAAACGTCGCAGCGAATCGCACAGCTTCTCGATCGCACTGGTGTCGCTGCAACGCGGCGCGAACGACAGCAACCCGCCCGGCGCGCGCATTTGTTTCAGTGCCAGTGCGTGCTGCGGATGCGAGGGCAGATGGGGGTACCAGACGCGTTCGACTTTCGGATGCGCAGCCAGCCACTGCGCGATCTTCAATGCGCTCGCACCGCTGCGCTCCACGCGCAAGCGCAATGTGCGCAGGCCGCGCAGGATCAGCCAGGCGTCGTGCGGCGATGGCGCGGCGCCGAAGGTCATGAATGGTCCCCTGAATACATCACGCAGGATGGTTTGCGGTCCGCACAGCGCACCTGCGACGACGTCGCTGTGGCCGTTGATGTATTTAGTAGCCGAGTGCGCGACCAGATCGATGCCTAACGCAATCGGCGACTGGTTCAGCGGACTGGAATAGCTGTTGTCGCACAACGTACGAATGCCGCGTGTCTTGGTGAGTTGCGCCACCGCGGCGAGATCCTGCAACTCGAAGGTCAGCGAATTGGGCGATTCCAGCACGATTAACTTCGTCGCCGGTTCCAACGCCGCTTCGATGTTGGCGACGTCCGTTCCATCTACGAATGCGGTGCGCACGCCGAAGCGCGGCAGCAGGGATGCCAGCAGCTTGTGCGTCCAGCTGTACGGCTTGTTCACGCAGACGATGTGATCGCCGCCGGACACGCTCGCGACCACCGCTGCCGAAATCGCCGCCGCGCCGGACGAGAACATCAGACAGTCCTCCGCCCCCTCCAACGCGGCGATTTTCTTGCGCAGGATCTCGACGGTCGGATTGTTGCCGCGCGTGTAGCAATGCTGCGCGTACTCGTCCTGTTCGAGTTCACGCATTTGCGCAACACTATCGAAACAGAAGATCGAAGTCTGGATGACCGGCGGCGCGACGGCATTGAAATACCGGGCGCGCTCCTCGCCGAGGTGGGTGAGGATCCAGTCGATGTCCATCGTGCTCAGGAGAGAAATTCGCGCGCGACTTTCGCGAGGGCCGGGTCCTGCATCGCGAAGTGCAGCGTGGCGCGTACCAGCCCGACCTTGTTGCCGCAGTCGAAGCGCACTCCCTGGAACCTGCAGGCCAGTACCTTCGATTCCGCGATCAACGATTCGATCGCGTCTGTCAACTGGATTTCGCCGCCTGCACCGGGCCGCGTGCTTTCCAGCAATTCAAAAATGCGCGCGGGCAGCACATAGCGCCCCACGATCGCCAGATTGGACGGCGCATCCGCTGGGTCGGGTTTTTCGACGACGTGCCCAATGCGCGCGGCGGGTTCGTCCGCACCGCTCACGTCCACGATGCCGTATTTGTTGGTTTGATCGCGCGGCACTTCTTCCACGGCCAGCACGCCGGCATCTTCGCGCGCGGCCAGCTCGGCCATCTGCGCCAATGCACTTTTGCCCTTGTTGACGATCAGATCATCCGGAAGAATTACACCGAACGGTTCATCGCCGATCACCGGCTTGGCGCACAATACCGCGTGGCCCAGCCCGAGCGCTTGTTCCTGCGTGACGTAGACACAGCGCACGTGCGGCGGCAGCAAGCCTTGTACCGTCGCCAACAGTTCGTGCTTGCCGGCGCGTTCCAGCGTTTCCTCCAGCTCGTAGGCGGAATCGAAATAATCCGCGATTGCGTGCTTGTAGCGATTGGTGACGAACACCAGCGTGTCGGCACCGGCATCCACCGCTTCGTCCACCGCGTACTGGATCAGAGGACGATCGAGGACGGGCAGCATTTCCTTGGCGACCACTTTCGTCGCAGGAAGGAAACGTGTGCCCAGACCCGCAACGGGAAACACCACCTTGCGCAACCGCTTCTGCGTCCCTGCGGAATTCATCGTTGTCTCCTCATGCGCTGTCCTTGTGCAACGGCAAGACTTCCGCGTTTTCCGAAGGTTCACCCGTCTGCCAGCGATAGCCGGGGAGCAGCGCCGCGACGCAGGCACGCAGCGCCTCTTCGTCGAACTCGGCGCTCGCGTGCGCGCCACGCTCAATCTGCGCCAGCGCGAGCGCCGCGGAGAACTCGCGCTGCGCCGCGCGGAAGATCTTGGGATGCGCAGTGCTGGCGTAGTTCTCCAGCGGATGGAACAATTCCTCGAACAACTTCTCGCCCGGCCGCAAGCCGGTATAGACGATCGCGATATCGCGACCCGGCTGCTTGCCCGCCAGCCTGATCATCTGTTCGGCCAGATCGCGGATGCGCACCGGCTCGCCCATGTCCAGCGCGAAGGTTTCACCACCCTCGCCCATCGCGGTGGCCTGCAGGATCAACTGGCAGGCCTCCGGAATGGTCATGAAGTAGCGTGAGATCTCCGGATGCGTCACCGTCACCGGACCGCCGTTGCGGATTTGTTCGCGGAACAACGGCACCACCGATCCCGCCGAATCCAGCACATTGCCGAACCGCACCGTGATGAAGCGCGTGTTGCTCGCCGGCGCCACCGCCTGACAGACGATTTCGGCGATGCGCTTGCAGGCGCCCATTACGCTGGTCGGATTGACAGCCTTGTCGCTGGAAATCAGCACGAAGCTCTCCGCTCCGTGCTGCGCGGCCGCGTTCGCCACCTCGCGCGTCGCCAGCACGTTGTTGCGGAACGCTTCCCGCAACTGCTCCTGTAACAGCGGCACGTGCTTGTAGGCCGCGGCATGGAACACGACATTCGGCCGCGCCTGCGCGAAAGCGTTGGCGCACGTGCCGGGATCTCCGCAGTCGCCGATCAGTCCGCGTAACAGCAGTTCTGGATACTGCGCGCGCAATTCCTGCTCGATGCGATACAAGTTGTATTCGGAGATCTCGATCACGGTCAGCGAAGCCGCGCCCAGCCGCGCGATCTGTCGGCACAGTTCCGAACCGATCGAGCCGCCACCGCCAGTCACCAGCACGTGCTTGCCGGTCAAACCCTGGCGGATCGCGCTCCAATCCAACTTCACCGGTTCGCGCCCGAGCAGATCCTCGATCGCGACCTCTTTCAATTCATTAAACTGCGCGCGACCGGCGACCACATCGTCCAGCCGCGGCACGGTGCGGAACGGCAGGCCGGTTTGTTCGCACAATTCCACCACGCGCCGCATCTGGGCCTTGTCGGCTGAGGGCATGGCGATCAGCAGCATTTCTGCACCGGCTTCGCGCGCCAATTCGGGCATCTTCTCCAGCCGGCCCAGCACCGGAATGCCGTGTACGCGCGCGCCGCGTAATTCGGGACTGTCGTCGATGAAACCGGCGGCGTGATAACTCGCGTCGCGGCGCAGGTCGCGCACCAGCGCCTCGCCCGCCCGTCCCGCGCCGATTACCAAGACCCGCTTGCTGTGCTTGGCGTGGAAGAGATCGACACGGCTGTCCTTCCAGTAGCGGTAAGCGAGCCGCGGCAATCCGAGCAGCACGCACAGCAATCCGGGATAGATCAGCAGTACCGAACGCGGAATTCCATTCAGACGGCTATACAGAAAGAGAGCCAAACCGATGGCCAACGCGCCGACCACGCTGGCGCGCAGGATGTTCCACAAGTCCGGTAGGCTGGCGAAACGCCACAGGCCCTTGTACAGACCCGTCCAGTAGAAGATCGCGCCCTGCACCGCCAGTACGATCAGCAGCTCCGGCGTGAAGATATCGACTGAAACCGGCTGGGGCAGCAGCGCATAGCGCAAGGTATCGGCCACCGACCAGGCGATCGCAGTCATCAGCAGATCGTGCGTGACCACCGCGGCGCGCGGGTGCACCCGGCTGATCAGCTTACGCAGCATGACGAGCATCCCGCATCGCGTGCAGACAAGCACGCTTGCCGAACCACCACGTCGCCGCGCTCAGCGCGTAGACGGCAGCGCACAAGACCAGTCCATACGCGGACCAGCGCGCCGCCGCCCAGGCCGCGGGAGCCACGATGATCAGGTTCCAGAGCACGTACGCACCGTCAGTTTTCGCATGACTGCCTCCTGCGCGCGCCAGCCACTGGTACAGGTGCTCGCGATGCGCAGTGTACCAACGCTTTTGCGCCAGCACGCGTGAGGCCAGCGTCATCGCAGCGTCGGCGACGAATGCCGAGGCCAGGATCGCGCACGGCCAGAGCAATGCAGGTGCTCGCTGCACCAGCAATCCCGCCAGTGTCGCGATCAGCAACCCCAGCGTGCCGCTGCCCACATCGCCCATGAAGATGCGCGCGGGCGGCAGGTTGAACAGCAGGAAGCCGAGGCACGCGGCTGCGGACGCCAGGCAGGCTGCCGTCAATGCCGTTGCGCCGAGATCGTGCGCCAGCAGCGCATATCCGCTCAACACGAACAGCGCCTGTAGCGAAAGGATCGCATCGATGCCGTCCATGAAATTGTGTGCGTTGATACTGCCGGTAAAAACCAGCGCGATCGCGATCAGCCACGCCCATGCCTTTGGATCCACCTGTGCGAACGGCCATAACAGCACCGCGCCGACCGCGATGGATGCAAGGAGGTGCACGGCGAAACGCGGCAAGGCCGGCAAGCCGCCGTGATCGTCGCGCCAGCCGACCGCGGCCACCGCCAGTAACGCCAAGGACAGTACGATCACGTTTGCAGGCGGCCAGCCGCCCGGCAGCACCGTCAGCCACGGCATCGCGCAGAGCAGGACCGCGATCACGATGCCGACGCCGCCACCTCGCGGCGTAGGCTGCGCGTGCGAACGCCGCTGGCCCGGCTGATCCAGCAGCCCGCGCCGATGCGCGTAGGCAAGGCTTGCGACGACCACGACGATGGAAATGGCGAACGCGCAAAGCGCCGGAACGATGAGTACCGCCGCCACACTCATTCGTTAACTACACCGTGAATGGGCCTGACCGTGCCCCAGTTCTTGCAACTCGGACATTGCCAGTGGTGGGCCTTGGCACCGAAACCGCAACGGCTGCAGCGATACATCGCCTGGCCCTCGAGCAATTTGCGTGTGAGATCGCGCAGGATCAGGAAATTCTCGCGTGCCTCGCCTTCGGTCTTGTCGAGCGTGGCGTCGATCAGCGCCATCAGACCGCGCACCGAGGGACGCTGCCGCAATTGCCGCGTGAGAAAATCCACCGCCGCGCGTTCGCCTTCGCGCTTGGCGTACAGCCGCATCAGCGCCAGTACCGGCGAGATGCCCTGATAGCGGCGGATCACATCGGTGAGAAACCGTTCGGCACGGTCCATCTGCTGCGAACGTGCGTAGTTGTCCAGCAACGGCGGCAAGATTTCCGGTACGAAATCGACATCCGCCCGCGCTGCGCGCTCAAAGGCTTCCACCGCGCCTGGGTGATCGCCGGCTTCGGCCAGCAGATGCCCCGCAATCATGTGCGCGCGCACGCACTCAGGTTCGCAGGCAAAGGCGTGATCCAGATAATCGCGCGCCTCGTCGCGTGCGCCGTGCGCGCGCGACTGGTCGGCCAGCTCGCAATAAAACTGCGCGATGGTCGAGCTTTCCGATTCGCCGGTCATCGCTTCCAGCCGGCGCGCGTGTTCGATCGCCTTGTGCCAGTCACGCTCGTGCTGGTAGATCGCGATCAGATGCCGCAGCGCAGATGGCGCATGCGCGTTCATCGCGACCAGATCGTCGAACAGGGCTTCGGCGCGATCGAGCAAACCTGCGCGCATGTAGTCCTCGCCCAGCTCCAGCAAGGCGACGGTCTTCTCGTCTTCGCTCAGGTTCTGGCGGCCCACCAGATGCTGGTGCACGCGAATCGCGCGATCGACCTCGCCTCGACGACGGAACAGATTGCCGAGCGCGAGATGCGTTTCCACCGTATCTCGGTTGAACTCGGCGAGCTTCATGAAGACTTCGATCGCCTTGTCCGGCTGTTCGTTGAGCAGATAATTCAGGCCGCGGAAATAGCTCGACGACAACTCGCGCGTGCGCGCCCCGGATCGTCGCGCGCTGGCGTGGCGGCCGATCAGCCAACCCGACCACGCCGCCACCGGCAGCAGCAGGAACAATAGATATAGCGGGTGCAGCAGGAACGTGGTCATGCGCGCTGACCGTCGGATTTGCGCGGATTTCTGCGCGCCAGGCTCGATCCCGCCCAGCACAGCGCGCCGCCCAGCAGCCAGCCGATCAGCAGCGCGATCAGCAAGGCAATGCCCTTGGAAATTTCAAAATGCGCGAACAGGAAGTCGTAATGCACGCGCTGCGGATTCAGCGCGCCGAAGAGCACGCCCGCAATCAAGAACAACACCACAAATATCGCGATCAGCGCGCGCATGTTGGAAAATTTCCGCAGACCGGCCGGTGCTCAATGTAACCGATCGACGTGCCGGCGCCGCACACACCCGCTTCGATCAGGGGCGCATCAATCGGACGACGGATCATCCGACCGCGCATCGCCCTTGACGCGCTCGCGCAGTTCCTTGCCCGGCTTGAAATGCGGCACATATTTGCCCGGCAACGCCACCGCAGTGCCGGTCTTGGGATTGCGACCGGTGCGCGGCGGCCGGTAGTGCAGCGAGAAACTGCCGAAGCCGCGCACTTCGATGCGTTCACCGTTGGCGAGGGCGCTGCTCATCTGCTCGATCACGTTGCGCACGGCCAGTTCCACATCGGCGAACGCGAGGTGCGTCTGGCGCGCGGCGAGCGCTTCGATCAGTTCGGACTTGGTGATGGAATGCTGGCCCTTGGGTTCCGGCATCGCGGCTTCGACGTTTGCTGGCAATTGTTGAACATTCATCGCGAGGTCCTGAACCGGAGGCGTGGGCAGAACCCCGCGCCTCCGGCTCGCTTGAGCCTTACTCCGATTTGTTCATCTGCTCTTTCAACAGCGCGCCCAGCTTAGTCGTGCCGCTGCCGGCGTCCTGGTAATCCGAAAGCGTTTCGGCCAGCTCGTCCTCGTCCTTGGCGCGGATGGAAAGTTGCAGCATGCGACCCTTGCGGTCCATGCCGATGAACTTGGCTTCCACCTTGTCGCCGACCTTGAAATGCTGGCCGACATCGTCGACGCGTTCCTTGGCCACATCGCGCGCGGCGAGATAACCCTCGACTCCATCGCCCAGATCGACGACCGCACCGCGTGCGTCCACTTCCTTGACACTGCCGTTGACGATCGAACCGCGCGGATGGTTGGCCATGAACTGACCGAAGGGATCCTGCTCGAGCTGCTTGATGCCGAGGCTGATGCGCTCTCGTTCAGGATCGACCGCCAGTACCACCGCCTCAACCTCGTCGCCCTTCTTGAAGTTGCGTACCAGTTCCTCGCCCGGCGTCTGCCAGGAGATGTCGGACAGGTGCACCAGTCCGTCGATGCCGCCTTCCAGGCCGACGAAGATGCCGAAATCGGTAATCGACTTGATGTTGCCCTTGACCTTGTCACCCTTCTTGTAGGTGGCCGCGAACGCTTCCCAGGGATTGGCCTGAGTTTGCTTGATGCCGAGTGAAATGCGGCGACGCTCTTCATCGACGTCCAGCACCATCACTTCCACTTCGTCGCCGACCTGCACCATCTTGGCCGGGTTGACGTTCTTGTTGGTCCAGTCCATTTCGGAGACGTGCACCAAACCTTCCACGCCCGGCTCCAGCTCCACGAAGCAACCGTAATCGGTGACGTTGGAAACCTTTCCGAACAGGCGCGTACCCGACGGATAACGGCGAGCGATATTGACCCAGGGATCGTCGCCGAGCTGCTTCAAGCCGAGCGAAACGCGGTTGCGCTCGCGGTCGAACTTCAGCACGCGCACGTCCAGTTCGTCGCCGACGTTGACGACTTCGGATGGATGCCGCACGCGCTTCCACGCCATGTCGGTGATGTGCAGCAGGCCGTCGATGCCACCCAGATCCACGAAGGCGCCGTAGTCCGTGAGGTTCTTCACCACACCCTTCAGCACCGCGCCCTCCTGCAGTTTCTCCAGCAACTGCTCGCGCTCTTCCGAGTGCTCGCTCTCCACGACCGCGCGCCGCGACACCACCACGTTGTTGCGCTTGCGGTCGAGCTTGATGATCTTGAACTCGAGATCCTTGCCTTCCAGATAGCCCGGATCGCGCACCGGACGCACGTCCACCAGCGAACCGGGCAGGAACGCGCGTACGTCCTTGATGTCGACGGTGAAACCGCCCTTGACCTTGCCGCTGATGCGGCCGGTGATCGCCTCGCTCTTCTCGAACGCGCTTTCCAGCTCGTCCCACACCAGTGCGCGCTTGGCCTTTTCGCGCGAGAGCTTGGTTTCGCCGAAACCGTCTTCGATCGCGTCCAGCGCGAGCTTCACCTCGTCGCCGATGTGGATTTCCAGCGTGCCGTCTTCCTCACGGAATTGTTCGATGGGCACAATGCCCTCGGATTTCAGGCCCGCGTTGATGACCACTACGTCGGAACGGATGTCCACGACAATGCCGGATACGATCGATCCGGGTTTCAATTTGTTGAGCGACTGGCTCTGTTCAAACAGCTCGGCAAAACTTTCGTTCATGGGGTTTCCAGTGGAGGAATGGACCGCGTCGACCTCGAAGTTCATGCAATGTTTCTCTGGCGGCGGTCCGCCGGTTGGGGGCGCGCGAGCGCCGTGGTGAGGACTTTTTTGCTCTGGACAAATCTGTCCCGAATTCGCCAGAGCACGCCGAGTTCGGCACGTATCCGGGCTCGGCTTTGTCAATCAAACACATGAACCCACAGCGTGTTTGATTGCGTGCAGCACATCCATGTGCTGCGAGGACTTCGTTGCGCAATCAGGCTTGCACCAGCGACAGCACCTTGGCCACGACCTGCTCGATCGACATCCCGGTCGTATCGAGCAGAACTGCGTCGTTTGCAGGCTTCAACGGCGCAACGGCGCGCGACGCATCACGTGCATCGCGCGCCTCGATCTCGCGCAAAAGGCTGGCTAGTGTAACGTTGAGTCCCTTTTCCTTCAACTGTTTATAGCGTCTTTTCGCGCGCTCGGCGGCCGAGGCGGTGAGAAACACCTTATAGGGCGCGTCCGGGAAGATCACCGTGCCCATGTCACGGCCGTCTGCCACCAAGCCAGGTGGCTTGCGAAACGACCACTGCAAGTCGACCAGCGCCTGCCGCACCGCAGGGATCGCCGCGATGGCCGAAGCCGCCGCACCGGCGGTCTCGGTGCGCAGCTCGTCGGTGGCATCCACGCCGTTGACGATCACACGAGTCTCGCCGCCATCCTTAGGATCGCGGAAAGCGATCTTGATTTGCTGCGCGCAACGGGTCACCGCCTCGGCATCCGACAGATCCAGACCGGCCATGGCTGCGGCATAACCGACCGCGCGATACAAGGCGCCCGAATCCAGCAGGTGCCAACCCAGCTTGTCGGCTACGGCACGGGCGATGGTGCCTTTGCCGGAGCCGGAGGGGCCGTCAAGAGTTAGAATGTGGACAGCCGCACTCATTTTCAATCAGAACATAGGATTGAATGAAATTCCGCAGGTGATTTCTGAATCTGTACTCATGCACATTCTACAAGGCCCCGCGTCGGTTCAGGCCGAGAGTCGGAAGCCGCAGCGGTTCGCGAGTGTGGGAAAGGCGGGAAAGGACGTGATGACGTTGGCGCAATCGCGGACACGCACGGGGCCGTCCGCCATCGCGCCAGCCACAGCAAACGCCATCGCGCAGCGATGATCGCCTTGCGCATCGACTTCGCCGCCGCGCAAAGCGCCGCCTTCGATCATCGCGCCATCCGGTGTTTCCTCGACTTGGATGCCGAGCGCGCGCAGGCCTGTCGTCATCACCGCGATACGGTCTGATTCCTTGACGCGCAATTCGCCCGCGCCGCGGATCGTGGTTATTCCCTGCGCAGAGGCGGCTGCCACGAACAGGATCGGAAATTCGTCGATCATGTCTGCCACGTATTCGGCCGGCACCTCGATACCGCGCAGCGGTGCATGCCGTACGATCAGATCGGCAACATGCTCGCCACCGGATTTCAGCGTGTCCTCCTCGACAATGTCCGCCCCCATAGCACGCAGTATGCGCAGCAGGCCAATGCGGCGCGGGTTCAAGCCCACCTGCATCAGGCGCAGTTCGCTGCCGGGCAGCAGCGTTGCTGCCACAATGAAAAACGCGGCGGAAGAAAAGTCAGCGGGTACGCTCACATCGGTGGCACGCAATGTGTGATCGCCATGGAGCCTCGCCTTGCCCGGCTCGAATTCGATTCGGCATCCGAATGCGGCCAACATGCGCTCGGTGTAATCGCGCGTCGGTTGCGGCTCGCGCACCTGCGTTTCGCCCCGCGCGTACAAGCCTGCCAGCAGAATCGCGGACTTCACCTGTGCACTGGCGATCGGCGAACGGAAGTCGATGCCGCGCAGCGTCTGGCCACCGGTGATGCGGAGCGGCGGCAGGTCGCTGTTTTTCGCCGTGACGCTTGCGCCCATCGCGGTCAATGGTTCGATCAAGCGGCGCATCGGTCGGCGCGACAAGGATGCATCACCTGTCAGAACCGAGTCGAACCTTTGACCCGCGAGCAGACCGGCGAGCAGACGCATCGCCGTGCCGGAATTGCCGCAATCGAGTTCGCCACCCGGTGCGCGTAGTCCGTGCAAACCCACGCCATGCACGATGCGTTCATCTCTGACGGGCATATCGATGCGCACGTCCATTGCGCGCAGGATGTTTTCGGTCGCGTGTGTGTCGGCGCTTTCCAAAAAACCGCGGATATGCGTCGCGCCCTCCGCGATCGCGCCGAGCATCAACGCGCGATGCGAAACGGATTTGTCGCCTGGAATGGCAACCTCGCCGTGAAGTGCGCCTGCGGGCGAGCTGATCCAGTCCATGCTCATGGTCACGGTAGCGCTTGCAGCAAACGTTCGTTCTCGTCGCGGCTGCCGATGCTGATCCGCAATGTCTGCGGCAGACCGTACCCGCCCATCGGACGCACGATCACGCCGCGTTCGAACAAACGCCGCTCCAGCGCCGACGCATCACCGCCCAGATCGATCATCAGGAAATTGGTTTGCGACGGCAGGCAGCGGTAGCCGCGCGATTCCAATTTGCCGCGCAGCCATTCGCGCTCGGCGTTGTTGAATTCGCGCGAATGCTGCAAATGTTCGCCATCGGCGAGCGCCGCCTCCGCGCCCGCGAGCGCGACGTTGTTGACATTGAACGATTCGCGCAGCCGCTCCACCACTGCGACCACGCTTGCGTGCGCGATCAGATAACCGACGCGCAAACCCGCCAAACCGTAAGCCTTGGAGAACGTGCGTGTGACGATCAGATTGGGATGTTCGTCCGAAAATCGCAACGCGCTGCTCAACCCTGGCGCATCGACATATTCGTGATAGGCCTCATCCACGACAACTAGAACATCGCGTGAAGCATTCGCGAGAAATTCCGCAAGTGCGGTATCTTCGAACCACGTGCCGGTGGGATTGTTGGGATTGGCCAGGTACACGATGCGCGTGTCAGGATGGATCGCACCTAACATCGTCGATAAATCGTGGCCATACGGGGCGCGCGCGTGATCGTGAGGGAGTGCCGGCACGCAGATGGGTTGCGCGCCTGCGGCGGCGGTCGCAATCGGAAACACCGCAAAGCCGAATTGCGAATAGACGATCGAATGCGCCGCGTCCGCGAAGCATTGCGCCAGCAATATCAGCAATTCATGCGAACCGTTGCCCAGCGCGATTCGCTCGACATCGACGCCCAGATGCTCAGCCAGTGCGGTTTTCAGCGCCAAGCCGCGAGGATCGGGATAGCGAAAACTTTCCTTCAGCGCATTGCGCATCGCTTCCAGCGCTCGCGGGCTCGGGCCCAACGGATTCTCATTTGAACCGAGTTCCGCGATCTGCGCGCCGAAGTGTTTGCGCAAGGCCGGCAGGTCGTGGCCTGGATCGTAAGCGCGCAACGCGCGCGTTGCGGAATTGGCCAATCGCGTCGCGTCAAAGCCGTTGCTCATCGCTGCTTCGATTCAAGCGCCAATGACGCGCACGGAAAGAATGCCGTCGATGGCGTTGATCGCCTGCACCAGCGATTCCGGAACCGGCGCATCCACGTCGATCAAGTTGTAAGCCAGATCGCTCCGCGAGGCGTTGTGCATCTGCGCGATGTTCAAGCCAGCTTCGCCGAGCACGTGCGACAACTGTCCGATCATGTTGGGCCGATTGGCGTTGGCGATGCACAGCCGCGCACGGCCGGCGCGCGCCATGCGCGTGTTAGGAAAATTCACCGAGTGCTGTACGTTGCCGTTCTCGAGGAATTCGCGCAACTGATCGGCGACCATCACCGCGCAATTTTCTTCTGCCTCCGCGGTGGACGCTCCCAGATGCGGTAATGCGATCGAGCGCGGATGGCCGGCGAACTCCGCAACCGGAAAATCGCTGACATAGCGGCCGAGCTTGCCTTCGTCCAGGCCTTTGCGCACCGCCGCCGCGTCGATCACCCCCTCGCGCGCGAAGTTCAGCAACACCAGTCCCGGCTTCGAGGCCGCGACGGCCTTCGCGCCGAACAAACCGCGCGTGCCATCGGTGAGCGGCACGTGGATCGTGACGTAATCGGATGCGCCGTAAAGTTCTTCCAGTGAATTGGCACGCTGCACGCTCGAAGACAATTGCCACGCGCCTTCCACGGTCATGTGCGGATCGAAGCCGATCACGCGCATCCCCAATCCGAACGCTGCATTGGCCACGCGCACGCCGATCGCACCCAGGCCCACCACGCCCAATGTCTTGCCGGCCAATTCGGAACCGGCGAAACGTTTCTTCTCCGCTTCCATTTTCGCGTGCGCGTCGGCTTCGGCGGCGATCGAGGACGCGAATGTCAGCGCATCGGGCAGATTGCGCGCAGCCAGCAGCATGCCCGCAATGACCAACTCTTTCACCGCGTTGGCATTGGCGCCGGGCGCGTTGAACACCGGCACGCCACGCTTCGACATTTCCGCAACGGGAATGTTGTTGGTGCCGGCACCCGCGCGCGCGATGGCTAGCGCGCTCCGCGGAATTGGCCGCGCATGCAGATCGGCGCTGCGCAGCAGGATCGCGTCGGGTTCGGTCACATCGTTGCTGATTCGATACTGCTCTTTCGGCAAACGCGCCAGGCCACTGGCGGCGATGTTGTTGAGTGTCAGGATATCGAACATGCGCTAGTGCCTCTGCGCGAAATCGCGCATGAAATCAGCGAGCGCACGCACGCCTTCGACCGGCAGTGCGTTGTAGAGCGAAGCGCGCATGCCACCCACCGCGCGGTGGCCTTTCAACGCCAGCAGGCCTGCGGCTTCGGATTCCTTCAAGAACAGCGCGTCGAGCGCCGAGTCGTGCAGCGTGAATGGCACGTTCATGCGCGAACGCGCGGAAGGTTCGACCGGATTACGATAGTAGCCGCCAGACAAATCGATTGCCTCGTACATCAGGTCGGCCTTTTCGCGATTGCGCCGCTCCATGGCAGCCAGTCCGCCCTGCTCCCTCAGCCACTGGAACGTCAGTCCGGCGAGATACCAGCCCCAGGTGTTGGGCGTGTTGAGCATCGAATTCTGCGCGGCGTGTTCGGCGTAGCGGAAGATCTTCGGCAATGGCCGCGGGTTGCGCTGCAAAAGATCGTCGCGCACGATCAGCACGACCAGCCCGGAAGGGCCGATGTTCTTCTGCGCGCCGGCGTAGATCAGGCCGAAACGCGATACGTCGATCGGCCGTGAAAGAATGTCGGATGACATGTCCGCGACCAGCGGCACGCCGCCGACATCGGGGACTTCATGGAACTCCACGCCGTGGATGGTTTCGTTGGGCGTGTAATGCACGTACGCGGCTTCCGAGTCGAGATCCCACGAGTCGCGCGGCGGAATCACCGTGTAATTCGAATCAGCTGAACTCGCGGCGACATGCGGCTTCGCATACGGCGCCGCCTCCTTCACGGCCTTCTCGCCCCAGTGGCCGGTGACGATGTAGTCGGCGCGCTGTCCGTCCACGCAGAAATTCATCGGGATCTGCGCGAAGTGTTGCGTGGCGCCGCCTTGCAGGAACAGCACCTTGTAGTTTTCAGGAATGCCGAGCAACCCGCGCAGATCGCGTTCGGCCTGCGCCGCCACCGCTTCGAACGCCTTGCCGCGATGGCTCACCTCCATGACCGAAGCGCGCGCGTCACCCCATTCCAGCAGTTCCTCTTGCGCGTGGCGCAACACCGCTTCCGGCAGCGCCGCGGGACCGGCGCTGAAATTCCAACCACGCATAGATCAATGTCTCCACCAGAGCAATAAAGCGATGATCGCCGCGAGCAGCGCCGCGGTGCCGAGCAGCCAGCCGAATTCCGCGCGCGTGGCGCGCGCTTCCTCCCGCGGCGGGTAGGGATCTGGCGGCGCTTCCGCGGCATCTGTTCCATCCTGCAATCCAGGTGCTTCCACGACGAAACGATGTTCGCCCAGCGTCACCTGATCGCCGGATGCGAGCTTCACGCGCTTGCGCGGAACGCCATTTACAGGCACTTCAGCCTCGCTCGCATCGAGCACCAAGTCCTCGCCGCAAACCTGCACGGAACACGTGGGCGCACCGGCCAGCAGCGGTCCGCGGCCGCCCAGCAACAATCTGTTTTCGACCGTCAGCAATTTTCCGGACAAGGCGCCGGAAACCGCGCGCAGTGCGGCGAAACCGGGACGCGGTGTGCATGAAGCCGATGCCATCGAGAGCGGCGCAACTTCCGCCGGCTCCACGTCAGGCAGCAACAGCAATTTGCAGGGCCCGATACTCAAATGATCGCCATGACGCAGCAGCCCACGCTCGCGCACCGGGCGCGCGTTGACGTACACATGTGGCGCGCCGGGCAGCACTTCCAGCACCAGGCCGCGGCGGTCTTCTAAGATCATAAGATGCCTTTGCGCGATACCTGACCCGGACAATGCGAGATCGTTTTCCGCACAGCTACCGATGCGCACGCGCCCGCCCGCACTGCGGAACGTCTCGCGTGAGGAATGGACGAAGGCGATGCGCATGCGGAGTGGTCGGCCCGAAGCCACGCACTGTAGCATGACGCATTGCCGCATCTGGAGCGCAGATGGCCCACATCGACATTACCCGCAGGCATCAGCTCGGCCGCGAACGCGCGCGCGCCGTGGCGCAGGAAATCATCGACAAGTTGTCACAGCGCCTCTCGCTGCAAGGCATTTGGGAGGGCGACCGTTTTCTGATCCACCGCAGCGGTGTGGATGGCGAGATCGCAGTAACCGAAGACGAGGTGCGCGTTCGTGCGCGGCTGGGCCTGATGTACGGCATGTTGAAAGGCACCATCGAAGACGAGATCCTCCGTCAACTCGACCAGCATTTCGGCTGATACGCTTCCGCGCAGCCCCTGCTCATGGCAGAATGTCGCGATTGTGCGGCGCGTTGCCGCCCTGCTTTGCGGAACACATGGCCAAAGACGACGTCATCGAAATGGAAGGCACGGTGCTGGAAACGCTGCCCAACACCATGTTTCGCGTCCAGCTGGAAAACGGCCACGTCGTCATCGCGCACATCTCGGGTCGCATGCGCAAGCATTACATCCGCATCATCACCGGCGACAAGGTCAAGGTGGAACTGACGCCTTACGACCTCAGCAAGGGGCGGATCACGTTCCGCAGCCGGTAAAACGGTCGAACTAGATCACCGTCATTCCGGACGCGGCGGATCCGCGATCCCGAAACTGCTCTTGTGTGTTGAACAGCAGACCCCTCGTTCCATTGCCTGGACAGCCGGCGATGGCCCCGGAATGACGAAAAGAAAACGGCAGCCACCGGCTGCCGTTTTTTCGTTTGCATCTTGCGTGGAGCGGTTATTCGACTACCGCCGGCAATTTCTCCGCCGCCTCCGCGTCAACGTGCAATTCGCCGTCCTTGACGCTCAGGTTGACCTTGCCGCCTTCGGCCAGTTTGCCAAACAGCAGTTCGTCTGCCAGCGGGCGCTTCACCTTCTCCTGGATCACCCGGGCCATCGGCCGCGCACCCATATGGGGATCAAAGCCGTGTTCAGCCAGCCAGCGCCGCGCGTCGGCGTCGACGTTGAGCGAGACGTGCTTCTCCTGCAACTGCGATTCCAGTTCGATCAGGAATTTGTCCACTACGCGCAGGATGTGTTCGAAATCCAGCGCCTTGAACTCCACAATCGCATCGAGGCGATTGCGGAATTCCGGCGTGAACGCGCGGCGTATGGTTTCCATCGCGTCGGTCGCGTGATTCTGTTCGACGAAGCCGATCGTGCGTCGTGCCGCAGCCTGCGCGCCGGCATTGGTCGTCATCACCAGGATCGCGTTCTTGAAATTCGCCTCGCGGCCGTTGGTGTCGGTCAGCGCACCGTGATCCATCACCTGCAGCAGCACGTTGAACACATCCGGATGCGCCTTCTCGATTTCGTCCAGCAGCAGCACGCAATGCGGATGCTTGACCACCGCATCAGTCAACAAGCCGCCCTGGTCGAAACCGACATAACCCGGAGGCGCCCCGATCAGGCGCGAAACCGAATGCGGTTCCATGTATTCGGACATATCGAAGCGGATCAGTTCGATGCCGAGCTGCATCGCCAATTGCCGCGTGACTTCGGTCTTGCCCACGCCCGTGGGACCCGCGAACAGGAAGCAACCGATCGGCTTGGCAGGATCGCCCAAACCAGAGCGCGCCATCTTGATCGCGCTCGCCAGCGTGTCGATCGCCTGATCCTGCCCGAAGATCACCATCTTCAGATTGCGGTCGATGTTCTTCAGCACGTCGCGGTCGGAAGCGGAAACCTGCTTCTGCGGGATGCGTGCCATACGCGCCACGATGAATTCGATCTCGCCCACGTCCACCTTGCCGGTGCGTTCGGATTCCGGCAGCAGCCGCTGACGCGCGCCGGCCTCGTCGATCACGTCGATGGCCTTGTCAGGCAGTAGACGATCCGGAATGTGCTTGACCGAGAGGTCCACCGCAGCTTTCAGCGCTGCGTCGGAGTAACTGACCTTGTGGTGATCCTCGAATCGCGACTTCAACCCTTCCAGGATCGCGACGCTGTCAGCGACTGAGGGTTCGACGATGTCGATCTTCTGAAAGCGCCGCGCCAGCGCGCGGTCCTTCTCGAACACGCCGCGGAATTCCTGGAAGGTGGTCGAACCGATGCAGCGCAACTCACCCGAAGCCAGCATCGGCTTGATCAAGTTGGACGCATCCATTGTGCCACCCGACGCCGAGCCCGCACCGATGATGGTGTGGATCTCGTCGATGAAGAGAATCGCGTGCGGATCTTTCTTCAATTGCGCGATCACGGCTTTCAGGCGCTTCTCGAAATCGCCGCGGTACTTGGTGCCGGCGACCAGCGCGCCGAGATCCAGCGCCCACACGGTGCAGTCTTCCAGCACTTCGGGCACTTCGCCTTCAACGATGCGCTTGGCCAAACCCTCCGCCAGTGCGGTCTTGCCCACGCCGGCTTCGCCGACATAGAGCGGATTGTTCTTGCGGCGGCGGCACAGCACCTGGATTGTGCGCTCGATCTCTTCGGTGCGGCCGATCAGTGGATCGATCTTGCCCTGCCTGGCCAGCTCGTTGAGATTGTTGGCGTACTCGGTGAGCGCGTTGCCCTTGCTCTCGCCGCCCTCCTCATCCTTCTCGGCCGCGGCCGGCGCAGACTCGGATTCGTGCCCGATCTTGGCGATGCCATGCGAGACGTAATTGACCACGTCCAGGCGGGTCACCTCCTGCTGGTGCAGGAAGAACACCGCGTGCGAATCCTTCTCGCCAAAAATTGCCACCAGCACGTTGGCGCCGGTGACCTCTTTTCGCCCGGAGGATTGCACGTGATAGACCGCGCGTTGCAGCACGCGCTGGAAACCCAGCGTGGGCTGGGTGTCGCGCTCATCGCCAGTGGGCAGCACCGGCACGGTCTCGGCGATGATCGAACGCAGGTCCTTGCCGAGCTTGTCCACGTCGGCGCCGCAGCCACGCAGCACTGCCGCGGCGGTCGGATTTTCGAGCAAAGCCAGCAGCAGGTGTTCCACCGTCATGAATTCATGACGCTGCTCGCGTGCTTCCTTGTAGCACTGGCCGATGGTGAACTCGAGGTCTTTACTGAACATCCTGGTCTCTCTTGAGCCTTCGTCGAAGCACGGGGAGCCAAGGACGGCTCGCCCGCGAGACAAGCGTATTTTTCGCTTGAACTCGCGAAGCCGAGTCCGGACCTGTGCCGGAATCGGCTTGTCCGGGCAAGCCATGGATGGCTTGTCCTGGACCAAATATGGGGATCGCCTACAACTTTTCCATGGTGCACAACAAGGGGTGCTGATGCGCGCGTGAAAATTCGTTGACCTGGGTGACCTTGCTTTCAGCGACCTCGCGTGTGAACACGCCGCACACGCCCTTGCCGCGGGTATGCACGTGCAACATGATCTGGGTGGCTTTCTCGCGGTTCATGTTGAAGAAGGTTTCCAGCACTGCCACCACGAACTCCATCGGCGTGTAATCGTCGTTGATCAGTACCACCTGATACAGCGGCGGCCGCGCAGTTTCCGGCTTGGCGGTCTCCACTGCCACGCCGTGTTCGGGTTCGGTTTCGGAATCGCGTCGTTTGGTCGGGGCCATGGCCACAAAGGTTCGATTCTGGTCGAAGTATACGCTTCGAAACGGCGAGTGAACCCCGCGAAGTGATGGCACAATGCGAAGGATTCAACTTGTTGCAGAAATGTCTTTCATGCCCGACTCCGAAACCGCCGAGGACATCTGGCGTCCGCACGTGACCGTCGCTTGTGTGGTGCATCGGAACGGCCGCTTCCTGATGGTCGAGGAAGACGTGCGCGGCGAAGTGCGCTTCAATCAGCCGGCAGGGCATCTCGAAGACGGTGAAACCCTGCTCGATGCAGCGCGCCGCGAAACGCTGGAGGAAACCGGCTGGGAAATCGAGCCGCAGTCGTTCATCGGCGTGCACCAGTATTTCAGCCCCGAGCACGGCGCGCAGCTCGTGCGCTTCACCTTCGCCGCACAACCGCTGCATCATCATGCCGAGTGCAGGCTGGATCAGGGCGTGCTGCGCGCGCACTGGTTGGAGTACGGGCAGATCGCGGAACTCGGCGAGCGCCTGCGCAGCCCGCTGGTGCTGACGACGCTGGACGACTGGCTGGCCGGTGCGCGCTGGCCGCTGTCGCTGGTTGGCGGAGCAGATTGATCATGCGGGCGGTGGTCGGGCTTTCCGGCGGCGTGGATTCCGCGGTCGCAGCGCTGTTGCTGAAACGCAACGGTGATGACATTGCCGGCATGTTCATGCAGAACTGGGAAGACGACGAGCCGGACTCCGCTTGCCGCGCCGACGAGGATCGCAAAGATGCGCTGGCGGTCTGCGCGAAACTCGGGATTCCCTTCCATGCACGCGATTTCGCGAGCGAATACCGCGAGCGCGTCTTCGCGCATTTTCTCTCGGAATATCGCTCCGGCCGTACGCCCAACCCGGACGTGCTGTGCAATCGCGAGATCAAGTTCCGCACTTTTCTGGATGCCGCGCGCGAACTGGGCGCCGAGAAGATCGCGACGGGCCATTACGCACGCACGACGCATGAAGATGGCCGCTACAAGCTGCTGCGCGCGCTGGATATCGAAAAAGACCAAACTTATTTCCTGCACGCGCTGGATCAGGAACAACTGGGCGCGGCAGTGTTTCCGCTAGGCGGACTGCGCAAGCCGCAGGTCCGCGCGCTTGCGCGTGAAGCCGGTTTCGCCGTGCACGACAAGAAGGATTCCACCGGCATCTGCTTCATCGGTGAACGCGATTTCCGCGCGTTTCTCTCGAAATATCTGCCGGCGCAACCCGGCGAGCTGCGCACCCCGGAAGGTGAAGTGCTGGGCGAACATCATGGCGCGATGTTTTACACCCTCGGCCAGCGCGCCGGGTTGCGGATTGGCGGTCGTGCGGGCAGCGCTGGCGGACCATGGTACGTGGTCGGTAAGGACATCGGGATGAATGTCGTGTACGTGGCGCAGGGCACGCAGAATCGCTGGCTGATGTCGCAAAATTTGCGCGCGCAAAAAGTCCACTGGATCGCCGGCGTGAAACCTTCCCTGCCCCTCCGTTGCGAAGCGATGGTGCGCTATCGGCAAACTCCTCAAACCTGCGAAATCGAATGGGCGGATAAAGGCATAAACGTCCGTTTTGACGAAGTGCAGCGCGCGGTGGCGCCAGGGCAGTCGGTGGTGTTCTACGCGGGCGACGAATGTCTGGGCGGCGGCGTTATCGCCTCCACGGATGCGCCGGAGATCACGCCATGAACGAAGCCCGCGTGATCGCTCTCGGCGGCCTGTTCCAGGCCGTGTCGCTGGTGCGTTCGCTGGCGACGGAAGGGGATTGCGACTGCGCGGCGTTCGAGACGTGCATGTCGAGTGTGTTCAAGCTGGAAAGCGACAGCGTCGCGGAGGTGTACGGTGGCGTAGTCAACGTCAGCGATGGCTTGCGCATGCTGGTTGCGCAGATCGATGGAAAGGTGCGCGATCCGGCACTGCTGCGGATCGTGTTCGCGATCCTACGACTGGAGCGCTCGCTGGGCAGGCATCCCGCGGCCGTGCAGTCGCTGCGACAAGGCTTGCGAGGCATGCAGCGGCAACTGCTGCATTTCGGCCCCACTCATCCGACGGTTGTCGCGCGTGTGGCCGATTTGTATGCCGAGAATCTTTCCAATTTGAGGCCACGCGTGATGGTGGTCGGCAGTCCGCTGTATCTGCATCAGCCGGTGCAGGTGCAGCGCATCCGCGCCCTGCTCCTGTCGGCATTGCGCGCGGCGGTATTGTGGCGCCAGCTCGGCGGCCGCCGCTGGCATCTGCTGATGCGCCCGCGTCGTGAGGTCATGCTGGCGCGCGGCATGCTGACGCGCTGCACACTGGATGGTATTTGAGCCCAACTCCGGAAGCCCCTTACTCGGGAAAGCTCTGAACAAATCCAGCCGGGATTGGTCAGAGCACATCCCTGTGCCGCGAGAACTCCGAGAGATCAGAGTTTCCCTCAGACTTGAAGTGGATCACAGGCAGGCTGCAAACATTTGCGATTCGCGGACGGTGAGGGTTTGCGCGATAATTGGCGGCTGACCACGCCGCGTTCGCGCGGTTGCACAAGGAGAAACCGCGTGAAAGACACCTTCAGCGTTCGCGACACCTTGAAAGTCAATGGCAAGGAGTACCGCATAGCGAGCCTCGCCAAACTCGGCAAGCAATTCGATCTTGCCCGCCTGCCCTATTCGATCAAGGTGCTGCTGGAGAATCTGCTGCGGTACGAGGATGGCTCCGAGGTCACGGCGAAGCAGATCGAAGCGGTGGCGAAGTGGGATCCAAAGACGGAATCGGATACCGAGATTTCCTTCCTGCCCGCGCGCGTGGTCTTGCAGGATTTTACCGGCGTGCCCTGTGTGGTCGATCTCGCTGCGATGCGCGACGCAATGGTCGCGCTGGGCGGCGACCCGAAGAGGATCAATCCGCTTTCACCGGCCGAACTGGTGATCGACCACTCGGTGCAGGTAGACGTGTACGGCGAACCCGATGCGCTGGAAGAGAACGCGCGCATCGAGTTCGAACGCAATCGCGAGCGTTATGCCTTTCTGCGTTGGGGCCAGAAGGCCCTGGATAATTTCGCGGTGGTGCCGCCCCGCACCGGTATCGTGCACCAGGTGAACCTGGAATATCTCGCGCGCGTGGTAATGGCCGCGCAGCGCGACGGCGAGTTGTGGGCATACCCCGACACCGTGCTCGGCACCGATTCGCACACCACGATGGTGAATGGTCTGGGCGTGCTGGGCTGGGGCGTGGGCGGCATCGAGGCGGAGGCGGCGATGCTGGGCCAACCTTCGTCGATGCTGATTCCGCAGGTAATCGGTTTCAAACTTTCCGGCAAATTGCCGGAGGGCGCCACCGCGACCGACCTCGTGCTCACCGTGACGCAGATGCTGCGCAAGCTGGGTGTCGTCGGCAAGTTCGTGGAATTCTTCGGAGATGGGTTGCAGCATCTGCCGCTGGCCGATCGCGCCACCATCGGCAACATGGCGCCCGAATACGGCGCCACCTGCGGCATTTTCCCGATCGACAAGGAAGTGCTGGATTACTTGAAACTCACCGGCCGCAGCGAAGAGCAGATCACACTGATCGAAGCATACGCCAAGCATCAAGGTATGTGGCACGAGCCCGGCCAGAAACATTCCGATTACAGCGCGGTGCTGGAACTGGATCTCGCGGACGTGAAGCCGTCGATGGCCGGACCCAAGCGTCCGCAGGATCGCGTGCTATTGTCGGAGATGCAGAACAACTACCGCGAGAGCGTCGCTGTGCTCACCGCGAACCGCAAACAGAGGAACGGCGGCATCGAGCGTTTCCTCAACGAAGGCGGCAGCACTGCGGTAGGACACGACGAGAGCGTGGCGGAGAATCCGCCGATCGAGTACGGCAATGCGCGTTTCGATCTGAAGGACGGCGCGGTGGTGATCGCGGCGATCACCTCCTGCACTAATACGTCCAATCCCGCGGTGATGCTGGGCGCGGGTCTGCTCGCGCGCAACGCAGTCGCGAAAGGCCTGAAGGCCAAGCCGTGGGTCAAGACTTCTCTCGCGCCCGGTTCGCAGGTCGTCACCGATTATTTGAAGAAGGCCGGTCTACTCGACGATCTGGAGAAACTCGGTTTTTACCTGGTCGGTTACGGCTGCACCACCTGCATTGGCAATTCCGGCCCGCTGGCTGAGCCGATCAGCAAGGCGATCAACGACCGCGATCTCGCCGCAGCAGCAGTGTTGTCGGGCAACCGCAACTTCGAAGGCCGCATCCATCCGGACGTCAAGATGAATTACCTCGCCTCGCCGCCGCTGGTGGTGGCTTATGCGCTGGCCGGCACGCTGGACATCGATCTGGCGAAGGATCCGATCGGCAAGGGCAACGGCGGTGAAGAGGTCTATCTGAAAGACATCTGGCCGAGCAACAAGGACATCGGCGACCTGATCGCCAAGGCCGTCGATGCGCAGATGTTCAAGCAGAGCTACGCCGACGTGTTTAAGGGCGATGCGCGCTGGAACACGGTACAAGCGCCGGAGGGCGATCAGTACGCGTGGGACGAATCTTCCACTTACATCAAGAATCCGCCCTACTTCGAAGGCATGACGCGCGAGCCGCTGCCGACTTCGGATATTTCCGGCGCGCGCTGCCTCGCGCTGTTCGGCGATTCGATCACCACCGACCACATCTCCCCCGCGGGTTCCATCAAGAAGGATTCGCCGGCGGGCAAATACCTGATGGCGCGCGGCGTTGAACCGAAGGATTTCAATTCCTATGGATCGCGGCGCGGCAACGACGACGTAATGGTGCGCGGCACCTTCGCCAACATCCGCATCAAGAACAAGATGCTGGACGGCGTGGAAGGCGGTTACACCCTGCACGTGCCGAGCGGCGAACAATTGGCGATCTACGACGCGGCGATGAAATACAAGAGCGAGAACACGCCGCTGGTCGTGATCGCCGGCAAGGAATACGGCACCGGCTCATCGCGCGATTGGGCGGCGAAAGGCACGCTGCTGCTGGGCGTGAAAGCCGTGATCGCCGAGAGTTTCGAACGCATCCATCGCTCAAATCTGGTCGGCATGGGCGTATTGCCGCTGACCTTCATGGAAGGTGAGAACGCGCAGACGCTGGGCTTCACCGGCAAGGAAACGTTTTCCATCACCGGACTGGAGGGCGGCAACGCGCGCATCGCCCAGGTCATTGCGCGGGATGCGAACGGTGGCGAGAGGAAGTTCAAGGTACACGTGATGCTGCTGACGCCGAAGGAACGGGAGTTCTACCGGCACGGCGGCATCCTGCAATACGTGCTGCGAGATCTGGCGAAAGCCGCGTAAGCGCCAAGTCATCAATGGCGCTCGCGCGTGCTGACGCGCGAGCGTCGTGATTCGCCTTTTGAAACATTCGACCCGATTTACACACGGCCGCACCGGCGCGGAGGCACAGTGGCCTACGCGCACAAAGGGGCCCCCCCATGTCCCACGACGATCCCGTTTCGTCCTCGCGCCGCAATCTCCTGCGAAGCACGACTTTACGGCTCTTCTCTCCCGCCCGAAGCGCCATACATCTGGCGGTGACCCAAGGATGGCGTGTAACGAAAGCTCAATGATGCGCAGCGCGTCGAACTGCCGATCGTCCTGATGTCCCGCCGTGCCGTTCGGTTTGCGCGCCAATCCTGCGGTTGCACTCGATCGCGGCACGAACTGCATGGTAATCGGTCAGATGCGATTCCAGCCACGAGAGCATGCGCGGTCCAAACAGGGAGCGCGCCTTGTGTCGAGGATGCTCCACCGTCCCGGCCGCTGCCCCGCTCTTCCATGGCTCGACACGAGAATTCACCACCGCAGGGCTGGGGCGCGCCTCCAGGACCGCGTCCGCCTCCAAACCGAGAAATGCACACAGCCGTTCCCATTCCGCGCACGGATCCGCCACCAGGTCCTCCAGACAGACCAGATGATGCCCCGGGTCGCCCGCCTTGGCGAGATGCAATGTCATCGCGCGATTCCAGCGCGCCGCCCACATCCTGACGCCGCCGCGGAAGCCGGCGGTGTAATGATGCAGATCGGCATCGGTAATGGAAGCGATTACATCCAGACCATTGCGCAGCACGTGCACGAAACGCGCATTGGGCACTTCCCGCGCGATCTCTTCGATATAAACGAGGTGATCCGGCGTTTTCTCGACCCAATGCGACTTGCATTGCGCCTCCGCGAGGCAGTCGAGCAAGGCGATATAATGCCGCACGCATGTGCTGGCGCGAAACAAAGAGCGCGCATGTCGGCTTTGCGGTTCGTAGATGTGTTCGAGCTCGCGCAGCCGGCGACGTGCAGACGATCTCGCCATGCCTGCCCGGTGATACCAACGCTCCAGCTTGCGGGCTCCGCGATCTCCCCAGCGCATATCGGCATTGCCAAGCAGGGCCGAGAAGAAATACGTCTCCTCGAGCGAATACACGCGTGGATGCCGCGCAAGCATGGCCTGGACGATCGTGGTGCCCGAACGCGGGCAACCGACGACGAAAACACGTTGCATTCTGCTCCCTCCCTCGTCCTTCGCGAGGATAGCCAGCCGCGACGTTAAGAAGGGTTGCAGATTTTTCAGCGCCGCCAGTTCGCGCTGTAGCAGCGCCAGCGACCGTCCTCGCGCTTCCATGCAGTCGTCATCGCGAACACGTCGGCTTGATCGGGCAACAGGCTGTCAGCTTTTCCGCCGGTGAGCGTGAGGGTGAAGGTCGCGATCAACCGATCGCCTTGACGTTGGACTGAAATCGGCCCGATCAGCACGCCAGTACTGTCCTTGCGAAATGCCCGCAGCACCAGCATCTGTTTCAGAGCGTGTCGGTCCAGCTCGCCGTCATTGCCCAAGAAATCATTACTGACCACCGCAAGCACGCCGTCGGCATCGTTGTTGCGCGCGTCGGTCGCGGCGGATGCGATTGCCTGTCGTACCTGTTCCTCATCCAGCGTGCGATGGCAGGCGGCGATCAGCGAGAGCAAAATCAGCACGAACGCAAGAGCGGCAGGCAAGCGTGCACCTGAGAGAAAAAGTTTCGCCTCTCTTGCCGTCTTCACGCATCCATCCCTTCTGCTCGCTGCATTGCAGCTTGCCATTTATTGGAGTCTGCCAACACTATGCCAGACCGCCGCGTAGTCGGCCCTTTGCCTGCAGGGCAAGGAAGAGTGAGGAAGAGGTACACCGATGTATAGACGAGCGATGACGCCGCCATGCGGACAGAGGGCCACGGCCCTTCGGGTTGCTCCGCAACGCTGCTCGCCTGGCATGGCGTCGGCGGGTTCTTGCGTGTTCCAATCGCGGCGATGAGCACCACGATCGACCGACGCACGGGGGAAACGATGGGCAACGACAGCGAGCGTCCGTGGCTGGCGCATTATCCGGCGGGCGTTCCGCAAGAAATCGATCTCGGCGCCTACCCCTCGGTGGTGACGATGTTCGAAGAATCCTGCGCTCGGTTCGCGCAACAGCCGGCCTTCAGCAGCTTCGGCGTTTCCATGCGCTATGCCGAGCTGGATGCGCGCAGCGCCGCTTTCGCGGCATACCTGTGCTACGAACTGAAACTCGGCAAGGGCGACCGCATCGCCATCATGATGCCGAACCTGTTGCAGTATCCGGTGGCGCTGTTCGGCGCGCTGCGCGCGGGCCTCACCGTCGTCAACGTCAATCCGCTCTACACCGCGCGCGAACTGGAGCACCAGTTGCGCGACTCGGGCGCGAAGGCCATCGTGGTGCTGGAGAATTTCGCCGCCACGCTGGCGGAAGTGCGCAGCCATACCGATGTCGCGCACGTGATCGTGACGTCGCTTGGTGATCTGCTCGGTTTTCCGAAGGGCCCTTTGATGAGCCTCGCGGTGAAGCACGTCAAGAAGATGGTGCCGCGCTGGAACATCCCAGATCACGTGTGCTTCAGCGATGCCCTGAAACGCGGCGCAAGGCTGCAGACCCCGAGGACCGCGCTCGATCACGGCGACCTCGCCTTTCTGCAGTACACCGGCGGTACCACCGGCGTGGCCAAGGGCGCGATGCTCACGCACGGCAACATGGTCGCCAACATGCTGCAGGTTCACGCGTGGATCGGCCACTGGCTGCAGCCAGGCAAGGAGGTCGCGATCGCGGCACTGCCGATGTATCACATCTTCTCGCTGACCGCGTGCGTCATGGTGTTCATGCGGCTGGGCGCGAACACCGTCCTGATCACGAATCCGCGCGACATGCGAAGTTTCGTCAAGACGTTGAAGTCGGTTCCATTTTCGATCCTGCCGGGCGTCAATACCTTGTTCAACGGCCTGCTGCACACGCCTGGTTTCGAGCAAGTCGATTTTTCGCACCTGCGCATTTCGCTGGGCGGCGGCATGGCGGTGCAGCGTGCGGTCGCTGAAAAATGGAAACGCGTCACCGGCTGCACGCTGCTGGAAGCCTACGGCTTGACGGAAACCTCGCCGGGTGTGTGCATCAACCCGCCCGATCTGAAGGACTACAACGGCGCGATCGGTCTGCCTCTGCCGAGCACGGATGTCGCGATCTGGTCCGAAGACGACCAGCCGCAACCGGTCGGCGAAACCGGCGAACTGGTGGTGCGCGGCCCGCAGGTGATGAAGGGCTACTGGAATCGCCCGGACGAAACCGCGAAGGTGCTGACGGACGGCGGTTGGCTGCGTACCGGCGATATTGCACGCATGGACGAACGAGGTTTCTTCTACATCGTGGATCGCAAGAAGGACATGATCCTGGTCTCCGGCTTCAACGTCTATCCCAACGAGATCGAAGACGTGGTGGCGCGCTATCCTGGCGTGCTGGAAGTCGCCGCAATCGGTGTACCGGACGAGCACTCCGGCGAGGTGGTCAAATTGTTCGTGGTGAAGAAGGATCCCGCGCTGACTGTGGAGGCACTGAAGCAGTATTGCCACGACGAACTGACCGGGTACAAGCGTCCCAAATACATCGAGTTCCGCGACTCGCTGCCCAAGAGCAACGTCGGCAAGATCCTGCGGCGCGAATTGCGCGATGCGGAGAAGGCGCGTGCCAAAGATTGATATTGAATCCGTGCTGCGTCGCGTAGGGTCGTCTTATCCGGCGCCGTTCGATGAACCCTGCTCGACGCGCGTACGCCAACGCCTGGGCGACGCCGGCGGTCTGACCGACTTCGGTGTGAATCTGCTCGAACTTCCGCCGGGCGCATGGTCCAGCCAGCGGCATTGGCACTCGTTGGAAGACGAATTCGTCTGGGTGCTGGAAGGCGAACTGATCCTGATCGATGACAGCGGCGAGCATGTCTTGCGCGCGGGGGACTGCGCGGCCTTCCCGAAAAACGACGGCAACGGTCATCACTTCATCAATCGCACGGGTGAGGTCGCGCGTTGCCTGGAAATCGGCTCGCGCAAGCCGGATCAAGACGTTTGCGAGTATCCCGATATCGACATGCATATCGGACCTGGCCGAGAAGCCGGATACACACACAGGGATGGCAGGCCCTACCCGAGAAACCGTTGATTCATCTCCCGGGGTGCATCATTGAATGCCCGCTAAGCGCCTGTCAGGGGCTCGTCAACATGCTCGATCCCCGCCGCGTTTTGGCAATGGGTCCACTACGGGAGAAGCCCATGTTTCGCACCACCTTGTTGAAAAGCGCGATGCTCACCGGCCTGCTGGGTGCGCCGCTACTGTCCGCCCCATTGCCTGCCGCCGCGTTCGTCAGCATCGGCATTTCCGTCGGCATCGCGCCGCCTCCGCTGCCGGTTTATGTGCAGCCGGTCGCGCCAGGCCCCGGTTACATCTGGACGCCCGGCTACTGGGCGTGGGACGGAACCGAGTATTACTGGGTGCCGGGCACTTGGGTGCTGCCACCCGAAGTTGGAGTGCTGTGGACGCCGGGCTGGTGGGGTTGGGATGCAGGTTTCTACCGCTGGCATCCGGGCTACTGGGGGCCGCGCGTGGGCTTCTACGGCGGCATCAATTACGGTTTCGGCTACTTCGGCGTCGGCTACGTCGGCGGCTACTGGCACGGACGCGATTTCTATTACAACCGCGCAGTCAACAACATCAACGTAACCAATATCCGAAACGTGTACGTCGATAAAACGGTCGTCAACAACTACAACAACAGCACGGTCAATCGCGTCAGCTACAACGGTGGCCGCGGCGGCATCGAAGCGAGGCCGACGCCCCAGCAGCTCGCCGCAGCCAATGAACGCCATTTCGATCCGACCCCGGCGCAACTGCGCCAGCGCGATCTGGCCATGCGCAATCCGGAGCAACGGTTCTCGGTCAATCACGGCAACCCGGGCATCCTGGCCACGCCGCGCCCCGGTAACTTCGCCTCACCGCACGTGGTTCGCAATGAAACCGCGATGAGCGCGCCGCACGCGGCTGCGATGGCTCCGCACAATGCGGCGATGGCGCGACCGGATGGTTTCGTGCACGCGCCCCGCGCCAACGACGGCATGCCGCCGGAGCGCATGCAATCAAGCGAACGCGGTTTTGCACCCGAACGCGCAAACATGGCGCCGCAACGCGGCCAGTTCGAGCGCAGTCAAGCCACACCGCAGATGCCGCGCGAACCGAACGCACAATACGAGATGCCGCACCAAAACCATGCCCCGCCACAGATGCACACGATGAATCGTGCGGCGCAACCTCGTCCACCGGCCCCCGCGCCGCGTGACCGCCGCGACGACCACGATCACCCGCATTGACAGCAGGGAAGTCCGCGTTGCCGGAGGCGCTCGCCTCCGGCAACGTACCGGTTCGTGAAAACGCGTGGACGCCGCTCAATCCTCTACTTCTTCATCGCCCCAGGGTTCCAGCGTATCGGCGTAACCCCCGAGCAGATTCCATAGCGGCGCCTGCTTGTCCTCCGGGATGCGCGCGAACTCGAAGCCGATTCGCTGCTGCGACAACCGCGCCACACGCGCTTCCAGGTGGATATTGAGATTGTCGTGAAACAGCATGTCGAGCACCCACAGATCGCCGGGCTCGCCCTGCCAGCGATCAGGTCGCGCGAGCAACGCTCCGGTGGCGGAAATGTCTTCCAGTTCGGTCGTCCACACGTCGCCGCGGCGGCTCATCAGCACAGCCGTCTGCCGTTTCATGCGCGCATGGCGCAAACCGCCGAACCCCTCCGCCCGCGAGTTCTGCTCCGATTCTTCCTCGGCTGCCATCGTTGACTGCATCTCCCACCCCTGTTTTCGAAACACAAGCAAATCGCGGGCCACCAGGCTCTCCATGATGGCGTCTTGGCGGACCGTTTCCGCCACGGATGGCATCCTTGCGGTGGGTGGCAAACTTCCAACAAAGCGCCTTGCACGGCTACATCCCCATGCACGACTGGACTTGCACCCCGCATCCTCGTACCCTATTCCTGCGAGCGGCAATTGGGGCAGTACGCAGGCATCTGCCGCCCGCACGCTTCCATCCCGCCGCCTATGCGGCCCGATCAGTCGAAGCCTCCTGCCGAACTTCCATTTCGGCGTATTGTTTTGCGATCGCTCGGATCGCGCACGCGGGAAGTGATCTTTCCTGCCCGCGCGATCCGACAGAACCATCCGCATGAGCACCGAATCAGCGCAGACCAGCGCAGCGCCGCAAGCGGGCGAATTGATCGCCCCGTCTTCGCACACGCCGCAGCAGCAGGAAATGCCGCTGGCGGTGGTGCGCGGCCAGCCGATCGTGCAAATGCCACAGGATTTGTACATCCCGCCGGATGCGCTGGAAGTCATTCTCGAAGCTTTCGAGGGACCGCTGGATCTGTTGCTGTACCTGATCCGGCGGCAGAATCTGGACATACTCGACATCCCGGTCGCCGAGATCACCCGGCAATACATGGAATACATCGAGGTGATGCGCGAGCTGCGGCTGGAGCTCGCGGCCGAATATCTGGTGATGGCGGCGATCCTGGCCGAGATCAAGTCACGCCTGCTGCTGCCGCGGCCTCCGGCAGAGGAAGGCGCCGAGGAAGACCCGCGCGCCGAGCTGGTGCGGCGCTTGCAAGAGTACGAGCGTTTCAAAAAGGCGGCGGAGGACATCGATGCACTGCCGCGGCTGGAGCGCGACATCGATGTCGCCAATGCTTTCGTGCCGGACCGGCAAGTCGTCAAGTTGCCGCCGCCAGTGGACCTGCGCGAAATGCTGCTCGCGTTGCGCGACGTGCTGAAGCGCGCTGAGCTGTACGGCCATCACGCGGTCGCGCGCGAACCGCTGTCGGTGCGGCAGCGCATGGGCGAGGTCCTGCGCAGTCTGAACGACGGCGCGTTCCATCGTTTCGAGTCGTTGTTCGATGTGAGCGAAGGACGCATGGGCGTAGTGGTGACTTTTCTGTCGCTGCTGGAACTGGCCAAGGACCGGCTGATCGAGATCGTGCAGGAACAGCCACTGGCGACGATCTATTTGAAGGCGCGCGCGACTGAAGCTTAGGAAACTCTGATCCATCAGAGTTTCCATGCGGCACTTGGGATGTGCCGCACGCAGCAAACACGCCTTTGTTTTCAGGTGCTGCTGCGGAGCTTGAATTCGGGTGTGCGTCAATTCAAGTCTGTTCAAGGCAAATTCTGTATGGAGTCGTTCAGAGCTCTCAAAATGAGGCGCAAGTGGAACAGGACAAATTGAAGAACATCGTCGAGGCCGCCCTGCTCGCTGCCCAGCAACCGCTGACGCTGCCGATGCTGGCCGCACTGTTCGCCGAAGAGGAAGCGGTGAGCAATGCCGATCTGGCGCAGGCATTGACCGCATTGCAGGGCGAATGCGAGGGCCGCGGCGTGGAACTGGTCGAAGTGGCGTCCGGTTTCCGCTACCAGGTGCGCGAAGCAGTGCACCCATGGGTCGCGCGGCTGTGGACGGAACGGCAGACGAAGTATTCGCGCGCGTTGCTAGAGACTTTGGCATTGATCGCCTACCGGCAGCCCATCACGCGTGGCGAGATCGAGCAGATCCGCGGTGTGTCCGTGGCGCAAAGCATCATGCGCACGCTGGAAGAACGCGAATGGATCCGCGTGGTCGGTTATCGCGACGTGCCCGGCAAACCGGCGTTGTTCGGCACCACTCGCATGTTCCTCGACTATTTCAATCTGAAATCCCTGGATCAGTTGCCGACATTGGCGGAAATCCGCGATCTGGAAGACATCGAACCGCAACTGACGCTGGTGGCCGGCGTCGATACCGACGGTGTACAACACGCCGAACCCGAAGACACACAGAGCGAATCCGAAATGGCCGACACTGCAACAGAAATCGAGCGTGCGGAGAACCGCGCATGAACTCGCCCCGCGGCGTGCTGAGCCTGAAACGCAGCGAAGCGCCCAACGGTGGCGCACTGGAAGAGCGCCTGCACAAGGTGCTGGCGAACGCGGGCCTCGGTTCGCGCCGCATGCTGGAAGAGCGCATCGCCGCAGGTGAAGTGCTGGTCAACGGCGTGGCCGCGCAAACCGGCTCCAGCGTGCGCGCGGGCGATCGAGTGGAGGTCGATCGCAAGCAGTTCGTGGTCGCAAGCGAACGCCGCCTTGAGGCCGAGGTGATGATCTATCACAAGCCCGAGGGCGAGCTCACAACGCGAGACGATCCCGAAGGGCGCCCGACGGTGTTCGAGAATTTGCCGCACTTGCGTGGCGCGCGCTGGATCGCCGTCGGTCGCCTCGACACCAATACCACCGGGCTGCTGCTGCTGACCACCGACGGTGAACTTGCCAACGCGCTGATGCATCCGTCCAATGAAATCGCGCGCGAATACCTCTGCCGCGTGCACGGCGAAGTGCCGGATGAAACGCTGGCGAAGTTGAAAGCCGGTGTGCAACTCGAAGACGGTCCCGCGAAGTTCGACGAGATCCATGTGGTCAACCGCGGCGACGGCAGCCATCAATGGTTCCGCGTGGTGCTGCACGAAGGTCGTAACCGCGAAGTGCGGCGTCTCTGGGATTCGCAGGGATTTCCAGTCAGCCGGTTAAAACGCATCCGCTACGGCAACATCGAATTGCCACGCAGCCTGCGGCCCGGCGCGCACGAAATGCTGTCGCCGGAAAGCGTGCGCGACCTGCGCGAATTGGCCGGCATCAGCGAGCCGCAACCCACGCTCACCCTGAAACCCGTGCTGCATCAACGCAACGCGCGGCGCATGGTCACCGAGGTGCGCCCCGCCGAACACGCGCCCAAGGCGTGGACCGGCGTGCACCACCACGAAGCGCGCGAACTGACCGCGTTCGACCGCGTGCGTCCGGATGATTTTGCGCCCGGCCGTGGCAAGCGCCGACGCGGTCCGCCGCGCGGCGAAGTGAACGGCAACATCGCGCGCCCGGAAACTCCGCAACGCAAACGCAAGAAGAAACGCCGCGGCGTGGCACCCGGTCAGGAACTGCCCTCGGTGCGCACCTGGTTCGCCGGCGAAAACCGTAACGACGCTCGCGGCTCCGGGCCGGGCGGTTCGCGCGACGGAGGACGTGGCCGCGGTCCGCATCGTGGCAACCGTCCGCACCGCGACCGCTGAGGTGGCCGCGCGAGTCACCATCTGGCACAACCCGCGCTGTTCCAAATCGCGCGGCACGCTGGAACTGTTGCGCGAACGCGGCATCGAGCCGATCGTCGTCGATTATCAGAGGCATCCGCCGGATGCGCGCGAACTCTCGCGTGTTCTCGATCTGCTGAAACTAGAGCCGCGCGAACTGATGCGCCGCGACGAAGCCGAATACGCCCGCCTCGGGCTGGATGATCCGAAGCTCACCCGCCGGCAGTTGATCGCCGCGATGGCCAAACATTCGGTCTTGATCCAGCGGCCGATCGTGTTCGCCAACGGCAGGGCCGCGATCGGAAGACCGCCGAAAGCGGTGCTCACGATTCTGTAATCAGTCGCTCAGTGTAAAAGCGTCCGCATCCATCCACGCCGGAAAACGCTCGCGATAAGCCGCGAGTTCTGGCATGGATAGCGTGGTCGTCGTTACCAGTTCCTGATCGCTGTCCTGTGACAACGGCTGGCCGAGAAAATCGAGCACCGCGCTGGCGCCGGCGTATTCATGGCCGTTGCCATCGACACCGACGCGATTGACGGCGGCGACGTAGCAGAGATTCTCGATTGCGCGCGCGCGCAACAAGGTGCTCCAGGCATACGCGCGCGGCGAAGGCCAGTTGGCGACGTAGATCAAGAGGTCGTAATCGAAACCATGCTGCGGATTGTGACGGTTGCGCGAGTACACCGGAAAGCGCAGGTCGTAGCAGACCAGCGGACAGATCTTCCAGCCGCGCCATTGCACGATCAGCCGCTCGCGCCCCGCCGCGTAGCGCTTGTGCTCATCGGCGTAGCGGAACAGATGCCGCTTGTCGTAATGCCGCACTTCGCCGTCAGGCGTAACGAACAACAAGCGATTGAACACTTTGTCATCCGCACGCAACTGCACACTGCCGGTGATCGCTGCATCCAGTGTTTTCGACTGCTTGCGCAGCCAGGCGACCGTCGGCCCGTCCATCGTTTCGGCTTGCGCGATCGCCTCGTTGGAGAAACCGCTGGTGAAAGTTTCCGGCAGCACGATCAGATCGGTGCGGCCGTGCAGCGGCGCGATCAGTGAACCGTAGTATTCCCGATTGCCGGCTGGATCGTGCCAGCGCGTATTGCCCTGCACCAGCGAAACGTTCAGAGCTTGCATAGGCGCTCCGCCGCCGCGACCAGCGTTTCATCGCTCTTGGCAAAGCAGAAGCGGATCAGCTTCGCCTCCGGCGCGGTTTCATAGAACGCGGAAACCGGAATCGCCGCCACGCCCGCTTCGCGTACCAGCCATTCGCAGAAATTCAGATCATCGGTGTCGCGGATGGCCGAATAGTCCGCGAGCTGGAAGTAACTGCCGCGCACGGGCGGCAATTTGAATTTTGAGCCCGCAAGCAGTTCGCGGAAACGGTCGCGCTTGGATTGATAGAACGGCGCCAGATCTGCCACGTGCTGGGGGTCGCTCTCCATCACTTCCGCGAATGCCCATTGCGCCGGCTGGAAGGTGCAGAACGTCAGATATTGATGCACCTTGCGGAATTCCGCGGTCAGCAGTTTCGGCGCCACACAGTAGCCGACCTTCCATCCCGTGCAGTGCCAGGTCTTGCCGAAGGAACTCACCACCAGGCTTCGCTCGGCCAGTTCCGGTTTGCGCAGCACGCTCATGTGCTGCGCGCCATCAAAAACAATGTGTTCGTACACTTCGTCGGACAACACCAACAGGCCGTGTTGCGTCGCGATTTCCGCCAGCGTATCCAGATCGCGTTGCTCGAAGATCGCGCCAGATGGATTGTGCGGCGTGTTGACGATAATCAGCCGCGTCTTCGGCGTGATTTCGTCGCGCACACGCTGCCAGTCCACGGAGAAATCCGGCAGGCGCAGTGGTACGTGCACGGTTTGCGCGCGGGCCAGCGCGATCGCAGGTTCGTAGCAGTCGTAGCAGGGGTCGAGCACGATCACCTCGTCGCCCGCGTGCACGGTTGCTGCGATTGCGGCGAAGATCGCTTCGGTCGCGCCGGATGTCACGGTGACCTCGGTGTCCGCGCTGACGCGGCGGCCATAGTCGCGCTCGGTCGCCAGTGCGATCTGTTCGCGCAATTTCGGAATACCGCTCATCGGCGCATATTGATTGCGCCCCTCGTTCATCGCGCGCGCCAGCGCGTCGCGCAGGTTCGGCGGCGGATCGAAATCCGGAAAACCTTGCCCGAGATTCACCGCCTTGTGCTCCAGCGCGAGCTGACTCATCACGGTGAAAATGGTCGTTCCGACTTTCGGCAGCTTGGTCTCGATCTGCATCGGCGTTCCGTCAGCGTGCGGAAGAGGTGGAATGCTAGCACGCAGCCTGCTCCTCATAAGGCGCGCCGCCTGCATTCCTCGTGCTTGCGTTGCGTGGCTTCGGGCAGGCGCTCGGCCAGGAAATCGACGAAGACACGCACCGCCGGCAGCAGTCCGCGCCGGCTGGGATACACGAAATGCATCACGCCTTGCGGCGCGCTCCACCGCGGAAGCAGCACTTCGAGTTCGCCGCGTGCAACCGCTGGCGCGCACACGAACTCCGGCAGCAACGCAACACCAATGCCGCGCCGCGCGGCTTCCAGCATCACGCTGAAATCGCCGCAAACCAGCCGCGGATGGATTTCCACCTTGATCCGTTGCTTGCCAGGCCCGATCAATTCCCATTCGTGCACGCCATCGCCCTCCAGCAGCGACAAGGCCGGGAATGCCGACAAGTCCGCCGGCTGTCGCGGACGCCCGTGCGTTACGAGCAATGCAGGATTCGCGACCGGCAGCACGTTCGAGAAACCGAAATTACGCAGCACCAGTTCGGCATCGCTGTCGAGTCTGGTGCGCACCCGGATCGCCACATCGAAACCTTCTCCGACCACATCCACGCGCCGATCGCTCGAGAGCAGGCGCACCTGCACCTTCGGATACCGCGAGAGAAAATCCGGCAGCAGATAGGCGATCACCGTCTGCGCAAGCGAAACGGGACAGCTCACCCGCACGACGCCGCGCGGTTCGGCACGCAATTCGTCCACGGCTTCCTGCGCGGCGCGCGCCTCCTCCAGCACCGCCTGGCAATGGCTATGAAAGCGCTCGCCGACCTCCGTGACGACGAACCGGCGCGTGGTCCGCTGCAACAGGCGCACGCCCAGCCGTTCTTCCAGCCCGGCTATGCGCTTGCTCAGCCGCGACTTCGGCACGCCGAGCGCACGCGCCGCCGCGGAGAATCCGCCGTGCTCGACCACCATCGCGAAGAAATACAGGTCGTTGAGATCCGGCACCGTCTCGGGAGCGCGCAGCATGATCGTTTCCGCGGACGAACAATCCGTTCGATTATCGATGCCTTATCAGGCGAGCGTCCAGCGCTTAATTTGTGCACGAACACGCCATGTGTCGTGCATTTCAGGAATAGACATGAACCTGCTGCATATCGATTCCAGCGTTCTGGGCGAAACTTCTGCTTCGCGCGCGTTGAGCGCCGCCATCGTCGCGCGCCTGCGGACGGAACATCCCGAAATGAAAATCGACTATCGCGATCTTGCCGTGCAAAGCCTGCCGCATTTCACCCCAGCGCTGGCGGAAAGTCATCCCTGCGCGCGGCACAATGCGGAACTGCTGGACGAATTCCTCGCCGCCGATATCGTGGTGATCGGTGCGCCGATGTACAATTTCACCATTCCCTCGCAGCTGAAAGCCTGGATCGACCGTATCTTGATCGCGGGCAAAACGTTTCGGAAGTATGTACTTGACGAAACCTATTTAGTCATGTAAAATGTTCTCCAAGGTAGGAGAACGTCATGGCAAAGGTTCAAAACCGCTCAACGAAGAACGATCCGACGCTTGAAGCGATCCCTCTGGCGTGCGCGGATGAAGCGGCAGCGGTCGAGTTCATGGAAAAGCAGCGTTGGGGCGCGCATCCAGCCTGCCCGCGCTGCGGCAGCTTGAACGTGTACCAGATGCGCGACAGCAGGACTGGCGAGCGTCAAGCCGATTATCGTTGGCGCTGCCGCGAAAAGCATCCGAGCCAGCAATTCACCGTTCGGACTGGCACCGTGTTTGAAGATAGCCGCGCGGAGCTTCGCCACTGGTGCTTTGCGTTCTGGCGCGCCGCCACTTCAAAGAAGGGCGTTAGTGCCTTGGAGATTCATCGCCAGACGGGGCTTAGTTACAAGTCTTCACTTTTCATGCTTCACCGCATCCGGTTCGCCATGGCGGATTCTGTAGTCGGTCCTCTCGGCGGTGAAGTTGAGGTGGATGAAACTTATGTGGGCGGCAAGCCGCGCTACAAGGGCGTCAGCAAGCGCGGGCGCGGCACCAAGAAGCAGTGTGTGCTGGCGATGGTCGAGCGCGGCGGACGGGTCAAGACGCGCCCTATCGCGAACGTGACCGGCAAGACCTTGAAGGACGCCATCCGAGAGGACGTGCATGCGTCGGCTCGCATCATCACCGACGAAAACAGCGCCTACACGGGTATCGGCGCGGAGTTCGCGGGTGGACACCAAACCGTTTGCCACAGCGCCCGAGAATATGTGCGCGGCGACGTTCACAGCAACACCATAGAGGGGTTCTTCTCGATAGTGAAGCGCGGGATCAATGGCATCTACCACGCGGTCAGCAAGGAGCATTTGCACCGCTACATGGCTGAGTTTGAGTTCCGCTACAACAATCGCCATCTTGAAGATGGCGAACGGACGACAGCCGCAATACAGGCCGCAGAAGGGAAACGGCTCACGTATCGCACACCTGCTTCTGCTGTAGAATGAAAACTGCCGACGGCCAGGATCGAACCGGCACGGGCGTACTCCGCTAGCAACGGCGCCCACGGACTTCCTAGGTCCGCGTGTCTACCATTTCCACCACGTCGGCACACAAGGTGGACGGCTTGTCACCACGGCCCGGAAGCTCTAGCCAGCTTGCCGGGCCTTCTTTTTGGCCGCTGCACTCGGCGACACTGCCGTCCAAGCTGGACGGAATGCAGCGGCTCAAGCTCTCCTCATTCGGGTGCCTCTTGCGACCATGGGTGCATTCTCCTCGCGCGATAAACTGTTGTCAACTATCGTCACTAACGCGAGAAATATCGCGACTCCTTGACGTGATACTGGGATATCTTGTATCGTCTGTCTCCGTAGAAACAGGAGACGCCGTCATGGCCCGTGTTCGCAGTCCGAATTACCCAGCAATGAGTCTGCCGGCTTCGATTGAGGCCGCCCGGAAAATCTATGAGAAAGAGCACACGCATAAGGCAGACCCCGAAGTGATGGCCAAGGCCCTTGGCTACAGCGGTATAAACGGCGCGTCAGCTACGGCGCTGTCTGCGCTTAAGAAGTACGGTCTGCTTTTGGACGAAGGTAAGCAGCTCAAGATAAGCCCTGAGGCTCTGGCGATCCTTGTAGAACCGAGGGATTCAAAGGATCGCGCGAAGTTGGTAGTGGCCGCAGCTTTCAGCCCCAGCTTGTTCTCAGAACTCAAGGAACACTACGGGGAAACGGTTCCTAGTGATGAAAACATACGTGCCTACCTCCTGAAGCGCGGGTTCTCGCCTTCCACCGTGGACGCCCCCATCCGCGCCTATCGTGAAACAATGGAGCTGGTCACGGAAGCCAAGAAGTTATATGATGACCTCGCATCTGGGCGTGAATCGCCTAATGGTCATGAGAGTGAAACGGGCGCGTCCAATATTGATTCGGATCAGCAACCGTCACCCCAGCGAGGTATGCAGCGACGGTCTGCAAATAGTGAGACTCCTATGCGGCAAGATGTTTTTTCAATCGAGGAAGGAGCTGTGACCATTGAATGGCCCGCGCTCTTGAGTCCGGACTCTCTCAAGGACATTGAGGACTGGCTAACCATCGTGAAGCGTAAGATCAGCCGATCCGTCCAGAAGCCAGATACCGATGGCAAGCCAGAAACGGAAGAATAAGTCTGGCCCCGAGCCTGAGCGCGTCAAGCTCAACAAGCCATGGGAGAAGGCCATCGGCGACGCTCTCAAGAAAGAGCGCCCGGCAGAAGGATGGCCTGACGATCCAAAACCGAAGCCGAAAAAGAAGAAGCCCGCGTAGTGCGGGCTTTCTCTTGTGCGGCAATCGGTCTAGGCTTTAGCCAAGTACATACTTCCGAAACGTTTCGGTACACCGAACACGGCCCCGAAGGCCTGGCCGGCGGCAAGCGCGTGATCGTGGCCTCCGCGCGCGGCGGCGCCTATCAGGGCGGAGCCGCCGCCGATTTCCAGGAAAAATATCTGCGTCACGTGTTCGGCTTCATCGGCATCGGCGATATCGAAATCGTCCGCGCGGAAGGCTTGAACTTTGGCGCCGAGCAGCGCGAGACCGCGTTGCAGCGCGCGTATCGACTGATCGAATCCGGGGCTCGCGAAGCAGCGTGATCCGGCTCTTCAATGCCGCACGGTCTGCGTACCGAGCACCGAAAACGCCACGCTGTCCCATGCGCCATCGTTCGTCAGCGCGGTGAGGCGATGTGCGCCGGGCTGATCGAAGCTGAGCGTGACCGGCGCGTTGCCCACGGCGCTTGCCTGCAGGCGCCCATCCATCAACCACTGCACCGGAGCCTGCGCGCCGAGCGCGTGCAGCGTGACGCGCAACGGCTTGCCGGAATTCGGCGCGCGCCGCAGCACGGCATCTTCGTTCAATCCGGTGATGCGGATCACGCCGGCGCGCTCCAGCGCATCCGAAGAGCAACCGGCGGCCAAGGCGGGAAGCGTTTCCTTTTCGCGGTCATCCACGCTCAGCCACGGCGTTACCAGCGCCGGCCAACGCGCGACCGTGATCGTATGTTCGCCTTTGCCGTGACACCCCGCGCTCAGGCGATGTCCCTGCCCATCCACACGCAAGACCAGGCGCGGATCCATCCACGCGCCGTTGCCGCGATCTGGAAACGTTGGCGGCAGGGCATCGTTCAACACCCAGGCATGACGGCGCTGCCGGCACAGCGAAGGATCGGTTTGCTCGGCCGCGCCACCGAGTGGCCAGCAGATATCAACCCCACGCACCGCCATCGGTTTCGGCTGGTGCAAGCCACCGCGCGCGGGCAGCATGTCGGCCATCTGAAACAACAATGGCAATGCCGTCACCGCACCGTACTGACCGGGCGATGGTGTGCCGTCGGGACGGCCGATCCACACGCCGATGGTCCAGCGGTCGTTGACGCCGACCGCCCAGGCGTCGCGATAGCCGTAACTGGTGCCGGTCTTCCAGGCGAGGTTGGCATGATCGGTTGTGCCCGCGATCGGCGCGCCTTCCACATCGGCGGGATTGTTGGAGAGGATGTCGCGCACGATCCACGCCGCTCCGGGGGAAAGCAGTCTGCGCCGTCGTGGTTTCTGTTCCGACGTGTACCGCGGCGCGCCCGCCACACCCGCATTCGCAAATGCGGTGTAGGCGCCAACCAGATCCTCGAGCTTGGTCGCGGCACCGCCGAGGATGATCGAAAGATTCGGCTTCGCGCCTTCGGGCAGTTGTAGATCTACCCCGCCGTTCTGCAAGCGCGCGGCGAAGCGCGCGGGGCCAACGCGATCCAGCAGGTCCACCGCCGGCACGTTGAGCGAACGCTGCAGGGCTTCGGTGACGCTCACCGGCCCGTTGAACGCCTCGTCGAAATTGCCCGGCCGATAGCCATCGAAATCCTGCGGCGCGTCCACCAGCAAGCTTTGCGATTCGATCAATCCGTCGTCGAGTGCGAGGCCGTAGAGAAAAGGTTTCAACGTGGAACCAGGCGAACGCGGCGCGCGCACCATGTCCACGTGTCCGGCGCGTTCGGGATCGGCGAATGCGCCGGTGCCGATGTAGATGCGCGCTTCGAGTGATGCGTTCTCCACGGCCAGCACCGCGACTGAACTGCGCGGGGGCAGGCGCGCGAGGTAATCGGCCACGCGCGCCTCAGCAGCGCGCTGCATCTCGGCGTCGATGGGGGTGACGATGCGCCGCGCGTCCGGCCTCGCGTCGTGCAAACGTTGAGCGAGCAACGCGGCGTTCATCGGCGCGCGCAATGAACGCGCCGAGACCGGCTCCATCGTCGCCGCATTCACTTCTGTCGCATTCCACACCTGCGAGTCGCGCATGCGGCGCAGCACCTTGTCGCGCGCCGCACGCGCGAGTTGCGGGTTGCGATCCGGGCGTAGGCGGCTGGGCGACTGAGGCAGTACCGCCAGCAATGCCGCTTCCGCGCGGGAGAGATGCGCGGAACTTTTTCCGAGATACGCCCACGAGGCGGCTTCCACGCCCTCAATGTTGCCGCCGAACGGCGCGCGGTTGAGATAGATGTCCAGAATCTGCGCTTTCGACAGATGCGCTTCAAGTTGCAGCGCGCGCAATATCTGTATGCACTTGCCGCGGAAAGTGTGCGGGATCGGTTCGATGATGCGCGCGACCTGCATCGTCAACGTCGAACCGCCGGAAACGACATGTCCGTGCAGCAGGCCGCCCAACAATCCGCGCGCCAGTGCATAGGGATTGACGCCCGGATGTTTCCAGAACCAGCGGTCTTCGTAAGTCAGCAGCGCTTGCAGGTACAACGGCGAAACCTGCTTCGCTGTGATTGGGTAACGCCACACGCCATCGGCATCGGCGAACGCGCGCAGCGGCGTGCCGTCGCGCGCCAGCACCACCGTGCTGCCGCCGCCGGATTTCGGCAGCGGCGGCGGGAACACGCGATCGAGGACGACGGCGGTGAGCAGCAGGAACACCAGCGCGAGCGCGCATGCAAACAATCCGCAGCGCAAGCGTCTGCGCACCTTTACGGCTCCGCCACCGTCACCTTTTCCGGCACGGCCTTGCCGACGCCGCGCAAGGCGGGCCGGTACATGTCCTCGGCCAGAGGCGGCGGCACGGTGTAGTGCCCGGGTGTCACCGCGCGCACCAGATAGAACAGGTGCGAAGCTTCGCCGCGACGCAGCTTCAGCGCCGCCGCGTAGCGGTCGTCGCGATATTCCTCGTGCACGATGTCGGCGGCATTGGTGTGCTGGTCCATCTGGATGCCGTCTACCACCACACCTTCCCATTGCTGCACGCCGCCGAGGTTCAGGTTCTCAACCTCCAATCCACCCGGCAGCAGATCGGTGACGAGCGCATCGGGCAAGTCGTCCTTGGCTTCGATGGTGAGCTCCGCGATCAGACTGTCGCCTTCCTTCAATGTGTCACCGTTCCACGGCTTGCCATCAGTGGTGTACCACATGCGACGGATGTCGATCGCGCTCGCATCCGGTTCAGGCGCTTTCTGCGGAATGCCGGCGACATCCAGCGACGCGAAGATCGTGGAGTTGCCGGCAGGCTGGACACTGACGCCGCTCTGCAATTCCGCGAGCGTCAAGTCGCGCGACCACAGATGCGCATTCGCCGGCGCGGGTTCGCTCTCGCCGCCGATCTTCACGTTCGCCACCAGCGGCGCGCCGCTGCCAGCGCCGAAAGCGCGCGCCACCTGTGCGATCGCGTTCTGCTCCTGTGTGCTGAGGTACGACCACGACCAGTGGTAATACGGCATCTTTTCATGAGTCGAGGCTTCCAGTGCCGTCGCGTTGCGCGCCCAGTCGATCAGCTTGGCGTCGTATTCCGGCTTGTTCATGCCGAAGCGATGCGTCAACGCCACCATCAAGGCAAGATCGCGCAGATCGGAACCATAATCGCCCACGTACAACGGACGCTCCTTCTTCCACGCGAAGGCCTCGTCGATCGCCTGTCGGGCGCGCTCATTGTCGCCCATCAATTTCAACGCCAGCCCAAGGTGTACCAGCGGCAGCGGCGCGACCAGCTTGCCGCGATCGTTGTCGAAGATCGCGCGCAGCGTACCGAGCGGCGCGCGGTTGACGCGCGCCAGCACGAAACCGGAATACGCTTCGTCCGCGATGCGCATGTGGTCGTGATGCTCATAGTCGAAATACGGATGGCCGCCCCCCAGCAGATCGTCGTTGAGGGTCTTCAACGCCTTCTGCAACACCTCCTGCGGCACGGCGAAACCTGCTTCGCGCGCATCCAGCATGAAGTCGACGACATACGGCGTAATGGAGGTTTCGATCGGGCTCGTGCCGCCCCAGAAACTGAAATGCCCGTTGCTGGCCTGGAAAGAAGCCAGCCGCGCCAACGCGCCTTCGACCATGGCCTGCCGCGTGGCATCGGTCACGGTGAAGCCCAGCGCTTTCGCCGTTGCGGGATCGAGGATCAACGCGGCGTAGCCTTTGCTGGTGGTCTGTTCGACGCAGCCATACGGGTAATCGAGCAGGCCGCGCAAGGCCGAGTGATACGGCAGCGGCGGCAGCGTGCTCAATGTGAGTTGCGCGTGCACGGTGGACGCGAACAGGCCGTTCGCCTCGGCGGCGTCCAGTTGCAGCGGCTTGCCGTTTTCGATCGCGTAGGGTTTGGTCATCAACTGCTCCGGCCACGCCGGGCGCACCGCGAATTCAAAATGCCGATTCGCGGTGTAATCATTCAATTCGGCGTGGATGTCGAGTTTTGCGACCGCCGCGCCGCTCTGCGCGGTCACGGGCACGATCAGCGTGGTGCCCGCGCCATCCTTCAACGCAACCGAACGCGTGGCATTCGTGACGCTGATCGGTCCGTCGGCTTTCACCGAAACCTTCGCCACGCCGTCATTGCCCGAAAGATTTTTCAGATCGAGGCTGATCTGCGCGCTGTCGCCCGCGGCCATCACGCGCGGCGTGCTGGGCTCCACCACCAGCGGCGCGCGCACGGTGATCGCACCATCGGCGTTGCCGAATTTGTCGGCGCTCCAGGCGAGCGCGCTCAATCGCAGCGAGCCGTTGAAATCCGGCACGTCCACGCGCAATGTCGCGCGGCCTTGTGCGTCGAATTGCACCGGCTCGGCGAACAAGTCCACGATTTTGACGTTGGGATTCAGACGCGTCGCATGCGGCAGCGGTTGGGCCGCCATGTCGCCGCCGTAGCGGAGCGTGGCTTCCGCGCCGTCCATCGCCTCGATGATGCGGCTGTAGAGATCGTAGGCGTCCACGCTCAGGGCGCGCTGCGCGAACATCCACGCCCACGCATCCGGCACCGGATAGTCAGTGATATCGATCACGCCCTGATCCACCGCCGACAAGGTGACGAACGCTTGCGTGCCCGCTAGCCCTTTCGCCTGCACCGTGACGTTCAACGGATTGCCCGGACGCATCAGATCAGGCGCGGACAATGTCAGCGGGACGCGGCGATCGTCGCGCTCCATCACCACATGCTCGATGCCCAGCGCACGCGCCGGCGTGGTGTGCTCGTCCGCTGCGCCGCCGCGGAACACCAGCGCCGACACATAGACGTCGTGGCGTTCCCAATCCTTCGTCACCGGAATCTCGAACGTGCTTCCGGTTTTGGCGTCGATGTCTTTCAGATAGAGGAGATGATCGGATTCCACCAGCAGCACGCCGGGGCCGTCATGCGGCGGCGTCACCGTCACTTTCATCGTGTCGCCCGCGCGATAGCGCGCCTTGTCCAGTTGCAACTTCACCTTGTCCGGCCGCGCTTCCTTGCCGAGATTCTCGTCTTCCCAACTCCAGCCGGCGAAGAAGGGAAACACCGTGGTGAGTTTCGTCCCCGGGTCGTACACCTCGACGCGATAACCGCCCCACTCCACCGGAAATTCCACATGCACGCGGCCGCCCGCGGCGACGTCGATCTCCTTCTCCGCGATCAATTGCAGATGCTGATTGGCGTCCGATTTCCAACTGTCGCCGTGTTCGTACAGCCAGTAGAAATCTCGCAGCTCGCGTTGCAGGCGCACCCTCAAATGCGTGCCGGCAACGAGTTTGCCATCGACGTCGGCACGCACGATTTCGAACGCCGCCTGGCCTTCGCTTTCTGCGCCCTGCTTCGGATCGAACAGCGGTCGTACGCCGACCAGTTGCGACGCCGGCCAATACACGCGCTTCAAGGTGCGCGTCACCGCGCGGCCGCCGGTTTCGTACACGCTGCCGGACAATGTTACCGCCAGCGGCGCGACCGGTTTCACGTCATCGGGCAGGTTCACGTCCTGCTGCAATGCGCCTTGCGCGTCGAGCTTGGTGTCGATGATGTCGCTCGCTGCTTTCGGCAAGTCGAGCGTGGGATCGCCGAAGAAGGTGTCCTTCAGGTTGTCGAGCGGATGCACTTCCGGCGCGACCAGCAATTTAGCGGTGAAACGATTGCCATCGGCGGGTGCGCCATACAGGTAACTCGCGGCCACCTCCAATTTCAGTGGTTCGTCCGGGACCAGGCGTGCTTGCGGACTTTGCAGCGCGAGTTTCAAACGCTCGGGCAGAAACTCCTCGACATGGTATGGAAACGCCTGCACGGATTTCTTTGATGCCGGATCGAGGCGGAATTCCAGTTGCCATGAGCCGGTCGGTGCGTCGGCCGGAATCGCCTGCGTCAATTCGAAGTAGTTCAGTTTTGAAGGTTCCAATCTTTGATCTGGAAGCGCGCGACCATCCGGCTGCTTCATGCGCACAAACAGCGACTGCGGCTTCATCGGCTTGCCGTCGTAATCGCGCAGCAATGCCGAAACACGCAATGTCTCGCCCGGCCGGTACAAATCGCGGCCCGACCAGGCGTACACCTCGAACGGCGCCTGCTTGCGGCCGGTCACGTCGAAGTTGGAAATGTCCAGCGCGGGACGGTTGAACGGCAGCACCGACACATCGCCGCCATGGCGCGCGATCAGCACGTCGTCCTGTTTCACGGTGTACGCGATCAGCGCGTTGCCGCCGGCGTCGGTGGTGGCTTTCAGTTTCGCGGCTCCGCTCGCGTCGTCGATTTCGATCGCGACCTCAGCGACCGGCGAACCGTCGCGCAGCGACGCAACATGCAACAGCGAGTTGTCACGATACACGCGCAGATGCAGGCCAAGATCGCTGACGAAGAAGATCGCGGTGTCGTAACTGCCCTTGAAGGTACCGCCGGCTTTCACCACCGCCATGTACACGCCTGGCGCCGACAACTGCTTGACGTTCTGCACCGGGATGTAGGTGACGGTGCGCTCGTTATCCGCTCCGCCCAGCGTGTAGTGATTGGCGTAGACCGAATCGGCCATCTCGGTGATCGGCCGCTTGACGCGACCCATGCCGCAGGTGTCCCAAGTACTGATCTCGTGATCGAGTTCGTATGAGTCGCGGTGCTTGTTCTGCGGATACGCGCAATACAGATCGGAGAGCGCGTCGTCGTGCACCTTGAAGAATTCGATGTCGGCGTCGTGCACGTTCACCGAAACCAGCGGCAGTCCACGCGTGCCGCGCGCGGGCAACACGCTGCCGTGCGAGGCGAAGCCGATCGCCGGCGGCACGCTGCCGGAATAGACATCCTGTTTGATATCGCGACCCAATGTACGGCCGTCGGCGGCCAGCAACTGGGCATGCAACGTCACCACGTAATGCTGATCCGGTTGCACGAACGGAAAGCGCAATGTCTTGTTGTCGTCGTCCAGACTCCAGCTTCCGCTCACCGCCTCGCCGTTAGGGCCGGCGACCGCAACCTGATTGTCGAACGATTGCGCGGCGGCCAGCGGCGCATTGAAGCGCAAGACCAGTGCGGTCTGGTTGTCGCGCACCTCCGAACCGGCCGAGGCCAGGCCGAACGTGGCCTTGTGCGGTTTGCCGCTGGAGCTTGCGGTCAACGCGCCTTGCAGAACGGGCGTAGCGGATTCATTGTGACCGCAGCCGGTCAGCAGAAAACCGCAGACGAGCAGAATCCAACCGCCGCGGCGCAGGGCGCTGAAGCACGACGAGTGCAACATGGAAGTCCCCTCCCCCCCCGATGGATGGTACGCAGTATCGCCACAATTCGTGGCGAATGGTGGGCGGCCAGGTGACGCGCGGATGGATTTCTCAGGTCACGATCCGCACCGGCACCGACTTGGCCGCCGGCGTCTTGCTCTGCAGAGCATAGTGCGACAGCGCGATCAATGGATTGCATTCGGGGTAATAGCCGCCGACGCAGCCGCGCGGGATGTCGTAACTGACCACGCGCAGGCCACGCACCTCGCGCCGCACGCCATCGTCCGCGTCCGCGACGAGGCTCACCAATTGTCCATCGCGCAAACCCAGACGCGCGACGTCGTGAGCGTTCATCAGCACTACCTCGCGTGTGCCGCGGATGCCGCGGAAGCGGTCGTCATAACCGTAGACCGTAGTGTTGAACTGATCGTTGGAACGCAGGGTCATCAGACAAAAACGGTCCGGCGCATCCGCGAAGCCGGTGGCGGTCAACGATGGCGGCACGATGAAGTTGGCCTTGCCGGTGTCGGTCTTCCACACGCGCTCGCGCGCTGGATTCGGGCGATGGAACCCGCCCGGCTGCCACATGCGCCTGTTGAAATCCTTGAACTGCTCGGGAAAGGTCTGCTCTATCGCGTCGCGGATCGTGGCGAAATCGTTGGTCCACGTATCCCACGGTACTTGCGGATTGGGCGGCAGCGTGGCTTTCGCAAGTTCCGCCACTATGCGCGTTTCGGATTTCAAATCCTGGCTGGCGGGCTCAGCCTTGCCGACCGAAGCATGAATGCAACTGGTGGAGTCCTCGGTTGAAAGAACCTGCGGTTTGCCGTTTTCGATCACGCGCTCGATGCGCCCGAGACACGGCAGCAGGTACGCGATGTCCCCGTTGATCAGGTGCGAGCGGTTCAACTTGGTGGCGATTTGCACCGTCAGCCGCAGATTCTTCCACGCTGCCTGGACGCGCTCCTGATCCGGCACCGCGCGCAGGAAATTGCCGCCCAGCCCGATGAAACCGCGCACCGTGCCATTCATCACGCCCTCGCAGGTGTCGACGGTGCTCAAACCTTTTTCGCGCGGCGGCTCGAAACCGTATTGTTTGGCCAGACGATCCAGTGGCACCAGCTTGGGATCATCGGCGATCCCGACCGTGCGCTGGCCCTGCACGTTGGAATGCCCGCGCACCGGACAGATCCCTGCGCCGCGCTTGCCGATGTTGCCTCGCATCAGCAGCAGATTGGCCACCATGAAGATGTTGAACTCACCGAGCACGTGCTGCGTCAGGCCCATGCCGTACACGCCGATCACCGCGTTCGCCTTGGCGTACACGTGCGCTGCGCTTTCCAACGCGGCGCGCGCCAGACCCGAGGCGGCCTCTATGTCGGCCCAGGACAGCGCGCGAAGCCAGGCGTCAAATTCCTCGAAGCCGTGGCAATTCCGGGTTATGAATTCCTGATCTATAACGCGCGCCGCACCACTCCTCTGTGCTTGATCGTCCAGCGCCAGCAGTGACTTGCACAGGCCCGCAATCGCGGCGATGTCGCCGCCGACTTTCACTTGGTGATATTGCGTGGCTAGCGGGGTCTCGTGGCCAGTCAACATCTCGCCCGGACTTTGCGGATTCGTGAAACGCTCCAGCCCGCGCTCGTGCAGCGGATTGAAAACGATAATTGGAACGCCGCGCTTCGCCGCCTTCTGCAGGTCATGCAGCATGCGCGGGCTGTTGACGCCCGCGTTTTGGCCGAAGAAGAAGATGCAATCGGTGTGTTCGAAATCATCCAGCACCACGGTGCCGACCGAAGTGCCGATGCATTGGCGCAACGCCACTCCCGTCGGCTCGTGGCACATGTTGGACGAATCGGGCAGATTGTTGTTGCCGTACAGCCGCGCGAACAACGCGTAGAGATAACTCGTCTCCAGCGACGCGCGGCCCGAGGCGTAGAACACCACCGATTTCGGATCCGCCCGCAGTCTTTTCAATTCTTCGCCGATCGCCGCGAACGCTTCTTCCCATTCGCAGGCGACGTATTTGTCGCTTGCGTGGTCGTAGCGCATCGGATGCGTCAAGCGACCCGCCTGTTCCAGGTCGTGGTCGCTCCAGTCACGCAATTCGGAAACCGTGTGTTGCGCGAAAAACTCCGGCGTGACGCGCAGCGAGGTCAATTCCCACGCGCTGGCCTTGGCGCCGTTCTCACAAAATTCGAAGGTGAGTGGATGCTCCGGTTGCGGCCACGCGCAGGAGACGCAGGTGAAACCACGCGGCTTGTTCTGCCGCCACAGCTCCTTGACCGTCGAAGGAATCGGCACCTTCTCGCGCTTCAGTATCTTCGCCACCGACTTCACCGAACCCCAGCCGCCCGCCGGACCCTTGTACGGCTCGATCTTCGGATCGCGTTCGTCGCTCATTCCGCGATTATGACGCAGCGCGTGACGCGGTCAAAACGCGGGGCTAGACTGCGCCTGACGCGAACTCCGCGGATCCGCAATGTTACTCAAGGTTCGGTCACCACTGTTTTGCCCTCTTTGAGTCGAGGGGACGGAAACCATTGCGCAGCAGTGCTTTCGGAGGTTGTGGAAGCGCGGCGGTGTAGGCAAGAGCGAAATTCGATCAGCCCTCCAATCATTTCTAAGGAGCACGCGTATGAGCTGGGGACATCGGCCGCAGGAAGGCGAATGGCTGGTGAACAGCCGCATTCTGGACGAAGCGGCAAACGCGGTAATGAAATCGGTGCGTGTGATTCGCGATTTCGACGTGCCTTACGTCGGCTCGTGCAGCAAGGACGGCAAGAAGGTTTACATCGACCATCAACTGCCGATGCATCTTACCTACCGCGGCAAGCGCTACGACATCGACCGCTACATCACCATGCACGAAGTGGTGGAGATGCTGTTCGAGCACGTGCTGCACTTTCAGTACCGTGACGCGCACCAGCTCGCGCTGCGCTGCGAACGCGCGTTGGTCGAATCCGACGGCCTGGCGTGGACGGCGTACAACCGTTTCTGCGCAAAGTGGATCAAGGCGATCGGCAGCCGCAAGAAATATCCCAATCCGCCACCGGATATCGACCTGCAACCGGAAATCGACGAAGACGACAAGACCACCTTGCGCCGAATGGGGGCCAAGCGGGCGGCGAAGACAGGCCAGAACAGGGTGCGATGAGTGGCGGAGAGGGTGGGATTCGAACCCACGGTACGGCAAGCCGTACGCCGGATTTCAAGTCCGGTGCTTTAGACCACTCAGCCACCTCTCCACGAATCCGTCATTCCCGCGAAAGCGGGAATCCAGTGCCTCTGACTGAAAATCAAAGGCGCTGGATTCCGGATCGCCGCTCCACGTCGTCCGGAATGACGATTGTATGTTACGCAATCCGCACCGCGTCGCTCATGTAGCGCTGCAGCGCTTCCGGCACCGTAATGGAACCGTCGGCATTCTGATAGTTCTCCATCACCGCGATGAGGGTGCGGCCGACGGCGAGTCCCGAGCCGTTGAGGGTGTGCACCAGTTCCGGCTTGCCCGTGGCGGGATTGCGCCAGCGCGCCTGCATGCGGCGCGCCTGGAAATCGGTGCAGTTGGAACACGAGGAAATCTCGCGATAGGTGTTCTGGCTGGGGAGCCAGACTTCCAGATCGTAGGTCTTGGCCGCGGCGAAGCCCATGTCGCCGGTGCAGAGCTGGACCTTGCGATACGGCAACTCGAGCAGTTGCAACACGCGCTCGGCGTGCCCGGTGAGTTCTTCCAGCGCCTCGTACGATTTCGACGGCTCGACGATTTGCACTAATTCGACTTTCTCGAACTGGTGCTGGCGGATCATGCCCTTCACGTCCTTGCCATAGGAACCCGCTTCCGCGCGAAAACATGGCGTGTGCGCGGTCAGACGCATTGGCAGCGCGTCGGCTTCGACGATCGATTCGCGCACGAGATTGGTAAGTGAGACCTCGGCGGTAGGAATCAGATAGCGCCGTGTTTCGCCGACGGTCGTTGAAAACAAATCCTCTTCGAACTTCGGCAACTGCCCGGTACCCTGCATCGTTTCGGGATTCACCAGCAGCGGCACGTTGCACTCGGTGTAGCCGTGCTCGCGCGTGTGCAGGTCCAGCATGAAAGCGCTGAGCGCGCGATGTAGCCGCGCCAGTTCTCCGCGCAGCACCGTGAAACGCGCGCCGGACAATTTTGCGCCGGCTTCGCCGTCCAGCCAGCCATGGCGTGCGCCGAGCTCCACGTGATCCTTCACTGCGAAATCGAACTTGCGCGGCTCGCCCCAGCGCAACACTTCCACGTTGTGGTGTTCGTCCTTGCCGGCCGGAACCGATTCGTGCGGCAGATTGGGAACGCGCAGTGCGATGTCGGACAGCTTGGCCTGCACTTCGGCCAGAGCGGTTTCGTTGGCTTTCAGCTTGTCACCGATGCCGGCGACCTCGGCCATGATCGCGGAGACGTCCTCGCCCTTGGCCTTGGCTTGCCCGATCGCCTTCGAGCGTGTGTTGCGCAGGTTCTGCAATTCCTGCGTTTCCGTCGCCAGCTTTTTGCGCTCGCCCTCCAACGCCTCGATTTCCGCCACGGGCAAATCGAAGCCGCGCGTCTTCAAGCGCGTCGCGGCTTCCGCAAGCTGATGGCGCAGCAGTGTCGGGTCCAACATGCACGGTGCCTCGAAATACGGAGCCGCGGATTATCGTGGCGCAGCCAAGATGCACGCAATCCAATCGCCTGCATGCAGGCCCTACTTGCGCGCTCTCTCCCTTGCTCCGCGCAAGGCATCGAGCTTCTGCTTGATCTTCGCTTCGATGCCGTTTTCGGTCGGTTGATAGAACTGCGCCTCTGCCAGCGCATCGGGGAGGCATTGCTGGTCCAGTGCGACGCCGCCCTCGACGTCGGGATCGTATTGATAGCCTTTGCCATAGCCGAGCCCCTTCATCAACTTCGTCGGCGCGTTGCGCAGGTGCATCGGCACCTCCAGCGTGCCGGTGTCACGAACGGTTTTCCGCGCGGCGCCATACGCGACGTAGGCGGCGTTGCTCTTGGGTGCCATGGCAAGATAGAGAACCGCTTCGGCCAACGCGAGCTCGCCTTCGGGCGAGCCCAATCGTTCGTATGTATCCCAGGCGTGCAATGTGACTGTCCACGCGCGCGGATCGGCGAGGCCGATGTCTTCCACCGCCATGCGCACCATCCGCCGCGCGAGATACAGTGGCTCACAACCACCATCCAGCATGCGCGTCAGCCAATACAGCGCGGCATCCGGATCGGACGAGCGCACCGACTTGTGCAGCGCCGAGATCTGGTCGTAGAACTGCTCGCCACCCTTGTCGAAGCGGCGCTTGCGATCGGCCAGCACCTGCTGCAATGTGGTTTCGTCGATGCGGCCGTCGTGTGCGAGTTCGGAGGCGATTTCCAGAAAAGTCAGCGCACGGCGCACGTCGCCATCGGCGGCCTTCGCTATCCAGGCGAGCGACTCGTCGTCCACTTGCAAGTGCAGTGAGCCGAGTCCGCGTTCTTCATCGCTCAGCGCGCGCTTCAACGCTATCACGATGTCATCGACTCCAATCGCGTCCATCACGTGCACGCGGCAGCGCGACAGAAGGGCGGAATTCAATTCAAAGGAAGGATTCTCGGTGGTCGCACCGACGAAGATGATGATCCCGCGCTCGATGTGCGGCAGAAAGGCGTCCTGCTGCGCCTTGTTGAAGCGGTGCACCTCATCCACGAACAACACGCTGCGCCGGCCCTGCGCGAAATTCACTTCCGCTTCGCTCAAGGCCTCACGCACGTCCGCCAGACCGGACAGCACCGCCGAGATCGCGCGGAAATGCGCATCGGCATACTTTGCGACCAGCAACGCCAGCGTAGTCTTGCCGCAACCGGGTGGCCCCCACAGCACCATCGAGTGCACGCGACCGGCTTCCAGTTCGCGCCGCAGCGGCGTACCGTTGCCTAGCAATCTCTGCTGCCCGACGATCTCGCCCAGCGTGCACGGCCGCATGCGCTCAGCCAGCGGTTTCAGCGCGTCGGATTCGGGCAGAAGATCGGCCGTTGCAGTTACAGCGGGTTTGCGGCGCGGCATGGAGGGATTATCCGCGCGCCGAGGTGAAGTTCACACCACCGGCACCACGTCAAACGCGATGGTCAAACGCCGATCCTGTTCTGCGCCGGAGAATGGAACGGTGCCGTGCCACATCCAGGATGGGAACAAGACCAGCAGACCCGGTTCCGGCTTGACGAAATACTCGGCCTCCAGCGGTGGCTCCGTGGGAATGCCCGATTCGCCGAACTTGATCCAGCCTTCGCCGTTGCGCGCACCCAGAGTTTCCGGCAGTTGGATATAGCAGGCCGAAGACAGCCATCCGTCCGGATGGTAATGGTTGACGTGATGGCCCTGGGCGCGCAGTCGCACCGACCAGATGCCGGTGATTTTGTAATCCTTCGCGTTGCGCGAGCGCAGCACGTCGTTGCCGGGGCCGATCGCCTGCATATAGCGGCGGATGGGCCCGTCGATCGCCTGGACGAAGGCGCGGATCGCCGGATCGGAGTCGTGCTCCAAATCGAGATCGACCTGCGTGCCCGTGCGCAGTGTCTGGCCGATGGGATGCGCATTCAGAACATGGCGTTTGTGCAAAGCGGTGGAGAGGTCGCGCAGATAGTCGCGCAACGACGGCCAGCCGGGCGGCACATCGATCAATCCCGCGCGCACGAAATGACCGTAATCGTACAACTCGCCATAGCGCGGGTCCCCCGTCACACGCCACGCGCTGGCACGCAAGGCGATCGCGTGAGCCTCGTTGGGATTGAGCTTCAGCATCTCCTCGGCCACGCGCGCGGATTCCTCCGCACGGCCGTTGGCCAGCAACGCATTGCCATAGGCGGACAAAGAGGTGGTATCCGGCGTTGCCAGTTGCAACGCCCGCTGCGCGTGACGCAGCGCTGCCGGCGGATCGCATCTGAATGCGGTCTGTGCAGCAGCCAGGTGCAGGTTGGCATTATCGGGCACGAAGGTCAGTCCGTGCTCCAATTCTGCCAGCCCTCCCTTCGCATCACCGGCCCACTCCAGTAGCTTTGCCTTGAAAACCCGCAGCTCCGTGTTTCCGGGTTGCGCACGCAGCGCGACATCAAGTTCCGCCGTGGCCGCGCCGCTGTCGCCGGTGCGCATCCAGATCAGTTCCGCGAGATTGGTGTGCGCGTCGGTGAAAAACGGCCGCAATACGAGCGCGCGACGCAATTCCGCTTCAGCATCTTCATAGCGCTGCTGCGCAAGCAGCGAGCGCGCCAGCGTGTACCGCACCTCGGGGCCGTCCTTTTTTGCATCAATCAGGGCGCGCAACGAGTTTTCCGCCTCATTGATTTGGCCGCTGCCGATCTGTGCCGATGCCAATCCCAATGCCGCCTGGATGTCGCCGGGCTGGACGGCGAGCACCTCGCGAAACGCATCCACCGCCTCGGGCATCCGCCGCAAAAGCAGCAACGCCTGCGCGCGCAGACTGAGCGTTTCGTGCGAAGACAGCCCGCGAGCGATGAACTCGTCCGCCCTGCGCAACAGCTCTGCGTGCCGGCCCCGCGCCAACAGCACTCGCAGCAGCAATGAAATCGCCTGTGGATGCGAAGGCGCGAGTTTCAGCGCCTGTTGGATCGCGCGCTCGGCTTCATCCATCCGATTCCTGCAGGCTAGGATTTCACCCAGCAAAGCATGAGCGGAAGGATTGCGCGGCATCAGCTGCACCGCGGTCGTTGCAGCGCGTTCGGCGGCTTCGAATTCGCTGCGGCGCATCCGCACACCGGCCAGCAGCCAATATGCGTCGGGCAGACCGGGCTGGACGAGCAGCAACTGTTCGAGCAAGGCGCCCGCACGCGCTAGATCGCCCGTTTGCAGCAGTCGTGCCGCCGATTGAAGTTGTTGTGCGACGGCGGAAGCGGGAACATTCATGCATCAAGCTTCCACCCTGGGGCGCCGGGACGCAACCGCATCAGTGCACCGCCGGAGCTGCGTCCCCAACCACGTCGGTGCCCTTCGGCGGAGTGAAGACGAATGTATCGGCAGGCAATCGCGGATTGCGCTGCCAGTCCGAAAATACGATTTCGGTGCGATTGCCGAGCGTGTCCTGGAAAACCATGCGCCGGGGCGCGTTGCCATCGAAGCCGATGTCGGCGTATTCAAACTGCGGATCTTTGCCGCGCGATTGTAGTCGCAGCCATTCCAAGCCGCCGTGCTCGCCTTGCTCGCTGGCCTTGAAATCGCGATCCATCTGCGAAAGATCGGTCAGCACGGTGAGCGGACTGTGCGCTTCATGCGAACCCTGGTCACGCACGGAAACCTGCTCAAGTTCCGGATCGTAGATCCACACTTTCTTGCCATCGGCGACGATCAGTTGCTTGTAGGGTGTTTGCGTGTCCCAGCGGAATTGCCTCGGCGCCTGCAACGCCAGCGCGCCCTGCGAAGTTTGGCCTCTCCGCCCGTTGGCGTCATACACCGTCTGGCTGAAGGTGCCGCTGAGCGAATGCAGATCGTGCGCGAAAGCGTCCAGTTGCGCGCGAGCGCTTTCGTCTGCCTGCGCAACGTCGATCAGACACCCAGTCAGTACGATGGCGGCGAGCAAAATGACCTTGCGCATGGCGGCTTTCCGGTCGGAGAACCAACGAATGATGCGCAATGAAAATGAATACGACGTTATTCGAGCCGCTCAGCGCGGGGCCGGTGCCGGATTCACCAGCACTTCGCGGTTGCCATTGTGCTGTGGCGGGCTGACGATGCCCTGCTGCTCCATCATTTCGATCAGGCGCGCGGCGCGGTTATAGCCGATGCGCAGGTGCCGCTGCACGCCGGAGATCGAGGCGCGGCGCGTAGTCGTCACCAAATGCACGGCCTTGTCGTACAACTCGTCGAAATCGCCCTCGTCTCCTTCGGCATCCTCGGGCAACCCGGATTCGTTGATGACCTTGCCGTCGCCCAGCGACTGCACTTCCTCCAGCACGCCGTCGATGTATTTCGGCTCGCCCTGCGCGCGCAGCCATTCGACCACCTTGTGTACTTCGTGATCGTCCACGAACGCGCCGTGGACGCGCTCGGGCGTAGCGGTGCCTGGCGGGAGATACAGCATGTCGCCGTGGCCGAGCAGCGTTTCCGCACCGGATTGATCGAGGATCGTGCGCGAATCGATCTTGCTGGAAACCTGGAACGCAATGCGCGTTGGAATATTCGCCTTGATCAACCCGGTGATCACGTCCACCGACGGCCGCTGCGTGGCAAGGATCAGATGCACGCCCGCAGCGCGTGCCTTCTGCGCCAGCCGCGCAATCAGCTCCTCGACTTTCTTGCCGACGATCATCATCATGTCGGCGAATTCGTCGATGATCACCACTACGAACGGCAGAGGTTGCAACGGCTGCGCGATCTCCATCGGCAGGTCGGGATTGGGTTTGAACAGCGGATCGAGCAGCGGCGATCCTGCGCTCTCCGCGTCCTTCACCTTCTTGTTGAAGCCAGCTAGGTTGCGCACGCCCACCGCGGCCATCAGCTTGTAGCGGCGCTCCATCTCCGCCACGCACCAGCGCAGCGCGTTGGCGGCCTCCTTCATGTCGGTCACGACCGGTGCCAGCAGGTGCGGGATCTTCTCGTACACCGAGAGTTCCAGCATTTTCGGATCGATCATGATCGTGCGCACTTCGGCGGGCGACGCCTTGAACAGCAGCGACAGCACCATCGCGTTCAATGCGACCGATTTGCCCGAGCCGGTGGTACCGGCCACTAGCAGGTGCGGCATCTTTTGAAGATCGACCACAACCGGACGTCCGCCGATGTCCTTGCCCAGCGCCAGTGAAAGCGGCGAACGCGCGTCGCCGTATTCGCGCGAACTCAAAATCTCGGAGAGATAAACCGTTTCGCGCGAAGCGTTCGGGATTTCCAGACCGATCACGTTCTTGCCGGGAATCACGTCCACCACGCGCACGCTGTACACACTCAGCCCGCGCGCGATGTCCTTGTCCAGCGATGAAATCTGGCTGCCGCGCACGCCCGCCGCGGGTTCCAGTTCGAAGCGGGTGATCACCGGGCCCGGATGCGCGCTGACGACTTGCGCGTCGATGCGGAAATCCTTCAACTTCATCTCGACCTGGCGCGAAAGCACTTCGAGCGTTTCTTCTGAGTAGCCCTTGCCCTGCGGCGGCACTTGATCCAGCAGCGACAGCGGCGGTAGTTCGCCTTCACTCGCGGCGCCGGCGAACATCGGAATCTGGTTTTCGCGTTTGGAGCGCTCGCTCTTGACGATCGGCGCGGGCGTCGGCTCGATCTTGATCGGCTCGCGTCTGGCTTGCTTTGCGAATTCGATCTTGCGCACTTCCTCGCGCTCGTTGCGCGCGGCGCGCGCGGCCAGCGCCTCTGGTGCGCGCTTGAGTTTTGCTGCGATCCAGCCGAATGCCGCGAGCAAGCCGCGGCCAATCGCGTCCATCAATTTGAACCACGAGAGGCCAGTCGCCAGCGTCACCGCGATCAGGAACAGCGCCAGCAGGAACAGCGTGGCTCCCAGCGCGGCGAAGCCGCGCGTCAACCCGCTGCCGACCAGTTCTCCCAGGATCCCGCCGCTGCCAGCTGGAAGATCGTTCAAGCCGGAATCGTGCAGCCACGCCAGCCCGCAGCCGGCGACGAAGAAAGCGACGAAGCCGATCAGGCGCAGCGTGGGTTCCAGCGCGCTGCGGTCGGCCGAGCGCCAGCCGCGCAGCACGCCGATGGAGAGCACGCCCAGCAAGATCGGAAAGGCGTAGGCGATTTCTCCGAACAGATACAACAGCAGGTCGGCGAGATACGCGCCGACGGTGCCGCCGAAGTTATGCACGCTGCTCGTTTCGGCCGTGTGCGACCAGCCCGGATCGGCCGGGTTGTGGCTGATCAGACAAACCAGCAGATAGAGCGCGACGGGCAGCAGCAGCAGCACTGCGGCTTCGCGCAAGATCCGCCGCGTGCGCTCGCCGTTGTCACGAACCGATTGATTGATGGCTTTGGCGCGCGCCACGTGCTGCGACCTCGAACTTGCACCGCGTTGCGCCGAACTATACCCGCTTCGATCAGGACAGCTTCATCCCTTTCAGTGCCGGGTGCACGATCTCCCCACCGGCGACGTTGATGCCCTTGGCCAGCGGCTGGTAACTGCGCCACTCGCCGCCGGCTGCCAGCCGCAACACGTACGGCAGCAGCGCGGCGGAAATCGCCTGCGAGGACGTCTGCGGCACCGCACCGGGCATGTTGGTGACGCAGAAATGCGTCACACCGTCGACCACGTAGGTCGGATCGGCCCAGGTGGTCGGCTTGGAGGTTTCGAAGCAACCGCCCTGGTCGATGGAAATATCGACCATCACGCTGCCCTTTTCCATCGATTGCACCATCTTCCTGCTGACCACGTGCGGCGCTTTCGCCGACGGGATCAGCACCGCGCCGATCACCAGATCCGCACTCGCCACTTCGTCGGCGACCACCGAATCGTAGGCATACAGCGCGGTGACGTTGGCACCAAGATTCATCATCTGCGCGAGACGATCCGGGCGCTTGTCGAACACCACGACGTTGGCACCGCCCGCCGCGGCCAGCGCCGCGGAATTTCCGCCCGCCGCGCCCGCGCCCAGCACCACGACCTTGCCGCGTTCGGTGGTCGGCATGCCGCCGAGAAGCTTGCCTTTGCCGCCTTCGGGCTGATGCAGCAGGTGGGTGCCGACCTGCACGCCGATGCGACCAGCGATCACCGACATTGGCGCGAGCAGCGGCAGATTGCCTTCTTCGTCCTCCACCGATTCGAACGCCACGCCGGTCAGGCCGATATCCAACAGACGCTTGGTGAGTTCCGGTTCCGGCGCGAGATGCAGATAGCAGAACAGCAAATGATGTTTCTTGAGCAGCGCGAGGTCTCCCGCGATCGGCTCCTTCACCTTGACGATCAGTTCGCCTTTTTCATACACCGCCGCGGCATCGGGCACGATCTTGACGCCGACCTTTTCGAACGCCGCATCGGAAAAACCGCTCTTGATGCCTGCGCCGGATTGCAGGAACACCTCGTGACCGTGCCGCACCAGATCGGCGCAGGCAGCGGGCACGAGTGCGACGCGGCCCTCGAGCGTCTTGGTTTCGGAAGGAATGCCGATGCGCATTGGGGTTGTCCTGTTGTGCGAAAATCGCGTGCTTGATGATGCCCGCGTGCGCCACCATGTAGCGCGCTGACGAGCGTTGGGCCCAGCCACAAAGACGGAAATTATACATGAGCACCCCGAAGCACTCGCGTCTGCTGATCCTCGGTTCGGGACCCGCTGGCTACACCGCCGCCGTGTATGCGGCGCGCGCGAACTTGAAGCCGATGTTGATCACGGGTCTCGCACAAGGCGGACAGTTGATGACCACCACCGACGTGGACAACTGGCCGGGCGACCATGCCGGCGTGCAGGGACCGGACCTGATGGCGCGGCTGTTGAAACACGCCGAACGTTTCGACACCGAGATCGTTTTCGATCACATCCACTCGGCCGATCTATCGCAACGGCCCTTCCGGCTGAAGGGCGACAATGGCGAATACAGTTGCGACGCGCTGATCATCGCCACCGGCGCGGATGCGAAATATCTGGGCATCGAATCGGAAGAGAAGTTCAAGGGCCGCGGTGTATCAGCCTGTGCCACCTGCGATGGTTTCTTCTTCCGCGACCAGGATGTCGCCGTGATCGGCGGCGGCAACACGGCGGTGGAGGAAGCGCTTTACCTCGCCAACATCTGCCGCAAGGTCACGCTGGTGCACCGGCGTGACAAGTTGCGCGCGGAAAAAATCCTGCAGGACAAGCTGTTCGAGAAAGCACGCGCGGGCAAGGTCGATCTGGTTTGGAACCACACCGTCGACGAGGTGCTGGGCGACGATTCCGGCGTAACCGGCGTACGGCTGGCTTCGACCGATGGCAAGGGCAAGCGCGAGATCGCGGTCAGCGGCATGTTCGTGGCCATCGGCCACACGCCCAACACCAGCATCTTCGAAGGCCAGCTCGAGATGAGCAACGGCTATATCAAGATTCGAACCGGACTCGAAGGTGGCGCGACCGCAACATCGGTGCGCGGCGTGTTCGCCGCCGGTGACGTGGCCGATCAGGTGTATCGTCAGGCCGTGACTTCAGCCGGCTTCGGCTGTATGGCCGCTCTGGATGCGGAGAAGTTTCTGGATGAAGTGGGGTTGGCGGGTTAGAGCTGAAATCGATCTCGATCCGTTCGCCCTGAGGTATCAAAGGGCGAACTCACATTTGATCACCGTTCGTGCTTCGATACCTCATCACGAATGGTGGTTGTTGGTTGACGTGGTGCGATGTTGATCAACCCAAAGGCTCGCGCAATTTTCTTCCGGCCAGCAAATGCAGGTGCAGATGAAAAACTGTCTGCCCGCCGTCCGCGTTGCAATTGATCAGACAGCGATAGCCCTTCTCCGCGAAGCCCTCGCGCTTGGCATACGCCGAGGCGGCCAGCAGCAACTTGCCCAACAATTCTGCGTCCTGCGGACCTGCATCGTTCAAAGTCGCCAGCGACCTTTTCGGCACGAACAGCACGTGAACCGGCGCGTGCGGTGCGATGTCCTTGAACGCAAGGATGTCGTCGTCCTCGTAGACGATGTCGGCCGGAATCTCGCGGCGGATGATTTTGTCGAAAATCGTGTCGGTCATCTTCTACTCCAAGGTCTGCCGGCTGCCGAACGCGTGCGCCAGCGTGCCGCGATCGACGTATTCCAGTTCGCCGCCCAGCGGTACGCCGTGCGCCAGCCGCGTGGCGCGCACGTTCGCAGCGCGCGCTAAACCGCCCAGCCAGTGCGCGGTAGCTTCGCCTTCGACGGTGGGATTGGTGGCGATCACCAGTTCGCGTACTTCGTCTTCCTGCAAGCGGCGCTGCAACAGATCGACACCGAGTTCTTCCGGTCCCAGTCCATCCAGCGGCGACAGACGTCCCATCAGCACGAAATAATGGCCGCGGAATCCCGTGGCCTGCTCGATCGCCAGCAGATCGGCGGGCGTTTCCACCACACACAGCGTGTGCGTGTCGCGCGATGTGCTCGCGCACAGCGAACAGATTTCCGATTCGCTGAAATTCCGGCAGCGCGTGCAATGGCCGATGCGTTGCACGGCTTGATCCAGTGCACGCGCCAATCGCGCGCCGCCGTTGCGGTCGCGTTCCAGCACGTGAAACGCCATGCGCTGTGCGCTCTTGGCGCCAACGCCCGGCAGACAGCGCAGCGCTTCGATCAGTTCGGCGAGGAGGTTAGATTCGTTGGACATGACTCTTTCAGAAGGATCAGGGCGAGTAGCGAGGGCGCTCCGTACCGGTCCTCTTGCAATATGCAAAGCGCCTTCACCAATCATCCCTCGCGTCTTCAAAACGGCAACTTGAATCCTGGCGGCAAGTTCAATCCCTGCGCCACGCCGCCGAGTTTTTGTTGAGTCGCCTCCGTCACCCTGTTGACCGCATCGTTGACTGCCGCGGCGATCATGTCCTCTGCCATTTCCGGATCGTCCGCCAGCAGCTTGCGGTCGATCTGCACGCGACGCACTTCGTGGCGACCGGTCATGGTGACGCTCACCATGCCGCCACCGGCGTTTCCGGTGACCTCGAGCTTCGCGATTTCTTCCTGCGCGCGCTTCATCTCTTCCTGCATGCGCTGCGCCTGCTGCATCAATTGTCCAATCTGGGCTTTCATGCGTGTATTTGAATCATTGGTCGTTCATGGGTTGTTGCGCCGCACCGGCCGCACGCTTTCCGGGATCACTCGCGCGCCGAGTTCGCGTCGCAACGCCTGCACAGCGGGATCTTCCTCGATCGCGCGTTCGGCTGCGGCCTGTTCGGCCGAGCGCTCGCGCGCCGCGCGAGCAGCAGGCGTTTCCACTTCCACGTCCGGCACGAAACGCACGCGCAAAGGCTTGCCCAACGCGCGGCTCAATTGTTGCCCTAATTCCACGCCAAAGTAATCGGCCAGATGTTGGTGTTCGGGTTTCAATGCCAAGGTCAACGCATTGCCGTCCAGCGATTTCGGCGCGGCATGGTGCGCGAGCTGCCCGACCGGGCCGCCCAATTGCGCGCGCGCGATCCATTGCTCCCACTCCGGCAAACCATTGGCCTGCAGTGGCAATGGCTCGGGACTCCCGGATTCGGAGGTTGCCGCATGTGTCGAAGTCACCACTGCCGGAGAGACACGTTCGCTCCTGCTCGCGGATGACGATGCGCCACGCGACGCAGAGCGTTCCTGCGCCGCCGACTTCGCCGAATGCGAAGTATGTGATGATTTGCCCTCGCCGCTGCTGTGGAAGGCCAGCATTCGCAACAACGTCATCTCGAAACCCGAACGCGGATCGGGCGCATATGGCAATTCGCGCCGACCGTTCAATGCGAACTGATACCAGAGCTGCACATCCTCCGGGTCGAGTTTTGAGGCGAGCGCGTCGAGCTGTTGATCGTCGACGCTTCCTGGCGCGGTAAACTCAGGTACCAATTGCCGCAACTGGATGCGATGCAAGGCGGCTGCGAGTTGATCGAGCACCGAGCCGAAATCCGGCGCCAGCGCAGCGACTCGATTGGACTCGGCCAGCAAAGCTTTGCCATCTTGCGCGACCAGCGCATCCAGCAGCGCGCCGACATCGCTGCCGGCGATCGTGCCAAGCATCGTGCGTACATCGTCCGCGCGCAGCTCGCCGCCGCCATGGGCGATAGCCTGATCCAGCAATGACAAACCATCGCGGAGCGAACCATCCGCGCCGCGTGCGAGTTCGACGATCGCGTCGTCTTCGAACCGCACGCCTTCGGCAGCGAGGATCATCCGCATCTGCTGCGCGATTTGCTCCGGCAACAGGCGCTTCAGCGAAAACTTCAGACATCGCGACAGCACCGTCACCGGCAGCTTCTGTGGATCGGTGGTCGCCAACAGGAACTTCACATGCTCCGGCGGCTCCTCCAGCGTCTTCAACAACGCGTTGAAGGCATTGCGCGAAAGCATGTGCACTTCGTCGATCAGGTACACCTTGTAGCGGCCGCGCGCCGGCGCGTACTGCGCGTTCTCGATCACCTCGCGCACGTCGTCCACGCCGGTGTTGCTGGC
>JAJPID010000060.1 GCA_021324945.1 Lysobacterales bacterium | reverse complement strand
TGCGATGAACCTGAAGCTGCGCCTGATCGTGATGAACTTCCTCCAGTTCTTCATCTGGGGCGCGTGGCTGCTGACGATCGGCGCGTACTGGTTTCAGAACCGGCATTGGTCGGGGACGCAGTTCGGCGCGATCTTCTCGACGATGGGCATCGCCGCGCTGTTCATGCCTTCTGTCGCCGGGATCGTTGCCGACAAGTGGATCAATGCGGAACGTTTGTACGGACTGCTGCAGATCGCCGGCGCAATCGTGCTGTTCTGCGTGCCGCTGGTGAACGATCCGAACGTGCTGTTCTGGGTCATGTTGTTGAACATGGTCTGCTACATGCCGACGATTTCGCTGGCGATCGCGGTGGCGTACAACGCGCTGAAGAACGAAAACCTGGACGTCGTTACGGTGTATCCGCCCATCCGCGTGTGGGGCACGATCGGTTTTATCATTGCGACCTGGACAGTGAGCCTGTTGCACTTCGAGGTGTCGGCGATGCAGTTTCGCGTCGCCGCGGCCGCATCGCTGATCCTGGGCATTTATGCGTTTACGCTGCCGCCCTGCCCGCCGCGGCTGGACGCGGCGCACAGCCGCACGCTGGCCGATCGCCTGGGTTTGACTTCGTTCGTGCTGTTCCGCGATCCGCAGATGGCGGTGTTCTTCATCTTCGCGATGCTGCTTGGCGCGGCGCTGCAATTGACCAATGCCTACGGTGACACCTTCCTGCACGATTTCGCCAAGCTGCCTGCGTATCAAGGCCTGCTGGCAGTGAAATATCCCGCGATCATCATTTCGATTTCGCAGATTTCGGAAACATTATTTATTTTGACCATTCCGTTTTTCCTGAAACGTTTTGGCATCAAGGCCGTGATGACGATGAGCATGCTGGCGTGGTTCTTCCGCTTCGGCCTATTCGCGTTTGGCGATCCGGGATCCGGACTCTGGATGATCGTGCTGTCGTGCGTGGTGTACGGCATGGCGTTCGATTTCTTCAACATCTCCGGTTCGCTGTTCGTTGAGGGACAAGCCGATCCAAAGATCCGCGCTTCCGCGCAGGGCCTTTTCATGCTGATGACCAACGGTGTCGGCGCGGTGCTGGGCAGCCTGATCGCCGGCTGGGCCATCGACACGTTTTTCACCGATCACGCCTGCAACGATGCGGTTGCGGTCTGCAAGAACTGGCACGGCATCTGGAGCGCCTTCGCGCTGTATGCGCTGGTCATGGCGATCCTTTTCGTGCCCTTGTTCCGGCCGCGCCGTCCAGTCGCGCCGGTGCAAGGTGAACGCACATTCGCGGACCATTTCGTCGATCGCGCATGAGCACCACTGCGCCGCAGGTGATCGTGGTCGGCAGCTACAACCGCGACCATGTCTGGCGCGTGCACCGCTTTCCGCAAGCAGGTGAAACGCGGCTCGGCCGAAATTTTGCGACCGGTCCGGGCGGCAAAGGCTTCAACCAGGCCGTCGCGTGTCATCGACAAGACGGGAATACATTGTTTATCGGTGCGATCGGCAGCGATGCACTCGGCGCGCAAGCGCAAGAAGATGCACGAGACGAATCGCTGTCCTGCCGCTGGCAGGTCTTCGACGATCAGCCCACCGCTTCGACCGCGGTGTGGGTGAACGATCAGGGCAACAATTGCATCGTGGTGAATCCCGGCGCAAACGCGACGTTGACTTCCGATTTCATCCGCGCGCAATGCGATGCGTTCGCCGATGCGCGAATCCTGCTGACGCAACTGGAAACCGGCCTGGCTGCGGTCGAGGCTGCGGTGCGACTGGCGCGTGAGTGCAACATGACGTGCGTGCTCAACCCCGCGCCCATGCATTCCGACTTGACGCTGACCCTGCTGCGCGAAGCCGATCTGCTCACGCCCAACGAAACCGAGTTCGCGCAACTGTGCGGACGCTTTCTCGACGTCGATGTCGATGCAAACGCATTGGTTTCGATGAGCGACTCCACACTGCACGCGCTGGCGCGCAAGCTGTCGCCGAATGCCACCGTGGTGATTACACTGGGCGCCAACGGCTGTTTCGTTTCGCACGACGAGCGGGAGCGCCGCAAGGATGCGGCATCGTGCTACCGTTTGCCGACGGAACCCGCCAAAACGATCGACACCACCGGCGCGGGCGATTGCTTCTGTGGCGCGCTGGCCGCGGCGATGCTGCGATGGGAGGCTCGGCCGTTCGTGGACGCGATGCGGCACGCCAATCGTACCGCGGCACTCAGCACCGAGCGCAATGGCGCAGCTGGCGCGATGCCGCGCTACGATGAAGTGATCGCGCGTTTCGGGCCGCATTGAACCCGGGGAACAGCATGTCAGACCAGCACGCCTATCAATACATCAACGATTGGAAGCAACTCGATCCCGCGATGGGCGAAACCATCCGCGCGTTCTGGTTGCGCGAGCAGGCCAACGTGGAGGGCGAGCGCGCCACGCAGCGCTTGAACGAAGTGGTCGCGCACGTGCTGGACGAAAACGGCCAATTGGCCGCGGTCTCCACCGCCTCGCCGAAGATCCTGCCGCGGTTGGGTCAGCCGATGTACTACTACCGCTGTTTCGTCGGCAAGAAATGGCGTTCCGGTAAACTGGTGCGGCCGCTGCTGCGCTACACGCAAAAAACTCTGGAGGATTATGCGCGCGCGAATGGCTATCCCTGCATCGGCGTGCTGCTGGAACTGGAAAACGAAGGTTTTGCAGACACGCTGCGTTGGGCGTACTGGCCGGGCACCGGCTTTTCGTACATCGGCGTCAGTCCGCGCGGACTCGAATTGCGTGTGTGGTATTTCCGCGGTGCGAAGTTGAAGACGCCGGCGGAAATGCAAGCCTTGCTGCGCTCACAGCGTCAGGCCGCGCAGGCCGTCGCAGAAACGCCCTGAGTTTCAACCCGCGCGTTGCGGGTCTCCAGCGTGCGACAGCAACGCCGTGACCACCCGCGGGACGGCAACCTGATCGCAGCCGGCCATGGTCCACTCTTGCTGCAATGTACGATCTCTTGCTAACGGCAAGCCATCGCCGCGGCGCAATGTAAACTTGCATGCCATGCGTATCGGGACTTATTCGATCGAGCCGCGGGTGATCCTCGCGCCGATGGCGGGTGTGACCGACAAGCCGTTCCGCCAGCTCTGCAAGAAGCTCGGCGCGGGCCTCGCTGTGTCGGAGATGACCACGGCCGATCCGGGCCTGTGGAACACGACCAAATCGCTGCGGCGTATGGATCATGCGGGTGAACCCGATCCGGTTTCGGTGCAGATCGCAGGCTACGATCCAGCGATGCTGGCGGAGGCCGCGCGCTATAACGCCGCCAACGGCGCGCAGATCATCGACATCAACATGGGCTGCCCGGCGAAGAAGGTCTGCAACGTCTGGGCAGGTTCGGCGCTGCTGCAGGACGAGCCATTGGTCGCGCGCATCTGTGCCGCCGTGGTGCGCGCCGTCGACGTGCCGGTGACGCTGAAGATCCGCACTGGCTGGGACCGCGAACACAGGAACGCGTTGAGTATCGCGCGCATCGCGCAGGATTGCGGCATCGCTGCGCTCACCGTGCACGGCCGCACGCGCGCGGACAAGTACGAAGGCGAAGCCGAATATGAGACCATCGCCGCAGTGAAGGCGAGCGTTTCGATTCCGGTGATCGCCAACGGCGACATCGACTCGCCAGCGAAAGCGCGGTTCGTGCTCAATCATACGAAATGCGATGCCGTGATGATCGGCCGCCCGGCGCAAGGCCGACCGTGGATCTTCCGCGAGGTCGCGCACTATTTGTCCACCGGGGAGTTGCCGCCCGAACCGGATGTGCGCGAGGTGTGCGACATCCTGCTCGGACATCTGCACGCGCTGTACGCGTTCTACGGCGAGCACGTGGGCGTGCGCATCGCGCGCAAACATTTGGGCTGGTATGCGAAAGATCGTTCCGAAAACGCGAGCTTTCGTGCCGTGGTTAATGCTGCGGAAACCGCGCACGAGCAACTGCGCCTGACGCGAGAATATTTCGAGGCGCTGCAAATCGGAGCGGAAGCGGAGTTCGCCGCAGCGGCGTGATGTTCCTCAAGCCCTCCCCCCGCCGCTCTCTCATCAAGGGACGGGATCCGTTGCGTGAGCCCCGGCGCAGCTCGCGCCTACCAAACCATCCTCGTCACCTGTATCATGGCCGGCTTCGTTCATCCTTCCATCCGTATAAAGGGATAATTCCCATGGGAGCAGAGCCACGATGAGCAGCTACCTGTTCACCTCCGAATCGGTGTCCGAGGGCCATCCGGACAAGGTCGCCGACCAGATTTCCGACGCCGTGCTGGATGCGATCCTGGCGCAGGACAAGCACGCGCACGTCGCCTGCGAAACGCTGGTCAAGACGGGTGTGGCCATCGTGGCCGGCGAAATCACCACCAACGCCTGGGTGGACATCGAGGCGCTGACGCGCAAGGTGATCTTGGGCATCGGCTACAACTCTTCCGACGTCGGTTTCGACGGCGCCACCTGCGGCGTGATCAACCTGATCGGCAAGCAGTCGCCGGACATCAACCAGGGCGTCGAGCGCGCCAAACCGGAAGACCAGGGCGCGGGCGATCAGGGCCTGATGTTCGGCTACGCCTGCAATGAGTCGGACGACTACATGCCCGCGGCGATCCACTATTCGCACCGCCTCGTCGAACAACAGTCGAAGGTCCGCAAGGCCGGCAAATTGAAATGGCTGCGGCCGGACGCGAAGTCGCAAGTCACGCTGCGCTACGAAGACGACAAGATCGTTGGTCTGGATGCGGTGGTGCTCTCCACCCAGCACGATCCGAAGGTTTCGCGCAAGGATCTAGTAGACGGCGTGCGCGAACTGATCCTGAAACCGGTGCTCCCGAAAAAGTGGCTAGATGCGCTGCCGAAGAACAAGGTGCACATCAACCCGACCGGCAAGTTCGAGATCGGCGGCCCGGTGGGCGACGCCGGTTTGACCGGCCGCAAGATCATCGTCGACACCTACGGCGGCATGGGCCGTCACGGCGGCGGCGCCTTCTCCGGCAAGGATCCGTCGAAGGTCGACCGCTCGGCCGCCTATGCCGCGCGTTACGTCGCCAAGAACATCGTCGCCGCGGGACTGGCGGACAAGTGCGAAGTGCAACTCAGCTACGCGATCGGCGTGGCCGATCCTACTTCCATTTCCGTCACTACTTTCGGCACCGGCAAGATCGACGATGCGAAGATCGCGAAACTGGTGAGCGCGCATTTCAAGCTGCGCCCGTACCACATCATCAAGATGCTGGATCTGATCCACCCGATTTATCAGCCGACCGCGGCTTACGGCCACTTCGGACGCAAACCGTTCCAGCACGTCTATCACTGGGAAGAACGCGAGAACGGCAAGATGGTGAAGAAATCCGAAACCGCCACCGCGTTCTCGTGGGAGAAAACCGACCGCGCCGAGGAATTGCGCAAGGCGGCGAAGCTGAAGGGTTAATTGAAAAAGTGCAGCCACGGATGGCGGCTTTTTGATCTTTGCGATTAGGGATGATCGCAAGAATGGCCAGCCTGCGTGCAGGCGACCCAACGGGCCGCGCACGCGGCTCGTTTCATTTCAGTTTGGCGAATTTTTCGAATCGCTTCACCCATTCACCGTGCGCCGCCAGCCCGGCGCGCAGCGATTGCCACGCGCGGCCACCCAGCCAGCCCCGCGTTTTTCCAGATCGCGCCATGCAAGATCGCAATGATTGCCGCGCGCGTTCGAGATGCCACGGGTAGGGTCTCCACCATTATCCGGTTCGAATCCCGGCGCCGCGCCGTGCCGATGCAACCATTATTCATCTTTTCATCGCGACGGAAAGATATATAATCGCCGCTCGTCCGCCGAGGGGCGTTGCAACTGCCTGCGTGCAGTGAGGCTCGGCTTTCCATCCTGCAACGGCGCCCGTTCAACCGGAGAACTCTCATGAACGCTGTCGCCAAAGAGTCCGCCGCGCACGATTACAAGGTGCGCGATCTGTCGCTGGCCGATCTCGGCCGCAGGCGCATCACGATGGCCGAGCAGGAAATGCCGGGCCTGATGCAGATCCGCGCGCGTTACGCGCCGTCGCAGCCGTTGAAAGGCGTGCGCGTCACCGGTTCCTTGCACATGACCAAGGAAACCGCGGTGCTGATCGAGACGCTGAAAGCGCTGGGCGCTTCGGTGCGCTGGGCCTCCTGCAACATCTTTTCGACGCAGGACGACGCCGCCGCCGCGATCGCCGCGGCCGGTATTCCGGTGTTCGCTTGGAAAGGCGAAACGCTGGAAGAGTATTGGCAGTGCACGCTGGATGCGCTGACGCATCCGGGCATGAAAGGCCCCGAGCTGATCGTGGACGACGGCGGCGACGCGACGTTGCTGATCCACAAAGGCGTGGAGATGGAAGACGGCGACAAGTGGGTCGATACGCCCGGCGCCAACCACGAAGAGCAGGTCATCAAGGATCTGCTGCGCACGACGCGCACGGAGCGTCCGGGCTTCTGGAAGAAGGTCGCGAGCGAATGGCGCGGCGTCTCCGAAGAGACCACCACCGGCGTGCATCGTCTGTATCAGATGATGGAAGCCGGGAAACTCCTGGTGCCGGCGATCAACGTCAACGACTCGGTGACCAAGTCCAAATTCGATAATCTCTACGGCTGCCGCGAATCGCTGGCCGACGGCATCAAGCGCGCGACCGACCTGATGGTCGCGGGCAAGGTGGCCGTGGTGTGCGGTTATGGTGATGTCGGCAAGGGCAGCGCGCATTCGCTGAAAGGTTTCGGCGCGCGCGTGATCGTCACCGAGATCGACCCGATCAACGCGCTGCAGGCGGCGATGGAAGGTTTCCAGGTCACGACCGTCGAAGAGACACTGGGGCTGGGCGATATCTACGTCACCACCACCGGCAACCGCGACGTGATTACGCTCGAGCACATGCAGCGCATGAAGAATCACGCGCTGGTGTGCAACATCGGCCACTTCGACAACGAGATCCAGGTGGATCGCCTGCAACAGAGCGCCAAACGCGAGAACATCAAGCCGCAGGTCGATCGCTACACGTTCCCGAACGGCAAATCGATCTACCTGCTGGCCGAAGGACGGCTAGTGAACCTCGGCTGCGCGCACGGACATCCGTCGTTCGTGATGTCCAATTCGTTCTCCAACCAGACACTGGCACAGATCGATCTGTGGCAAAACCGCGACAGGTACCAAAAGACCGTCTATCGCCTGCCCAAGAAACTGGACGAAGAAGTCGCGCGCCTGCATCTCGAACAGATCGGCGTGAAGCTCACGAAGCTCACCCCGGAACAGGCGGCGTATCTCGGCGTGCCAATCGAAGGGCCGTACAAGCCGGAGCATTATCGGTACTAGGCATGGTGCCGATCTCGCTCGAATTCTTCCCCCCCAAGACCGAAGAGCAGCGTGCGCAGCTCGAGCGCGCGCTGCCGCGGTTGAAGGCACTGGCGCCCGAGTATGTGAGCGTGACCTTCGGCGCGGGCGGTTCGACGCTGACGCATACGCCGCGCACGGTGCAACACCTGCGCGAGGCACATGAGTTGGAAGTCGCGCCGCATGTCTCCTGCATGGGCGGCTCACGTGAGGAGATCGGCGCGCTGCTGGAGCGCTACAAGGCGATGGGCTGCAAACGCATCGTCGCGCTGCGCGGGGACCTACCTTCGGGTATGGCCACGCCTGGCGATTTTCGCTATGCGTCGGAACTGGTGGATTTCATCCGCCGTGAGCACGACGGTTTCTTCCACATTGAGGTCGCCTGCTATCCAGAATGCCATCCGCAGTCCGAACATGCGCAATCGGACCTGAAGCACTTCAAGGCCAAGATCGACGCCGGCGCGGATGGCGCGATCACCCAGTATTTCTACAACGCCGATGCGTATTTCCGTTTCGTCGATGAAGCGCACAAGCTCGGCGTCGAGGTTCCGATCGTGCCGGGGGTGATGCCGATTGCCAACTTCGCACAGTTGCGGCGGTTCTCCGATCTGTGCGGCGCGGAAATCCCGCGCTGGATATCGAAACGCATGGCGGCCTATGGAGACGACGCCGATTCCATCCGCGAATTCGGCGCCGATATCGTCGCAGCATTATGTCAACGGCTGCTCGCAGGTGGCGCGCCGGCCCTGCACGTCTACACGATCAACCGCGCGCGCGCGACTATGGCGGTGATGGAGAGGTTGCAAAGCTAACGCAACAGTGAGAACGGAGATTCCATTCGGGATGCTGCGCGACGGCGTTCCGGAATAAGGACGAATATTCGGTTTAGTTTCATGGATCGAGGCTACACTGCAAGAATGCACATCCGGCTTTTGCTCCCACTCGTCGCGTTCGCGATTCTGTGCATCGCACATACCGCGCACGCGCAAGTGCACCGCTGCCTGGGCGCCGATGGCGAACTCGTGTTCACCGATCAGCCCTGCGGTACGCAGGAGCAGTCGTTGGACGCAGCCAATTACGCCAACGGCGTCGCACCGGCTGCTTCCGGCGGCGTCACCGGCATCGACACTGTGCAACTGGCGGCCACCGGTTGTCCAAGTTCTCCGCAAGCGTTGCGCGACCGAATCGCGTTGGCATTCAACAGCGACGACCCGAATGCGCTCGCGGGCCTGATCGACTGGCGAGGTTACGACCGCAGCAGCGCCAATGCGCGCCTGCGCGAATTCAAGCGCTGGTTGCAACAGCCGCTCGCCGGCATCCAGTTCGATGGAGCCACCGATCCTTCCGGCGCACAGCCCGGCGATGCCGATTACGCCGCGCCGAATCCCACCGGCATCACCGTGCTGACGCAACCGCGTGGTGACGATGTCCCGTCATCGCGCAGCTTCGGCGTGATGCGGCGCGGCGGCTGCTGGTGGTTGAGTTTTTGAGGGTGGCGGTGCCGGATCGGCACTGACGTCATTTCGAAGCCAGCGCCGCCCGGCGATGGAACCCGGATTGCGTTTGCAGGACTGTAAACGCCAACATCGAAGACGACCGAAGGCGAGCGCCCTGGATGGCGCGTGTAATCCAGCTCATGTTGCAGTTCTAGGATAGAAGAGCACAAGCCGGATTCCGGATCGCCCGTTCCGCAGCCCAGAAGGACGATAAAGAATCCGAGTCGCGCTATTCCGCCAGCAACTGCTCGATCAGTTTCTCGTGCCGCTCGCAGTCCAGCGTGCGGCCCGCGCGCACGGCGCGCACGATCGCTTGCAGTTGCGCCAGCGCCTTGTCGAAATCGTCGTTGACGACGATGTAATCGAATTCGCCGGCGTGGGAAATTTCCTCGCGCGAGGCGGCCAGGCGGCGCGCGATCGTGCTTTCCGAATCGGTGGCGCGCGCGCGCAGCCGGCGCTCCAGTTCCGCGCGCGACGGCGGCAGGATGAAGATCGACACGCAATCGGGTTTCGCCGCGCGCACCTGTCGCGCGCCCTGCCAGTCGATTTCCAACAACACGTCGCGCCCGCGCGCAAGCAGTGGTTCCACCGCGCTGCGCGAAGTGCCGTAGAGATTGCCGAACACTTCCGCGTGTTCCAGGAATTGCCCCGCCGCGAGTTCACGCTGGAACATCGCACGATCGACGAAGTGGTAATGACGGCCTTCGCTCTCGCCCGTTCTCCGCGGGCGCGTAGTGTGCGAAATCGACAACGTGATTTCGGGTTCCCGTGCCAGCAGTGCGTTCACGAGCGTCGATTTGCCCGCGCCCGACGGCGCGGCGACGATGAACAACGTGCCGGTCTCATGTGCGGCGCTCATTCGATGTTCTGCACCTGCTCGCGCATCTGCTCGATCAGCACCTTCATTTCCAGCACCGCGCGGGTGGCGCGCGCGTCGACGGATTTGGAGCCGAGCGTGTTGGCTTCGCGATTGAATTCCTGCATCAGGAAATCCAGACGGCGGCCGACCGGTTCGGCGAGTTGCAACACCCGGCGGGCTTCGTGCACGTGCGCGTCGAGGCGATCCAGTTCTTCGTCCACGTCCATGCGCGAGAGCTGCAGCACCAGTTCCTGTTCCAGCCGCCCTGGATCCGCTGTCTGCTGCAATTCCAGCAGACGCGCTTCGATCCGTGCACGCAACGCGGCGCGGATTTCAGGCAGCAGCGTGCGCACTTCGGCGACGAGTTTTTCGATGCCGTCGAGGCGCTCGCGGATGGCGGCGGCGAGCTTTCCGCCCTCGCGTTCGCGTCCAGCGACGAATTCATCCAGCGTGCGCTCCAGCAACGCCAGCGCGGCTTGCGTCAGGCCGGCTTGATCCAGCTCTGGCTTCACCAGTAACCCGGGCCAGCCGAGCAGCGTGGCGAAATCGGTGGCCAGTTGCGGAAAGCGTGCGCGCAGTTCCAGCGCGAGCGCCGACAGTTGTTCCGCCGCACGCGGATCGAGCAGCAGGTCGGCGGCGGACGACGGCGGACGATAGCGGAGCGCCACATCCAGCTTGCCACGCGAGACGCGCGCGCTGATGCGCTCGCGCAACGCGGGTTCCAGCGTGCGCAATTCGTCCGGCAGGCGCACGCTCGTCTCCAGAAAACGATGATTGACCGCGCGTACCTCGCAGGCGAGCCAGCCCTGCGCAGTGGTGCTTTCCGCGTTGGCATAAGCGGTCATGCTGCGGATCATGGGTTCACCCAGCGCAATGCGAGCGCGCAGTATGCCAGTGAGTGGTGAGCGGTGAGTAGTGAGTGGGTGGCACCAGCTGTCACTACTCACTACTCACTACTCACTACTCACTACTCAAAAGTCACAAGTCACAAGTCAGGCCCGAACCACTACACTTGAGAATCCCTGTCGCAGTTCAAAGGCACCATGGTCACCCCTACCCGCCCTTCCGGCCGCGCGCCCGACCAGTTGCGGAAGGTCAAGATCGAACGCCGTTACACCAAGCATGCTGAGGGTTCGGTGCTGATCGCTTTCGGCGATACGCGCGTGCTGTGCACGGCGACGGTAGAAGAACGCGTGCCGCTGTGGCTGCGCGGCAAAGGTGAGGGCTGGGTCACGGCCGAGTACGGCATGTTGCCGCGCGCCACGTCCGAACGCACGCAGCGCGAAGCGGTGCGCGGCGGCCAGGGCGGGCGCAGCATGGAAATTCAGCGATTGATCGGACGCAGTTTGCGCGCCTGCGTCGATCGCGCGGCGCTCGGCGAACGCGTGATCACGCTGGATTGCGATGTCCTGCAGGCCGATGGCGGCACGCGTTGCGCGGCGATCACCGGCGCCTACGTCGCGCTGGTGGACGCGATCGATCTCGTGATGAAGCGCGAAGGACTGAAGCGCAATCCAGTGCACGGCGCGGTGGCAGCGGTGTCGGTGGGTGTGCATCGCGGCGTACCGGTGCTGGATCTCGATTACACCGAAGATAGCGCCTGCGACACCGACATGAACATCGTGATGAACGACGGCGGCGGCTTCATCGAATTGCAGGGAACAGCGGAAGGCCATGCGTTCCGGCGCGAGGAACTGGATGCCATGCTGGCGTTGGCGCAGAAAGGCATCGGCGAGTTGATCGCGTTGCAGCGCGAGGCGCTGGCAACACCGTGAGCCGTCGGCCGTGAACCGTCAAACTCAAGAGCAATGCAATACCCCCTCTGCCGGTTCACGGTTCACGGTTCGCGGTTCACGGCTTGTGCTTGCCAGCGGCAACGCCGGCAAGCTCGCTGAATTGCGCGAGTTGTTGCAAGGCTCGGGCGTCGGACTGATCGCGCAATCGCAACTCGGCATCGATGATGCGGAAGAAACCGGCCTGACTTTCATCGAGAACGCGATTCTGAAAGCGCGGCATGCGGCGAGCGCATCGGGTTTGCCTGCACTCGGCGATGACTCCGGACTGTGCGTGGACGCGCTGGACGGCGCACCGGGGCTGTATTCGGCGCGTTATGCGGGCACGCACGGCAACGCGCGGGCGAACATCGAAAAGCTCTTGTGCGAATTGAATTCAGTGCCGGGCGACAAGCGTGGCGCGTACTTCGTCTGCGTGTTGGCGTTGCTGCGATCCGGCGATGATCCCGATCCGCTGATCGCACACGCGCGCTGGCATGGCCGCATCCTGCACGCCCCGCGCGGCGAGCGCGGGTTCGGTTACGACCCGGTGTTCCTGCCCGATGATGGCAATGGAGCGAGCGCGGCGGAACTCGATCCGGGTTTGAAAAACCGGATCAGCCATCGTGGAAAAGCGTTGGCGAGGCTGCGCGAAGTGCTCGATGCGAACCGTCAGCCGTGAACCGTGAAACGAACATCGGGTTTTCCGATCGGCTCAAGGCTCGCGGCTCACGACTCACGACCATCCCGCTCGCCCTCTACATCCACATCCCCTGGTGCGTGCGCAAGTGTCCGTATTGCGATTTCAATTCGCACGGCCTTCGCGGGGAGTTGCCGGTGCACGACTACGTAAGCGCGTTATTAGCCGATCTGGATGGCGATCTACGCGACTTCGGCGACGCAATAACGAGTCGTGAAATCATGAGCGTTTTTTTCGGCGGCGGTACGCCCAGCCTGTTTCCTCCAGAAGCGATCGCGGAGATTCTGGACGGCGCATCCGCACGATTGAACTTAGCGGATGGGTGCGAAATCACGCTGGAAGCCAATCCGGGCACGGTTGAGCACGGCCGTTTTGACGGTTACTTGCGCGCAGGCGTCAATCGCATCTCTTTCGGCATCCAGAGTTTCGACAACGAAAAGCTGCGTGCATTGGGGCGCATCCACTCCGCGAGCGAAGCGGAGGACGCGGTCAAGCTCGCGCAAGACGCCGGCTTCGACAATCTCAATCTCGATTTGATGTATGCGTTGCCGGATCAGAGCTTGCAGGGCGCGCTGGCCGACATCGAGCGCGCGATCGCATTGGCGCCGGCGCATATTTCGCATTATCAATTGACGCTGGAACCGAACACGGCCTTCGCGGCCAACCCGCCGCCGCTGCCGGACGACGATGCCGGCTGGATGATGCAGGAAGCCTGTCAGACAAAGCTCGCGCAAGCCGGTTATGCGCAATACGAGGTGTCCGCTCACGCACGCGACGGCAGGCGTTGCGCGCACAACTTGAATTACTGGGCGTTCGGGGACTACATCGGCATCGGAGCTGGCGCGCACGGGAAGATCACGAGAGCACAGACCGGTGGCCGCGGACCGGGTGCATCCGCGATTTTGAACATCCAACGCCGCTGGAAGATCAAACACCCGCGCGCTTATCTGGAAAAGGCCGATACGCCGGCGCGCATCGGTGGCGATGCACGAGTCGCGCCCGAGGAAATGCCTTTCGAATACATGTTGAACGCGCTTCGCCTGACCGATGGCACGGTGATCGAGGAATTTTCGAGACGCACGGGCCTGTCGCTGAAAACCATCGAAGCACCATTGCGCGAGGCACGCCGGCGCGGCTGGCTGGAAGACGATGCGAAAATCCTGCGGGTCACCGAACTCGGCCGCCGCTTTCTCAACGATGTGATCGAGTTGTTCATGCCGGACTGAGCCGGGCATTGCGATAATTTTCTGATGTCCGACATCGTCACCCTGACCTGTCCCTACTGCGGCGCGCCGACCGACGTGCACGTCGAAGCCGGCGCCGACCGCTGCATCGAGGACTGCACTGTCTGCTGCCAACCCATTGAGCTGACTATCGGCGCCGACGTGGACGGCAACACAACCGTCGAAGCGCATCGCGGCGACGAATAGCGCATATCCGCCGCCGCGCGCAGCGAATACAATCGCGCGATGCCACGACTGCCGCAAACCGATCCGGGCATCACGCCCGAGCCGATCCGGCCCGGGATCGATGTCGTCATCAACCGTGAAAATTTCCGTCACACCGGCGATCCGTCGATGCCGCTGCTGTGGTACCTGCGCGACGTGTTGCGTTTGACCGGCTGCAAGTACGGTTGCGACGACGCCACCTGCGGCGCGTGCAGCGTGCTGGTGGACGGCAAACTCGCGCGCGCCTGCGAACTGCCGATGCAGAAACTGCAAGGACATCGCATCACTACCGTCGAAGGTCTCGCGCAAGCAGATGGCAGCCTGCATCCGCTGCAACAAGCCTGGATCGACGAGGACGCGATCCTGTGCGGCTATTGCCAGCCCGGCATGCTGATCGCCGCGGTCGACCTGCTGGCGCGCAAACCCGACCCGTCCGACGACGACATCGATGGCATCAAGAATCTGTGCCGTTGCGGCAGCTATCCGCGCGTTCGTGCTGCGATCCAGCGCGCGGCAGCGAAGATGAAAGGCGCGCCGAAATGAGCGGCGCACACGACGCATCGCGTCGGCGCTTTCTGAAGGTGCTGGGCAGCGCGACCGGCGCGCTGATCGTCGGAATGCAACTGCCCGCACGCGCGGACACGGCCGATGAGTTATTGGGCGATGTGGTGCTGCGCCTGAATCCTTGTGTGCGCATCGAACCGGACGGCACGGTGGTGATCGGCGCGCGCGATCCGGAGGTCGGGCAAGGCATCCGCACCGCCCAGGCGCGCATCATCGCCGAGGAACTGGATGCGGATTGGCCGCGCGTAATCGTATTGCCGATGGATCTCGGCGCCGAGGACGGCGATGGCGGACCGAGTTGGACGCTTGGCCATCAAGAAGCGCGCGGCAGCACCGGCGTGCCTGCGGCCTGGAGCGATCTGCGCACGGTCGGCGCAAGCGCGCGCGAATTGTTGGTGCGTGCGGCGGCACAACGTTGGGGCGCGGATGCAAGCACATTGCGAACGCAGCTCGGAAAGGTCATCGCACGTGACGGACGCACGCTCGACTATGGCGAACTGGCCGCCGAAGCCTCCGCGCTGCCGCCGCCGAACGTGGCGCCAGCCGTGAAATCGCCGGATGCGTTTCGTCTGATCGGCCAGGACGCTGGCGATGTCGACGCGCGCGATATCGTCACCGGCAGACAACTGCACGCAATCGACCAGTGGCGCGGCGGTGCGCTGATCGCGGTGATCGCGCGTTGCCCTTATCCCGGCGGCACGCTCGGCAATCTGCATGCGAGCGCCGCGCGCGCATTGAAAGGCGTCGAGCAGATTCTCACTATTCCCAAACCTGATCCATCCATTCCGCTCGGCACGCGTCCGCTGGCAGCAGGCGTGGCAGTGCTGGCGAACGACACATGGACGGCACTGCGCGCGCGCGAATTGTGCAGATCGAATGGACACCCGGTGCCCTGGTGCAAAGTGACGACGCGCTCATTGCCTCGCTCGATGCACGCTTCGAGCAGACGCCGACCATGGCCGTGCGCAATGATGGCGATTACGATCATGCGCGCAAACTGGCGCATCGCACGGTGCAGGCGCGCTATTCGATAGCAACCGTCGCGCACGCGGAACTGGAGCCGCCCAACTGCATCACGGAACTCGATGCCGACCACGCGTTGATCATCGCGCCGTTGCAGAATCCGCGCGGCGCGCTGGATGTGGTGCAGAGGCTGACCGGCCTTCGTCCCTCGCAGATCGAAATCCGCCTGCCACGCAGCGGTGGCGGCATGGGTCGCACGCTCGACAATGATCACGTCGCTGAAGCAGTGATGCTGGCGAAAACGGTCAAGAGACCGGTGAAGCTGATCTGGACACGCAGCGACGCTTTCGCCAACGACGTGTATCGTCCATTTGCGGTGCACGATCTGGAAGCCGGTTTGGATCGGAAGAACCACATCATCGGATGGCGGCAGCGTATCGCCAGTACGTCGCGCCTCGCCGGCCGCGGCGAACCGCGCGAGCGCTGGTGGTTGTCGGAAGCGCATCCTGACGATCCGCCGGCCGGCCTGATCCAGAATTTCCAGCTCGACTGGTTCGCACTAGATTCGAATCTTCCGCGCGGCAACTGGCGCGCGGGTTCGCACGGTGTCAATGCGTTCGCGACGCAGGTGTTCCTCGACGAAATCGCGGTCGCGACCAGACAGGATCCGCTGCAACTGCGATTGAACCTACTCGGCGAACCGCGGCAGTTGCCGTACCGCGGTCACGGCGGTCCGGTGCTCGATACCGGAAGGCTGGCGTGGGTGCTGAAGCTGGCGGCCGACGCGATCGGTTGGACAAAGAAGCGCAACGATGGGCACGGCCTCGGACTGGCATTTCACTTCACCTACGGCGGTTACGTCGCACACGCGCTGGAAGTGTCGATGGAAGGCGACAAGCTGGTGATGCACCGCTGCGTGATCGCCGCCGATCTCGGCCGCGTGATCAATCCGCTCGGCGCGCGCGCGTCGCTGGTCGGCGCGACGATGGACGGTCTGTCCACCGCGCTCGGTTTGAAAATCACGGTGAAGAACGGACGCGTCGCGCAACAGGGTTTCAAGGACTATCCGTTGGCGATGATGGCGCAGCTGCCGCGCGACGTACAGGTGATCTTGGTGCCCTCGAACCAAACGCCGACTGGCGCTTACGAGATGGGGCTGCCAGGCGCCGCGCCGGCACTGGCGAACGCGGTGTTCGCCGCAACCACCGTGCGCGTGCGCGAGTTGCCGATATTGCCGGAGTTGATGCGGTTGTTGTGACTTGTATTCGTCATTCCGGCGAAAAGCCCGGATCCAGTTTCACTTTCACCCAAGATTTCTCGTTCCGCTCGCTACCGATGGCGGCGCTTTGCATCGGTGACTTTAGTTTCGGCAAGAGTCGCCAAAACCATCGCGCGGGCATGACGGCGCTGGAGGCTCGCTCAACACGGCCTTCCATGACCTGCGTTTTTGCAAATTTGTACTCGCCTACTGACCACTAGACGTGGCGGGCTTCGGCGCCGTGCTCGCTTTCGCCGGTTGCGCCGAAGTCGAAGCCGATGCGGGCACACTCACCTTCTTGCCGGTGAGCGACACCGCTGGCGGCAACGAAAGGCGTACATCATTGTCGTTCTTCGGCGGTGGCGGCGGCGGTTGCGGACCGCAGCCGAAAGCGAGCACCAGCGGCGACGCCACGCATTTGACCTTCATGCCGCCGGGCAATCGGATCGTTTTCTCCGCGGTGGTGGCATCCACGGCCTGTCGGAACGCCTTGTGGCCGAGGCTCTCCTTGTCAGGCGCCCAATCCTTGTTGAAACGTGTGGACTGATACGGCAGCGGCGTCGAATGCTTCATCAAGGAAGGTTCACTCGGTTCCGGCGTGGCGTATTCCGGCGTGACCGCGCTGGATGGCGGCGGCAACAGCGCCTGCCCCTGCTTGTTGTACAGGCGCGGCGTGGGCTGGCTTTCACCGATCGTCGCGGTGATCGCGGTGGGATTGCGCTGCCCCACGTGCACTTGCCGGGGCGAAACCTGGCGCGTGCGCAGCGGCGGCAACTCGATCGGTGGCGGCGGCGGTGCGGGCGCCTCGGTCGGCGTGGCCGGCGCTTCGTACAAGTTCACCGTGATCGCGTTTTCTTGCGCTGTTTCTGGCAGAGCCAGACGCTGCGGACGCATTTCCAGCCGCACCAGCACGATCAGCACAATGTGGAAGACGATCGTGATGAATAGCGCCAACCCCCACCGCCAACGTTCCGGCGGCGGTTCGCGACCGCGTATCTCGCGCAGCAGCGCGTGCCCGTAACGGTCGAACGGCTGCTCGTCCGCGCGGTGCGGCTCGGGCTCCCAGACGTGATGCTCGGGAATTTCGCGTTCGGGCTGTGCGGGCGGCATCGGCTCGACAATCAGGCGCCGGAATGACACGCCCGCAGTTTAGGCGGGCCGGGTTAAGACCGCATTGGCGCGGGTGAGTTCCAGATATCCGTTCGCGCTGAGCGTAGCTTGCGCAGCAAGCGGAATCGAAGTACTTGCTGTTGCCCTTCGACTTCTGCGCTTCGCGCCTGCGCTCAGAGCCTGTCTCCAACTTGATTCGGGAGCGAACGGAATCAGGCCGACTCTTGACCGCAGCGCTTGGCAGGCGCATGGTCGCGGCTTTGTGGCTCTCGCGGAGGCGGGTTATGGCTTACACCACCGAAAACATCCGCAACGTGGCTCTCGCGGGTCACGCCGGCGCCGGCAAAACCACCTTGTTCGAAGCCCTGCTGCATGCCGGCGGCGCGATCCAGACGGCAGGCACGGTCGAACGCGGCAGCACGGTGTCAGATTTCGACAGCCAAGAGAGGGAACGCAAGCACTCGATCCATTCTGCGATCGCTTCGGTCGATTTCGGCGACAGTCACATCAATCTGATCGACACCGCAGGCTACGCCGATTTCCGCGGGCAGACGCTCTCCGCGCTCGGCGCGGTGGAAACCGTGGCCGTGGTGGTGAACGCCGTGGCCGGGATCGAGTACGGGACGCGCCGGCTGATGCACTACGCCAAGGAACGCCAGCTCGCGCGCGTGCTGGTGGTGAACCGCATCGATGCCGAGGGTGTCGATCTGGAAACGCTCATCGAAGAATTGCGCGCCGAATTCGGCAGCGAGTGCCTGCCGATCAATCTTCCTGCCGACAAGGGCGCAAAGGTCGTCGATTGCTTCTTTGCGCCGCAAGGCACCAGCGATCTAGGCAGTGTCGCCGCCGCGCATCAGCGCATCATCGATCAGGTGGTCGAGATCAACGAGCGCGTAATGGATCATTACCTCACCGACGGCGAAACGGCGTTGTCGAAAGAGGAATTGCACGACGCCTTCGAGCAATGCTTGCGCGAAGGGCATCTGGTGCCGATCTGCTTCGTTTCCGCACGCAACAATGTCGGCGTGAAGGAGTTCCTGCAGATCGCCGAAAAACTGCTGCCCAACCCGGCCGAAGGCAATCCGCCGCCTTTCGTGAAAGGCACGGGCGCGGATGCCCAGCCGATCGAAGCCAAACCCGATCCGAAAGCCCATGTGATCGCCGACGTGTTCAAGATCATCAACGATCCCTTCGTCGGCAAGCTCGCCGTGTTCCGCGTCTGGCAGGGAACGGTCAAGCGCGACACGCAATTGTTCATCGACGACGGCAAGAAGCCGTTCAAGGTCGGACATCTGTTCAAGCTGCATGGCAAGGATCATGTCGAAATCGATCACGCGGTGCCGGGCGACATCGCCGGTGTCGCAAAGGTGGAAGACATCCATTTCGACGCGGTGCTGCACGATTCGCACGACGAGGATCAGATTCACCTGAAGCCGCTGGAATTCCCGCAACCGATGTTCGGCCTTGCCGTGGAACCCGCGCACAAGGGCCAGGAACAGAAACTTGCGACCGCCTTGCACAAGCTGGCGGAAGAAGATCCTTGTCTGCGCATCGAACACAACAAGGAATTGAACGAGAGTGTGGTACGCGGGCTGTCCGACCTGCACCTGAAGCTGACGCTCGAACGCATGAAGGAGCGCTACGGCGTGGAGGTGGTGACGCGTCCGCCGCGCATCGCCTATCGCGAAACGATCGGTGGCAAAGCCGAAGGCCATCATCGCCACAAGAAGCAGACCGGCGGCGCCGGCCAATTCGGCGAAGTGTTCCTGCGCGTAGAGCCGCTGCCGCGCGGCGGCGGTTTCGAATTCCGCGACGAGAGCAAGGGCGGCGTGATCCCCAACCAGTTCATCCCGGCCATCGAGAAAGGCGTGCGGCAGGTGCTGGAACACGGCGCGATCGCGGGTTATCCGATGCAGGACGTGCGCGTGATCGTGTTCGACGGCAAATACCATCCCGTCGATTCCAAGGAAGTCGCATTCGTGTCGGCGGGCAAGAAGGCGTTTCTCGACGCGGTGTCGAAGGCCAAGCCGATCGTGCTGGAGCCGATCGTCAATCTCGATGTCAGTGTGCCGGACCAGTACATGGGCGACGTCACCGGCGGGCTCGCATCCAAACGCGCGCGCATCAATGGCACCGATTCGTTGCGCGGCGGCGAACTGGTGATCAAGGCGCAAGTGCCGCTGGCGGAAGTGGTCGACTATCAGACCGAACTGCGCGCGATCACCGGCGGCCGCGGACGTTACGCGATCGAGCTGTCGCACTACGATCCGGTACCCGCGCAAATCCAGAAGCAGCTCGTCGAAGCATATAAACCGAAGGTGGAAGAAGACTGATCGACATCGTTGCCATCAATCATTGAAGAGAGCCGTCATGCTGACCGCATTGTGGTTGCCGATCGTGTTGTCCGCGGTGTTCGTCTTCATTGCCAGTGCGTTGAACAACAAGTTCCTGAAGTTCTGGCACATGCAGGACTATCGCAAGTTCTCCAACGAAGACGAAGTGCGCGCTGCGATCCGCAACGGCAATCCTGCGCCGGGACAGTACGTGATCCCGTGGTGCGGGCCAGAAGCGCGCAACGATCCAGCGATCAAGGAGAAGTTCGCGCAAGGGCCGATCGGGATCATGCAGTTGCGCCGCAGCGGCTCGATGCATATGGGTGCGTCGTTGTTGCAGTGGTTCCTGTTCTGCATCCTGATTTCGCTGTTCTGCGCGATGATCGCGGTCTACGCCGTGCCGCCGGGCGCGGACCATCACCCGGTCTTCCACGTCACCGCGCTGGCCGCGCTGCTCGGCTACGCGTTCGGCGCGTTCCCGGATGCGATCTGGTGGGGGTTCCCGTGGAAGGTCGCGTTCAAGTACATCGTGGATGGAATCATCTACGCGATCATCACCGGCTTCACCTTTGTCTGGCTGTGGCCGGGCCTCTGAGCGAACCCGAAAGCGCGACGCAAGAGCCGCGCTTTTCGCGCTTGGCGCGGCGCGCGCTGCTGGCGTTCGCGCTGACCTTCATCGTCTCGCGATGCGTGGTCTTTCTGATCATGTCGCAACGCATTCCGAATCTTTATTTCTTCCTGCGCGGCACGCACGTCCATCATCTGAACTACGGCATCTTCCTGTTGGCCGGGGTGGGCGCCTACACCCTGTTCGCGACCCCGCGCGACACGATGTTCCAGCGCGCGGCTTACGTATACGGCATCGCGATGGCGCTGACCTTCGATGAATTCGGCATGTGGCTACATCTTGGCGGCAGTTATTGGCAACGCGCCAGTGTGGACGCGGTGATCGTAATCGCGGCGCTGCTGGGCCTGCTTGCCTTCGCGCCATCGTGGCGCTCGCTGGCGCAACGCCGACGCAAGACTGCGCTGCTGCTGCTCGCCGCAGTAGCGGTTTTCGCGGTGGTGCTGATCGACACCGGCGCTCGGATCGGCCACGTTTACGGGCCGCGGCTGGAGCAGCTCGAGATCGAGTCATCGCATTAGGGAATGCTCTAGACAAATCCATCCGGCATTTGTCAGAGCACGCCGAATTCGGTACACGCCTGGATTCCGCTGCACGAATCAAGCGCCGAAGCAAAGGCATGCTCGATTTGCACGCGGCACATCCTGCCTCACACGCAAACTCTGATAATCAGAGGGCTCTTAGCCGTGACTTCCGGCATTCGAGCGACGGTGCAGGCGCGACTAGCCTCGCGCTCGCTCGATCGGCGCTTCCGCGGAGTCCTCTCATGTCGTCCCGCGTCCTCGTTTTCGGTGTGGCCCTTTTTCTGGTCGTCGGCACTGCGTTCGCCGCTCACGCTGCGGACATCTACGATGCGGCGGTGGCGCATGTGGGACGTCCATCCACCGATCTGAAACGCGATGCCACAGACAAGCCTGCCCAAGTGCTGCGCTTCGCCGGAATCAAGCCCGGCATGGGCGTGCTGGATTTCATGGCGGCAAACGGTTACTACAGCGAACTGCTGAGCTACATCGTCGGCCCACAGGGCCATGTGTTGATGCTCAACAATAAGGCCTACGACGATTATTCCACCGGCTGGCCCACGCGGGTCGCAAACAACCGTCTGCCCAACGTCGAACACCGCACCGCGGAGTTCGCCGATCTGGGGTTGCAGCCGGATTCGTTCGACGCGATCGTGATGGTGAAGGTCTATCACGATCTCTACTGGGTTTCGCCAAAGGACGGCTGGCCGAAGGTGGATGTCGGTCATGTGCTGGATCAATTGCAGCGCGCGCTGAAACCCGGCGGTGTGCTGCTGCTGGTCGATCATTCGGCCAAGCCCTGCACCGGTAATCACGATGCCGGCACGCTGCACCGCATCGACGAGCAATATGCGCGCAAGGATTTCGAAGCGCACGGCTTCCGGTTCGTGAAGGCGAGCGATGCGCTGCGCAACCCGGCCGACAAGCGCGACACGGTTTCCTACAAACAACCCGCGCTCGGCCACACCGACCGTTTCATGCTGCTGTTCCGTAAACCCGCGAGTTGAGGGACGCGAACAGTGCGGTCACGCCGCCTGCTGTGCGCGCTGCTCCAACGCGTGGATCAGCGCGTTGACGAATACGGGGATATCGTCCGGCTTGCGGCTGGTGATCAGATTGCCGTCCTCGACGACCTCCGAGTCTTCCCATTGCGCGCCGGCGTTTTTGAGATCGGTGCGCAACGACGGCCATGAAGTGATCTGCTTGCCTTCGACCAGCCCGGCATCGATCAGCGTCCACGGGCCGTGGCAGATCGCCGCTAGCGGCCTGCCGCTTCGGCCGAAATCGCGGATGAAATCAATGGCCTTCTCCTCCAGACGCAGTTTGTCGGGATTGATCACGCCGCCCGGCAACACCAGCGCGTCGTAATCAGCCGCGCGCGCACTGTCGAGCGCCAGATCGACTTTCACCTTCTTGCCCCATTCGCCGTGATTCCAGGCCTTGATCTCGTCCTTTCCGCCGGGCGCGATCACCACCGTCTGCGCTCCGGCTTCCTCCAGCAATTGTTTGGGCTTCAGCAATTCCGATTGCTCGAAACCATCGGTGGCGAGAATGGCGATCTTGTGTCCCTTCAACGTGTCCTTGCTCATGATGCGCTCCTGGATTTGTCGGACGCACAGCATGCAAAGCGAAGCGTTAGCGCCGCGTGTGCGGCGCGTCATCGCGTGAGATCACAGCGAAGTCACGATCATCACCCCCGCCGCTCCGGCCATCGCGGCCGTTGCCGCCCAGCCCAGGCCTTTCAGCCAGAGCGGAATGCAGAATTTGCCCATCACGCTGCGACGGTTCGCCAGCAGCATGATCACGATCATCAGAGGCGCCGCCACCACGCCATTGATCACCGCGCTCCAGAACAGCATCTTGATCGGATCCATCGGCGTGAAGCTCAGGAACATGCCGGCAATGGTCGCAAACGCGATGGTGCCGTAGAAGGCTTTCGCGGAAGCGGGCCGTTTTTCCAGTCCGGTGCGCCAATGGAAGGTTTCGCCCAGCGCGAATGCAGCCGAGCCCGCAAGCACGGGAATGGCCAGCAGACCCGTGCCGACGATGCCGGCGGCGAACAGCCAGAATGCGAATTTGCCGGCGATCGGCCGCAGCGCGGTCGCGGCGTCCGCGGAAGTCTGCACATCGGTTTTGCCGTGCGCGTGCAGCACCACCGCCGCGGTGAGGATGATGAAGAACGCCACGATTTCGGAGAACAGCATGCCGGTGATCGTGTCGATATTGATGCGGCTCATCGCCTCGGCACCCTGCTCCGGCGCCTTCTTCAGAGGTTCGCGGTCTGCATGAGTCCGGACTTCATCGGCTTCCTGCGAGCTCTGCCAGAAAAACAGGTACGGGCTGATGGTGGTGCCGAGCACGGCCACCACGGCGACGGCGTATTTCGAACTCGGCGAAATCTTCGGCCACACGGTTTGCGTCAGCACCTGCGCCCACGGCACGTGAATCACGAACGCCGTGCCGACGTAGGCGAACAGGCTGAAGGTCAGCAGTTTCAGGATGGGCGAGTAGCGCTCCAATGGAACGAAAATCTGCAACACCACCGACAGCATCGCGGCGGTAATGGCGTACAGCGGCGCGGGCCCGCCGATGAGCAGCTTCACCGCGGCACCGATGGCGCCGATGTCGGCAGAGAGATTGATGACATTGGCGATGCACAGCAGGCCTATGGCGCCGCTCACCAGCGGCAATGGAAATTCCGCGCGCAGGCTGCGCGCCAGCCCGCCGCCGGTGACGCGCCCGATGCGCGCGCAGATCGCCTGGATGCCGATCATCAGCGGCAAGGCCAACAGCACTGTCCAGAGCATGCCATAGCCGTAGCTCGCACCGACCTGGGAGTAGGTGGCGATGCCGCTCGGATCGTCGTCCGCCGCGCCGGTGATCAGTCCCGCGCCCAGACGTTTCCACCACGCCTGTTTATTGCTCACCGCCAATCCTTTCGCGACATCGCCGCGCTTGTGCTCCGCTTGAGAAAACTCTTTATCAGGGTTTCCGTGCGGCACAGCGACGTGCCGCGCTTGAATCCGCAGCGGTTTTGCAACTTCGAATTCACGCGAAGTTCGCGTAGCGCAGCTTACCCTCTTGCCCGCCGCATCAGCGTGAACGCATCTTCACGAAACGCGGCACCCATCCATCATGGAGAATCGATCATGGATCGCAATCGCACGGAAGGCGCCAAGCATGAAGTCAAGGGCGCCGTGCGCGAAGTGGTAGGCAAGCTGACTGGCAACAAAGCGAAGGAAGTTTCGGGCAAGATCGAAAAGAACATGGGCAAGGCGCAACGCACCGTCGGCCAGGCTGCTGATGAAGTGCGCAATGCCAATCGCCGCGCCGAGGCCGAAAAAAAGGAATAGATTCAAGCAATTCGATGCTCGAACAAGCGCCCGCTTCGCGCGGGCGCCTTCGCATCAGCCGGAGCGGCGTTTCGGTTTCAACATCGTTCCGATGCAATTCTTCGCGCCGCAGCGGCAGGCCCAGATCTTCTTCATATTCGCGTCGTGCGGCACGTCCAGCGTGATGCCGTAGTCGTAAGTGAGTTCCTCGCCGGCTTTGATCCTGCGCAGCGTCTCGATCATCACGCGATCCTTCCTGCCACCGTCCACTTCCTCGATGTAGGCGCGGCAGTTGGGCTTGCAGGAGTGATTGATCCAGCGCGCGGCGTTACCGCCGACATTCGCGTCCACGATGTATTTTTCGTTGAGCGTGAACAGGAAGGTGTGCCCGGTATCCGCGCCGTCGCCGTAAACGCGATCGGCTTGCGCGTGGGTGATCAGACGGCCCTTGTACTGGATCAGGTCGATATTGGCGGGAAGATCGGTGGCGGCATACACACCCTTGCCGTGGATCGGCGAGCGGCGAACGACGAGTTTGCGTTTCATGTGCCATGCGTTGACGGAAAGGAACATAATGCACGTTGTCGATTACGTTGCATAGCCATCGGGCGCATCCACATGCAGCTCAAGCTCAAGCGCGCCACCGAACCGCCTGCCAAATCCGACGGCGCACGCGTGCTGGTGGATCGGCTGTGGCCGCGTGGTATCTCGAAGGAAGAATTGAAGCTTGACGCGTGACTCAAAGGCATCGCCCCTTCCGATGCGCTGCACAAGTAGTTCAATCACGACCGGGGAAATGGCAGGAATTTCGCGAACGCTACGCGCAGGAACTGGATTCGAATCCGGAAGCAAACGTGTAATCGCAAGGCATCCAGCGCGAACACGGCACGGTGCGCTGGTCTTCGAAGCGCGACACCGAGCACAACAACGCGATGGCTCTAGCCGGCTCTCCGAGAGGCAGCCCAGGGAACCCTAAAAAGTGCGGGCAAGGACGCCCGCTTTCGATCTTCGCGATCAGGAACGGGAGAAGGAGTTTCGTCATGAATGCATCGCTGAAAACCGCGTTCCTGTTTGCATTGGCAGCGAGCGCCGGAGCCGCCCGGGCCTTCACCTTGAGCAGCCCCATGATCCATCAAGGAGGAACCCTTTCCGTGCAGCAGGTCTACACGCGCTGCGGCGGCAGCAACGTTTCGCCGCAAATGGAATGGCGCGATCCGCCGAAAAACGTCAAAAGTTATGCGGTGACGGTATTTGATCCCGATGCAGGCGGAGGCGGGTTCTGGCATTGGATCGCTTTCAACATCGATGTCGGCGCGCACGGCTTGAACACCGGCGCGGGCACGCCGCATAGCGGCAACGCGCCCGGCGACACGGTGCAATTCGTCAACGGATTCGGCGATCACGGCTACTCCGGGCCGTGCCCACCGCCCGGCAAACCGCATCATTACGTTTTCACCGTGTATGCTCTGGATGTACCGGTGCTGCCGGTGAGCGCCGCCGCGAGTTCGGAAGACGCGGTGAAGACGATCAAACAACACGCGATCGCGACAGCAACATTGACGGCGACTTACGGGCGTTGACATGCGCACGGTCCTTGCGTTGCTGATGTGTGCACTCATGCTGCCGGTGTCGGTCTCGGCCGCGCCGCCGACGATCTTCGCCGCCGCCAGCCTGAAACCCGCGCTCGATGCTCTCGCCGCGCAGGGCGCACTCGGCACACCCGCGCCGCGCTTGGTGTACGCGGCTTCGTCCGCGCTGGCTCGGCAGATCGAACAGGGCGCGCCGGCGGACGTTTTCATTTCCGCCGACGAAGACTGGATGGATGATCTGGCGCAGCACGGCGATATCGTTAAGGAGACGCGCAGCGATCTGCTGGGCAATGCGCTGGTGCTGATCTCGCCCAGATCATCCGACCTGCGCGTGGATCTCGCACAACCGCGGTCCTTGATCGACGCACTGGGTAGCAGTGGCAGACTCTCGGTCGCGCTGGTGCAATCCGTGCCCGCAGGCCGTTATGCGGCGGAATCGCTGCGCGCGCTCGGCGTGTGGAACGCGGTGCAACCGAAATTGGCGATGAACCGCGATGTGCGCGCGGCGCTGGAGCTGGTGGCCATGGGCGAATGTCCGCTCGGCATCGTCTATCGCTCAGATGCCCTTTCCGAACCGCGTGTGCAAGTGCTGGCGACATTTCCGTCGACATCGCACCTGCCGATCGTCTATCCCGTGGCAATCGTGCGCGGTCACGACAATGCGGCCACGCGGGCGCTGTTGCGCGCCTTGCGATCGCCCGAGGCACAAGGCGTATTCCGACATTACGGATTCGACGCGCCGCCGCGATAATTCGGCGCCATGGCTTGGCTCCCGTACGACGAAACCATTGCCCTGCTGCTCAGCCTGAAAGTGGCAGCAGCGGCGACCCTGTGCGCGCTGCCGCCGGCGGTCGGCTGCGCGTGGTTGCTGGCGCGCAGGCGTTTCATCGGCATGCCGTTGCTGGAAACTGCGCTGCTCTTACCGCTGATTCTGCCGCCGGTGGTGACGGGTTACGTGCTGCTGCAAGTGTTCGGCCACCGCGGTGCGATCGGACGCGCGCTGGATGCGCTGCATCTTGCGATCGCGTTCCGTTGGACCGGCGCCGCATTGGCCGCCGGGGTGATGGCGTTTCCGTTATTGGTAGTCGCGCTGCGCGCCGCATTCGAATCGGTCGATCGAAAACTGGAACAAGCTGCGGCCACGTTGGGCGCAAACGCGTGGCGGATTTTCTTCGGCATCACCTTGCCGCTTTCGCTGCGGGGATTGGTCGCCGGCATCGCGCTGGCGTTCGCGCGCGCCTTCGGTGAATTCGGCGCGACCATCACCTTTGTTTCTTCGATTCCCGGTGAAACGCGCACGTTGCCGATCGCGTTGTACGAATTGTTGGAAACGCCGGGCGGCGAAAGTGGGGCGCTGCGACTGACGTGGGTGGCCGTGATCGTCGCCTTGGCCGCAACGCTGGGCGCGGCGCTGTTGCGCCAGCGCGCCAGGGAAGCAGAACCGTGATCGATCTCGATTTCGCATTGACGCGCGGCGAATTCTCGCTGCAACTGGTGTTGCGTTCAGAAGCGCGAACACTGGCGCTCTTCGGCGATTCGGGTTGCGGCAAGACCTCCACGCTGCACGCGATCGCCGGCCTGCTGAAACCTGCGCGCGGGCGCATCGCGCTGGATGAGCACGCGCTGTTCGATTCGCATCTGCGCATCGACGTGCCGGTGGCGCAGCGAAAACTCGGCGTGGTGTTTCAGGACGTACGGCTGTTTCCACACCTGTCGGTGCGCGACAACCTGTGTTACGGCGCACCGCGACCGCGTGATCCGTCGCACTTCCATGACGTGGTGCAATTACTGGGCTTGGGCGCGCTGCTGAAGCGCAAACCGGATCAATTGTCCGGCGGGCAGGCGCGACGCGTGGCGATCGGCCGCGCCCTATTGAGCGAACCTCTGGCGCTGCTGCTGGATGAGCCGCTGTCCAATCTGCATTGCGAAGCGCGCGCGGAAGTGCTGGAGCACTTGCGTGGCTTGAAGCGCGAGCTGGCGCTCACCACGATCCTGGTCAGCCATCAGGCCGATGAAGTGCTTAGCATCGCGGATGCCGTCGCGCTGATGGAAGACGGGCGTTTGCGTTCCATTCTGCCGGTTGCACAATTCGGACGTGAGCAACGGTTCGCAATGCGCGCGCCGGCCGAGGCACGGTAAAGTGACGGGCGCCGCACTCGTCGTCCGGGCCGGGGACGAGCCGGAGCGCCTGCGATCTGCTTGGGCAGATTGCGGGTGCAGAAATTATGATCGCTCTTGGACTTTTCGTGCAGAGGTGACCCGTGAAGCTTGCATTCCGTTTGCGATTTTTCGTCCTGTGCGCACTGGTTCTTCTGCTGACCGCCTGCGGCCCGGGCACGAAACTGCAACCGCCCGCGGCCGGCATCCAGGAATTGCAGGCGCTGCCGAACGGGCAGTGGCAACTGACGCTGCGCATCCAAAACTATAGCTACGACACCGCGATGCACGTGTACGCGCTGGATGCCGCTCTTACCCTCGGCGGCACGAACGCGGGGCACATCGCGGTTTCGCCCGCGCTCGACATTCCCGCGATGAGCGCCGACACCGCCATCGCGACGATCACGCCCTCTGCGGCTGCGCGCGCTGCGCTTGCGAACGTGAAGGCCAACGCGATCGCCTACGAATTGAAAGGCAGCTTGAATGCCGGCAAGGGCGAGAGCGGCAAGGCGCAATCGTTCGATCTGGATGGTAAGGGATATCTATCGCCGGTGCCGGGCGTGGCGAATACCTGGCGGTAATTGACACAGTTCGCCCCTGAGCGCAGGCGCGTAGCGCCAAAACCGAAGGGTAGAACGTGCTTCGCTCACTCATTGCGCTCGTTACGCTCAGCACGAACCAATCGCTCCATGACCACCCACTACACTGCCCCGCTCGCCGACATCCGCTTCGATCTGTACGACTTGTTGGATGTCGAAAAACTTTTCGCAAGATTGCCTGGCTGCGAATCGCTCAACCGCGACACGATTGACGCGGTGCTCGATGAAGCCGCGCGTTTTGCGCAAACCGTGCTGGCGCCGTTGAATCAAAGCGGCGACCAGCAAGGCTGCACGTTCGACAAGCAAAGCGCATCGGTGAAAACGCCAGCCGGCTTCAAGCGCGCTTACGAACAATTCGTAGCAGGCGGCTGGGCCGGATTGACCGCACCGGAGGAATTTGGCGGACAGGGATTGCCGGAAACGATCGGCGCGCCAGTCAAGGAATTCATCGACTCAGCCAACATCGCCTGGGGCACCTATCCCCTGCTGTCGCACGGCGCGATCGAAGCACTGCGCGTGATCGGTGAGGACTGGCAGAAGCAGGCTTTCCTCAAGCGCATCGTGTCAGGCGAATGGACCGGCACGATGTGCCTGACCGAATCTCACTGCGGTTCCGATCTCGGCTTGCTGAAAACGCGCGCGGAGCCGAACGCGGAGGGCAGCTACGCGATCACCGGCACCAAGATCTTCATCACCTCAGGCGAACACGATTTCACGGACAACATCGTGCACCTGGTTCTGGCGCGTTTGCCTGATGCACCGACCGGCGTCAAAGGGATCTCGCTGTTCATCGTGCCGAAGTTCAAGGTGGATCGCGAAGGAAAAATGGGCGAGCGCAACGCGGTGCGCGCCGGTGCGATCGAGCACAAGATGGGTCTGAAGGGTTCGGCCACTTGCGTGCTGAACTTCGACGGCGCGCAAGGTTATCTGCTGGGGGAACCGAATCGCGGCTTGAACGCGATGTTCGTGATGATGAATACCGCGCGGTTGGCGGTCGGATTGCAAGGCCTCGCACTCAGCGAACGCGCTTATCAGAACGCTCTGAGCTACGCGCGCGAACGCTTGCAGATGCGCGCGCTATCCGGTGCGAAATTTCCTGACAAGCCCGCCGATCCGCTGATCGTGCACGGCGACGTGCGCCGCATGCTGCTGACGCAGAAGACCTTGATCGAAGGCGGACGCGCACTCGGGCTGTACGCCGCGACGCTGGTGGACATCCTGCATCGCTCGAGTGATGAAGCCGAACGCAAACGCGTGGAAGCGCTGGTGTCGTTCCTGACACCGATTATCAAGGGAATGCTCACGGAGAACGCGATCGAGTGCACCAATCTCGCGTTGCAAATCTATGGCGGCCACGGCTACATCGCCGAGCACGGCATGGAGCAGTACGTGCGCGACGCGCGCATCACCACGATCTACGAAGGCACCACGCAAATCCAGGCGCTGGACCTGCTCGGCCGCAAGATCATCCAGCAGCGCGGCGAAGGCTTGCGGCTGTTCCTGCAGGAGATCGGCGCATTCTGCGCGCAGCACGCGGATGACGAAACGCTGAAGGGATTCATTCCGAAATTGTCGGCGCTGGCGAAGGAATGGGCCGAGCTGACGCAGGCGTGCGGTCAGCGCGCGATCAAGAATGCCGACGAGATCGGCGCGGCGGCCGTCGACTATCTGTTCTATTCCGGCTACATCGCCTTGGCCTATTTCTGGGCGCGCAGCGTGGCAGCGGCCCAACATTCCTCGCAAAGCGAAGATTTCAAACAGGCGAAACATCTGACTGCGCGCTTTTATTTTTCGCGCATCCTGCCGCGCACGCGAACGCACCGTGCGGCGATCGAGGCGGGCGAGGAGAGCCTGTTCGAGATTCGGGATGGATTGTTTTGATATCGGAATGACGCTTTGCATCGTCGTCATTCCGGGTTCTGCGCTGCGCGCAGCCCTGAGTGACGATGGAGAATGACCGCGCAACCATGGCAACAGCCCGCAAGCAGGCCGTTCGAATCCGCCCCGCCCACGCTGGCGATGATGAGTTCATCCTCTCTCTGGTGATGCGCTTCGTGGATTTCGACTTGCCAGCGTGGCGGAGACGCAGCGATTGCGCGAGCGGCATCCGCCGCGACCTGAAGCGCGCTCTGGACGAGGTGCCGGCTTCGGAAAATCTGTTCGTCGCGGAAGCCGAAAACGGCGAACGTCTCGGCTTCCTGCGCGTGCAGAGGACGCGCGACTTCTTTTCCGGCCGCGCCAACTGCCACATCTCGGATATCGCGGTGGCACCAGGTTGCGAAGGCCGCGGCGTGGGCCGGGCCCTCCTGGGCCACGCACAAGTCTGGGCGAAGAAAAACCGTTGCGCCTTGATTACTCTGGCTGTTTTCCCCGGCAACGCGCGCGCGCGCGAACTGTACGAACGAGCCGGTTTCGGCGAAGATCTGCTGCGGCTGGCCAAACCGGTGAAATGACCGCGCTACCGTACCGTCACAAAGTTGTTTTATGCTTGGCCGACGCATGGAGTCCCACACAGCCCTCGCCGAACCGGAAATCCGCAGGGTCGTCGCGGATCTGCACAGCACGCGCGTGCTGTCGCTGGATGCGGGTGGCCGCATTCTGGATTGGATCTCATGGCAGGACGCGGCATGCCTTTACGCACGCCGCGCGGTCGCATGGACACTCGGTGATCCCTGCCTCACCATCCACGGCGGTTTCCACAATGATGGTGAGCAGAGCATCATTGAACTGCATCCAATCGTCGCCAGCCGCGGCCACTGCCGCGCGGGCGCAATAGACCCCTCGCCCGCGCTGACCAATGTTGCGCTGTTCGCGCGCGACCGTCACATCTGCATGTACTGCGGCAATCACTGCAGCCGCGGCGAACTGACGCGCGATCACGTGCTGCCGCTGTCGCGCGGCGGCAAGGACGTCTGGGTAAACGTTGTCACCGCGTGCCTGGCATGCAACATCAGGAAGGGCGGCCGCACGCCGCAGCAGGCTGGCATGCCGCTGCTGGCGGTGCCCTACAAGCCGAGCTGGGTGGAACACCTGATCCTGTCGAACCGCAATATCCTCGCCGACCAGATGGAATTCCTGGTGCATCATCTGCCGAAGAACCGGCGGGTGAATTAGTCGGAAACTCGGGTGCTCGTCTGGATCCAGGCTCCAGCATCTCTCGTCTTACGCCACCCGTCTCTCCCCTCCCGCTTCGACCCTGGCCCTTCGGTTTCCCGGCTACGCACCGTAAAATCCCGTCTTTCGCCGCGCCCCTGCGCGGCGGTCCGAAACGGGAACACCTTGAGCGACCATTCCCGCCCGCCCGAGCACGAAAGCGTGCGCACGGAAGGCTCCACCGATGCGCTGCCGGTGGCGCCATCGCTTTCGCCGTCGCTGCAAGCCGCGCGCATGCCGCGCAAATCCACGCTGGTGGACAGGCGCGTGCTGTTCGTCACCGTGTTGGCGATCGGGATCGCCTTCGGTGCGGCATTGATCGCGCAACTGCTGACCGCGCTGATCGGCTTCGTCACCAACATTGCGTTCTACGGACGCATCAGCGCCGCGTTCTCCTCGCCCGCCTACAATCCTCTCGGCGCCTGGGTGATCGCGGTGCCGGTGATCGGCGGTGTGATCGTCGGCGCGATGGCGCGCTGGGGTTCGCAGGCGATCCGCGGCCACGGCATTCCCGAGGCGATGGAACAGGTGCTATTGAACGAATCGCGCATCGCGCCGCGTATCACGTTCCTGAAACCGGTTTCGAGTGCGATCGCGATCGGCACTGGCGGTCCGTTCGGCGCGGAAGGGCCGATCATCGCCACCGGTGGCGCGCTGGGTTCGTTCCTGGGGCAACTGCTGCGCGTCACCGCCCACGAACGCAAGGTCTTGCTCGCTGCGGGCGCCGCGGCAGGCATGGCCGCGGTGTTCGGCTCGCCGGTTTCCGCGTTGGTGCTCGCGGTGGAACTGCTGCTGTTCGAATTGCGTCCGCGCTCGCTGATTCCGGTCGCGCTCGCGACCTGTACCGCAACTGGCGTGCGCTACGCGCGCTATGGTTCGGCCGCAGTCTTCGCGATGCCGTCAAACCTCATCGAGCCCGGCGGTTACGCGCTCGCCTGCTACATCGCGCTAGGCGCATTGGTCGGCTTGCTGAGCGTAGGCGTGACGCGGCTGGTGTACGGCGTCGAGGACGCGTTCGAAAAACTGCCCGTGCACTGGATGTGGTGGCCGGCCATTGGCGGCGTTGCGGTCGGCGCGATCGGCTACTGCGCGCCGCATACCCTCGGCGTGGGCTACGACAACATCGAGAACATCGTTGCAGGTCACTTCGGGGTGCAGGTGCTGATCTCGCTGTGCCTGCTGAAATTCCTCTCGTGGGCAATCGCGCTGGGTAGCGGCACTTCAGGCGGAACATTGGCGCCGCTGTTCACCATCGGCGGCGCGCTGGGCGCATTGATCGGTATCGGCATCGCCGCGCTCGCTCCGAGTTTCGGTGTCGATCCGCGCATCGCCGCGTTGGTCGGCATGGCTTCGATCTTTGCCGGCGCTTCGCGCGCACTGCTCACCTCCGTCGTGTTCGCATTCGAGACCACGCGCCAGCCGGTCGGCCTGCTTCCGCTGCTGGGCGGCTGCACCGCTGCTTATCTGATCTCGGCATCGATTATGCGCAACACCATCATGACCGAGAAGATCGCGCGCCGTGGCGTGCGCGTACCGAGCGAATATGCCGCGGACTTTCTCGAACAGATTTCCGTCGGCCAGGCATGCACGCGCGACGTGCGCGTGCTGCGCACCTCGGATGCATTGTCGGACGTGCGGCACTGGCTGAACTCCGGCAGCGTGGATGCGCAACACCAGGGTTATCCCGTGCTGGACGACCAGCAGCGCGTGCGCGGTGTCATCACGCGCCGCGACCTGCTGGATCCCCATCTCCCGGGTCTGCGGCGCATCGGCGAAATGTTGAAGCGCCCGCCGATCGTGGTCAGCGAAAATCATTCCCTGCGTGAAGCGGCCGATCACATGGTGGCGGAGAACGTCGGCCGTCTCGTCGTCGTCTCGCAAGACGATTCCGCAAAAATGGTCGGCATCCTCACCCGCGGCGATCTGCTCTCGGCGCATGCACGCCGTTTGAAGGAAGCGCGCGATGCGGCGCGGCATATCCGGATAAGGCAGACGCTGAAGCGGAGGTTTGGGCGAGCCGGTACCTGACACGAAATGCGTTGAATCACATCTCGCGCCGGCGAGCGTGCGCATGAGAACGTGCGGGCCGGCAGGCGTATCAGGGACGATTGCTTGCCAATGCGCCGCTTGCGGCGATTCGCCACGATTTCTGCTTGCGCGTGCCCGCGTTACCACCCAACAATAGACGCATGATCGACCCCTTCCGTTATCCGTTGCTCTCGAAAATCGACTCGCCGGCGGATCTGAAAAAACTGCGCGAGGATCAACTGCCGGAGCTGGCGGAAGAATTGCGCGCGTACCTGATCGAATCTGTGGCGAGCGTGGGCGGACATTTCGGCGCGGGTCTGGGTGTGGTCGAGTTGACCATCGCGCTGCAATATCTCTACGACACGCCGCGCGACCGCATCGTCTGGGATGTCGGTCATCAGTGCTACCCGCACAAGATCCTGACCGGCCGGCGCGACGCGATTACCACGATCAAGCAGAAGGACGGCCTTGCGCCTTTTCCTAAGCGCGCCGAAAGCGAATACGACACCTTCGGCGTGGGCCATTCGTCCACCTCGATTTCCGCGGCACTCGGCATGGCGATCGCCGCGCAGCGCAAAGGCGACGATCGGAAAATCGTGGCGGTGATCGGCGACGGCGCGATGACCGCCGGCATGGCGTTCGAAGCGCTGAATCACGGTGGCGATATCGAGCCGGACATGCTGGTGATCCTCAACGACAACGGCATGTCGATTTCGGAAAACGTCGGTGCGACGACGAAGATGCTGGCGCGGCTGCTTGCGAGCCGGCGTTTGAACCGTCTGCGCGAAGGCGCCAAGCGCGCACTGAGTCCGCGCTCGCTGCTGTGGCGCTTTTTCCGCCGCTGGGAAGAGCACGCCAAGGGCATGTTCGTGCCGAGCACGCTGTTCGAAGAACTGGGCTTCCACTACACCGGACCGATCGACGGCCACGATCTGCCCTTGCTGCTGCATTCGCTGAAGACGGTGAAGCAACTGCGCGGCCCGCAACTGCTGCACGTGATCACCACCAAGGGTAAGGGTTACGAACCTGCGGAGCGCGCGCAAATCGAATATCACGCAGTGTCACCGTTCGACCCCAAACAGGGCGTGGTGAAGAAGGCGTCCTCCGCGCCGAAAAAAATTACCTACACCGAAGTGTTTGGCGACTGGCTGTGCGACATGGCGGCAAGCGACGCGAACCTCTACGGCATCACGCCGGCGATGCGCGAGGGCTCTGGTCTGGTGCGGTTCTCGAAGGAATTTCCGGACCGCTATTTCGATGTCGCGATCGCCGAGCAGCACGCGGTGACGCTCGCAGCCGGCATGGCTTGCGAAGGCGCGCATCCGGTGGTGGCGATCTATTCGACTTTCCTGCAACGCGCTTACGATCAATTGATCCACGATATTGCATTGCAGGGTCTTCCCGTGCTGTTCGCGGTCGACCGTGCCGGTGTGGTCGGCCCCGACGGTCCGACCCACGCGGGGAGTTTCGATCTGTCGTACCTGCGCTGCATTCCGAACCTGGTCGTGATGGCACCGGCCGACGAAAACGAATGCCGGCAGATGCTGACGACGGGGTTTCGTCACGATGGACCCGCGGCCGTGCGTTATCCGCGCGGATCCGGTCCGGGTGTGGTGATCGAGCGCGAACTGACGACATTGCCGATCGGCCGCGCGCAGGTGCGACGGCACGGTCGCGGCCTGGCGCTGCTCGCCTTCGGTTGCATGGTCGCTCCGGCCGAAGAAATCGGCGCGGAGCTCGACGCCTGCGTGATCAACATGCGCTTCGTCAAACCGCTGGATGAGGAATTGATCCTGAAACTCACGCGCACGTACGAGGCACTGGTCACGCTGGAAGACAATGTGATCGCCGGCGGCGCGGGTTCGGCTGTGGCCGAGGTGCTGGACGCGCACGGAATCGAACTGCCGCTGCTGCATCTGGGCCTGCCGGACGAATTCCTGGAACACGGCAGCCGCGAGGAATTACTGGCGCAAGCCGGACTCGATGCGGCCGGAATCCGTCGCGCGATCCTCGCACGCTTCCCGCAATTCGCACGTCAAGAAAATACGCTGCGAGATGCGGTGTAAAACCTGCCGTCATTCCGGTTCCGTTCGCGGCTTTATCACGAACGAAAACGGAATCTGCTTTACGACGGAGCCGTCCATTTCCTCAACCACCCGATCACCGTGTCGTGCCACAGCACGCTGTTCTGCGGTTTTGCGACCCAGTGGCTTTCATCCGGGAAGTAGAGCAGTTCGCTCGGGATGCCGCGGCGTTGTAGCGCGGTGAACGCGCCCAAGCCTTGTGTCTCCGGAATGCGGTAGTCGTGGCCTGAGTGGATCACCAGCATCGGCACGCGCCAGTCCTTGACGTAGTTCAAAGGATTGAACTTCTCGTAGTTCTCCGGATGCTCGAACTGCGTGCCGCCATTTTCGTGTTCCTCGAACCACAATTCGTCGGTGGCGTAATACATCATGCGCGTGTCGAACACGCCGTCGTGATCGACCAGACATTTCCACGGCTGGTTCCACACGCCGGCGATCCAGTAAACCATGTAGCCGCCGTAGCTCGCGCCCAACGCGCAGGCATTGTTGCCATCGAGGAAAGAGAAGTTGTTCAGCGCGTAGGCCCAGCCTTTTTTCAGGTCTTCCAGCGGCGCACCACCCCAGTCGCCGGAAATCTCGTCCGTGAACTTTTGGCCGTAGCCGGTCGAACCGTGGAAATTGATCGCCACGACCGCGAAGCCTGCGCCGGCGAAAGCTTCCGGATTCCAGCGGTAGTGGAATTCGTTCAACCATTCGCCCTGCGGGCCGCCGTGGATCAAGAATGCGACTGGGTATTTCTTGCCCGGCTCAAAACCGGCCGGCTTCATCACGTAACCCTGCACCTCATCGCCCTTGGCGCCCTTGAAGGTGAACCACTGCGCGTCGCCAAACTGGATGTCAGCCAGACGATCTGCGTTGAAATGCGTGATCTGCGCGACATTACCGCCTTGCGCATCCATTTCGTACAGATCGGCCGGATGCTGAAAATCCGAGCGCGCGGCGACGATGCGATTGCCGGCCACGTCGTAGCCGCCGATGTCGCCGTCGCCAAAAATCTGCGTGGCCTTGCCGCTGGCGATATCGATTGCGAACAATGGATGGGCGCCGTGATCGTCCCCGGTGGCATACAAGGTCTCGCCATCGTCCGACAACGACAAGCCGCTCGGCGAGCGGTCCCACTGCGGATCGATTTCGTGTTTTTCGCCGGTCGCGAGATCCATCGCCATGATCGCAAAGCGATCGGCTTCGAAACCTGGCGTCCTCATCGCCAAGTAATAAAGCGTCTTGCCGTCACGCGAAGGCAATGGCGCGGCATCCCAGGCCTTGTTGTCTGCGGTGAGATTGCGCGGTGGCGATGATCCGTCGCTTGCCACCGAATAGATGTCGAAATTGGTGGACCACGGCTCGCTGGTACCGGCGATGCGCACGTCGAAATACACCGTCTTGCCGTCCGGCGAGAAGTAGTACTCGCCCTCGTCGCCGAACGGCTTGCTGGGCACGTCACCGTCGATACCTTGGGACAAGCGGATCGGCTGCGTGCCGTTCAACGACATGATGAAAAGCTGCGAGCGGCGGTGATCCGACCACGTGTCCCAATGGCGCACGAACAAACGGTCGTAGATGCGGCCCGTCGCCTTGTCCTTCTTCTGCGCTTCCAGCCGCTCCTTGGTGCACGCGAGATCCTTGCAATCCTCGAACACCTGCGCAGAGAACAGCAGTTGCTTGCCGTCCGGCGAGATGCGGTAGTTGTCGATATCGACCGGCAAATGCGTCACTTGATGCGGCGTGCCGCCGGCGGCGGGCATCGACCATAGTTGCGTGCTGTTGCCCTTGGTGCCGAGGAAGTAAAGTGTCTTGCCATCCGGCGAAAAACGTCCGCTGCTCGCGCTCAATTCAGGATCGGTGGCACGCTGCGGTTTCGCGCCGGTCCTGTTCAAATCGAGCACCCACACGCTGTTGACGCCCTTGTTGGCGGCGTAATCGGTGCTGCGCACCGAGAAGGCGACACGCGAACCGTCCGGCGAAAGATGCGGATCGGACACGCGATCCATCATCACCAGGTCGTGCGCGTTGAACGGATGCGGCGCGGCGAAGGCCAGCACCGGTGCGAGCGCAAGCACCACCGCCCATGCAGCGAATTGGGATTTCATCGTCGGTTCCCGCAGCGAGGAAGCGCCAACGGTAAGGCGCGATTTGCCTCCGCGCAAGACTGCACAAACTTGCATTCGGGCCTGCTTCGGACCAAATCCGACGCAAAACAAGCTTTTCATTCGTGACGAGCAAAAGCTGGATTCTGGGTTTTGCCGCGTATTGCATCCGCGACAGCCCCGGAAAGGACGACCAAGGCTACTACCCTCTTCCGAGTCGCGAGCCCCGAGTCCCGGCTTTTGCGTCAATGCGTCGCCGATGAATTCGTGGCAGCGCTCGGATTTGTCATTACGGCCGATCCAATGCTCGCATCCAGGAACGCATCCACCTTCTCGAACAAATCGGCGATATGGCCTTCGTCGTAGAAGCCGTGCCATTCGTCAGGCTGGTAGAGCCATTCGTGCGGCACGCGACGTTCCAGCAGTGCCATGTGCAGATTCTTTCCCTGCACCGGCAGGACAATCTTGTCCTGCCCACCGACGATCAGCATGACCCGTGCCTTGAGCGCGTTCAACTGATAGATCGGCGAATGCTGCGCCAGCACGGTGGCATCGGAACCCATGGTGCGTTTCCAGTACGCCGCGGCGTATTGCGTTTGCGCGGCATCCTTGCGGCTTTCCATCATCGGCAGGTCGTACACACCGACGTAGCCGATGGCGCACTTGTACAGATCGGGTTCCTTGACCGCCCCTTCCAGCGCGGCATAGCCGCCGTAGCTGCCACCATAGATGCAGATGCGCTGAGGATCGGCGATGCCCTGCTGGATCGCCCAGCGCGTGGCGTCGGTGACATCGTCCTGCATCTTGCCGCCCCATTCGTGATAACCGGCTTTGATGAAGTCGTAGCCGTAGCCACCGGAGCCGCGATAGTTCACCTGCAGTACCGCATAACCCCGCGTAGCGAGTGCCTGCACGTAGGGATCGTAGTCCCAATCGTCCCGGATGCCGTACGGACCACCGTGTACGAACACGACCATCGGTAGTTTCTTGGCACTCTCCTGTCCGGGCGGATACGTAAGGTAACCACGCAATTTCAAACCGTCGCGTGCGTTCAGTTCGATCGGCGTCTTGCGCGCCATTTGGGTAGGATCGATCCAGCCCGCGCGCTGCAAGAGCGGCGTGAACTTGTCGCTGGCGCGGTCGTAGAGAAAAAACGTGCCCGGGTCGGCGTCCGCCTCAACCAGCGCGATCGCCTTGCTGCCGTCGTCGCTACCCGAGACGAACCGCACGTCTTCGCCGGGATACTGCTTCATCAAATCGATCAGCGCTTTCGCATCCGGTGAATTCGAATCGAAGACGGACAACGCGGGGCGACCATCCTCGAAGCGCACTCCCATCACCGAATCTTCGGCCAGACCCTGCGCCAGATCGCCCTCGACATTGGGATTGCTCCATGCCGGCGTCATCTTCTGCGTCGCCGGATCGAAGCGGCATACGCCAAAGGCATTGGCCGTGCGGCAGGTGAACCAGACCGCGGTGTCATCGGCGCTGAAGGCGATCGGCCAGTCCCGATCGGCGCTCGCCTCGCCCAGCAACTGCCAGTCTCCGCCGTCCACCGGGCGCATGTAGATCTTGCGGTTGCCTTCGAGATCGTCGCTGCTGGCAAATCTCACGTGGCCCTGATGATCGGCGAGATACTCCGCCTGCCGCACCGGCGCAGTGGCCACCTTCACCTTACGGCCATCGCGCACGTCCATCTTGTACACGGCGGTGAACGCACCCGCCGAACCCGAGGCTTCCCAGTCGGTGATGGTAACCAGTACATGATTGTCATCGCCGTTGATGCGTGACAGAAACGTCGCGCTGCCGTACTCGGCCGTGACCTGCTGGATGTGCGTTCCGGTCTGCTGTCCTTCCTTGCGATAACCGTACAAGATCTCGGGATCGTCGCCGTCGGCGTTCACCGCGTAGAGCTCGCCTGTCGGTATCGGTATGTCCCAGCCGCCGTCGTGCTCGGCTTCGGTGTAAAGCACACGGTTGGGCGAAGCCCACCAGAATTCCAGAACATCTTCAGTCTGGCGCGGAACAATATTGCTCAGCAGGTTCACCTTGCCGTTATCAAAGCCCATCAATGTCAGAACGGTCTGGCCGTTCTTCAACGTCGAAGTCGCCGCGATGTGTTTACCGTCCGGCGAAATCTTCATCATCTTGAATTGCGCGTGTTTCGCAAGCTCCGCGAACGAAACCGGATCTGCGAAGGAAATGCCAGCGCAGCCGCACAGCACCAGCGCGACCAAGGCTCGTACGAATTTCATCTTTGCCCCCATCGTCGCGCCGCCCCAACGGCGCCCGCACGATGCTAGAACCGCGCGGCAGCAGGAATCAACCGGCGGCCAGATCTTGGAAAACGCCACCCAGCCCTTCGCGCCAGTCTTGCGGCGTCACGCCGAAGGTTTCGCGCAGACGCGTGGTGTCGAGCACGGAGTAAGCCGGACGCTGCGCTCGGGTCGGATATTCCGCGGTCTTGATCGCGACGACTTGCGGCACGCGCGCGAGCAAGCCGGCATGCTGCGCACGCACGAAAATGGCTCGCGCGAATTCGCACCAGCTCGTTTCGCCGGTGCTGGTCAGGTGATACACGCCATCCAGCGAGTGTTCGGTCATGTCTCCGTGATCGACGTTGAACCAGCGCGGGATGATTTGCGCGGTGACGCGCGCGATTAACTCGGCTGGAGTGGGCGCGCCGATTTGATCATCCACTACGCGCAAAGTGCCGCGCTCGCCGGCCAAGCGCAACATCGTACGCAGGAAATTGTGTCCGCGCGGTGCGTACACCCAGGCCGTGCGCAGGATCAGGTGCGAACAACCGCTGGCACGCAGGGCCAATTCGCCCGCGAGTTTGGAACGGCCGTATGCGCCAAGCGGATGTGGCGTATCGTCTTCGCGATAAGGGCTTTTCGCTTTGCCGTCGAAAACATAATCGGTGGAGTAATGCAGCACGCGCGCGTCGTGCCGCGCCGCCCATTCGCCCAACACGCCGACGGCTTGCGCGTTGACGCGCATCGCGAGATCCGGCTCGTCCTCCGCGCGATCGACCGCGGTGTAAGCCGCGGCGTTGACGATCAGATCGGGGTCGATGCGATCCAGTTTCGCGCGCAGGCCCTCGAGATCGGTAAGATCGATGCGCTCGCATTCTGTGCCATCGAGCTTGCCGTCGCGGGTGGCACAGATCAGACCGTTATGCGGTGCGGCGGTTCTTCGCGGAAAGACCGGCCTCAGTTCGCTCGCGGTGTTGCGCAACGCGAACCGCAGCGCGTGGCCGACTTGGCCATTCGCGCCCAGCAGCAGAATGCACGCGACGCTCATGGGTCGTACAAAGGCAATCTGTCGGCAGGCACTTCGCAAAGAAATGGCGCGACCCGATCCTTGTCGGAGAGCAGCGGCTCGGCCACCGGCCAGTCGATCGCGAGACTCGCATCGTTCCAGCGCAGGCCCGCATCTGCGGCGCGGTCGTATACCGCGGTGCATTGATAGACAAATGTCGCGTAATCGCTGACCACGCAGAAGCCGTGCGCGAACCCTTCGGGTATCCAGAACTGGCGCTTGTTGTCGGCAGTCAGCATGGCTGCTGTCCAGCGACCGAAGGTCGGCGAGCCGCGGCGGATATCCACCGCCACGTCGTACACCTCGCCATCCAGCACGCCGACCAGCTTGCCTTGCGGCCTCGGCCACTGATAGTGCAGGCCCCGCAGCACGCCCTTCATCGAGCGGGAGACATTGGACTGCACGAAGCGCGCCTCGATGCCGATGCCCGCGTATTTCTCCGCGTTGAAAGTCTCGTAGAAGAATCCGCGCGCGTCGCCGAACACCACCGGTTCCACGATGCAGCAACCAGGCAATTCCGTATCGATGCGTTTCAGTTGCGGCACAGTCATTTCGCAACGCCTTGCTCGATCAGTTGCAGCAGATATTGTCCGTAGCCCGTTTTGGCAAGCGGCTTGGCCAGTTCGCGCACCTGATCCGCGTCGATCCATCCGTTCAGATAAGCGACCTCTTCCGGGCAGCACACTTTCAATCCCTGCCGGTTCTCCACCGTGGCGATGTAATTGCCAGCATCCATCATCGATTCGTGCGTGCCGGTGTCCAGCCACGCGTAGCCGCGGCCGAGTTGTTCCAGCATCAGCGAACCGTCGTTCAGATAGCAGCGATTGAGATCTGTAATCTCCAGTTCGCCGCGCGCGGATGGCTTCAACTGTGCGGCAAAATCGCACACGCGTTCGTCGTAGAAATACAAGCCGGTGACCGCGTAATTCGATTTGGGTTTGGCCGGTTTTTCTTCCAGTCCGATCACGCGGCCGAAGTCATCGAATTGCGCCACGCCGTAACGCTCCGGATCGCGCACCCAGTAACCGAACACCGTCGCGCCACGTGTGCGCGAGGCCGCGCGTTGCAGCAGCTCGGTCAGACCGTGGCCGTAGAAGATGTTGTCGCCCAGGATCAGACAACTGGATTGTCCGGCGATGAAATCGCGGCCGATCAGGAACGCCTGCGCCAACCCTTCCGGCGCGGGCTGCACCGCGTACTCGATCTTGATACCCCAGCGCGAACCGTCGCCCAACAGATTCTTGAACAGCACCTGTTCGTGCGGTGTATTGATCACCAATACCTCGCGGATGCCGGCCAGCATCAGCACCGAGAGCGGGTAGTAGATCATCGGCTTGTCGTACACCGGCAGCAATTGCTTGCTGATCGCCTGCGTCACCGGGTACAGGCGCGTGCCAGAACCGCCTGCGAGGATGATTCCCTTCTTCGTGGTCACGCCGCCGCTCCGATGCGTTCCAGGCGGTAACTCCCATCCAGCACGCGCTTCACCCAATCCTGATTGCCGAGATACCAATCCACCGTGCGCGCGATGCCGCTCTCAAAAGTCTCCGACGGTTGCCAACCCAGCTCGCGCTGCAACTTGGAGAAATCGATCGCGTAACGTCGGTCGTGGCCGGGGCGATCCTTGACGAATTCAATCAGCGTTTCGTGCGCGCGACCCTCCGGCAAGGGCGCGCGTTCGTCCAGGAGTTTGCAAATTGTGCGCACGACATGGATGTTCTCGCGCTCGGCATTGCCGCCGACGTTGTAGGTTTCGCCCACGCGGCCCGCTTCCAGCACGCGGCGGATGGCTGCGCAGTGATCCAGCACGTACAACCAGTCGCGCACGTTCTTGCCGTCGCCGTAAACCGGCAACTTCTCGCCGGCCAGCGCCTTGGCGATGGTCAGCGGGATCAACTTCTCCGGAAACTGATAGGGCCCGTAATTGTTCGAACAATTGGTCGTCAGCACCGGCAGGCCGTAGGTGTGATGAAACGCGCGCACCAGGTGATCGCTCGCGGCCTTGCTGGCCGAATACGGCGAGTTCGGCGCATACGGCGTCTCTTCGGTGAATTTGCCGGTGGCGCCCAGCGAGCCGTACACCTCGTCGGTGGAAACATGCAGGAGGCGGAACGCATCGCGCCCGCCGCAATCCAGCGATTTCCAGTAATTCCGCGCGCATTCCAGCAACGATAGCGTGCCGACCACGTTGGTCTCGATGAAGGCAGCCGGACCATCGATCGAGCGGTCGACGTGCGATTCGGCGGCGAAATTGACGATCGCATCCGGCCGGTGTTCGACCAGCAGCTTCGAAACGAGTGCGCGATCGCCGATGTCGCCGTGCACGAAAATGTGATGACCGTCACGCTCCAGCGACTTCAACGTATCGAGATTGCCGGCGTAGGTCAGCTTGTCCAGATTGACCACCGTCAATCCGTCCGCCACCGCCTGCAATACGAAATTGCCGCCGATGAAACCGGCGCCGCCGGTGACCAGCAGGGTTTTCATCCAATCGGTTCCCTGGCGGCCATCGGCCGCTTGAAACGCGCCATTGTGCCAGAAACCCGAAACGTGACCCGGTTCACGCCGGTCCTGAACTTGGCACGTTCCCTGCTGTGACATTCGCAGACAATCGCATCGAACGCGTCAGGAACAGGGGAGTTTTCCATGCGCGCCTTGCAGGGCGGTTTCACGCTGATCGAACTGATGATTGTAATCGCGATCATCGCCATCCTGGCGGCGCTCGCGATTCCCGCGTACCAGGATTACGTGATCCGTTCGCAGGTGTCGGAAGGCATCGGCTTGGCCGACGGAGTCAAAAGCGCGGTCTGGGACTTCGTCGCCAATAACGGTAGGTATCCTCCAGGCAACAATTCAGCTGGCCTGCCTACTCCGACCTCGATCGCGGGTAATTATGTTTCCTCGATCACAGTGGCGGCCGGGAAGATCACGGTGGCCTATGCACAACCGAAGGCCAACCCGGCCATCAAAACCGCGAACGTGACGCTCTCGCCGACCACCACCGCGGGCAGTATCGTGTGGAAATGCGCCGGTACGGTGAAGTCCAAGTATTTGCCGTCATCCTGCCGCTGAGGCTCCTGTGCCACGACACGTGCCTGACGTATTGCGTCACCACGTGCCAGACGCGTCAATGGCGGACATTCTTCGAATCGGTGCCCGGATCCGTCCACGCCTCAATATGTGGATTTGTTCACAGTAGGAAGCCGGTTACGCCGGTTGGATGTTGGCACGAAAGCTGCTGGGGCCACTGCGAGCTTCCGCTCGTCTGGCCGGCTGGCCAGGGAGGCGGGCCGCAAGGCCCGATAAGGGGCTTCAAAAAAGCTTCAGGGGTTTCCCAGGGTTAGCTAGCCAAACACAGCAAACGAGGTAACAGACATGAAAACGTTCCAAAAAGGTTTTACGCTGATCGAACTGATGATCGTGGTCGCGATCATCGCCATCCTGGCCGCGATCGCGATTCCGGCGTACCAGGATTACGTCATCCGTTCGCAGGTGTCCGAAGGCCTGTCGCTGGCGGACGGCTCCAAGACGGCTATCGCCGAGTTCTACAGCAACAACGGTCGCTTTCCGACGAACAATGGATCGGCAGGCGTTGCGGCCTCCGGCTCGATCACCGGTAATTACGTCAGTGGTGTGGCCATCACGTCCGGTCTCATCACCGTGACCTACAGCTCTGCCTCGCCGTACAAAGCCAACACCAAAATCAACAGCGACACGATCGTCCTGTCGGCCACCACGAATCAGGGCAGCACGCAGTTCCGCTGCAAAGCCGGCTCCTCCAATCCGGTGCCGTCAAAGTACTTGCCCTCGGCCTGCCGTTGATCGATACCTTGCAGTTTGGTTGAAGAGAAGGGCCGCTCCATGCGGCCCTTCTTTTTATCTGAGTCGAGCCGCAAACCGCTTTATGCTTGACGCGAATGTCGGCCTCCCCTCCAGTCAGCATGACAGCGGCGCGAGCAAATCGTGGGATCAAGCGGCCATCGGCGGCGATTCTCTACGTTGTGGCGCTTGCCGTTCTGTTATTGGCGGCATGGCATGTTTACCGCCCGGGCTTGGCCGGAGATTTCCTGTTCGACGACTTCGGTAACCTGCCAGCGATCGGTGCCACGGGTCCCATAGACAATCTGGCGGCGCTCGCCCGCTATCTCACCTCTGGAGACGCCGATCCAACCGGGCGGCCATTGACCCTCGCCAGCTTTCTGCTCGATGCACGAGACTGGCCCGCGAATGCGTATTCTTTCAAGGTCACGAACCTGTTGCTGCACCTGTTGAACGGCGCATTGCTGTGCGCAGTCTTGTTACGCCTGGGCATTGCGGTGGGTCTGAAGCCGGATCATGCGCGTGCAGCCGCGCTGTTTGGAGCGGGCGCGTGGCTGATGCATCCGCTGTTTGTTTCCACCACGCTCTATGTGGTGCAACGTGAGGCGATGCTGCCGGCGACTTTCGTGCTGATCGCCTTGCTCGGCTGGACACGCTCAAGGGAATGGCTCGAGTCGAATCACCCAAAGCGGGCCGTGACCGGAATGACGGCAAGCATATTGGGCTGCACGTTGCTGGCCACCTTGTGCAAGGCCAACGGCGTTCTGCTGCCCTTGTTGCTCCTGCTCGTCGAGTGGATCGTGCTATCGCCGTATCGGCCGATACGCGCCGACGCCGTCAAACCGCTCTACCGACGGATGCTCGTGTTGTTGTTGATCGTGCCGAGTCTCCTGCTTGCATTGGGCCTGCTGGGAGCACTTCCCGTGGCGATTCATGCCGCGCCGGAAGTCCGCAATTGGAGCGTCGGCCAAAGGTTGCTGACCGAACCGCGCGTATTGCTGGATTACCTCGGTTTATTGTGGGTACCGCGCGCACACTCGCTCGGCTTGTTCACCGACGGTTTTGTGGTTTCAAGAGGATGGTTGCATCCTCCGACGACTGGGCCCTGCATGCTGGGGATCTTCGTCTTGATCGCTGCCGGCTTGGCTTTGCGAAAAAAATACCCGGCCGTCGCATTGGCGTTGCTGTTCTATTTTGCGGGTCAACTGCTGGAAAGCACATGGATTCCGCTGGAGCTGTACTACGAACACCGCAATTATCTGCCGGCAATGCTGATGTTCTGGCCGGTTGGCATTGTCCTGACCGCGCGGAGTTCTTTGCGCTGGGTCGGCCCTAGCATGGCTTTGGCCATACTCGTCATGCTGGGAATGCTCACGCATGAACGCGCGACATCATGGGGCAATGGCTACACGCAAGCGCAAAAGTGGGCGGCGTTCAACCCCGGATCGGCGCGCGCACAGGCCAGTGCCGCGCAATACGATCTGGCTCATGGTCGCCCACATCTGGCGGCAGCGCGGCTGCTCAATGCGTTGCCGTCGCATCCGGACGATCTGCAGATCCCCGTCAATCTCGTCGGCGCAGAGTGCCGTCTGGGCGACTTGCGTCCTGAGACTCTGCACTCCGTCGATCATTCGCTGATGACCAGCCGAGTGGGTGGCGAACTGATGTTCAAATGGTTCGACACGGCGCTGGACATGGCAACGCGTAAGGAGTGCCGCGGCCTCGATTTCGCCGCTCTGCAAGCGATGCTGGATGCGATGCGGAGTAACCCGCACTGGCGCTCGATACCCGGACGGCAACAGGACATCGAGCATCTTCAGGGTCTTTTGTATCTTGCCCAACACCGACCTGATCAGGCCTTGTCTGCCTTCGATCGAGCGTTGATTCTCGATCCTCAGCCCGATGCTGCGCTCGAGCAGGCAGCGACGCTCGGCGCGGAGGGTTATCCGCTTCAGGGGCTCGCACACCTGAATTTCTGGCGTACCCTGCCGCCATCGAAACCGGCGCCCTTCGGCATGCCGCGGATACATGCATGGATTCTCGAGCGACAGCATTATTGGGAATGCGAAGCCTTGCGGCTGCGAAAAACGCTTCAAACCGACGCCATGTCCCCAGTCAAGCATGCTCGGCGACACGCAAAAACCCAAGCAATCGGGCGTTGAACCGGTTAGTCTTTCGGCAGCTTCCTGCACATTAAATACAATGCAAGCTAAAAGGCTTTCTCTACTGGCGCTCGGCGCATCGTTGGCCCTCACAATCATCGTTTACTGGCCCGGTCTTTCCGGCGGCTACGTTTTCGATGATTTTCCCAATATTGTCGACAACGCGGAACTGCACATTACGCATTCGACGCTGGCGAACTGGGCAAATGCGGCATGGTCATCACCGGCCAGTGAATTTCAACGCCCATTGGCTTCCCTGACCTTTGCCCTGAATTGGTTTATTTCGGGCGAAAACCCTTGGCCGATGAAAGCCACCAATCTGGCAATTCATTTGCTCAACGGCCTGTTGCTGTACTTCATGCTGCGCGAAATGTTTCGCGCATGGAATACGCGGTGCGGCAAAACAATGATCGAAGACACCGCAGCGCAACGGCTGGCGTTGATAGTCGCAGCGGGATGGCTGTTGCTGCCCATCAATGTAATGGCGGTGCTGTATGTAGTGCAGAGGATGGAAAGCCTCTGCCAAGTGTTCGTGCTAGCGGGATTGTGGGCATATCTGCTGGGACGTCGGCGAATGATGAGTGCAGTGCATCAGCGCGACGCACGAACCGGTTTTGTCATCGCGTCGTCCGGCCTCGTGTTCGGCACCGCAATCGGTTTGCTCTCGAAGGAGTCGGCCGTATTGTTGCCGGTTTATGCGTTTCTGGTGGAGTGGGTGTTATTTCGCTTTCGTCAGCACGCAGGCAATGAAGAATTCCCTGATCACGAACCCACTACCAAAACGGAAATGCACGGCAGGTCATCGGCCAGTACGGCTGCTGTAGACAAACGGATCGTCTGGTTGTTCGTCTTCACTTTGCTGCTACCCGCCGTATTGGGCCTTGCCTGGTTGCTACCGCGTTCGCTGGAACCGGCTGCGTGGGACGGACGCAGCTTCACGTTGGACGAGCGGCTGCTGACCGAAGCGCGCGTGCTTGTGAGCTATCTGCGTTGGATCGTCTTGCCTGATCCATTCACATTGAGTGTATATCACGATGAAATGCCTATTTCGAAGGGACTTCTCACCCCGCCGACGACATTGCCGGCGATTCTTTTTCTCTCTTCGCTGATTGCCCTCGCGATCTGGTTACGCGACCGCCTTCCGCTGGTCGCCCTCGGCATCCTGTGGTTTTTCGCAGCGCAGTTGTTGACTGCCACGTTCATCCCGCTCGAACTGGTGTATGAGCACCGCAACTACTTCGCCTCCATCGGCGCGTTACTGACACTCTTTTCATTGCTGGCGGGTCTGCGCAGGACGATCACGCTACCGATCATACGGGGCGCATTGGTTGCCCTGCTGCTGATGTGGTTCGCTGGAGTCACCTATTTGCGCGCGCAAGACTGGTCTAATCCCTTGCGCCTTGCTTTAGCGGAAGCGAATCGCCACCCCGATTCGTCGCGCGCCAATTACGAAGCCGGGCGGTTGCTGATCATTGCGTCGGACTACCAGCCTGGCCCCGCGCTGGAGAAGGCAAAATTCTATCTGCGTCAGGCAGCGGCCATTCCCGGCGCCTCCACCTTGCCTGAGCAAGCACAGATCATGATCATCGATCACGATCGCCATAGAGACGATCAGGCATTGTGGCGGGAAATGACTGCAAAGCTTCGTAACCAGCCGACGACTCAAGAAGATATTTCTGCTTTGATATCGTTGACGCAATGCCGCGCCAAGCTGGATTGCAGTTTCGATATTTCCGCCTTGCAAAAAGCCTTCGAGGCCGCGCTGTCGCGGCCCGCGCCGATCGCGCGTCTATATGCGGCTTACGCGGATTTCGCCAACGACCTTCTTCGCGACGACAAACTCGCGATCCAGGCGATGCGCCAAGCCGTGAAGAGGGCACCGGGTGAAACGGCTTACCGCGTGCAGTTGGCGCACTGGCTGGCGATCAATGGCATGACTCAAGACGCAGTGCGGGAAATTGATGCCTTGCGCCGCATGGACAGCTTCGGCCGGCTGGATGCACAGATCGCCGAGCTGCAGCAGCAGGCCGAGCAAGGTGCCCATTCGCCCGTGCAGTGATCCATGGGATCATCGCACACCCGTGAATTGTGCAAATCTCCACGATAGGCTTCGGGAGTCAAGATGAAACGTGCCTTGATAACTGGAATCACCGGACAGGACGGCGCCTACTTGGCCGAATTCCTGCTCGGCAAAGGTTACGAGGTGCATGGCATCAAGCGGCGCTCCTCGTCCTTCAACACCGAGCGCATCGACCACCTTTACCAGGACCCGCACGATTCTGAGCGTCGCTTGTTTCTGCATTATGGCGACCTGACCGACAGCACCAATCTGATCCGCATCGTGCAGCAGGTGCAGCCGGACGAAATCTACAATCTCGGCGCGCAGAGCCACGTGCAGGTTTCCTTCGAAACCCCGGAATACACCGCCAATGCGGATGCGCTGGGAACGCTGCGCATACTGGAAGCCCTGCGCATCCTGGGGCTGGAAAAAAAGACGCGCTTCTATCAGGCATCGACTTCCGAACTCTACGGCGAGGTCCAGGAGACGCCACAGGTCGAGAGTACGCCGTTCTATCCGCGTTCGCCCTACGGCGTGGCCAAGCTCTATGCCTACTGGATCACGGTGAACTACCGCGAGTCTTACGGCATGTACGCGTGCAACGGCATCCTGTTCAACCATGAATCGCCGATACGCGGTGAGACCTTTGTGACGCGCAAGATCACCCGCGCGCTATCGCGTATTCACGTCGGGCTGCAGGATTGCCTCTATCTTGGAAATCTCGACGCACGCCGCGACTGGGGCCACGCGCGCGACTTTGTCGAGGCGCAATGGCTGATGTTGCAGCAGGAGCAGCCGGAGGATTTCGTGATCGCCACCGGCATGCAGCATTCAGTGCGTGACTTCGTTGAGCAATCCGCGGCCGTGATCGGCCTCAAGATCGAGTGGAAAGGATCGGGCACCCAACAATACGGCGTGGTGAGCGACGCACTCCCAGGGTGCGCCGCGAGACCGGGTCAGAAGATCGTGGCCATCGATCCCCGTTATTTCCGTCCGGCGGAGGTGGATACACTGCTGGGTGACGCAAGCAAGGCGCGGCAGAAACTCGGCTGGTCGCCGCGATGTGATTTCGAGCAACTGGTGCGCGAGATGATGACCGCCGATATGGCCATTGCACGACGCGACGCGCTCGTCAGCGGCGCCGGCTTTACCGCGCCGAATCGCCACGAATAACGCATGGATATCCACGCCCGCATCTTCGTTGCCGGTCACCGCGGACTCGTGGGCAGCGCCATCGTGCACAGACTGACCGCCGAAGGCGCCGACAACCTGCTGTTGCGCACGCACGCTGAGCTTGATCTGACACGGCAAGCCGATGTCGAACACTTCTTCGCGGATGAAAAACCAGAGTACGTGTTCCTGGCGGCAGCGAAAGTCGGCGGTATCCATGCCAACAGCACCTACCCTGCCGACTTCATCCAGCAAAATCTGGCCATTCAGGGCAATGTGATTCACAACGCGTGGAAACACGGCACCAAGAAGCTCTTGTTTCTTGGTTCGTCATGCATTTATCCGCGTGATTGCCCGCAGCCGATCAAGGAAGAATATATTCTGACGGGGTCCCTCGAGATCACCAACGAAGCCTACGCCATCGCCAAGATCGCCGGCCTGAAAATGTGTCAGGCTTATCGTCGTCAATACGGCTTCAATGCGATTTGCGCGATGCCGACGAATCTTTACGGGCCCGGCGATAACTTCGATCCGCAGAATTCACATGTGATCGCTGCATTGATCCGCCGATTCCATGAGGCCAAAGTTTCGGGCGCACCTGAAGTGGTGATCTGGGGAACCGGCACGCCCCAGCGCGAGTTTCTGCACGTGGATGACCTGGCCGATGCGCTGGTCTTTCTCATGCGCAACTACGATGAAGCCGAACCGATCAATATCGGTTCCGGACATGAAGTGAGCATCCGTGAACTTGCCAAGTTGATCGCAAAGACCACCGGATTCGAAGGCGTGCTGTCATTTGATCCTTCCAAACCGGATGGCACGCCGCGCAAAAGGCTGGAAACCTCGCGGATGGACGCGCTGGGCTGGGTGCCTCGCATCGGACTCGAAGCCGGGCTCAAGGATTCGTATTGCTGGTTCCAAACTTCCGGACACGCCGCCGAGCAGGTCTGCGCTTAATGATGAGCTTCGAACGCGCGAGAGAGTGGTATCGCTCCACGCGAGCATGGGTGCAGGGGCGCGAGGGCGATGAGCGGATACTGGAGCTGGCCGGCGCGGCACTCTCTGAACTGATGGCACGCAAGCACGCCGTGCGTTCTTTGCAGGATGTGGAGTTTCGCGTGTTTTCGCAATTCGGCGATGATGGCATCATTCAATGGTTGGTTCGACAGTTTCCGGATTTGCCCAAGCGGTTCGTGGAATTCGGCGTAGAGGACTATTCTGAATCCAACACGCGCTTTTTGATGATCAACAATAACTGGCGCGGTTTGGTAATGGATGGCTCTGCCGCGAACATCGCCAGGCTCAAGCGCAGGAATTGGTTCTGGCGTTACGATCTGACGGCCAAAGCTCATTTCGTAACACGCGAAAACGTGGATCCTTTCATCGCTGCGTGGCTGGATGGTGAGCCGCTGGGCCTGCTACATATCGATGTGGATGGCAACGACTATTGGTTGTGGGACGCGATCCGTTGTACCTCGCCAGCCATTGTCATCGTCGAATACAACGCGCTGTTGGGTGACGAACGTGCTGTCACCATCCCGTACAAACCCGACTTTGGCAGGTTCGACGCGCATCATTCAGGCCAGTATTTTGGCGCCTCGCTTCCGGCACTTTCATTCCTCGCCCAAAAGAAGGGCTACACCTTCCTCGGCTGCAACGGCGCGGGCAACAACGCCTATTACGTACGCAATGACTTGGTCAAATCGGAATGGAGAGACATTTTAGCCAACGCGAAATTCGTGAAACCTGCCTTTCGCGAGAGCCGCGACGCGAACGGAAGACTTGATTATCTGACCTATCCAGAGCGGCAACGACTGATTCGAGGGCTGCCTGTCGTGAACGTGGTGAGCGGCGACAACGAGATTTTTTGATGGATAGCCAAACGCCGCGTTCGCAGGCGAACGGCTGGCGCAAACTGATCGGTACGCGCGGTCGGAGCGTGCTCAGCGCGAGTGCTTGGGGTCTGACCGCAAAGCTCTGTGCAGGGGCGAACCTGTTGCTGTCGGTGCCCTTCGTTCTGCGCGCGCTTGGTCAGGCACAATTCGGCGCCTGGGCCACACTGGTTTCGCTGGTCACCTTTGCCGGATTCCTCGACTTCGGTTTCGGCAACGGCACTATGAATTTGGTTGCCGCCGCACACGGGAGGAACGAACACTCGGTCGTGGCGGCTGTGCTGCACGAAAGCTGGCGCGTCTTGTTGGGCATCGCGGCGGCAATCGCCATCATCGCAACAATTCTGCTGCCGCTTGTTCCATGGAATCGTTTGCTGGGCTTGCCGACAACTGCGGCCTGGGAGAGCCGACTCGCCATTGCGGCGGTACTGTATTCGATTGCGATTGCGGTCCCGCTGAACCTGGCCATGCGAGCCCAGCTCGGACTTGGCCGGGGTGAGCGCGCATTTCGCTGGCAGGCGGCAGGTCAAGTGCTTGCCGCGGTGCTCGTGGTCATGCTGGCGCTTTTTGGTGCTTCGCTGCCAACTCTCACCGCAGCGGCGGTGGCAACGCCCTTGATAGGCGCAGCGGGTAACACCTTGACTCTTTGGCGCGACTATCCAGCATCGCGTGTCGATGCGAGGTCTGCGCGAGCGCGTCGCAAAGAAATTGCAGGGCGCATCCGGCGCGAAGGTTTCTTGTTCTTCATCTTGCAATTGGCGGCAGCCTTGGCATTTTCAGCGGATCTGCCGCTTGTTTCGGCGTTGCGCGGAGCAGCGGAAGCAGGAACTTATGCGGTCGTGCAGCGCTTGTTTTCGATGATTCCGCTCTGCATTTCGCTGGTTTGGACACCACTGTGGCCGATCTACCGGCAGGCGCTGGCGATCGGCGATCATGCCTGGGTCATGCGAACTTTGCGTCGCTCATGCGCTACTGCGATTGGCTTTGCCGCAACATGCGCAATGATCTTTGCCCTGTGCTTCCCGCTCATCTCGCGCCTCTGGGTCCATCACCTTGCACCCGTCGACCGCGCCCTGTTGGCGGGATTTGTCATGTGGTGCATCGTCGAAGCTGGCGCGACCGCACTGTCAACACTGTTGAATGCCGCCAGCGTGATGCGATTCCAAATGATCACGTCGATTATCTTCGCCACGATTTGTTTCACAGGAAAAGCAATGGTGCTTTCGCGCATCGGCATCGACGGTGTTCCGTGGGTTACCGCTCTTGCATGGTGCATCGTCAATGCAATCGCGTTCACGTGTTTCGGACACCGCGTATTCGAGAGAATTGCGACTACACGCTACTGACCTGCGCGCAACGCTTCTTCGACCAGCCTGTGGACCATCGCCGTGAAATCGACGCTCGGCCGCCAACCGGTGGCCTGGCGCAGTTTCGAGGCGTCCCCGCAAAGCATCTGTGATTGCCGCTGGATGATACCGCCAGTTTCCTTGATACGACCGGTGATATCCACTCCGATACGCGAAGCCGCGGCAGCGACCATTTCACCTACGCTGTGGAGCTTTCCGGTTGCCACGACGTAATCCCCGGGAGGTGCAACTTCCAGAATCAACTGCATCGCGCGCGTATAGTCAGGCGCGTAACCCCAATCCACGCGGGCATCTAGATTACCGATTTCCAGCACATCCGCTTCATGTTTTTTTATTGCGAGAAGACCATCCACGATGCGACGCGAGATGAACTGTGGCGGTCGCAATCGCGATTCATGATTGAAGAGGATGCCGCAGGAAACATGTAACCCGTGTATCTTGCGGTAAAAGCTCGCGAGCATCATCGCCGAAGCCTTGGTGACCCCGTATATGCATTCCGGCTTGAATGGGGTGTCCTCGTTCTGCGGGCTTGCAAGAGCCGAACCGAAGATGCGGGACGAGGACGCATAAAAGATGCGTGCCGCAGGAGTGCTCTCTATGGCTGCCTGCAAAAAATTGGCGAATGCATGCACGTGCGTGGCCCAGCTCGGACCCCATACTTTGGCAGCGTTCGAATCGAGGTCTTGCGAACTGTGGTGATGTGCGCAAAGAAAGTAGATTTGATCTGGACGCAGAGTTTCGACCAAATGCCGAACAGCCGCCGGGTCGTTGATATCGATGGGCGTCGTATCATCCAGACCGTCCAGACGCGATCGCGAAACCCCGCTCAACACGAACCCTTGCGCGGCGAGCTGCCCCCACAGGATACGCCCATCCTGACCGGTATGGCCGACGATAAGGGCTCGGCTCATCAATCGCCCACTATTTCGATTTCCGGCAGCGGGAAGATCAATTTGCCGCCTGCGGCGAGATACTCCTTTTCCCGCTCGACGATGTTGGCCTTAAAGTGCCATGGCAGCACAAGAAAGTAATCAGGTCGCATCGCCTTGGCTTCCGCTTCCGATATGATCGGTATGAACGTGCCGGGCGTGTAAGCTCCGAACTTTTCGGGATTCACTTCGGCGATAGCCGGGATTTCGTCCGGCCCGAAACGGCAAAACTGGAGTAATACGTTGCCTTTGGTCGATGCTCCGTAACCGAGCACGCGCTTGCCGTCATTCACCAGCGACCACAGCAAGCGTTGCAGATCGGAGCGATGTTTGAACACGCGATCTTCGAACTGACGATAGGGTTTGCTTGAGTTCAAACCCCAGTTCTCCTCCTGCTGTAATGTCCACTCCACGATGGAGTTTTCGCTCGCCATGTCAGAATCCGCGTGACAGGCCGTGACTGCAATGCTGCCGCCGTTGATGCCGTTCATCTGCACATTGATGACCCGCAAACCATGCGCCGCCAGCAAATCACGAATGACTCGCAGCGAGTAGTACTCAAGGTGCTCGTGACAAACCGTGTCATAAGCGTTGGTCCGCAACATCGACGGCATGTAGCTTTGTTCGAAATGCCAGATGCCATCCCTCGCCAGCGTGCGGGCGATATCCGCCACGAATGTGCCGGGATCTTCCAGGTCATAGAACATCGCGATGGATGTGATGATCCTCGCTCGGCGCCCGCCCGTTGCCTGCAAGAAGGCGTCTGCGGAGAAAAAATCCGTGATGACAGCCACGTCCGGTGGATAAAAAGATCGGAACTTGGCAGCCGTAGGATCCATGCCAATCCGTTTCAGGCACGGAACCGAATAGGCCTTGAGAAGCGTGCCATCATTGCTGCCGATATCCAGCACCCAGTCTCCTTCCCTCAATGGCAGTTTCCGCTCGAGGCCGCGCACTTTGCCTTGGAGATGCGTGACCATCGAGGCATTCAATCCTGAGCGATAGCCGTAGTTGTCGCCATACATCTCGGAAAGACTGTAGGAATGCTTGAGTTGCAGCAACCCGCTGTCGGGACACCAGATGAGCTCCAGAGGACCGCGAGTCACGTGTTGTTTGCGATCGCGCGGGAAGACACCCGTCAGGCATTGCTCGCCGAGGTTCAACACCGAGATCAGGTGCGTGCTGCCACTGATGCGGCAACTCTGGATTTCCCGCACCGCGCCTTGAGTCGTACTCATCAGGCAATCCTTTCGAGGGTCATTGGGTTTGTGCCGCCTGCACTTTTGCAGCTCGAGGACGTCGTTTGAACCAGTTGGCAAAATAAAACCGACTCGTCTTCATGTCGAGCAGATGCACGTTTGCATCCCGATACGGGAATGAACAAACGATCAGGCCGACAATGTTAGCCAGCCAACCGGGGAACCTTGCCATGCTCCAAGCCTTGGCACGATCCAATTTGCTTGAAACGCGTGGACGTATCCAGCGGCGATAGTCGTCGATCCCATACGTGCCCTTGGCGCGATAGAAAAACAAGCTCTTGATGCTTCGCCAAGGTCGCAACGGATAACAACGCTTCCGGATGGCAAGCGGGATATTCGAGAGTTTGCCGATCAGTTCCGTCCAGCGGATCATCCGAATTTCGAATTCCCGTGGCCGCCATTGCGTGTTCCCAAAACGGATCGCAATGAGTGGTGTGGCGAGCGCGATTGCGCCGTTGGGAAGCGCGTCCTGGAAGATTACCCCGACATGGATGAAGCAAGACCCGAAAAAAGTCTCGCGGTCCCGCGACAACCAAATGCTCCTGCGTATGACCACAGCCCCGATGTATGTGAGGTAGCCGGAGGTTTCCTCGAACAGGCGGTCGAGTGCATCGGAGCCGTAAACACGGTCTTGCGAAAATCCCAGCCGATTGCCATCCAACACCTTCGAGAAATCGAAGTTGTCCAGTTCTGCGTTGACAATGATGAGATCATGTCCCCTATCCAGTATCCGTAGCACTTCTGCCACGGCCCCGGGTTTCAGCAAGTCGTCGTCAGACATCAACCAGCAATAATCTCCTTTCGCCAGGCTCACCGCCAGGTCGTAATCGCGATCGACTCCACCATTTTTTTCCTGTCTTTCGTACCGCAATGCCGGGAACGATCCCTGCAATCGCGTCACTACGGCAGTCGTATTGTCGGTCGATGCGCCATCCAGCACGATGACTTCTACCTCTGGGGGACATTGTCGAATAATGCTCTGCAGGGTCTCACCGATGAAATCGGCGCGATTGCGGGTGGCGATGCATATGGACAATCTGGGATTCAAGACGTCACCGCACTGAAGATGTTCCGGCGAATTGTCCAGCACTCGCGGGGCTTTCGCCACTGTTGAGCGAAGCGCAATTTGAGATGTGTATTTATGTCAGGATTGCGCACAAGTACCCGAATTGGGGGTACCCCGCCCATGCGCTGAAGCCATCAAACGTGAGACTACTCTTCCTCTGCAAACGCCACCCGCAGCAGCGCGATCTGCTGGAGCGTCCATATGGTCGGTTTCACCATCTCCCGGTGAAACTGGCCACGTTGGGTTACTCGGTGCGCGTGCAATTGTGCAGCCATCGCAATCTGACCTCCGCGACGATGGAACGAGAAGGTGTCATGTGGTCAACGCATGACATTCGGAGGCTTGGCTTGCGCGGGTTCATGTCCGCACTGAATTCGGAAATAGGCGCCTTCCGGCCAGACTGGATCGTCGCCTGCTCGGACGCGTGGTATGGCGTGATCGCCAACCGCTTCGCTGCGCGGTTTGGAATACGTCTGGCGATTGATGCGTATGATAATTTCGAAGCATACATGCCATGGAACCTGCCGCTGCACTGGGCGTGGCGACGGGCGGTTCAGAGAGCGGATCTGGTAACTGCCGCCGGTCCGCAGCTTGCGGCGTTATTACAATCGAATCGCTCAAGCGGATTGCCGGCACAGGTTCTTCCAATGGCTGCCGATCCGGAATTCCTGCCTTTGGACAAGACGCAATGCCGACATTCGCTCCAGTTGCCTTTGGACGCGCCGCTGCTCGGTTATATCGGGAGCTGGTCGCGCAATCGCGGCACCGATCTGCTGCTGCGCGCCTTCCGCCGTGTGCGCAACGTGTGCCCGCAGGTGCGACTCGCATTGAGTGGCCGCCCTCCGGCGCACGCGATTGCAGAACCCGGCGTGATCCACACGGGCTATGTCGCCGACAAAAATTTACCGATGCTGATCAACGCGCTGGACGTGGCCTGCATCGCCACGGCCAATACGCGCTTCGGGCGTTACAGTTATCCTGCGAAATTATGTGAGGCAATGGCCTGCGGCGTACCAGTGGTGGCGACGGCCACTGAGCCGGTGCGCTGGATGCTACACGAAAATTCGCGGCATCTGGCACCCTTGAATGATCCTGCGGCATTCGCCACACGCGTGTTGGAGTTGCTTGCTCAACCCACTGCGGATTATGGACAACGCAGGACATGGCAGGATGTCGCAGCAAGCCTGCACCAGATGCTGAGCGATGCTCAGATCCAGAGACGATAGATCAGCGTCGGAATGATTCTTCGCAGCGGCCGAATCGCCGAATCCGGAAGGCAGCGAAGTAGGCGTATGCCGAGCGACCGCTGCCTCTCGATTTCGAAGGTGGCACGCAGCGCTTCAACGCACAGATTTTCATAGGCAAAACCAACCTGCGTCAGCAGGCTTTCCAACTGCCGCATCCGCAGCGGCTCACAGTCGTAATGCGTACCCTTGCGCATGATTCGCAGGTAAGGCGTGCGCCAGCTGTGCGGCCACCAGCTCAGAAAAGGGAGTCGATAGTGCGGCTCGATGAGCATCCAGCGGTTGGGAACGGCCAGATAACCAACGCCATTCTTTCGCAACACGCGATGCACTTCCCGCAGATGTGAAAGTTGCGCCACATGATCGCCCACATGTTCGATGACATGATTGCTGAGAATTATGTCGAAACTGCGGTCAGAAAACGGCAAGGTGGTATCGCTGACCGTCTGAAAACGATAGCCATCGAAAACCTGTCGATTGTCGACCACATCTACGGCGTCCACATCGCAACGTAGAGTCGGATGAGTGCCGAAGAAGTGTGCGATGCCGCCAGAGCCCGTACCGATTTCCAGCATCCTTATCGGTTGTGGCCGCGAATGCAGGTCGAGCAGGCGCTCAATTTTCAGACCCTTCAATCTTCGCGACGGCAAGTCGAGCACGGCGTGCGGCTGTCGTGATGTTTGGTTCATGTGATCATGTTCAATTGCGTCTGCAACTGCACTCCGAAGTGCTGCCACGCAAAACGTGCGGCAAAATCACGAATTCCTTTTCTGTCTGGCGGTTTGCGAACGATCTCGATCACGGCTGCCGCAAAGGCATCTGAATCACCAGGCGGCACCAAGCGGCCGGACACGGAATTTTCAACCGCATCCGTCACGCCGCCCGTGGCATATGCAATCGTCGGCAGCCCATGGGCCGCGGCTTCGATCGCCACCATGCCGAAGCCTTCCGGGTCTCCAGGAATCTCCCGGATCGGAAAGACGTGCGCGTCGGCGCATTGATAGGCCACGGACAAATCCGATTCCGACAACTTTCCGAGGAATCGAACCCGCTCGGCTACTCCGGCGGATTCCGCAGCGGCACGAATTTCAGCTTGCGACTGCGGCCGGCGATGTAATGCGTGTGCGGGTACGTCGCCGACGATCAATAATGTTGCATCGGGCATTTCCGCGACGATCCGCGGCAAGACCACAGCGACGAAGTCGCGCAACCCCTTGCGTGCACTGAGCCTGCCCACGGAAAGCAGCAGCGGGCCGGCACCTACTGCATGCGTTGCGCGAAATTCCGTCATGCGTTGCGCGTCCGCCTCGGGCACGCGCAACTCGACGCCTGGATGTACGATTCCGATGCGCGCCCTTGCAATGCCCATTGTGCGCGCCATTTCAGCGGTGGCATTGCTGTTGGCAATCACGCGATCCATCTTTCGCAGAGCCGGCAGCCATAACGCACGATATAGGCGACTGGGCACGACGATGTCCAAACCGTGTACGTAAACGGCCGAATGCGCACCGCAAATCCGTGCAGCACGCAGCGCAGTGGGTGCCATCAGCCCGCTCCCTGCCAGGACCACCTCGGGCCGGAAACGGCGCGCGATGCGGGCGCTGCGTAACTCTGCCAGCAAGAGAAATTTCCACAGCGGCCGCAATGGAACCTCCACCACCTCGACCCCTGCGGGGGCCAGTTTGGCCGAGCCTGCGGGGCCGATCACGCGCACCTGCGCAAAGCGGGACAATTCCTTCGCCATATGCCAGTTCAGCCGCTCCATCCCGCCCACCAGAGGGGGCAGGTTGCGCGTGACCAGCAGAATGCGCGGTCGCGCGGCTTCAGTCATCGTGTCGGTAGGTCAACGATGTGATCTGCTCGGAAATCAACCCGATCAGGAAAATGATCACGGCGGCGGATAACAGCAGCGCGCTCATGTTGCTGAAGCGGTGAAGGGTCACGAAGGTGTAGCAGTAATAGCCAAGGCCAAGCAGGAAGAAAAACGCACCGGCGGGAACGAACAATTTCAGCGGGGAGTAAAGCGTGGCGATCTTGAAGATGATCAGTAGGAAACGCACGCCGTCGCGCACCGGGCGGATGTGGCTCTTGCCCACGCGCTGTGCGGCGTGGATAGGCACATAGGCCACGGCGTACGCGCTGCGGAAAAATGCCATTGTGCTGGTGGTCGGATAGGAAAATCCGTTCGGCAACAGATGCAGGAATTCGCGGAACTTGTCCGCGCGTGCGGCGCGGAAACCGGAGGTGAGGTCGGCCACATTGAAACCGGTCATCCAGCTTGCGAGCTTGTTGTAGATCGTGTTGGCCACGCCACGTCCCACGCCGGCCTGGCCCGCCCAGGCGCGTGCGCCCACCACCATGTCGTAGCCTTCTTCCAGTTTGGTCAGCAGACGCGCGATGTCGACCGGGTGGTGCTGGCCGTCGGCATCCATGAACACCAATACGTCGCCTTTCGCCGCACGCGCACCGCGCTTGATCGCCGCCCCGTTACCCATTGAATAGGGCGAGGACAAACAAATCACATCGTGTCGCGCGCACAGCGCGCGCGTGTCATCGGTGGAGCCATCATCCACGATGATGATTTCGGCATCCGGCTGCGCCGCTCGTAGCGCCGGCAGCAGCGCCGCGAGCGCGGCGGCTTCGTTCTTGGCCGGCAGGATGATGCTGAGCAAGCTCCCCTCCTTTCGCAACGCACTCGCGCCGTGGATCATAGCGGCACTCGCGGCTGGCCGGCATGCCCGTTGGAGCACCATGCAACATTCATCGCAGAACGAGGCGGAGCCCTTCCTGATCTTCGGCTCACCGCCGATCGAGCAGCCCGAGATCGACGAAGTCGTCGCCTGCATGCAGTCCGCATGGCTCGGCACGGGCCCGCGCGTGGCGCGGTTCGAGCGCGATTTCGCCGCGTATCAAGGTTTGCAGCCCTCGCAGGTGGCGGCGGTCAATTCGGCTACCGCCGCACTGCACGTCAGCATGGTCGCTGCGGGCATCGAGCCGGGCAGCGAGGTGATCACCACACCGCTGACCTTCTGCGCATCGGTGAATGCGATCATCCATGCCGGCTTGACGCCGGTGCTGGCGGATGTGGATCCGCTGACGCAGAACATCGACCCGGCCGCGATCGAGGCGGCGATCACACCACGCACGCGCGCGATCCTGCCGGTGCATTTCGCCGGACGCGCCTGCGAGATGGATGCGATCACTGCGATCGCGCGCAAGCACGATCTCGTCGTGATCGAAGATTGCGCGCACGCGATCGAGACGACGTACCATGGCCGCAAAACCGGCACCTTCGGCGATTTCGGCTGCTTCAGTTTCTATGCCACCAAGAATGTGGTGACCGGAGAAGGCGGCATGATCACTGGCCGCGATGAGGCGCGCATCGCCCGCGCCAAGATGCTGGCGCTACACGGCATGAGCAAGGACGCCTGGCATCGTTTCGGCGATCAAGGCTACAAGCATTACCAGGTCGTCGAGGCCGGGTTCAAGTACAACATGATGGACTTGCAGGCGGCGATCGGCATCCACCAGCTTGCGCGGGTGGAGCGCAACTGGCAGCGTCGCGAGCAAGTCTGGAACCTTTACATGCAGGCTTTCGCCGATTTGCCGATCGGTTTGCCGGCTCCGCCGCAAACCGATACACGCCACGCCTATCATCTGTTCACGATCATGATCGACGAAACGCGCTGCGGCCTCTCGCGTGACGCGTTCCTGGATGCGATGAATGCCCGCCGCATCGGCACTGGCGTGCATTACCTCTCCGTACCGGAACACCCGTACTACCGGCAACGCTATGGCTGGCGCCCCGAACAATGGCCCCACGCCATGTGGCTGGGCCGGCAGACCGTCAGCCTGCCGCTGTCGCCGAAACTTACCGACGCCGATGTGCAGCGGGTGATCGCGGCCGTGCGCGATTGCCTGCGCTAGGGGCATCTCCGGGCACCGCGTCTCAGCCCGGGCCGTCCATCGGGCCGCCATTTGCGGTACATTCCGCCTGTGAGGACACTCCGATTTATTGGAGTTTCCGTGAGGCACTGGGATGTGCCGCGCGCGAATCAAGCACGTCTTTGTTTCAGGTGCTTGATTTGTGGAGCCGAATTCGGACGTGCACCCAATTAGACGTGCCTCGACAAATCCGGGATGGATTTGTTCAGAGCTTCCATAGTGGCGGGGTTTGGCAACACATCATGGCAACCCAGTTGAATCCGACTCCGTTTGCGGGACTCACCGGCATCGCCCGGCGGCTGGCGATCGAGGGCGCGCTGTCGGAAGCCGATGCGCGCCAGGCGGTCGAGGATTCGCTCCGCAACAAGACGCCGCTGGCGACTTGGCTGGTGGACAACGGCTTGGTCGAAGGCAAGCGCGTGGCGCAAGCGGTTTCTGCCGAATTCGGCGTGCCGTTGCTGGACGCCAATGCGCTGGATTTCTCGCAATTGCCGCTGAAGGTAGTCAGCGAGGAGCTGATCAACAAGCACACCGCGCTGCCGCTGTTCAAGCGCGGCAATCGGCTGTTCGTCGGCATCGCCGATCCGACCAATTCCGCGGCGCTCGATGAGATCAAGTTTCACTCCAATAGCGCGGTCGAGCCGATCCTGATCGAGCCGGAACTGCTGAAGCGCACGATCGATCAGGCGTTGTCCAGCCAAAACGCCGCAATGCCCGACCTGGACGATGCGGAAGGTCTTGAGAACCTCGAGCTGGGCGAAAGCGGCGAAGATGGCGAAACCGGTTTCGATGCAGTCGGCGGCGAAGATGCCCCAGTCGTGCGGTTCGTCAACAAGATCCTGGTGGACGCCATCAAACGCGGCGCCTCGGATATCCATTTCGAACCTTACGAAGGCCACTACCGCGTGCGCGTACGTCTGGACGGCATCCTGCGCGCGGTCGCCTCCCCACCCATCAAGCTGGCGCCACGCATCGCCTCGCGCCTGAAGGTCATGTCGGGATTGGACATCGCCGAGCGGCGCGTGCCTCAGGATGGTCGCATCAAACTGAACCTTTCCAAGGGCAAGTCGATCGACTTCCGCGTCAGCACGCTGCCGACGCTGTTTGGTGAAAAAGTGGTGTTGCGTATCCTCGATCCCGCCGCGGCCAAGCTGGGGATCGACAAACTCGGCTACGAGGAAGATCAGAAGGAACTGTTCCTCAATGCCATCCACAAGCCTTACGGCATGGTGCTGGTGACCGGTCCCACTGGCTCGGGCAAAACCGTTTCGCTCTATACCGCGCTGAACATCCTGAACGATGTCGGCCGAAACATCTCCACGGTTGAAGACCCGGTCGAAATCCGCGTCTCGGGCATCAACCAGGTGGCGCAGAACGTCAAACGCGGCATGACCTTCGCCGCCGCCTTGCGCGCTTTCCTGCGTCAGGACCCGGACGTGATCATGGTCGGTGAGATCCGCGATCTGGAAACCGCCGAAATCGCGATCAAGGCCGCGCAGACCGGCCACATGGTGCTGTCCACACTGCACACCAACGATGCGGCGCAGACCATTGCGCGTCTGATGAACATGGGCATCGCACCGTACAACATCACGTCCAGTGTGACCTTGGTGATCGCACAGCGTTTGGCACGCCGCCTGCACGACTGCAAGAGGCCGATAATGCTGCCGGAAGCCGCGCTGTTGGCGGAAGGCTTTACCAAAGAGGAAATCGCCAAGGGCCTGCAATTGTTCGATGCCGTTGGCTGTTCCGGTTGCAACGACGGTTACAAGGGCCGAGTCGGCATCTACGAGGTGATGCCGATGAATGACCACATCCAGCGCATCATCCTCGAAGGCGGAAACGCCATGAAGATCGCCGAAGCCGCCGCGAAGAGCGGCGTGCGTTCCCTGCGTGATTCCGCACTGTGGAAGGTGAAACAGGGCGTCACGAGCCTGGCCGAGATCAACCGCGTCACCAAGGATTAGACGAACCGATCACGAAATCGCAGGCGGGGAACGGCCTGCCACGCATGAAGCGGGCTTTTGCGTTTATGCTTGAGCCGCGAAATGGGGCCGGACAAGTGCCTGATTCGCGCGCCGAAACAGTTCGGGAAAGGTTCGTTTCGGCTCAACATGGGGAAACGATATGGCCACCGCCACCACCATCAACAAGTCCACCAACCGCTCAGTCGGCGCGGCACGCGCTGCGGTCAAGCAATTGACGGTGTACGAGTGGACTGCGCTGGACAAGCGCGGCACCCGGATGAAGGGCGAGATGCAGGCGCGCAACGCCAGCCTGGTGAAGGCCGAGCTGCGCCGCCAAGGCATGAATCCGCAGACGGTGAAGGAAAAGCCCAAGCCGTTGTTCGGTGCTGCCGGCAAGCGCGTCAAGCCGCGTGACGTCGCCATCTTCAGCCGTCAGATCGCGACCATGATGGCCGCGGGCGTACCGATGGTGCAGTCGTTCGAGATCATTGCCGGCGGTCAGCGCAATGTGCGTTTCAAGAACATGCTCACGGACATTAAACAGAACATCGAGGGCGGTTCGGCGCTGCATGAGTCGCTGGCGAAATATCCGGTGCAATTCGATGAGCTGTACCGCAATCTGGTCCGCGCGGGCGAATCGGCTGGCGTGCTGGATACCGTGCTGGACACCGTCGCCACCTACAAGGAGCGCATCGAGGCGATCAAGGCCAAAATCAAGAAAGCGCTGTTCTACCCCGCGATGGTGCTGTGCGTTGCGCTGCTGGTGAGCATGATCCTGTTGCTGTTCGTAGTGCCGGTGTTCCAGGGCGTGTTCAAGGATGCCGGGGTTGAACTGCCGGCGTTCACCCAGATGATCGTCAATGCCTCACAGTTCATGCAGAGCTATTGGTGGTTGGCCTTGTTGATCGTGGTTGGCGGCATCGTTGCCATCGTCATGTCATACAAGCGCTCGGAGAAAGTCGCACACTTCGTCGACCGCATGTCGCTGAAGATTCCGATCATTGGCAACATCCTGCGCCAGTCGGCGATCGCACGCTTCGCACGTACGCTGGGTGTGACCTTCCGCGCCGGTGTGCCGCTGGTGGAAGCGATGGATGCGGTGGCAGGCGCTACCGGTAGCGTGGTCTATGGGCAAGCGGTCAAGCGCATGCGCGATGACGTCGCCATCGGCCATCAACTGCAACTCGCTATGAAGCAAACCAATTTGTTCCCCAACATGGTCGTACAGATGGTCGCGATCGGCGAGGAATCCGGTGCGTTGGATTCCATGCTGTTCAAGGTCGCCGAGTTCTACGAAGAAGAAGTCAACAACGCGGTCGATACGCTCTCCACGCTGCTCGAACCGCTGATCATGGTAGTTATTGGCGTGCTGGTCGGCGGCATGGTGGTTGGCTTGTATCTGCCGATCTTCAAGCTGGCCGGCACTTTCTGAACGCGCGACAATCGCGATGACCGAGCTTGCAGGAGTGCCCGCGGCGGTGTGGATCGCCGCCGCGTTCGTGCTCGGTCTGCTGGTCGGCAGTTTTCTGAATGTGGTGATCCTGCGTCTGCCGCCGCGGCTGATGCACACCTGGAAACGCGACGCGCGTGAAGTGCTGGAGTTGCCGCCGGGCGACGAACCGGCGCCGCCAGGACTGGTGCGGCAAGCCTCGCACTGCCCGCACTGCAAGCATCCGCTCGCCGCGCAAGACAATATTCCGCTGATTTCATGGCTGGCGCTGCGCGGCCGCTGCCGCTTTTGCAAGGCATCAATCTCGATCCAATACCCGCTGGTCGAATGCTTGAGCGGCATCCTGAGCGCGGTCGTGATCTGGCGTTTCGGCCCGAACTGGGCAGGGCTGGGGGGATTGCTTTTCACCTGGGCTCTGATTGCCGCCGCCGGCATCGATCTGCGCACGCAACTTTTGCCGGATCAATTGACGCTGCCGCTGCTGTGGCTTGGCCTGCTGCTCGCACTGGTTCCACTGTTCGTGGATGGGCGTGCGGCCATCGAGGGCGCGGCGATCGGCTATCTCGCACTGTGGTGCGTGTACTGGATCTTCAAACTGCTTACCGGTAAGGAAGGCATGGGCTACGGCGATTTCAAATTACTCGCCGCGCTGGGGGCATGGATGGGCCCGATCGCGTTGCTGCCGATCGTGCTGTTGTCGTCATTCATTGGTGCGGTCGTCGGCGTGATCGCGCTGCGCGCGCGTGCGCAGGATCACTCCACGCCGATCCCGTTCGGCCCGTTTCTCGCCATCGCGGGTTGGGTGTGGTTCGTGTTCGGTAACAGTTTGCTTGCAATGTATCTGGGCATGAGCGGTTTGAGATGAAGCCAAACTTGAACCAGCGACTGGCTATCTATCTGATCGGTGCATTGATAGCACTGCTAATGCTGCCGAACCTGATCTGGTTCGCACACACGAGTGGGCCCATCGTCTGGATACAAGCCCTCGCAGTGCCACTCCTCCTATTGCTGTTTCTTTTCGCCTTTTGCGGGCGGTGGCCGTGGATCGCCTGCCTGCTGCTCACTCCATTTGCACTGTTGGCACCGTTGGAGACTTTCTTCGTTGCCCAATACCACCATCCGACTTCATCCGAAGTCATGGCAACGCTTTTTGCAACAAATCCTAGGGAAACTCGCGAGTACTTGGGCGCTGCGATGATTCCTCTTGCTTTCTGCTTGTTGACCGCACTGGCCCTGCCCCTGGTAGCAGCATGGATGAGTTGGCGGTCAGGCTTTCGTTGGGGTCACAAGACAAGAGAATGGTTGCTGGTCATCGCGCTCATGACGCCCCTCGTGATTGCCGTGTCCTCGATTGTTGCCGCAAAGGGGAACGTTCGCGACTCTGTGCGAACGATGTCCTCCACACTATCCACGCTGCTGGATTCAGTCGAACCTGGATATCCTTTCGGCATATTTCAGCGCATGATCGTTTATCACGAACAAATGAAGGAAGTGCGCGCAGACGCGGCCAAACTCGCGGCCTTCCGTTTCAACGCTCACCGCGATGTACATTCGAACGAACGCGAGATTTACGTCTTGGTAATTGGAGAGAGCAGCCGCAGGGATCACTGGCAGCTTTTTGGTTACAACCGTTCGACAAATCCGGAGCTCGCAAATACGCCCAATTTGATTCCAATCGGCCACATGATTACGTCATGGCCTGAATCAATTATGGCTATCCCATTGATCCTGACTCGAAAGCCGATCACCAGCATGAGTCCTGTTTTCGGCGAGGCCTCCATTTTGCGAGCAATGCATGAGGCCGGTTTTGAGACTTACTGGATTTCCAACCAGTTGCCACTCGGAAAATTCGATTCACCAGTGGCTACGTATGCCTACGAAGCTGACCACGTGCAATGGCTCAATCATGCGAGCTGGACTGCCCCCGGCAGTTATGACGAAGACCTGGTTCAGCCGCTGCGCGATGCGATCAATTCATCGAACCGCGATCTTTTCATCGTGCTGCACATGATGGGTAGTCATCTCAGTTATGACTATCGATATCCCGCTTCTTTCAAGCGTTTCTACCCCACCTTCTCCGACAAGAACAGCCCCGTTCCTCAAGGGGAGCGTCTGCGAAATAGTTACGACAATACCATTCTTTACACCGACCACGTTCTCGCTCAGATCATCGGCGCGTTGCGTGAGACCGAGGCCGCGACTGCGCTGTGGTTCGAATCAGATCACGGTGAGACGCTTCCTACGCCAACATGCAGTCACGCTGGCCATGGCCTCGGTTCACGTTATGACTTCCAGATCCCGGCCCTTTTCTGGTATTCAAACGCCTATGCCGCGCTTCATCCACAACGCATTCGAATTCTTCACCAGAACGCGAACAAGTTGACACTCAGCGCCGATACGTTTGAGTCCATAGCCGATATGGCTGGTATCAACTTTCCAAGCCATGATGAAACACGGAGTCTGTTCAGTTCGCGGTGGTTGTATCGCCCGCGTATCGTCAATCCCCTATGGCAGACTGATTATGACAAATCCGTATTCGGCAAAGGGTGTGAAATCGTGCTGCCGCCGAGTACATCCAAAGCCGTCGTTGATGGACAGCACCGAGATTGAACGCAGATACATCTGCATCGACAGACTTGCGTGACACAGTGATCGCCCTTACCGGGGGCGTGGCTTCGGGCAAGAACGCGGTTGCGCGGCGTTTTGAGACGCTGGGCGTGCGCGTGCACGACGCCGATACCGCGGCCCGCGCGGTGGTGGAACCGGGCGAATCGGCGCTGGCGGAAATCGAATTCGTGTTCGGTGCGGACGTATTGAATGCGGATGGCACCCTCAATCGCCGCGTGCTGCGCGAGCGCATCTTCGACGATGCCCATGCGCGCAAAAAACTGGAAGCGATCGTGCACCCCCGCGTGCGCGCCTGGCTGCGCCGTCGCATAGCGATGGATAGCGGACCTTATTGTCTGCTGATGATTCCGCTGCTCGTCGAAACCTGGCCGCAGTACGATTTCGTCGATCGCGTGTTGCTGGTTGATGCGCCTGAAGAGGTGCAGATCGATCGCCTGATGAAGCGTGACGGCGTCACGTTGGAGCAGGCACAACGCATGCTGGCTGCACAGGCCACGCGCTTGCAACGTCAGGCGCTGGCGCAGGACGTGATCGTCAACGACGGCGACGAGTCGCTGCTGGATGCGCAGGTTCAGGTGCTGCACACGAAGTATTTGCAATTGGCGGAACTCAAGCGCACGCAAACGCACTGATGCCCGCCACGCCCTGCGCACCGACAACGCGCGCGTGTGGCAGATCCCGCGGGCCGACGCCGCCCAGCGCGTAAACCGGCAATCGTGCAGCGAAGGTCAATTTGGCAAAACGCGGCCATCCTAGAGAGGGTGCATCGGGATGCGAATCCGTGGCGAGCACTGGAGAAAGCGTCGCGAAATCCGCGCCGATCTGCGCAGCGCGTTCGAGTTCTTCTGCATTATGGCAGGAAGCGCTCACCCAGTGCCGCATCGGCAACGGCCGCTCTTGCAGCCGAAGCAATTGCGGCCCACGCAGGTGCACGCCGATGCCGAGTTCGTGCGCGAGTTTCAAGTCTGCATTGATCAGCAGCCGTTCGCGTAACGATGGCGCAATCGACAATGCGCTGCTCACCAGCTCGCGCAGATTCGCGCGAGACATTTGCGGAAGCCGCAATTGCAGCAGTGGCGTGCGCGGATCAGCCATTAATGGTCGCACCCAGGCCAGCGCGGCAACCGGCTCGAGCAGATTCGCGGGCGAAATGGCATACAGCACAGGTAATCGCAACGCTGCCACGACCGGGCGATCGGCTGCCGGCATGACCTGTGGTTTGAGTTCATCCACGCTCACCCACTGTAGCGGATGACCTTCGCGCGGCTGCGGTTCCCCGATCCAATCAATGACGCGCAGCACGTGCAGGCGAACCGTTTTTTCGGGATAACGCCACGGCAACGAGATCAGCGGCTCGAACGTGCGCGCCTCGATTCCCAATTCTTCGCGCAATTCGCGCCGCAATGCCTGCTCGACGCTCTCACCGTGTTCGAGTTTGCCGCCGGGAAATTCCCACAAACCGGCCAGATGCGCGCCGGGCTTGCGCTGCATCAGCAGCACGCGGCCGCGCGCGTCGCTCAATACACCCGCGGCGACTTCGATCATTGCACGCGAACGTAATCGACGAAGTCGAATGCGAAGGCGTGCTTCGCATCCACCGGATGATGTTCGCGCGCGGTCTCGCGCCATTGCCGCAAATCGAGTTGCGGAAAAAACGTGTCGGCGTCCGGCGTTTCGGTGTCGACCTGCGTCAGCCACAGCCGAGTCGCCCGTGGCAGAGCCGACGCGTACACCTCGCCGCCGCCGATCACGATCAATTCCTCTCCACGAGCGAGGTCGATCGCTTCGTCCAGCGAGTGCACGATCCGCTGTTGCGCAAACGGCGCGGTGTTCGAACGGCTCCAAACCAGGTTCTCGCGGCCGGACAGCGCGCGGCCGATGGCGAGCGCCGTCTTGCGGCCCATCAGCACCGGCTTGACCAACGTGCGTGCCTTGAAGCGCTTCAGGTCATCCGGCAGATGCCAAGGCATCGCGTCGTTGCGACCAATGGCGCGGCGGCGGTCCAGCGCGGCGAGCAGGATGATCGACGCGGCCATCGTCAAACCGCGATGGGCGCCTTGATCGCCGGATGCGGGTCGTAATCGACGATGCGGATGTCTTCGAAACGGAAATCGAAGATCGAGCGCACGTCAGGATTCAGGGCCAGCTTCGGCGGTGTGCGCGGCGTGCGCGTCAGTTGTTCCCGCGCCTGCTCGAGATGATTGAGATAAAGATGCGCATCGCCCAGCGTGTGCACGAACTCGCCCGGCGTCAGCCTGCACACCTGCGCGATCATGCAGGTGAGCAATGCATATGAGGCGATGTTGAACGGTACGCCGAGAAAGACGTCGGCTGAACGCTGATAGAGCTGGCAGGACAAGCGGCCGTTCGCGACATGAAACTGGAACAGCGCGTGGCACGGCGGCAGCGCCATCTTCTCCAACTCGCCCACGTTCCATGCCGAAACGATCAACCGTCGCGAATCGGGATTGCGTTCGATCTGCTCGATTACCTGCGCGATCTGGTCGATCGTGCGTCCGTCCGCGGTTGGCCACGAACGCCACTGCTTTCCATACACCGGACCGAGCTCGCCGTCCTTGTCTGCCCACTCATCCCAGATGCTGACGCCATGCTCCTTCAAATAGCGGATGTTGGTGTCGCCGCGAAGGAACCACAGCAGCTCATGCACGATCGATTTGGTGTGCAGTTTCTTGGTGGTCAACAGCGGAAATCCGTGTGTCAGATCAAAACGCATCTGCCGGCCGAACACGGAAAGCGTACCGGTGCCGGTACGATCCTGCTTGCGCACGCCGTTTTCCAGGATGTCGCGCAGCAGGTCGAGATAGACGTGCATGTCGGGGGTCGGAAACCGGAATCGAAAGAGCGTACAAGATTTCGTGTTCCGCGGCTTGGCGGGGAACCTCTCCCCTCGACCCTCGTTCTTGACCTTTCGCGCCCCGCATGGGTTAGGCTTGGCCGACTTTGACCCGCAGGGGCTGCACCGCCATGAATACCGCCATGCAACCAGCCGTTTCCAAGACACGCTCGTTCTCGACCGTGTTCCTGATCGAGCTGTGGGAGCGCTTCGGCTTCTACGGCATGCAGGCACTGATTGTCTATTACATGGTGCAGCGGCTCGGTTTCGACGACGTGCACGCCAACCTGGTCTGGAGCGCGGGCGCGGCGCTAATCTACGTGGCGCCGGCGATCGGCGGCTGGGTGGGCGACGGTATCCTCGGCACACGCCGCACGATGTTGACAGGCGCCGCGATCCTCGCAATCGGTTACGGCTTGATCACGCTGCCTACCGAGAATCCCACGTTCCTCTATTTCTCGCTTGGCGTGATCGTGGTCGGCAACGGCCTGTTCAAGCCGAACGCGGGCAATCTCGTGCGCAAGATCTACGAAGGCGACGACTCGCGCATCGATAGCGCGTTCACCATCTACTACATGGCGGTAAACGTTGGCTCGGTGGTGTCGATGTCGCTGACGCCCAAGATCAAAGACTGGGTGAACGCGGCCTACCAGAACCAATTCGGCTGGCATGCGGCTTTCGGTGTGTGCTGCGCGGGCCTCGTCATCGGCTTGATCAATTTCGCCTTCATGCGCGCCACTCTGGCGCACATCGGCTCGGATCCGGATCAGCGCCCGCTCGATGTCAAACGCCTGGCAATCGTGCTGGCCGTCGGCGCGCTGTGCGTGATCGCCGCGGCGTTGATCCTGCAACATCAGGCGATCGCGCGCGCCTTCGTGTGGACCGCCGGCGCGGCGCTGGTGTGCATCTTCGGTTACCTGATCGCGCGCAGCGAACACGGCGAACGCGCCGGCTTGCTCGCCGCTTTCATCCTGACCATACAGACCATCTTCTTCTTCATCTTCTATCAGCAGATGCCGACTTCGCTGGCGCTGTTCGCGCTGCGCAACACAGACTGGAACCAGACGCTGTTCGGCGTGCATCTCTTTACATGGGCACCGGGCCAATATCAGGCGCTGAATCCGGCGTGGATCATGCTGCTATCGCCGATCCTCGCCTGGATCTATACCGCCGCCGGCAAGCGCGGCAAGGATTTGTCGATCGCCGCGAAATTCGCGCTGGGTTTCGCGATGGTCGCGGCCGGCTACTTCGTCTATGGCCTCGCCGGCAACTTCACCACCGAACCCGGCAAGGCTTCTTCCTGGGTGCTCATCTGGGGCTATGGTTTGTATTCGCTGGGCGAATTGCTGGTGAGCGGATTGGGGCTGGCGATGATCGCGCGCTACGTGCCTGCGCGCATGGGCGGTTTCATGATGGGCGCGTACTACGTCGGTGTCGGCATTTCGCAGTATCTCGGCGGGATCGTTGCGAACTATGCCGCGGTGCCGCAGAATGTGACCGATCCGGTGCAGTCGTTGCCGATCTACACGCACCTCTTCACCAACCTCGGCTGGGCCGGCGTGGTCTGCACGGCGATCGCGATCGCGATGGTGTGGCCGATGAAGAGGCTCTCCGCCGTGCACTCCGGTGCGACGCTTCCGCCTGCGGTGCAAGGTGTGCCGACCATCGCCGCAGAAGAGTAGCGCGTGGCCTCGCGGCGCACGCCGTAGCCCGGAAGTCACGCATCCACCGCGTGATGCGGCGATGCTTTACGCTACTTTACTTGCAGCGCGGCATCCGGTGCGGTGCGGTTCAATCCGCGCGGTTAGCATGCGCGCGTATTCATTCGTCACAAGGGACAGTGCATGTCGCGCGGCAAATGGATAGCAGTTGCGATCGCCGTGGTCATCGTCGCCGTGCTGGGGTGGCGGTGGCTGCATCGCGCGCCAGCATCCGGCTTCGATCAATCCAACGCGCCGGTGCCGGTAACCGTGGTGCCGGTGGTGCGCGAGAACGTGCCGGTCTATCTCAGCTCCAACGGTACGGTGCAGGCGCTGAACACGGTGACGGTGTTGCCGCAGGTCGGCGGAAAATTGCTGAAACTCGATTTCATCGAAGGCCAGCCGGTGAAGAAAGGCGAGGTGCTCGCCGAGATTGACCCCAGCACCTTCCAGGCGCAATACGATCAGGCGGTCGCCAAGAAGGGTCAGGACGAGGCGCAGCTCGCCACCGCGCGCGCCAATCTCCAGCGCAGCGAAGATCCGCAATACAAGCAGTACGTCGCGCAAATCAACCGTATCACGCAGGCCAATACCGTGCGCCAGCTCGTGGCGACGGTGGCCGCGGACGAGGCGGCGATCCGCGATGCGCAGGTGCAACTGGGTTACACCAAGGTGCTCTCGCCCATCGACGGTCTGGCCGGGATCCGGCAGGTCGATCCGGGCAACGTGCTGACCACCAGCTCTTCGATCGTGGTGATCACGCAACTGCATCCGATCAACGTGATCTTCACGCTGGCCGGCAAATATCTGGATGAAGTGCGCAACGCGCAGGCGAAGTCGCCGCTGCCGCTGTGGGTGATCGACCCCACCTCCAACAAGACCACCGCGAGCGGCGGCGTGCTGAAGGTCGTCGACAACCAGATCGATCCCAATACTTCCACCTTCAAGTTGAAGGCGGAATTCCCCAATCAGTCGAATGAATTGTGGCCCGGACAGTTCGTCAACCTGCGCATGCAGGTGGGCACGGTAGACAACGGTCTGGTGGTGCCGACCGCAGCAGTGCAGCGCGGGCCGAGCGGCGACTATGTGTATGTCGTCGTGCCAAACGGCAGAAACAGCACGCCCGCGGCCACGGCCACCACCGCCGGCGCGCCGCGGCGGCATCATCGCCGCGGCAACGGGAGCGGCAACGCCGCCGGCGCGACGAACGCGGACGATGCCAATGCGCCGACGGTGAAGATGCAGCCCGTACAGGTGCTGGGCGAAGCCGACGACACGCACGAACTGGTGAGTGGCGTGCAGGCGGGCGACCTGGTCGTCACCGAGGGCCAGTTCCGTCTGAAGGAAGGCAGCCGAGTCACGCCGATGAAGCCCGGCGAGGTACCGAAAACCCCGACAGCCGAAGAGATCAAGAAAGCCGCGGCGCAGGGCGGCGGCGGCCGGCCCGGACGCGGCCGATGATGCACATGAAGAAAGCATTCATTCCGGCCGAATGGCCACGCGCCGTGCCGCGGCTCCTTGCGCCGGAACCCGAACGTCTGTTCGCTTCCGTCGCACACGTGTTCGAGGCGCGCGGCGAATACCGCCGCTCAGCTCCTTCCGAACCGAGAATCGGCGACTCGATCGTTTTGCTCTGCGATGCGGCGGTTCGCGACGTGGCAGGCGCATTCCTGCACGTTTACGTGGCCGAGGCCGGCGCGCGTGCGATCGCGCCGTTCGACACGCCTAATGGCGACCACCGCGGCATGGTGGAAGACCCTTTGGGCAACTTCTGGCAGATCGCGACGCATCGCCGAGCACGCGCCCGCGCGTAAGCTGCCGCCATGGGTTTCTCTTCGCTCTTCATCCGCCGCCCCATCGCCACATCGTTGTTGATGATGGCGGTGTTGCTGCTAGGCTTCATCGGCTATCGCTCGCTGCCGGTTTCCGCATTGCCGGAAATCGAGGCGCCGAGCCTGGTGGTGACGACGACTTATCCTGGCGCGTCCGCGACGACGATGGCGACGCTGGTGACGACACCGCTGGAGCGCCAGCTCGGACAGATTTCCGGGCTGACGATGATGAGTTCGGATTCGTCGGCGGGGCTTTCCACGATCGTGCTGCAGTTCGCGATGGATCGCGACATCGATATCGCCGCGCAGGACGTGCAATCCGCCCTGCGCGCGGCGCGCCTGCCGAGCAGCCTGCCCTATCCGCCTGTCTACAACCGCGTCAATCCGGCTGACGCTCCCATCCTGACGCTGGTGTTGTCTTCCGACAGCCGTCCGCTGCGCGACGTCAACGATTACGCCGATTCGATCATCGCGCAGAAACTCTCGCAGGTTCCCGGCGTGGGCCTGGTGTCGATTGCCGGCAACGTGCGTCCGGCGGTGCGCGTGCAGGTCGATCCCGCCAAGCTCGCCAATCTTGGCCTGACGCTGGAGGACGTGCGCAGCGCGTTGACGCAGGCGAACGTCAATGCCGCGAAAGGCACGTTGAACGGCGCGGTGCAGACCTATTCGATCGGCACCAACGACCAGTTGCAGAACGCGCAGCAGTACGCCAGCACCATCATCAACTACAAGAACGGCGCGCCGGTGCGGCTGTCCGACGTGGCCCAGGTGATCGACGGCGTGGAGAACGACCAGCTCGCCGCCTGGGCCAACGGCAAGCCCGCCGTACTGCTGGACATCCGCCGGCAACCCGGCGCCAACATCGTCAACACCGTGGCGCAGATCCAGCAGGCGCTGCCTTCTTTGCGTGCGGTGCTGCCGGCCGATGTGCATCTGGACGTGTTCGCCGATCGCACCGTCACCATCCGCGCCTCGGTGCGCGATGTCGAGTTCACCCTGCTGCTCACCGTGTTCCTGGTGATCGCGGTGATCTTCGTCTTCCTGCGCCGGCTTTGGGCGACGGTGATCCCTTCGGTCGCGGTGCCGCTGTCGCTGCTCGGCACCTTCGCGGTGATGTCGTTCGCGGGTTTCTCGCTCGACAACCTCTCGCTGATGGCGCTGACTGTGGCGACCGGTTTCGTGGTGGACGACGCGATCGTGATGATCGAGAACATCGTGCGCTACATCGAGCAGGGCAAGGATTCGAAGACCGCGGCGGAAATCGGTGCGCGCGAAATTGGCTTCACTGTGGTGTCGTTGACGGTGTCCTTGATCGCGGTATTCCTGCCGCTGCTGCTGATGCCGGGCGTGACCGGGCGGCTGTTCCACGAGTTCGCGTGGGTGCTGACGATCGCGGTCGCGATTTCCATGCTGGTGTCGCTGACGCTGACGCCGATGATGTGCGCATACTTGCTCGATCGCGGCTCGGTGCCCGTGGATGATGCCGAGCGCGCGCACGGCAAGCCCACGCTGTTCAACCGCATGCTCGGCGTATACGAGCGCACGCTGGATTGGGCTCTGGCGCGCAGACGGCTGATCATGCTGTTCGCCACGCTTTCGGTAATCGCCACGATTCTGCTGTACATCGCGATTCCCAAGGGCCTGCTGCCGGAGCAGGACACTGGCCTGATCACCGGCGTGGTGCAGGCCGACGACAACATCGCCTTCCCGGCAATGGAGAATCTCACGGAGCAGGTGGCGGACGCGATCCGTGCCGATCCCTCCATCGCGGGCGTGGCGGCGTTCGTGGGCGCGGGTTCGATCAATCCCACTCTGAATCAGGGGCAGTTGAGCATAGTGTTGAAGGATCGAGGCCAGCGCGGCAGCCTCGATCAAATCCTGCCGCGGCTGCAACGTGCGGTGGCGCAGATTCCGGGCGTCGCCCTGTACCTGAAGCCGGTGCAGGACATCACGCTCGACACGCGCGTGGCGCCGACGGAATATCAGTACACGCTCTCGGACGTGAATGCGCAAGAACTCTCCGGCTACGCCACGCAACTGACGCAGGCGCTGCGGCAGCGGCCGGAGCTCGCGGATGTCGACAACAATCTCGCCGACAGCGGCGATGCCCTGAACCTGCAGATCGACCGCGACGCGGCCAGCCGTCTCGGCGTGCCAATGCAGACCATCGACGACACGCTTTACGACGCCTTCGGCCAGCGGCAGATATCGATGATCTTCACGCAGTTGAACCAGTATCGCGTGGTGCTGGAAGTGGCACCGCAATTCCGCACCCGCTCGGACCTGATGAACATCCTGAGCGTGCGCAGCAACGGTGCGTCGGGCGCGCTGACTGGCAGCAACGCGACGAGCCTGGGACAGACCAAGTCCGCCAACTCCTCGACCACCACCGGCGTGGGCCAGAGCAACGTCGGCATCCCGATCGGCAGCGGCAGCACCGTGCCGCTCTCCACGCTCGCCACCGCGACCGTCACCAGCGCGCCGCTGGTGGTCAGCCATCAGAATCAGCTTCCGGCGATCACGATCTCGTTCAACCTGGCGCCGGGTTACTCGCTGTCGCAGGCGGTGAAGGCGATCAACCAGGAGGTGACGAAGTTGAACCTCCCGCCGCAGGTGCGCGGCGATTTCGTCGGCGCGGCAGCGGAATTTTCCTCGTCGCTCGGCAACGAACTACTGCTGATCCTCGCGGCAGTGGTGGTCATCTACATCGTGCTGGGGGTGCTGTATGAGAGTTACATCCATCCGGCCACGATCATTTCGACGCTGCCCCCGGCCGGCGTGGGCGCGCTGCTCGCGCTGATGCTGTGCGGCATGAGCCTGTCGGTGGACGGCATCGTCGGCATCGTGCTGTTGATCGGCATCGTCAAGAAGAACGCGATCATGATGATCGACTTCGCGATCACCGCGCAGCGCGAAGGCCTGAACCCGCACGACGCGATCCGCCGCGCGTGTCTGCTGCGTTTCCGTCCGATCATGATGACCACGATGGCAGCGCTGCTGGGCGCCTTGCCGCTGGCGCTCGGCAGCGGCATCGGTTCGGAATTGCGCCGGCCGCTGGGCGTCTCCATCGTCGGCGGCCTGCTGCTCTCGCAGCTCGTGACGCTGTACACCACGCCGGTGATCTATCTGTACATGGAAAGGTTCCACGATTGGATCACCGAACGGCGCAATCGCCATGCTCCGCGAATCGCCCACGAGGGCTGAGCGATGAGTAGCGAGGGCGCAAAAATCGAAACTTCCGGTCCGGAGCGCCCTCGCCCCTCGCGCCTCGTTCCCGCCCCGTCATGAGCCTCTCCACGCCCTTCATCAAGCGCCCGATCGGCACGTCTCTGCTGGCGGCGGGCGTATTCGTGACCGGACTGATCTGTTATTTACTGCTGGGCATCAGCGCGCTGCCACAGATCGCGTTTCCGGCGATCTTCATTTCCGCCAGCGAACCGGGCGCGGATGCCAGCACGATGGCGGCGACCGTAGCCGCGCCGCTGGAGCGGCATCTGGGACAGATTCCCGGCATCGACACCATGCGCTCCAACTCCTCGGATGGACGCGCCACGGTGATCCTTCTCTTCCAGGGCGGCGTGGACGTGGATGCGGCCGCGCGCGAAGTGCAGGCGGCCATCAATGCGGCCGCGCCGGATCTGCCCGCGGGCCTGCCGCAACCGCCGACATATCAGAAGGCCAATCCCAACGACGATCCGATCATCCAGTTCGCGCTCACCTCCGACACGCAACCGCTGTCTTCGCTGTTCGACGACGCGCAGACCCTGCTGCAGCCGCGCATGTCGCAACTGCCTGGCGTCGCCTCGGTGGAAGTGTCGGGCAGCGCGCAGCCGGCGATCCGCGTCGACGTCGATCTGCACGCGCTGGACGCGATGGGCTTGTCGTCGAACGATCTGCGCAACGCGCTGACAGCCGCCAACGTCACTTCGCCACTGGGGTTCATCTCGAACGGCCACAACACGATGGCGGTGACGGCGAACGACCAGCTGCACACGCCGGAGGATTTCGCCAATCTCGTGGTCGCGGTGCGCAACGGCACGCCGATCTACCTGCGCGACATCGCGCATGTCTACCAAGGCGCCGAAGACAGCTATCAGGCGGCATGGTTCAACGGCAAGCGCGCGATCGAGATGGATGTGTACAAGCGCGCCGACGCCAACATCATCACCACGGTGGACGCGATCAAGGCCGAGTTGCCGCGGCTGCGCGCGCTGCTGCCGCCCGGCACGCAACTTACGCCCTATTTCGACGGCACGCCGACCGTGCGCGCGTCCGTCAACGATGTGCAGATTACTCTGCTGATCAGCCTCGCGATGGTGGTGCTCACCATGGCGCTGTTCCTGCGCCGGCTGGCGCCGACCGTGATCGCGGCGCTGGCAGTGCCGATGTCGCTGGCCGGCGCGTTCATCGTGATGTACGTGATGGATTACACGCTGGACAATCTTTCGCTGCTGGCGCTGGTGATCGCGATCGGCTTTGTGGTGGACGATGCGATCGTGGTGATCGAGAACATCATCCGGCACATCGATGAAGGCCAGAACCGACTGCAGGCGACCTTGAACGGCGCTCGCGAGATTGGCTTCACCATCGTCGCGATCACCCTGTCACTGATCGCGGTTTTCCTGCCGCTGCTGTTCGCTTCCGGCATAATCGGCATGTTCTTCCGCGAATTCACGGTGGTACTGGCTTCCGCGATCGCGGTGTCGGCGGTGGTATCGCTGACGCTCACGCCCTCGCTGTGCGGCGTGTTCCTCTCGCCCCAACCCGAGCGCGCCGGGGTTTCGCCCATCGGCCGGGTGCTGGATCGCGTGCATGCGGGCATGCTCGGACTCTACCGACGCGCATTGAACGTGACGCTGCGTCACCCGCGCGTGTTCGCGCTGATGCCGCTGGTGCTGGTCGTGATCACGTATTTCCTGTTCGGGATGGTGAAGGCCGGTTTCTTCCCTCCGCAGGATACCGGGCTGATCGTCGGCTACGCGACCGGCGGCAGCACGCCCTCGTTTTCCGATCTGGAAAAACGCGAGGAACGCCTGCTGGCGATGCTACGCGCCGACCCCGCGGTGGAAGACGTCGGTTCCTCGATCGGAAGTTCGTGGCACGGCACGGCCAGCCGCTACAGCATCCAGTTGAAACCGCTCGGGCAGGGACGCTCCGAATCCACGCAGGACGTGCTGGCGCGGCTTTCCGCCAAGGCCGCCAAATATCCGGATCTGAATCTGCGCCTGCGCGCACACCAGGATCTGCCGAGCGGCGGCGGCGGCAGCAATCAGGGCGCGCAGTATCAGGTGTCGCTGAAGGGCAACGACCTCGCGGAACTGGAAGAGTGGCTGCCGAAACTGCAAGCGCAATTGCAGAAGGATCCGATGTTCCGCGACGTCGGTTCCGATGTGGATGAAGCCGGCCTGCTGCAGAACGTAGTGGTGGACCGCGACAAGGCCGCCGCGCTAGGTGTCTCGGTGGCCGCGGTGGACGACGCGCTCTACAACGCATTCGGCCAGCGGCAGATCTCGACCATCTATTCCGACATCAACCAGTACGCGGTGGTGCTGACCGCGCTGCCGAGCGAGTCGGCGACGCCCGCTGCCCTCAACCGCCTCTACATCCATACCGCCAGCGGCACATCGGTTCCGCTGGCCGCGATCGCGCATCAGGAACCGGGACTCGCGCCCTCGCAGATCAGCCATGAAAACCAGTTCACGGTGATGGATCTGAGTTTCAATCTCGCGCCGGGCATCAGCATGGGTCAGGCGATGAGCGAGATCAACAAGACCATCGCCGGGATGCGCATGCCCGGCGACATCTCGCTGAGCCTGGGCGGCGATTTCCGCCGCTTCCAGCAACAGCAGGGCGACATGCCGCTGCTGATCTTGGGGGCAATCATCGCGGTGTACATCGTGCTCGGCATGCTCTATGAAAGCCTGATCCATCCAGTAACCATCCTCTCGACGCTGCCGTCCGCGGGTGTCGGCGCGCTGTTGGCACTGGTGCTCACCAACACTGAATTGTCGGTGGTCGCGGACATGGCGCTGGTGCTGCTGATCGGCCTGGTCAAGAAGAACGCAATCATGATGATCGATTTCGCGCTGGTGGAGGAGCGTTCCGGCAAACCGCCGCTGGAAGCCATCCGCGACGCCTGCCTGGTACGTTTCCGTCCGATCATGATGACCACGATGGTGGCGATCCTCGCCGCGCTGCCGCTGGCGATCGGCATCGGCACCGGCGCGGAACTACGCCGGCCACTCGGCATCGCGATGCTGGGCGGCCTGGTCGTTTCGCAATCGTTGACGCTGCTCTCCACGCCCGCGTTGTATCTGGTGTTCGCGCGCATGGCCGCGCGACGGCGCGAACGCAAGGCGCAGCGGCGCCTGCAACGCAACGCACCCGCCGTATGAACCCGCCGCCGGAATGAACTGCAGCTCTTTCCGATCCTGTCATCGGAGCGGCACGAACTGCACGTTACAATATTCGATTCGTTTTCAACCGCGGTGCCTGTGTGCGCAAACTCATTTCGGGAATCGCCGGCGCGTTGCCGGCCTTCCTGCTTCCATCCCTTTCGTTCGCCTGCGCGACCTGCGGCTGCACCTTGAGCACGGATGCGGCAACCGGCTATTCCGCGCAACAAGGCTGGCGCGTCAATCTCGAATACGTCTATCTCGATCAGGACGAATTGCGCAGCGGCGATGGCGCGGTCGGAGCGCAACAGGTGATCGACCGGCCTGCCGATCCTGCCGCCGATGCCAGCGAAATCGAACGCGATACGCGCAACCGCTACATCAATCTGATGATGTCATGGCATCCGGATGCGGACTGGAGCTTCTCTCTGCTGGCGCCTTACGTGCGCCGCGATCACACTACTTATGGCTCCTTCGCGCCGCCGTTTCAGCCTGACGACGTCTCGCCGCAGAACATCAGCGGCGCGCACGTCTCCGGCATCGGCGACGTGAAATTGTTGGCCGCTTATCAGGGCTTCCTGCCGACGCGCAATTTCGGCGTGATCGCCGGCGTGAAACTGCCGACCGGCCGCTACGGCGGTGAGAACGACGATGGCGCGATCGCCGGTGATCCGGTGTTTTTCCAGAGCGGGCCGCTGCGCGGGCAGGCGCTGGATGCGAGTCTGCAGGCCGGCACAGGCAGTACCGATGCGATCGTTGGTGCGTATTGGTATCAACCGATCAGCCAGGATTTCGATGCGTTCGCCAATGGACAATTCCAAGCCGCGGTTTCGCACCGGATGGATATGCCAGGCGTCGATTTCCGTCCCGGCAATCAGATCACGATGAACATCGGCCTGCGTTATGAAGCGCATGCGAATTGGGTGCCGCAATTGCAGTTGAACCTGCTGCGCAAGAGCGCCGATCAGGGCGCGCTGGCCGACCGGGCCGACACCGCCGGCACGGTCGCGTACCTGAGCCCCGGCATCAGCGTGAGCCTGCGCCAGAATCTGCAAGCCTACGGTTTCGCGCAGGTGCCGGTGTACAGCCGTCTGGAAGGCTATCAGTTGTTTCCGCACTGGGCGGTGACGCTGGGTCTGAGCGTGGCCTTGTGATGCAAATGTCGAAGCGGTGCGCTTCGGCATTGCTCGCCCTCGTGCTGACTTGCGCGGGCGCGCCGTTCGCGCACGCGAAAAACGATCTCGCACTCGGCGCGCCCGCACCGCCGATCGCGCTGACGACGCTGGATGGAAAGCGCATCGACACGCGCGATCTGCGCGGCAAGGTGGTGATCCTCACTTTTTGGGCAACGTGGTGCGCACCGTGCCGCGAGGAATTGCCGCTGCTGTCGCGTTACGCGCAGCAACACGCACGCGCTGGCCTGGTGGTGCTGGGTTTCAGCCTGGACACGCAGGACAAGATGGAAGAAGTGCGCGCGACCGCGAAACGTTTGAGTTTCCCGGTCGGGCTGCTTGGCGATCCGCACGTGCCGGGCTACGGTCGCATCTGGCATCTGCCCGTGAACTTCACCATCGACCGCAACGGCAACCTCGCCGACGACGGCTGGCGCGACAAGAACCCGGTGTGGACACGCGAACGGCTGGAGCGAATCGTGACACCGCTGTTGAACGCGACACATTGACGCGCACGAACTCACAAGCCTCACCTTGATCCGCCAAGGCCTGCGCACGCTCTTCGCAATCGTTCAAACGTGCTGCGGCAGTGCGTTGCTCGCCACGGCGGCCGCCGGGAAATTCAACGTCACGACCGTGCCGCGACCTGGCGCGCTGTCCAGTTGCACCGGCCAGCCGAAACGATCAGCGATGCGGAGCACGATCGCGAGGCCGATGCCACGGGCGTCGCCGCGGCCCGGATACCGCAGCGGCTGGCCGTCGCGAGCCGGCGATTGGCCATCCACGCCCGTGCCGGTATCGGCCACGCGAACGCTGCCGTCCTGGACGCGCACCACGATCTGGCCTTGTTCCGTGTACATGCAGGCGCTGCGGATCAGGTTGCCGACGACCACCGCGCATACGCGCGGCGGCGCGTGCAGTGCAAAACGTTCGCCTTCCTCCAGTTTCAATTCGATCGGTTTGTTGCCGAGCAGATCGCGATAGCGCTCCACTTCCTCGCGCACCACGTCGTTGATCAGGAAATCCTCTTCGGGCAGGCCGGTGTCGGACTCGCGTGCCAGCACCAGGAAAGTCTCGATCAAAGCCTCCATTTCGCGCACCGAGCGGCGGATGCGCGTCAGCGAACGCTGTGCGAAAGGGCTGAGACCGGCCTCGTCCGCCAGCACGTCAGCAGCCACCTTGATAATCGTCAGCGGCGTGCGCAACTCATGACTGGCGTCGCGGGTGAAATTGCGCTCGCGCTCGACGAACGCCTGCAGGCGCAGCGCGAGATTGCGGAACGCATGCACCAGCGTCGCGACGTCGCCGTCGCTGTAGGCGAAGTTCGCGGAGTCGATCGTGTGCGCATCAGGATGCGTGGGATCCCAGTCCCGCATCGCCTGCGCCAACGCCACCACGGGAGAAGGCAGCCGTCGCAGCACGCGGTGAGCGATCGGTCTGCGCCGCCGCGTGAAGAGAGGTTGGCGACGCATGGTTCAGGCCTGTCTTGCAGTGGCGCCGATCTCGGCATCGAGATCGGCCAGCCGGTACCCCGCGCTGTGGATGGTGTGCAGCAACGGCCGCTTGAACGGCTTGTCGATTACCTTGCGCAAGTTGTACAAATGAGAGCGCAGGGTGTCGGAGTCGGGCAACGTATCGCCCCAGATTTCCCGTTCGATGTCGCGCCGGCTGACCACGCGCGGCGATTCGCGCATCAGGATGGTGAGCAGCTTCAGGCCGATGGGCGAAACCTGCAATTCCTCGCCGTTTCGCGTCAACCGCAGCGTGGCGGTGTCGAGCGTGAGATCGCCGACCTTCAACACTTCGGCGGAAACCTGCCGACGGTCGCGACGGATCAGCGCGCGCACGCGCGCTTCCAGCTCGCGCGGCTCGAAAGGTTTCACCAGATAATCATCAGCGCCCGCGTCCAGGCCGATCAGCTTGTCTTCCAGCGTGTCTCGCGCGGTGAGCATCAGCACCGGTGTGGATTTCTTGGCCTCGCTGCGCAGCTTGCGGCAGACGTCCAGGCCGTCCATGCCGGGCAGCATCAGATCCAGCACCACCACGTCGAAGCTGCCCGACACCGCGAGGTGCAGGCCAGTGACGCCATCGGCGGCGTAATCCACCGAATAACCGCGGCGTTCCAGGAATTCGCCGATCATCTCGGCAATACCGCGGTTGTCCTCGATCAGCAGGACAAGCCCGGATTGTTCTTCGCGCGCACTCATGCGACGTTCCTCGGCAGCTACAACAGGTGAACCGGCGGCAATCATCGCGAAAGCAACTCTGCCGCCGGGTCGGTGAGCGGGATGTGAATCCGGGAAGTTTCTCTTCTGCGGCAAGCCGCTGCGCGAGCGAACGCCCGGCAGTCAACCGCATCCGCGCGCGCACGTTTATGGATTGAATGCGCCCTGCGCGTCTGAATTGGAATTCCCATGCGCTTCAAACCACTCGCTTTCCTGATTCTCGTGTCGTGCGGCGCGTCGGCCGCGTTCGCCCAATCGGCTCCTCCCGCTGGTTCGGCCGACGCGCCGCCATCCACAGCGCCCGCACGCCGGCATGAGCCGATATGGACGCTGGACGTCAATCACGACGGCATGTTGAGTCGCGACGAACTGCAATCGCGTCCCGGCATCCTGCGCCACTTCGATGAAATCGACACCAACCACGACGGTTACATCGACCGCACCGAGTGGCGGGCTTGGCATCAGTCCATGAAAGCGCGACGGCAACAGAGCCAAACGCCGGCGGAGAATTCATCGGGATGAAGCAGATGATCGGTCGCGTGGAAATCAATCGACGATGGTCAACCGACGACCCATAACCGCCACCCCAACCGTCTTCACCTGATCATCGGCGCCAGCGCCGGCCAGACATTGTTCAACACCCGCGGCTGCGCGGCGGCGGTCGGATGGAGGCCGTCTTCCTGCATCGCATTCCGGTCGAGCGCGATGCCCTGCAACAGGAACGGCACTAGCGCCGCGTGGTTTTCCTTCGCCAATTGAGCGTAGATCGCGCGCAAGCCGTCGCGGTATTGCGGGCCGTAATTCACCGGCAATTCGATGCCGAGCAATAGTACCTTCGCACCGCTCTTCCGGCACAATTCGATCATCGCTTGCAGATTCGTGCGGATTTCCGGCAATGGCAAACCACGCAAGCCATCGTTGGCGCCCAGCTCGATCATCACCAGCGCCGGGCGATAGGTTTTCAACAAACCAGGCAGGCGACTCAAGCCGGAAGAAGTCGTTTCGCCGCTGATGCTGGCATTGACGAGCGCACGCGGCGGCCGCATGTATTGCAGACGCGCCTGCAACAGGCTGGGCCAGCCCTTGTCCAATTCGATATCGTGTGCGGCGGAAAGCGAATCGCCGAGCAGCAGGATGGTCTTGCCGGAAGCTATCTCCGGCGCGGCTGACGCGAACGGCGCGGCCATCAGCACAAGGCAGAACAACATGCACGACGGCAGCCAGAATCGCATCGCTTTACTCTCTGCGGAAAAGTTGGGGAAACACGTCGACGGCCCGGCTGGCCGGCTCGATATCTTGGACGATGTCAGCCTCGAAGTGAATGCGGGGGAAACCGTTGCGGTGGTCGGCGCGTCGGGTTCAGGCAAGACTACCTTGCTCGGCCTGCTTGCGGGATTGGACCTGCCCAGTCGCGGCAGCGTGCGGCTGGAAGGACAGCCGCTGGAAACGCTGGACGAGGAAGCGCGCGCGCGTTTGCGTTTGCGCAACGTGGGATTCGTGTTTCAGTCGTTCCACTTGCTGCCGGCGTTGACCGCGGAAGAAAACGTGCTGCTGCCACTGGAACTGGGCGGCGCTCCCGATGCGCTTGCGCGTGCGCGCGCAGCCCTGCGCGCGGTGGGCCTGCGCGAACGCGCCGCGCACTATCCGCACCAGTTGTCTGGTGGTGAACAGCAGCGCGTGGCGATCGCGCGCGCGTTCGTGAATTCCCCGCGGATCCTGTTCGCGGACGAACCGACCGGCAATCTCGACCGTCGCACCGGCACGGCGATCGGTGACTTGCTGTTCGCCTTGAACCGCGAACACCGCACCACACTTGTGCTGGTGACGCACGATGCGGAACTCGCCGCGCGCTGCGCGCGCGTGCACGAATTGGTCGGCGGGCGCTTGTGTGAGACGCTGACATGAACCCCTTGAAACTCGCGCTGCGCAACCTGAGGCGCGAATGGCGGTTGCCGGAATTGCGCACGCTAATCCTTGCGCTGCTGCTGTCGGTGATCACGCTGGGTGCAGTTGGCACGTTGTCCACACGCGTCGAACGCGCGGTGCTGATGAGTGCGGCGGAACTGATCGGCGGTGACATGGGCGTCAACGCTGCCACGCCGTTGCCACAGGCTTTCACCGATCAAGCGCACGCATTGGGTTTACACGCCAGCGCGCTCGCCGATTTTCCCAGCGTCGCCTTCGCCAACGATCGCAGCCAGTTGCTGGAAGTCGTCGCGGGCGATGCGGCGTGGCCGCTGCGCGGCAAGCTGGTGATTGCGAATGCCGACGGCCATGAATCAGAAACGCACGCGCCGCCGGCCGGGAAGTTGTATCTGGATCATCGCGCGCTGGTTGCATTGGACTTGCATGTAGGCGATCGCGTGCAACTGGGCGGGCGCGAGCTGCGCATCGCGGCGCAGCTGCAACGCGAGCCGGGCGCCAGCGATCTGGTTTCGCTGGCGCCGCGCGCAGTGATGGCATTGAGCGATGCGCAATCGGCAGGACTGCTCGGCGCCGGCAGCCGCGCGCACCATCGTTTGCTGGTCGCGGGTGATCCGGCACAGGTCGATGCCTATCGCGCGTGGGCGAAAGCAAATCTGCCAAGCGATGCGGATATCGTCACGCCGCAGCAAGTGCAGGAGCGTTTACGCGTTTCGTTCGATCGTGCCGGCGCGTTCCTGCGTTTGTCCGCGTTGCTGGCGGCGTTGCTGGCCGGCGTTGCCATCGCGCTCTCGGCGCGGCGTTATGCGCAACGCAAGGTCGACGAGATCGCGCTGCTGCGTGCGCTCGGCGCTTCGCGCGGCTTCGTGTTCGGCGGATTGGTCCTCACTTTGGCGGTGCCGGCGGTGATCGCGGCTGCGATTGGCGCGGCAATCGCAGCGGTGTTGGCCGCGGCGGCGTTCGCGTTCGCGCATGGCTTGTTGCCGCCTTCCGCACAGAACGTGCCGCTGCCGCTGACGCCTGCACTCGCCGCAGCCGGCGTAGGGCTTGCAGTGCTGGCCGGTTTCGCGCTGCCGCCGCTGACGCGCCTTGCGAGTGTGCCGCCGGTCGCGGTGTTCCGCCGCATCGGGTTGCAACCGCCGCGGCGATTCGACACGTCGTATCTGTTGCCGGTGATCGTCGCGTCAGGTTTGATCGCGCTGGAAAGCGGCACCTGGAAACTCGCCGGCGTGCTCGCCGCGAGCCTGGCCGGCGCCGCGGTCTTCGCGCTGGCAATCACGGCGGCGATGCTGTGGTTGATCCGCAGGCAACTCGCACGTCTGCATCCGGCGCTGCGGCTGGGCGCGAGCGCATTGACGCGACGGCGCGCGTTGAGCCTGATCCAGACCGTGGCGATTTCGCTCGGCCTGACTGCGCTGCTGATGCTGGCGGTGATCGCGCCGTCGCTGCTGGACAATTGGCGACGCGAGCTCCCCGCCGACACGCCGAACTGGTTCGTCGTCAACGTACAGGATGCGCAGCGTGCATCCGTGCTGGATTCACTCAGGGATCTTGGCGCAACGCGGCTCAACGACATGCCGGTCGCGGTCGGCAAGCTGGTTTCGATCGATGGCGTGCCGGTCGAGCGCGTGAAGTTCAACAGCCGCGAAGCGCGCGACACCGCGCAGCGTCAGGTGCGGCTGTCGTGGAGCGCGGCATTGCCGCCGGCCAACCGCGTGATCGCCGGGCGCTGGTTCCCCTCTCATCCGCAAACGGCGGAAGTGTCGGTGGATCGCATGTGGGCCGACACTTTCGATCTGCATCCGGGCGACACGTTAAGCTTTCTCGTCGGCGAGCGGCATATCGATGCAAGGCTTACCAGCATCCGCGAAGTGGATTGGAGCCGCTTCAACGTCAACTTCTTCGTGATGCTCGATCCGGCCCACGGTGGCGAGTTGCCGCACGACTGGATCGCGAGTTTCCACCTGCCGCACGGCAACGCCAGCGCGCTTGCCGCGTTCTCGCGCGCCTATCCCAATCTCTCGTTGATCGACGTGGACGAATTGCTGGATCGCGCGCGCGAAATCGTTTCGCAAGTGACCGGCGCGGCGCGTTGGGTGCTGGGTTTCAGCCTGCTGGCCGGCGCGCTGGTGCTGGCCGCGGCGCTGACGATGAGCGCGCGCGAACGCCGCCATGAATCCGCGCTGCTGCGCACGCTGGGCGCGCGCGGCGCGCAGTTGCGCCTGGCCGCGGTGTGCGAATTCGCGCTGCTCGGCGCGGTGTCCGGTTTCACCGCGCTGTTCGGCGCCGCGTCCGCGGGCGCGTGGCTCGCGCATTCGATCTTCCGCATCAGCGACTTCACGCCGCCGTGGGCGCCGCTGTTCAGCGCGGCGATCGCCTCGGCCATGATCGTCGCCGCACTGGGGCTGGCCGGTACGCGATCGGTGTTGCGCGCTTCGCCGCTGCTGATCCTGCGGCGAAGTTGAATGTCAACCGTAAACGCCTTGGCGCGTTGGAAAGAGTGCAGCGGCGCAATGCCGTTGCATCAAGCGTGATGACGTGAGGTGCACGGCGGGCAGCCCTCCCCCTGCCCGCCGTTTTGTGTAAACGTCCGTGTTGAGTGTTTCAAGCTCAGGATCGCGCCATCGTTCCGCCCCAAGTTCAGGCACCCAGCAAGGCTGGCCATCCATGGCCGCACTTTCAAAAGTGAAGCACGCTTCGAACAAGCGCTCTCGTACTTTCTTCAATCATCGTCGCGCCTCGGTACATTCACCTTTCCGTGCACGTTGTGATAACGCACGTCGCCGGAGCCCGTTGCGCGCACGGTGAAGTTGCCGCCGACGCCAGTGGCAGTGACATCTCCGGAGCCGGTGCTCCCGACTTCCGCGTCGCGACCGATGTCGCTCAGGGTGACGTCGCCGGAGCCGGTCGAACCCACATGCACGCTGCCGCGCACCTGCGAGAAATCCAGATCACCCGAACCGGAATGATCAGCCTGTACGTCACCCTGCACACCACTGACATGGATGTCGCCCGAGCCGGTGCCGCGCAGATTCACGCTGCCGACACGGTCGGCGCGCACGTCGCCCGAGCCAAGTTGCAACACCAGCGGGCCGGCGATGTCATTGGCGACCAGATCGCCCGAACCGGAATCCACATCCAGCGAAGCGAGTTCCTGCGCCTGCATGTCGCCCGAGCCGCTGTGGATCTGCACCGCGAGTGTCTGCGGCACGCGCACCTGCAATTTCATGTACGCATAGGCGGAACCAAACAGATTGAAGATCGTGGTTTCGGTGTGGTGCTCGGCGTCGACAACGGCCTGATCGCCCGAGCGCCCGGTGCTGATCTGCAAGTTCTTCAACCAATCCTGATTGGACGCGCAGGCAGTGCCGCGCACTTCGATGCGGTTCAGGCCGGGCGTACCGCGGATGTCGAGATCGCTGGAGCCCAACCGCAGCAGCAGTGAATGCAGGCCGGCGGCATCGATGTCGGCATTACGCGGCGCGGTGTAGCGGCATTCCGCCGCGCCGGCGGCGGAAGCGAGCAGCAGCAACGAGGATGCAAGCAGTGCAGCGGCGAATGTGCGCATGGAACTCTCCTGATGCGGGAACCGCGGTTGAGATGCGGATTCCGCGCATAGGGTTTAAGTTCTTTTCCCTCCCTCACACGCTCGGCGCAAGGGGTGTGGTGAGTGAGGGGACGGGCAGTTCGGTCAGCGTGAGCGTTCCTCGGCTTTGGCGCGATTCCACAACCTGTCCTGCTCGTCCAGCGATTTGCTGGCGAGCGTCTCGCCGGCTTCACGCGCCAGTGCTTCCATGCGGCGGAAACGCCGTTCGAACTTGAAATTCGCCCGGCGCAACGCCGCGGCCGGGTCGACCTTGGCGTGCCGCGCGAGATTCACGATCACAAAGAGCACATCGCCCAGTTCGTCTTCCAGCTTGTCGCGATCGCCCTGCGCAAATTCCGCGCGCAGCTCTTCGATCTCTTCCACCAGCTTGCTCAGAACGGGTTCCGGGCCGGGCCAGTCGAAACCGACCGTCGCCGCACGTTCCTGCAACTTCAGTGCACGCCTCCATTCGGGCAAGCCGCGCGCAATGCCGGCCAGCGCGCTGTCGTCGTCAGCGTTCTTGTGCGCGCGTTCCTGCGCTTTCAATGCTTCCCACGCGCGCGATTGCGCTTCCGCATTTTCGTAACGCACATCGCCGAACACGTGCGGATGCCGGCGAGTCAGCTTGTCGCAAATCGCCGCGACCACGTCATCGAAATCGAAATACCCGGCCTCTTCGGCTATGCGCGAGTGGAAAACGACCTGAAACAGCAAATCGCCCAACTCGTCGCGCAGATCGTCATAGTCGCGCCGCTCAATTGCGTCGGCGACTTCGTAGGCTTCTTCGATCGTATACGGCGCGATGGAATCGAAATCCTGTTTTGCATCCCATGGGCAACCGCGTTCGCGGTCGCGCAGCCGCGCCATGATCGAAAGCAGTTGGTCGATGCGCGCCGTGTTCATGCCGATGGCGCTCGCAAGCGTCGCAACCAATCCAGGGTCGGATCACCTACTGCCACGAACTCCGGATTGATCAGAGAGTCGCGCGCGTTGTAGCGCAGCGGTTCGCCATGCAGGTCGAACACCCCGCCACCGGCTTCACACAACACGCATTGCGCGGCGGCGGTGTCCCATTCCGAAGTCGGCCCGAGGCGCAGATACAAATCCGCTTCGCCGCGCGCGATCAGGCAGAACTTCAGCGACGAGCCCATCGACACCATCCTGTGTTCGCCCAGATTCGCCAGCATCGCGCCGGTGCGCTCCTGCGCGTGCGAGCGGCTGCCCGCGACCACGGGAATGCTCGGCGCCGGGCGCGTCTCGATCGGTTGCGGCATAGCGCCGGGCGTGCGCTCCACGAATGCGCCTTCTTGGCGCAGCGCGAAATACAACTCGCTCGTCACCGGCGCCAGCACCACGCCGAGCACCGGCGCGTGATCCTCGATCAGAGCGATGTTGACGGTGAATTCGCCATTGCGCTTGATGAACTCGCGCGTGCCATCCAGCGGGTCGACCAGCCAATGCCGCGGCCAAGCTTTGCGGATCGCCCAATCGATGCCGGCGGATTCCTCCGACAGCACCGGAATATCGGGCGTCAGCGCATGCAGACCTTCGACGATGATGCGATGCGCGGCCATGTCTGCCGCGGTCAGCGGCGAATTGTCGGATTTGTGTTCGACAGAGAACGTGCCCGAATAAATTTGCAGGATCGCCGCGCCGGCGCGGCGCGCGAGCTTGCGCACTTCGACGCCAATGCGTTCCAGTTGGCTCACGACCGGCACATCGCGCTGAAACGTCCCGCCAGGTATTCGCGTGCAATGAACAGCGCCGCGATCGATCGGCCTTCGCTCACGTCCTCGCGCGCGACCAGCGTGTGCAGTTCCGACAATTTCCACGGCACCACTTCCAATGGCTCCGGTTCGTCGCCAGGCAGGCGCTCGGGATAGAGACCCTGTGCCAGCACCACGTGCGCCATGTGCGTCATGTAGGCCGGCGACAACGAGAGTGTGGTCAGGATGCGCAGATGCCGCGCGCCGTAGCCGATCTCTTCCTTCAACTCGCGATCGGCGCCCTGCTCGACCGTTTCATCGCGATCGAGCCGGCCCTTCGGCAGCCCGAGTTCGTAGCGATCCAGCCCCACGCCGTACTCGCGCACAAGCAGCACAGTGTCGTCGTCGCGCATCGGCACGATGATCACCGCGCCGAGACCCGATCCCGTCAATCGTTCGTAAGTCCGCCGCTCGCCGTTGGAGAACTCCAGATCGACTTCCTCCACGCGCAGGAAGCGGCTGTCGTGGATACCGCGTTTGGAGTGGATTCTGGGCGGCAAAGGCATCCGGGCATTGTAACGACCCGACGTGCGCCAGCGAGAGAGGTAGGGCAAGCAATTACTGGGTTGCGGCTTGCGTCTGGATGACACGCATCAACTCAGCGCGCCGTGGCAATGCTTGTATTTTTTTCCGCTGCCACAGGGGCAAAGTTCATTGCGGCCGATCTTGGGACCTTCGCGCATCACCGGCGTGGCGCTTGCGGCGGCGGCTTGCGCGCCGGCTGTGCCCAATGCGCCGGCCTGCACTGCGGCCTGTTCCGGCGTGCCCCCGAAGCCGCTGGTCTCCGCATGCTGGAACTGCATCGCGCGCGCGGCGCGCGCGGCCATCTGCTGCTGCTGCGCTTCCATCGCCGCGACTTCTTCCTCGCTGCGGATGCGCACGCGCGAAAGCGTCTGCACCAGTTCGGTCTTGATGCGCGCCAGCATGTCTTGGAACAGACGAAAGGATTCGCGCTTGAATTCCTTCTTGGGATCGACCTGTGCATAACTGCGCAGATAAATGCCCTGGCGCAGGTAGTCCATGCTGGCCAGGTGTTCCTTCCAGGCGTTGTCCAGCACCGACAGCATCACGTGCTTTTCCAGCGCACGCATGGTTTCCGGGCCGACCTGCCTCTCCTTCTCGGCGAACATGGCTTCAGCGGCGTCGACCACGCGCCGGTGGATTGCGGCCGAATCGACTTCCTCGGCACTTTCCACCCAATGCCGCAGATCGACCTTCAGGCCGTAGTCGGATTCCAGCGTGCGCTCGAGTTCGGCCAGTTGCCACTGCTCGTCCACACTGTCGCGTGGCACGTAGGTTTCGGCCAGACTCTCGAACACGTCGCGGCGGATGTCGGCGACGGTTTCGGAAACGTCCTCGGCTTCAAGCAATTCGCGGCGCTGCTCGTAGATCACCTTGCGCTGATCGTTGGCGGTGTCGTCGAACTCCAGGAGGTTCTTGCGGATGTCGAAGTTGTGTTGCTCGACCTTGCGCTGCGCCTTCTCGATTTGCCGGCTGACCATGCGGTCCTCCAGCGCGTCCTCTTCCTTCATGCCGAATGCGCGCATCCAGCGGCCGACCCACTCGCCGGCAAAGATGCGCATCAGGTTGTCCTGCAGCGAGAGATAGAAACGGGAGGAGCCGGGATCCCCCTGACGGCCGGAACGGCCGCGCAACTGGTTGTCGATGCGGCGTGACTCGTGCCGCTCGGTACCGATGATGTGCAGGCCGCCGGCGGCGATCACCTGCTCATGGCGTTTCTGCCATTCGGCGCGCACGCGTTCGCGATCGGCTTCGGTCGCGGTTTCCGGCAACGCATTCAATTCCGCCTCCAGCGAGCCGCCCAGCACGATGTCGGTGCCGCGGCCGGCCATGTTGGTGGCGATGGTCACTGCGCCCGGACGCCCGGCCTGCTCGACGATGTGCGCTTCGCGCTCGTGCTGCTTGGCGTTCAGCACTTCGTGCGGCACCCCTTCCTTGCGCAGCAGGTTGGAAAGCAGTTCCGAAGTTTCGATCGACGTGGTGCCCACCAGCACCGGCTGACCGCGCTTGTGGCAATCCTTGATGTCCTCCAGCACCGCCTTGTACTTCACTTCGGGGGTGAGGAAGATCAGATCGGCGTTGTCCTTGCGGATCATGGGTTTGTGGGTCGGGATCACCACCACTTCCAGGCCGTAGATCTGCTGGAATTCGTAAGCTTCCGTATCCGCGGTGCCGGTCATGCCGGACAATTTCTTGTACATGCGGAAGAGGTTCTGGAAGGTGATCGTGGCGAGTGTCTGGTTCTCGCGCTGGATCGGCACGCCTTCCTTGGCTTCGACCGCTTGATGCAAGCCGTCCGACCAGCGCCGGCCCGGCAGCGTGCGGCCGGTGAATTCGTCGACGATGATCACCTCGCCGTCCCGCACGATGTAATCGACGTCTCGCTGGTACAGGGCGTGCGCGCGCAGCGCCGCGTTCAGGTGATGCACCACCGCGAGATTGCGTGCGTCGTACAAACCGGAATCTTCGTTCAGCACGCCAGCCTCGCGCAGCAGGGCTTCGGCGTGTTCCATGCCCTCTTCGGACAGATGCACCTGCTTCTGCTTTTCATCGACGTAGTAATCGCCCGGCTCCGGTGGCTCGCCCGGCAGCGGCTCCTTCATCTGCCGTGTTAGCTTCGGCACGATGCGGTTGACGCGGATGTAGAGTTCGGGCGATTCCTCGGCCGGACCGGAGATGATCAGCGGTGTGCGCGCCTCGTCGATCAGGATCGAATCCACTTCGTCCACGATCGCGAAGTTCAATCCTCGCTGATAGCGCTGCTCCTTCGAGAGCGCCATGTTGTCGCGCAGATAATCGAAACCGAATTCGTTGTTGGTGCCGTAGGTGATGTCGGCGGCATAGGCGCCGCGCTTGTCGGCGTGATCCATGCCCGGATACACCACGCCCACGCTCATGCCGAGGAAGTTGTAGACCTTGCCCATCCAGGCCGCATCGCGCCGCGCCAGATAATCGTTGACGGTGACGACGTGCACGCCCTTGCCTTCCAGCGCATTGAGATACACCGGCAGGGTCGCGACCAGCGTCTTGCCTTCGCCGGTGCGCATCTCCGCGATCTTGCCCATATGCAGCACCATGCCGCCGATCAATTGCACGTCATAGTGGCGCAAGCCCAGCACGCGCTTGGAGGCTTCGCGCACCACGGCGAAGGCTTCGGGTAGCAGTTTGTCGAGCGATTCGCCTTCGGCTATGCGCTTGCGGAACTCGTCGGTCTTGGCGCGCAGTTGCGCGTCGTCCAATTTCTGCAAACCCGGTTCGAGCGCGTTGACGCGCGCGACCTGCCGGGAGAGTTGGCGCAGCACGCGTTCATTGCGGCTGCCGAACACGCGGGTGAGGGCACTATTGAGCATCGGAAGATGAGCAGATGATCGGGAAGAGGCCGCGTGCGCGGGACAAACGACCATGATACGGGGCGCACGCGCGCACGCCTAGGGCTTGAGGTGGCGGCGGGACGATACCGATTCAACCGTGGCTGCGAAAGGCGGGTTGACCTTTGGCGCAATCGAAATCGATCGGCGGATCGAAACCCGTCCTGCGTCACCCGTGGCCAACAGGCGGCCGGGTCGCTTTCACGAACGCCAGCGGATTGACCACGCGTCCCTGGTACCAGACTTCAAAATGCACGTGCGGGCCGGTGGAGCGGCCGGTGGAACCGACATCGGAGATGACGTCGCCCGCGTGCACGCGCATCCCCACGTGCGCGATCAACTTGCTGTTGTGCGCATAGCGCGTCATGTAACCATTGCCGTGGTCGATCTCCACCACCTTGCCGTAGCCGGTGCGGATACCGGCGTAGGTGACCACGCCGTCGGCCACGGCGCGCACGGGGCTCCCCCATGGCACATCGATGTCCAGACCGGGATGGAAATCGCGCCGGCCGTTGAACGGATCGGGCCGCATGCCGAAATAGGAAGCGATGTAACCGTCCGCGACCGGCATGCCGGCAGGCTTGACGCGCGCGTCGAGCTGGCGGTTCATCAACAGATCCGCCAGCACACCCAGCTGCGTCTGCTGAAGATCGAAGCGGCTGCGCAGCGCGTCAAGGCTGGCATCGAGATTGGGCGGAAGCGACGCCGGCGTCACATTCTGCTCGGGCCCGCCCAGTGCCGGCGCATGCTGGAAGTCGAATTCGCGCGGATCGAGTTTGCCAGCGCTGGCCAGTCGCTCGCCCAGCGCATCGAGACGGATCGATTGGGCCTGCAATTCGCCCAGTTTCACCGCCATCGCATCCATGTCGCGCTGCGCGCTCATTCGCACCTGCGCGAGCTGGCTCCTCTGACTATTGACCTGCGCGTGTAGTTCGCTGAGCTGCTGCAGCGCACGGTCGCGCGGATTCGCGAACACCAGCGCCGCGGCGGCACCCACCATCGCGCACGCAGACAACGCGGCAGTGATAACCATGAAAGTGCGTCGGCGCACGCGCGGACAAACGAGAAGCTGGGGGGATTTGCGAATGCTCTTGGCCGAACGCGCGACGAGTATCATCTTGCTGACTTCCTGCTGCTCAACTCTTGAAAAACCGGACTCATGCCCCTCAGGCATCACCACCACCCGCAAAGCGCCGCGGGACCGAAACCCGTCGCGCAATGCGCGCCCGTGTTGTCGCTCAGCGCCCGCGCACGCGAACTGGATGAGCTGGACCGGCGCTTCCGTCAGGCCCTGCCCGCCCCGCTCAACGAGCGGTTGCGGTTGGCCGGCCTGCGCGGCACCCGCGCCGTGCTGCTGGCACCCAGTCCTGCGTGGGCTGCGCGTGCGCGGACAGCAGCGCCACGGGTGCTGGCGATCCTGCGCACCTTCGGCATCGACGCCGATTCGATCCTTGTCAAAGTCGTTTCCGAAACACCCCTCAGGGGCGAACCGGTTGCCTCCTTCCCGCCGCTTTCGGCCGCCAGTGCGCAGCACTTGCGCTCCGCGGCGAAAGCCATGTCAGACCCAGCACTGCGGGACTTGTTCCTTGAACTGGCGTCCTTCGCCGAAAGGGATTCTTGTTCCTGAAGGGCGGACGCGGACGCCGTGCCCTGCCCGCGTGGCGAGCAGAACGGGTTTTATAACAGGGAAATGGCGATCAGGCCAAGCCGAAAGGGCTTGGCGGCGCGTGAACAAGGGTTACCGGCAGCGGGTTACGGACTGGTTATGGGTCATGGAACCCGCAACCCACGACCCTTCTCAAACCGCCTGCGCCGGATGCGCGTAGGAAATCGGCGCCTTTTCCGGGTCGTCGAAGCTGACTTCTTCCCAAGCCTTTGCATCAGCCAACAGGGCACGCAGAAGCTTGTTGTTCAACTCATGGCCCGACTTGTGGCCGTAGAACGAGCCGATGAGGCTGTGGCCCAGCAGGTACAGGTCGCCGATGGCATCCAGGATCTTGTGCTTGACGAACTCGTCCTCGTAACGCAGACCGTCTTCGTTCAAGACACGATAGTCGTCCAGCACGATGGCGTTGTCCATCGAGCCGCCCAGTGCCAGATTCCTTTCGCGCAACATTTCGATGTCGCGCATGAAGCCGAAGGTGCGCGCGCGCGAAACCTCTTTCACGAACGAAGTGGTGGAGAAGTCGATCTCCGCGGCGGAGGAACGGCGCGAGAAGATCGGGTGCTGGAACTCGATCGAGAAGCCCACCTTGAAACCATCGAACGGCTCGAAGCGAGCCCACTTGTCGCCGTCCTCCACCTTGACGGCCTTCTTGATTTGGATGAAACGCTTGGGCGCGGCCTGTTCTTCAATGCCTGCAGATTGCAACAGGAACACGAACGGACCGGCACTGCCGTCCATGATCGGCACTTCCGCGGCGGAGAGATCCACGTAGGCGTTGTCGATGCCCAAACCCGCCATCGCCGAAAGCAGATGTTCGACGGTGGATACGCGAACCTTGCCGCGCACGAGCGTGGTGGACAAGCGCGTGTCGCCCACGAACTCGCAGCGGGACGGGATCTCCACGGGTTGCGCAAGATCGATGCGACGGAACACGATGCCGGTATTCACCGGCGCCGGCCGCAGTGTCATATAGACCTTGTCACCCGTATGAAGACCGACACCCGTCGCACGTATTACGTTCTTTAGCGTGCGCTGCTTGATCATTTTTCGTTTGAATCCTGTTAGAGTATCGCTAAGAACGGAGGCGATGCTAGCACAGGGCTGAGCCAAAATAAACAAACTCGTCCGTTCAGTTTATGCGGGCTCAAGGCGCGCCCTTCTCCCCCTTGCCCGGCCGCTATTGGTCGTTAAAACGGGGCAAAGGTTCCCGGGTTGACGTGTAAAGAAGTGCAGCGGTGGCAAAACAGCGAGGTCAGAACCCCTCACCCGACGCCGGGACGGGAATCCGGCATCGGGTGAATGTCGCACCCACCCGCCGGGCGGGTGGCTGATCCGGCGCGGCGGCGCGATCGATCAGTCGGCCTGGCGCCGCAAAAACGCCGGTATGTCCAGATAATCGATCTGCGGTTCGCTCTGTGCGGTTTCGGCCTTGGGCTGCGCCGCCGGCGCACGCATCGGCGCGGCGTAATCGACCACTTCGTTGCCGGTACCGGTGCGCAGGGTGCGTGCCGGACGTGGCGGCGCGATCACCTCTTCTTGTCGCGGCACGGCGCGCAAGGGAGCACGGGCGGCGGCGGCACGATTCAAGCCGGTGGCAACCACGGTCACGCGCACGTCGTCCTGCATTTCCGGATCGAGCGCGGTGCCGAGCACGACCGTTGCGTCCTCGCTGGCGAAGTCATGCACAACGCGGCCAATCTCGTCGAACTCGCGCATGGTGAGGTTCGGGCCGGCGGTCACGTTGACCAGGATTCCGCAGGCGCCGGAAAGGTTGACGTCTTCCAGCAATGGGTTGTTGATGGCCGATTCGGCCGCCGCCTGTGCGCGGTCGTCCCCGCGTGCCGTGCCGGTGCCCATCATCGCCATGCCCATCTCGCTCATCACGGTGCGCACGTCGGCGAAGTCGACGTTGATCAGGCCCGGGCGGGTGATCAGGTCGGCGATGCCCTGCACCGCGCCCAACAGCACGTCATTGGCGGCCTTGAACGCATTGAGCAGCGTCACCTCGCGGCCGAGCACAGTCAGCAGTTTCTCGTTCGGCACGGTGATCAGCGAATCGACGTACTGGCTCAAATCCTCGATACCTTTCAGCGCCACCTGCATGCGGCGGCGGCCCTCGAACGGGAACGGCTTGGTCACCACCGCCACCGTCAGCACGTTCATTTCCTTGGCGAGCTGCGCCACCACTGGCGCAGCGCCGGTGCCGGTGCCGCCGCCCATGCCGCAGGTGATGAACACCATGTCGGCGCCTTCCAGCATCTCCACGATGCGCTCGCGGTCCTCCAACGCCGCCTGCCGGCCCAATTCAGGGTTGGCGCCGGCACCCAGGCCCTTGGTGACGCTTGCGCCCAGTTGCAGCGTGGTGCGGGCGCCGGAAATCTTCAGCGCCTGCGCGTCGGTGTTGGCGCAGATAAATTCCACGCCGTCGATGGATGAATTGACCATGTGACCGACGGCGTTGCCTCCGCCTCCGCCCACGCCGATTACCTTGATCACCGCATTGGGTGCAAGTTTTTCCACCAGTTCGAACATGTTCCCGTCCTCCAGAAATGCCGCTTGTGATTGAATGCCGCTTCATTGCGCGCCCGCCGGCGCGCCCTCTCTCTCGCTTCAGAATTCCGCGCTTCAAAAGTTCTTGTTCAGCCATCCCCTGACTTTGCCGAGCACGTTACCCACGCTGCCGCCGACCGGCCCCAGTACGCCGCGCGCGGATCCGGCTCGCGCGCCGTGCAGCAGCAGGCCCACGCCGGTGGAATACACCGGGCTCGAGACGACCTCGGCCAGACCCGTGACGTGCTGCGGCAAGCCGAGCCGCACCATCTTGTGGAAGATCTCCTCGGCCAGGTCGAGCGCGCCTTCCATGCGCGCCGCGCCGCCGGTCAGCACCATGCCGGCGGCGATCAGGCTCTCGTAGCCCGACTTGCGCACATCTTCCTGCACCATCTCGAAGATCTCCTCGTAGCGCGCCTGGATCGATTGCGCCAAGGCCTGCCGCGCCAGCCGACGCGGCGGGCGATCGCCGACGCTCGGCACCTGGATGGTTTCTTCCGGATGCGCGAGCTTGTGATGCGCGCAGCCGTACTTGATCTTGATTTCCTCGGCGTGCGCGGTGGGGGTGTGCACGCCATAGGCGATGTCGCTGGTGACCTGATCGCCGCCGACTGGCAGGGATTTGGTGTAACGGATCGAACCTTGTGTATAGATCGCGATGTCGGTGGTGCCTGCGCCCATCTCGACCACGCACACGCCCAACTCGCGCTCGTCTTCGGTCAGGACGGCCTTGGCCGAAGCCAGCGCCGCCGGCACCAGTTCGTCGACCGACAACCCGCAGCGCTGGATGCATTTGGTGCTGTTCTGCACCGCGCTGGCCGCGCCAGTGACCAGATGCACGCCCGCTTCCAGCCGCACGCCGCTCATGCCGACCGGATGACGGATGCCGTCCTGTCCGTCGATGCGGTATTCCTGCGGCTCCTTGTAGAGCACCTTGCGGTCGGCCGGGATAGCCACGGCGCTGGCCGCTTCCAGCACCTGATCCAGATCGCCGGGTGTCACTTCGCGGTCGCGGATCGCCGCGGTGCCGTGCGAGTTGCGCGTTTCCAGATGAGAGCCCGAAATCGACGCGTACACCGAACGGATGTCGCAGCCGGCCATCAGTTCGGCTTCCTCGACCGCACGCTGGATCGAATGCACGGTGGATTCGATGTCCACCACCGCGCCTTTCTTCATGCCGCGCGAAACGTGCGAACCCAAACCGATCACCTCGACCGGTTCGCCCGGCAGGTACTCGCCGACGATCGCCACCACTTTCGAGGTGCCGATGTCGAGGCCGACGACCAGATGTTTCTCGCTTTTGCGATTCATGGGTCTAAGCGTCTCGGGCAGGAGCATGGTTCGTGGTACTCGCTGTGTTTTTCGATTCGGTTGCGGGCGCGGCGGGCGCCGCATCCGGCCACTTCACCGCGAAGCCGTTGCTGTAGCGCAGATCGGCATAAACGAAAGCGCCGTTGCGGCCTTGCATCAGCATCGGCATGACTGAAACGAAGCGTGCCAGGCGCTGTTCGGGTTGATCGCGTCCGATCACCACCGCGCCGCCGTTGGAGAGTTGCAGGCTCCACGAACCGCGCTCGGACAAATCCACCGCATCCACGCGCAGCCGGAACGGCGCGAAATCACGCTGCGCCTGCTGGTAGAAATTGACCACGTCCGAGACGCGATCGTCCGGACCCGACAGATGCGGCAGATTCGGCACCGCATCCGCACCCGGCACCACGAACAGGCGCCCGTCGCCGCCAAGCAGACGGCCCTGCCCCCAATGCGCGAAAGGATGCAGTTCCAGCACGCGCAATTCGAGCGTGTCCGGCCAGCGCTTGCGCGCTTCCACCTGTGCAACCCACGGCAACGCCGCGACCGCGTTGCGCACGCGTTCCAGATCCAGCGCGAAGAATCCCGTGCGCAGTTCCGGCGCGACCGCCGCACGCAATTCATCCGCACTGACGTGCTTGAATTCGGCCTGCACCTGCAGTGTGCGCACCGGCCAGCGGTCGGACGCGAACCAGCCCTGCAGCACGCCGATCACCGGCAGCGCGATCAGCGCGATCGCGACCAGCCAAGCGATCAGGCGGGTGATGGAGGCGCTTTTCATGCGGCATCTCCCTCGAAACTGGTTTCCAACACGCGCCAGCACAATTCTTTGTACTCGATGCCCATTGCCGCGGCCGCCTTCGGCACCAGCGAATGCGAGGTCATGCCGGGCGCTGTGTTGGCTTCCAGCAGCCAGTTGCGCCCTTGCCGGTCGCGCATCACGTCCACGCGGCCCCAGCCCGAACAACCGAGCGCATCGAATGCGCGCATGGCCAGCGCGCGCAATTCGCTCTCCGCGTCGCCCTGCAAACCAGGGCAAAGGTATTGCGTATCTCCTGCAAGGTACTTGGCGTTGTAGTCGTAGTACGCGCCTTTGGGCACGATGTGGATGCTGGGAAGCGCCTCGCGTCCCAGGATCGAAACCGTCAGCTCGTTGCCTTCGATGAGCGTCTCCATCAGCAGATCGCCGGGATAGCGGCGAGCCAGAGCGACGGCTTCGTCCAGATCCTTTTCATCGAACACGCGCGACACACCGACACTGGAACCTTCGCAGGCGGGCTTCACGATCAGCGGGAATCCGATCTCGCGTGCGGCGGCGTGCACGCGGGCGGCATCCGCACCCCGCGTCAGCGGCACGAACTTCGGCGTCGGCAAACCGAGCGCCATCCATACGTATTTGCTGCGCACCTTGTCCATCGACAGCGCCGAACCCAGCACGCCCGAACCGGTGAACGGAATGCCGAGCGACTGCAGCGCACCTTGCAATACGCCGTCCTCGCCACCGCCGTGCTGACCATGCAGGATGTTGAACACGCGCGCGAAGTGGCCGGCGCGCACGGCGTCCAGCAATGCGGGAATGCCGTCGATCGCGTGTGCGTCCACGCCGCGCGCCTTCAATGCGGCGAGCACGTTGCGGCCGGAATCCAGCGACACCTCGCGCTCGGCGGAACGTCCGCCCATCACCACGGCGACGCGGCCGAATGCGCGCGGATCATCGATGCGCTTCATGGCGCACCCCGCGTCTTCAATGCGCCGATCTGCGCGAGTTCGTTCGCTGCCGCGCCGATGTCGCCGGCGCCCAGCAGCAATAGCAGATCACCGTCGCGCAGCAGCGCCGGCAGTGCGGCGCCCAGTTCGCGCGGGTGTTCGACGAACACCGGATCGACCTTGCCACGCGCGCGCACCGCGCGCGCCAGCGCGCGGCCATCGGCGTTGGCGATCGGCGCTTCGCCGGCCGGATAGACATCGGTCAGCAGCAACACGTCGACTTCGCTCAATACCGCGGCGAAGTCGTCCATCAGATCGCGCGTGCGCGTGTAGCGGTGCGGCTGGAACGCGACGACCAGGCGGCGATCCGGCCAGCCGCCGCGCGCGGCCTCGAACACCGCCGCGAGTTCGCGCGGATGATGGCCGTAGTCGTCGATCAGCAACGCCCGACCGCGATCCAGTGCGATTTCGCCGCGCCGGTTGAAGCGCCGCCCCACGCCCTGGAACTTGGTCAGCGCGTTCGCGATCGCCTGCGGCTCGACGCCAAGCTGCCAGCCGATAGCGCCGGCCGCCAGCGCGTTCAGCACGTTATGGCGGCCGGGCAAATTCAATGTCACCACCTGCGTCACGCCATCGGGCAAATGCAGATCGAACTGCATCGTGCCGCCTTGCGCGCGCACGTTGCTGGCGCGCACATCCGCATCGTGCTCGATCGCGTAGGTCAACACATTGCGCGGTGTGGCGCGCGCCAGCTGCGCCACTTCCGGATCATCGACGCACAACACGGCCAACCCGTAGAACGGCAGCCGATGCAGGAAATCCGCGAAGGCTTTTTTCAACTCGGCGAAGTCGCTGTGGTAATTCTCCAGATGATCGGCGTCGATGTTGGTGACCACCGCGATCACCGGCGAAAGCAGCAGAAACGAACCGTCCGATTCGTCGGCTTCGGCGACGAGATATTCGCCGGCGCCGAGTTTCGCGTGCGCGCCGGCGGACAACAGTTGCCCGCCGATCACGAAGGTCGGGTCGTAACCGGCCTCGGCCAGCACGCTCGCGACCAAGCTCGTCGTGGTCGTCTTGCCGTGCGTGCCCGCGACCGCAATGCCACGGCGGAAGCGCATCAGCTCGCCCAGCATCTCCGCGCGCGGCACCAGCGGAATGCGGCGTTCGCGCGCGGCGGCGAGTTCCGGGTTGTCGCGCTTGATCGCGCTGGAAGTCACCACCGCGTCCGCGCCGTCCACGTTGCGCGCGTCGTGACCGATCGCCACGTCGACGCCCATCTTGCGCAAGCGGTCGGTGACCGGCGACTCATGCACGTCGGAACCGGAGACGGCGTAACCGAGCGTGTGCAGCACCTCGGCAATCCCGCTCATGCCGGCACCGCCGATGCCGATGAAATGCACGCGGCGAAACGCCTGCATGATGTCGCCATGCGGAGGCAATGGACGCGGCGTCATCGGTGCGCCTCCAAGCAACGCTGCGCAATCGTGGCGGCGGCTTCCGGTTTCGCCAGAGTGCGCGCAGCCTGTGCCATCGCCAGCAATTTCGCGCGATCGCCCAGCAGGTGTTGCAGCAGCGTGGCGAAACGCGCCATCTGGAAATCGCGTTCCTGCACCAGCTCCGCCGCACGGATGTCCACGAAGGCTTGCGCATTGCGTGTCTGGTGATCGTCCACCGCGTGCGGAAACGGGATCAGAATCGCCCCCAAGCCCGCGGCGGCGAGTTCCGCCAACGTCAGCGCACCCGCGCGGCAGATCGCGAGATCGGCCTTGGCGTACGCGGCAGCCATGTCCTCGATGAAAGGCACGACTTCCGCTTCGACCTGCGCACGCGCATAGGCCGCCCGCGTGGCTTCGACGTGATCCACGCCGCACTGGTGCCGCACGCGCGGACGTTTTTCCTCCGGGATCAGCGCGAGCGCATCGGGCACGCGCAGGTTCAAGGCGCGTGCGCCGCGGCTGCCGCCCAGCACCAGGAGTTGCGTCGTCGAATCGCCGCGCCCGGCGAAACGCTGCTCGGGCGGCGGTAATGCGGCAATCGATGCGCGCACCGGATTGCCGGTCCACTCCGCATGCACATTTGCAGGAAACGCATCTACGAATCCGACCAGCACGCGCTTGGCCAAGCGCGCCAGCATGCGATTGGTGAGGCCAGGAATGCGGTTCTGCTCGTGCACCAGCAGCGGCTTGCGCGTCAGCCACGCGGCGATGCCGCCGGGGCCGGCCACGTAACCGCCCATGGACAACACGCAGCGCGGATTTTCTTCGCGCAGGATGCGCAACGAAGCGAATAGTGCGCGCAGCATCATCCATGGCGCGGCGATGCGCGTGATCAAGTTTTTCCCGCGCACGCCGGATACCGGAACCGTGCGCAGCGCAACGTTGCGAGCCGGTACCAGTTTCGTTTCCATCCCGCTGGATGCGCCCAGCCACAACACTGGCACCTTGCGCGCGCGCAAGGCTTCCGCCACCGCGAGGCCGGGAAAGATATGGCCGCCGGTGCCGCCGGCCATGATCATGATCGGAGCGGGCGCGGTGTCATTCATATACATGCGCCTGCCCGATGTGCGGCTCTACGCGAGCGCGCGCTGCCAGCGGAAGCGGATTCGCGTTACGCGACGGCTCGCGCGCCTGCGCCGATCCATGAGGGTCGCGGCGCGTAGCCATGCGGCGCACGTCTTCGGCACGATGGATTTCGAAACTGGTGCGCAACAGCACGCCCAGCATCACACAGGTCATCAGCACACTGGAACCGCCGGAACTGATCAGCGGCAGCGTCAAGCCCTTGGTCGGCAGCACGCCGAGATTCACGCCGACCGAAACCAGCGCCTGCAACCCGATCATCAGCGAGATACCGAAGGCCACGTAGCCGGCGAAACGCTGGTTCACTTCCACGCCGCGCAATCCGAGCATCAGCCCGCGCCCGACCAGCAGCGCGAACAGACCGAGCACGAACACGATGCCTGCGAGCCCGAGTTCCTCACCGATCACCGCGAGGATGAAATCGGTGTGCGCTTCGGGCAGATAGAAAAGCTTCTGCACGCTGCCACCGAGGCCCACGCCGAACCACTCGCCGCGGCCGATCGCGATCAACGCCTGCGTCAACTGGAAGCCGTCGTTGAACGGATCTTTCCAGGGATCGAGGAACGAGGTCAGCCGCTTGACGCGATAGTCGGTGGACAGCGCCAGATACATCGCGATCGGCGGCAGCGGAATCGCCATGATCGCGAGGTAACGCATGCGCGCGCCGGCCAGCCATACCATGCCGACGGTAACGCAGCCGATCAGCGCGGCCGAACCGAAATCCGGCTCTGCCAGCAACAGTATCGCCGTCAGGCCCGCGACGCACATCGGTTTCAGCACGCCGAAAAAATTCCGCTCGACGCCTTCGCGGTGGCGCACCAGGTAACTCGCCAGATACAGCACGATCGCCAGCTTCACCGCTTCCACCGGCTGGAAACCGATCAGGCCGAGGTTGATCCAGCGCCGCGCGCCGTTGATGCGCATGCCGAAATGCGGCACGAACACCGCCAGCAGAAGCGCGAAGCCGATCAGCATCGCGCCGAAGGCGTACTTCTCCATCAGGCGCAGTTCGATGCGCATCATTGCGATCGCCATCGCGCTGCCGAGGACCAGGAACATCACGTGCCGTTTGAGGTAATAGAAGTCCGCGTGGTATTGGCTGTCGGCCACCGCGATCGAACTGGATGCGACCATCACCACGCCGAATGCCGCCAGCGCGATCGCGGCCGCCAGCAGCCACGGGTCGTAGCGGCCGCGGCGGCGTTGCGCTTGCGATTGGGCGAACCAGTCGGTCATCTCATCTCACTTTCAGCGTCGCGAGGCCGACCAGCACCAGCACCACGCTGATGATCCAGAAGCGCACGATCACGCGTGGCTCGGGCCAGCCTTTCAATTCGAAGTGGTGGTGGATCGGCGCCATGCGGAAGATGCGCTTGCCGGTCAATTTGAAACTCGCGACCTGCAGCATCACCGAGGCGGTTTCCATCACGAACAAACCGCCCATCACCAGCAGGATGATTTCCTGGCGCACGATCACGGCCACGCAACCGAGCGCAGCGCCCACCGCGAGCGCGCCGATGTCGCCCATGAAAACCTGCGCGGGATACGTGTTGAACCAGAGGAAGCCCAACCCAGCGCCGGTTAACGAACCGCAGAACACCGCCAGTTCGCCCGCGCCCGGGATGCCCGGAATCGCCAGATAATTGGAGAATACGGCGTTGCCGGAGAGGTACGCGAACACGCCGAGCGCGCCGGCGACCAGCACCGTCGGCATGATCGCCAAGCCATCCAGGCCATCGGTGAGATTCACCGCGTTGGAAAAACCGACGATCCAGAAATACGCGATGACAACGAAGACCACGCCCAGCGGATGCGCCACTTGCTTGAACAGTGGCAGGTACAGTGCGGTCGCGGCGGGCACGTCGGCGGTGTAGAACAGGACCAGCGCGGCGGCCAGACCAATCAGCGATTGCAGCAGATATTTCCAGCGCGCCGGCAGCCCGCGTGCGTCGCGCAACACCAGCTTGCGGTAATCGTCGTAGAAACCGATCGCACCGAAGGCGAGCGTTACGATCAACACCGTCCACACGTAGCGGTTGCGCAGATCGGCCCACAAAAGAGTCGACACACCGATCGCCGCCAGGATCAGCGCGCCACCCATCGTCGGCGTGCCCGCCTTGGACAGATGCGATTGCGGACCATCGCTGCGCACTACTTGTCCCACCTTGATCGCGGCAAGGCGTCGGATCAGTGCGGGCCCCGCCCACAGCGATACCCCGAGCGCGGTCAGCGCCGCGAGGATCGTGCGGAAGGTGATGTATTCGAACAGACGGAATGCGCCGTAGTGGCGTTCCAGCACGAGTGCGAGTTCAAGCAGCATGGCGCGCGCCTCCCCCGTTGCCGTCCAGCAGGCCCGCGACTACGCGTTCCATCGCCGAGGAACGCGAACCCTTCACCAGCACGGTGACGCCCGCGTGCAACTGCGCACGCAGCGCAGCGATCAATTGCGATTGATCGCTGAAGTGCTGCGCTTTCGAGCCGAATGCGCGCGCCGCATGTTGCGACAACGCGCCGACCGCGAAAAGTTTTTCGATGCCAGCCTCGCGCGCCTGCTCGCCGATCTGCGCGTGCAGGGCGACGGCGTTCGCGCCGAGTTCCGCCATGTCACCCAGCACCAGCCAGCGCTCGCCAGGCTGTAACGCCAGCGTTGCAATCGCCGCTGCGGCCGAACCGGGATTGGCGTTGTAGCTGTCATCGATCACGTGCCAGCCGCCGCCTGCCGTGCAGCGTTGCAGACGTCCACCGACCGCGTTGACGTTCTCCAGCCCGTCGACGATCGCTTTCAACGGCACATCCAACGCGAATGCGAGTGCCGATGCCGCCAGCGCATTGGCGACGTTGTGGCGGCCGGGCAAGGGCAGATCCACGCGTTGCGAACCATTCGGCGCGATCAGGGTGAACGCGCTTCCGTCGGCGCGCATCTCGATCGCACCAGCGCGAACATCGGCATCGCTGCCGAACCCGAACCGCAACACACGCCTCGAGCCTGCGAGGCCGGCAAAGAAATCCGCGAACGCATCCTCGGCGTTGATCACCGCCGTGCCGTCGGCCGGCAGCGCCTGATAGAGCGCGCCCTTGGTTTCGGCCACGCCTTCCAGCGAACCCATGCGCTCAAGATGCGCGGGCGCGATGTTGTTGACGAGGCCAACCTCGGGCCGCGCGATGGCGGCGAGGTAGGCGATGTCGCCGGGCTTGCCTGCGCCCATCTCGATCACCGCATATTGCGCATCTTCGGGCATCGCCAGCAGCGACAGCGGCAGGCCGATCTCGTTGTTGAAATTGCCGGCGTTCTATGCGTGCGGCCGTGATGCTGCAGGATCGACGCGGTCAGCGTTTTCACCGTGGTCTTGCCGTTGGAGCCGGTTATACCCACCACGCGCGCGCGCCGCTGCGCACGCACCGCGCTTGCGAGATCACCCAGCGCAAGCACGGTATCGGGGACGACCACCTGCGACAGTGGTGCATCGACGCGTCGCGAAACCAGCGCTCCGACCGCGCCGCACTGCGCCGCTTGCGCGAGATGATCGTGCCCGTCGTGGCGCTCACCCTTGATCGCCACGAACAATTCGCCCGGGCTGAGCTTGCGCGTATCGGTGGAAATGCCGCGCGCGGGCGCGTCGGCACCGTGCAGTGTCCCGTGCGTCCACAAGGCGATTTCAGAGAGGCGCAGATTCAACATGCGTGCGTCCTCGCCAGCACGCCGCGCGCAACCGCGAGATCGTCGAACGGTCGCCTGACCCCACCGACCTCCTGATAGGCCTCGTGGCCCTTGCCCGCGATCAGCACCACGTCGCCGGCGTTCGCTTCGTTCAAGGCGAGTTCGATCGCGCGCGCGCGGTCGCGCTGCACGATCGCGCGCTGCGGTCGCGCGAAGCCGGTGAGGATTTGCGCGGCGATCACATCGCCGTTTTCGCCGCGCGGGTTGTCGTCGGTGACGATGGCGAGATCAGAATATTTTTCCGCGATCGCGCCCATCTGCGGACGCTTGCCTTGGTCGCGATCGCCGCCCGCGCCGAACACGCAGATCAATTTTCCTTGGCAATGCGCGCGCAATGTGAGCAGTGCCTGCTGCAGCGCATCGGGCGTGTGCGAGTAATCCACGACCACGAGCGGACAGTCGCCGCCGCCGAGGCGATTCATGCGACCAGTCACGGGTTCGAGCGTTTCCAGCGCGTCGCGCAGCGCGCCGAACGGCACTTCGAGTGCGCTCAACACGCCGGCTACCGCCAGCAGGTTCGAAACATTGAATGTCCCGAGCAGGTGCGAATGCACCGCGCCTTCGCCATACGGCGTGCGCAACACAAAATCGATGCCGTCGGCGTGCGTGCGCACATCCGTTGCGCGGATTTCGGCGTCGCCGTTTTCGATCGCGTAGCGCAGGCCTTGTACGTGCGTCGGCAAACGTGCCGCCAGTTCGCGCCCGAAGACATCGTCGATATTGATCACGGCAGCACGCAGGCTCGGCCAAGCGAAGAGCTTGGCCTTGGCCGCACCGTAGGCTTCCATCGTGCCGTGATAGTCGAGATGATCGCGGGTGAGATTGGTGAACACCGCGACATCGAATGCGACCGCATCCACGCGCCCCTGATCCAGCGCGTGCGACGACACCTCCATCTAGACGTGCGTCGCGCCGGCATCGCGGAATTCCGCCAGCAACGCGTGCACGCTGATCACGTCCGGCGTGGTGCGCTCGCCGCCAAGCACCGCGCCGTGCAAACCCGCGCCCAGCGTGCCGATGGTGGCGGCGCGATGACCCAGATGGGTGAACGCCTGCGCCAGCAACTGGACGGTGGACGTCTTGCCGTTGGTGCCGGTGACTCCGATGACGGTCAGGTGCTCCGAAGGACGATCGAAAAAGCGCGCGGCGATTTCGCCGAGAAGGGAACGCAGGTGGTCGATCCAGATGACGCGCGCGTCGTCTCCCGTCTCTCGTCTCCCGTCTCCCGCTTTTTCCGCCAACACCACCCCCGCCCCACGTTCCACCGCCTGTCGCGCGAACTCGATTCCGTGCGCGCGTCCGCCCCGCAGCGCGACGAAAACATCGCCCGCTTTCACCGCGCGCGAATCCTGCGTCAACCCCGTCACGACGATCTCGCGCGCGCCCGACACATCGGCAATGCCGCGCAGCAGTTCGGACATTTTCAGCGCGCGCGCGCTCATGGGTCGCGGCTCCGCGCGATGGTGCCGATGGGCGTGGCGGGCGGCGGCGTTTGCGGGCCGCCGGCATACCAGCGCTGCACGTTGTCGGGCGGCACATCCAGCAGACGCATCGCGCCGGTCATCACTTCACTGAACACCGGCGCGGCGACGAGACCGCCGTAATACTCGCCGCCGTGCCCGCCGGGATCCTTGATCATCACGATGCCGACCAGACGCGGCGCGGCAGCCGGAATGACTCCGGCGAACAGCGAAAAATACTTGTCGGCGTATCCACCGCCGGTGGCGATATGCGACGTACCGGTCTTGCCGGCGACGGTGTAATTGCTGACCGCGGCATCGGGCGCGGTGCCGATGGGCGTCACGACGGTCTGCAACATCTGCATCACTTGATGCGCGATGCGCGGATCGAGGACGTCGCTCAATGGGTTGTCGGCGCCTTTCACGAAGGTCGGTTCGCGGATACGGCCATCGTTCGCCATCGCCGCGTATGCTTGCGCCAGTTGCAGCGGCGTGACATTGAGACCGTAACCGAACGAGATGTTGGCCTTGGTGAGCAGGCCCCACTTGCGCGGTACCGGCAAGTAACCCGTCGACTCGCCCGGAAAGCCGCTGCCGGTGCTCTGGCCGAAACCAAAGCGGTGCAGCATGTCCCACATCTGTTCGGCCGAGAGCGTCTGGGAAATCTTGATCGCGCCGACGTCGCTGGAATAGGTGATCATGTGGCTGACGTCGATGAGACCGTGGTTGTGCGTGTCCTTGAACACGTGACCGCCGAGCGTCAGCGAACCGGGCGTGGTGTCGATCGGCGTGGTCGGGGTCCATTTGCCCGATTCCAGCGCCGCCGCGACGGTGAAGGTCTTCATGGTCGAGCCGGGTTCGACCACGTCGGTCACCGCGCGATTGCGGCGCGCAGCGGCTTCGCTGCCCTCGATCGCGTTGGGGTTGTACGAGGGCACGTTTACCATCGCCAGGATTTCCCCTGACGCGATGTCGAGGATCACCATCGAACCGGAAGTCGCGGTGTGCTTGGTAATCGCCTGCATCAGCGCGGTGTAGGCGAGATACTGCAGGCGGCTGTCGATGCTGAGCGTGAGATCGTGACCCGGCACCGGCGCGCGGATCTGTTCCACATCTTCCACCGTGCGGCCGAGCCGGTCGCGGATCACGCGCTTCAAACCGGGCTTGCCGGCGAGCCACGAGTCGTAGGCGAGTTCCAATCCTTCCTGGCCGCGATCGTCAATGTTGGTGAAGCCGAGCACGTGCGCGGTCACCGCGCCCGAAGGGTAATAACGTTTGTATTCGCGCTGACTGTTGACGCCGGGGATGCCGAGTTTCAGCACCTCATCCGCCGCTTCCGGACTCATCTGCCGGCGCAGGTAGACGAATTCGCGGTCGCTGTGTTCCTTCAGGCGCTTGCCGAGCTCGCTCGCATCGACATCCAGCGCTTTCGCCAGTTCCGGAAGTTGGTCGGCATGATCCAGCAACTCGGAAGGATTGGCCCAGATCGACACCACCGGCGTCGATACCGCCAGCGGCACACCGTTGCGGTCGAATATGGTGCCGCGCGAAACCGGGATCGGCACCTCGCGCAAGAAGCGCGCGTCGCCCTGGTCCTGATAGAACTGCTTGCGGATCACCTGCAGATCGATCGCGCGCGCGATCAGGCCGACGGAAACGCAACCCAGCACGAACAACACCAATACCAACCGCTTGCGCGGATTCGGCGCCGGCAATCGGCGCGTGGACATCGGTGGCGGTGTGGGAGCGCGCGGATTCATTGGCGAATGAGCTCCACCTGATCCGGCGCCGGATCGATCATGCCGAGCTGGCCACGCGCAATCTGTTCGACGCGGCCGGGCGCGGCCCAAGTCGCCTGTTCCAGTTCAAGCCGGCCATATTCGACGTTCAAGTCGTCGCGCTGGTTCTGCAATTGCGTCAACTGCACGAAGGCGACACGGCCTTGATGACGCGCCCACACCACGGCGACCGCGCTGGCCATCACCGCCAGTAGCAACACCGCGAAGGCCAGTGCGCCGATCACCTTCATGTCCCTGCTCCGATCGGATTTTTCTCCGCGATGCGCAGCACTGCCGAACGCGCGCGCGGATTGGCGGCGATTTCCTTTTCGGAGGGAAATTGCGCGCGGCCCACGGCGCGCAGCGGCGATTGGGTTGCTTCCGGCAGCGGCAATCCGCGGCGGGTCGTTGCAGGCACCTCGCCGCGGATGAAATTCTTGACAATACGGTCTTCCAGCGAATGGAAACTGATCACCGCCAGCCGTCCACCGGGTTTCAAGGCGGCGGTGAGCGCGCGCAAGCCGCGTTTAAGCGAATCGAGTTCGTCGTTGACGTGGATGCGCAACGCCTGGAACGTGCGCGTGGCCGGATGCTTGTTGCGCTCGCGGCGGCCGATCGCGCGCTCGACCAATTCGGCCAGTTCGCGCGTGCTGGCGATCGGCGATTGCGCGCGCGCATTCACGATCGCGCGCGCGATGCGGCGGCTCATGCGTTCTTCGCCGCAACGCCACAGCACGTCCGCGATCTCGCCTTCTTCCGCGGTATTCAAGAAATCCGCTGCACTTTCACCCGCGCTGGGATCCATGCCCATGTCCAGCGGCGCATCGTGCCGAAAGGAAAAACCGCGCCGAGGATCGTCCAGTTGCGGCGAGGACACGCCGAGATCCAGCAGCGCGCCGTCGAGATCGCGCACTTCGCTCCATTCGCCGCAATCGGCGAAATTGCCCTGACGGATCGCAACGCGCGGATCGTTCGCGAATGCGCGTTGCGCTTCGGCAATGGCATCGGCATCGCGGTCCATCAATAGCAGGCGTCCGTGCGCGTTCAAATGCGAAAGGACCGCGCGCGCGTGCCCGCCACGGCCGAAGGTGCCGTCGAAATAACGCCCCTCAGCGCGCAACGCCAATCCGGCCAGCGCCTCGTCGCGCAGCACCGGGATGTGCGTCGCCGCAAACTGCGCCATTGCCCCCATTCCATCCATCAAGCTGTCCATGCGCGGAAACCGCGCCGCGCATTCCGTTGTCCACACCGCCGCGCGCGACGCTTTTCGCGTGGCGCACGGATCACAACCGCAATCCCGCCATCTCTTCGCTGATATCGGCTTCGCCGATCGTCTGCTGGATCTTCTCGAGGTGCGCCTGCTCGCTCCAGAGCTCGAACTTGTTGCCCATGCCGAGCAGCACCGCCTTCTTCTCGATGCCCGCCCGGCTGCGGTGACTGGCCGGCAGCAGCACGCGCGCGGCGGAGTCGAGTTCGACGTGCGTGGCCGCGCCGACCAGTTTCAACTGCAGATTGCGATGCACCTGTTTGACGCTCGGCAAGACGATTACCCGGTCGCGCACCTGCTCCCATTCGGGCTGCGGAAAAATCCAGAGGCAGCCGATTTCGAACGGGTTATAGGTAATCACCAGATGGTTGTTGCAGGCGCGCGCGATCGGTTCGCGGCAGGCGGAAGGAATTGCCAGCCGGCCCTTGTCGTCCACGGTGATCGCGGTTTCGCCCTGAAACATCGCACAATCGCCCACTTTTTCCCACAGAATCACACCTAAACCCACCTTAGTCGCAGGTGGTGAGACTGTCAAGGAATTTTTGCTTGTGGATCAATGAGAAAGGCGAAATCGTGGCGTCGTTTCAAGCCACTTGTGAGCTACGTACGCAAGACCATTGAAAGCTAAAGATTTCTGGTTTGCAGCAAGCTCTGAGAGGATGACCGTCGCGGCGACTTGGAGAGACCTTTATCTCGGTTTCCGAGAACCTCTTCATGGAAGCAGCGGCAAAGCCGCCCTCGTGCGGACATGGACGGTTGCCTTGTTTGCCAACCTATGACCGAGATCTGCCGGACGCGAATTGCGACCTTGGATCAGCGAACAAGGACGTTCTCACAACAAACTAAAAAAACGGGCGCGCATCAGCGCGCCCGCGGAGTCGGCTTGTAAGCCGGGTTCTGTGCGCCTCGCGGCGTGACAGTCATTCCTCTTGGCCGCGCATCGCTGCGCGGCTCCAGCGACCTACCCGGGAACGGCGCGGGCCGCGCCGATGTTCCCCTATTCGGTCTTGCTCCAGGTGGGGTTTGCCGTGCCGGTTGGTTGCCCAACTCGCGGTGCGCTCTTGCCGCACCATTTCACCCTTGCCACGCATCCGAAGATCGTTCGGCGGTATCTTTCTGTTGCACTTTCCGTCGGCTCGCGCCGCCCAGGCGT
>JAJPID010000059.1 GCA_021324945.1 Lysobacterales bacterium | reverse complement strand
TCGCCGTGCGGGTGATATTTACCGATCACGTCGCCGACCACGCGCGCGGATTTCTTGTACGGCTTGTTCCAGGCGTTGCCCAGTTCGTTCATCGCGTACAGCACGCGGCGGTGCACGGGTTTCAAGCCGTCGCGCACATCCGGCAATGCGCGGCCCACGATCACGCTCATCGCGTAATCGAGGTAACTCTGGCGCATCTCGTCTTCGATGTTGACGCGAATGATCTCGCTGGCGAGTTCGGCCATTGGCGCTTTTTCCCTGAGATTTTTGGAATTGGAAGGCGTGTGTTTCGAAGCCGCGCAGGCGTCCCGAAACAGAGGCACGAGTGTACCACATCGGTGCTCTTTTCAGGGCGAAAAAATCCAGCAGATATGAGGACTTACGCGGTCTTTTTGGACTCTTCCGCGACGGCTTTCCGCCGCCGCGGAAAGGCCCATTGCCGGGCGCCCATGAAGTTCACCAGCGAGCCCGGCAAGGAGCCCGCCGCCACCGCGATCGAAGGCCAGCGGTGCACGAAATCGGAATAGAAAACCACCAGCGCGTAGGTGCTGTAGTTGAGCGCAAAGCCCATCGACATTGCGGTCATGTAGCGCGCCCATTCGCCAAACAACGTGTGCCCGCCGCGATCCGGAAAAGTGAAGCGGCGATTGAATAGCCAAGTCGAACACGCGGCGCAAAAAAACGAGAATAGACGTGCGATGTATGGATTCGCATCGGCCTTGCTGACCAGCAATTGCACGATGCCGGCATCGACGACAAAACCGATAGCGCCACCCACGCCGAACAACGCCAGTTGCCGCGGGATGCGATGCCACCACATTCAGTGCGCGCCCGCGCCGAAATGCGTGCGCATTTTTTCCGCGTCCGGTTTCCCGATCACGCCGCGCTCGGTGACGATTGCATCGATCAGTTCGTGCGGCGTGACGTCGAACACGGGATTCCATGCCTTCGCTTCTTCGGCCACCACGCGCGCGCCGTTGTGGATGAGCAATTCGAGCGGATCGCGCAGTTCGATTTCGATTGAATTGCCGTCCGGCGTGTTCATGTCGACGGTGGAAGACGGCGCCACCACCATGAACTTCACGCCGTGATGCTTCGCCGAAATCGCGAGTTGGTAGGTACCGATCTTGTTGGCGGTATCGCCGTTCGCCGCAATGCGGTCCGCGCCGACGATCACCCAGCGCACTTCCCCGTGTTTCATCAGATGTGAAGCGGCGGCATCGGCGATCAGCGTGGCCGGGATGCCGTCGCGCGCCAGTTCCCACATCGTCAGCCGCGCCCCTTGCAGCCACGGGCGCGTCTCGCCGGCGTATACCCGCGCGATGCGCTTCTGCTCGATGCCGGCGCGAATCACGCCAAGTGCGGTGCCGTAACCGGCCGTGGCCAGCGAGCCGGTGTTGCAATGCGTGAGCACTGCACTGCCCGGTTCGATCAATGCCGCGCCTAGCTCGCCCATGCGGCGATTGGCGGCGAGATCCTCGTCCTGGATTTTTTGCGCTTCGTTCGCGAGCGCCTGCGAGCCCGCACCGGCACGAACACGCGTCCGCATGCGATCCAGCGCCCACATCAGGTTGACCGCGGTCGGACGTGCCGCGCGCAGTTCCGCAATCGCATTGTCGAGATTGTCGCCACGCTGCGCAGCCAGCACCACGCCCCATGCCGCGGCGATGCCGATCGCCGGTGCGCCGCGCACCACCAGATCGCGAATCGCAAGCGCGACTTCATCCGCGTTGCGGCATTCGATCCATTCCTCGGTCAGCGGCAATTTGCGCTGATCCAGCAGACGCAAAAGATCCCCGCGCCATTGCACCGCGCGAATCCGATCGTGCGTGCAGGGCCGTTCCACACTGGCTTGGGTGACAATCATCCTGATGTCTCATTCTCGCGGCAATCGCTCCGTCCATTATGCCGTAGGCATTGAGGAGGGGTCCGATCCAGCCGGTTCGGCGAGGGACATTAAAACGGAAACCAGCCTTTGCCGGTGAGCGCATAGCGGTCGGCAGCGCGTTCGAACGGATTGCGCGCGGCGACGCCGCCGCAGAGGAAATACAGCGGCAGGAACAGCGGTCCGAACAGCAAGTATTGATAGACGTGTGCGCGTTCGTGATCGCCGATGCGCACACACTCCGTGCGTGGCGCCATGCCGCGACGCGCGGCGTAGGTTCGGCAAACAGTATCGAGCTGCTCACCGCCGTGCAGGATCACGCAACCCAGTACCAGCGCGCCGCGTGCCTTGGGCACGCGTTTGAACGCCAGCGTGCCTTCGGCGACGTGCGGGCGCGCACCGAATGGCAACAAGACCAACCCCGCGAGCAGGCCGAGCAGCGTGTTTGGTGACGTCCAGATGACTCCGAGGGAGGTCAGCGCGGCACGCGAGAGGGGTCCGGCGCGCACGATGCGTTTATGGTTCCGATCATGCGGTTGTGGCGGGAACGTCTGAGAACCCGATCGGCATTCATGTCATTGCTCCTTGCAATGAAACTCTACCCCATCACCGCGTACGTTCGTTCAGCCATTGATGGATCGCCGGCGGTACTTCGCGTTGCGCTCGGCCGGACACGTAAATGCCGATGTGCCCGCCCTTGAAAGCGAGCTGGGTGTAATCCTTGGTGCCGATGTGTTCGCCCAGCGGCCGCGAGGCGGACGGCGGCACCAGATGATCCTGCTCGGCGAAGATGTTGAGCACCGGGATCGTGATGTTCTTCAGGCTCACTTCGCGCTCACCGATCCTCAAGCCGCCTTTCACCAGCTTGTTGCCCTGATAGAAATCCTTGATGAATTGGCGGAAGGCCTCGCCGGCTTGATCGGGTGAGTCGAATATCCACTTCTCCATGCGCAGGAAGTTTTCCAGTTCCGTCTTGTCGTCGAGAATGTCCAGCATGCCGATGTATTTCTGCTGGTTCAGACGCACCGGTTTCAGCGTGAGATAGCACCAGTTCATCAGATCGGCCGGCACATTGCCGAGCGTATCCACGAACAGGTCCACGTCCATGCCGCGCGTCCAATGCGAGAGCATGTTGTCGGGGGTGTGGAAATCCACCGGCGTCACCATCGTGATCAGGTTCTGCAGCTTGTCCTGATGCAATGATGCGAAGCACAGCGAAAATGCGCCGCCCTGGCAGATGCCGAGGAGGTTGATTTTCTTCACGCCCGCGTGTTTGGCCACCGCGTCCACGCAGCGGCGGATGTAACCGTTGATGTAATCATCCAGCGTCAGCCAGCGGTCGGCGCCATCGGGATACCCCCAATCGATCAGGTAGACGTCTTCACCCAAGCTGAGCAGGTTCTTCACTAGCGAGCGGTCGTCCTGCAGATCGACCATATAAGGTCGGTTGACCAGCGCGTAGCAGATCAGGATCGGCCTTTTGGCTGTCGGCTTGTTCTGACCTTTGTAGCGATAGACGACAACCTTGTCCTCGCGGTAGATCGCTTCCTTGTCGGTCGCGCCGTAGTTGACGTCCTCGACTTCGCGCAAGGTGCGCATGCCGGCGGCGAGTTTGCTTTGCGCGCGCAGCGCCTCGTCCAGTGCGCGCGCGGGATCGATGCGGATGGGTTCCATGGGGCTCAACTCTTGCGTGATCTGGTGGCCTTCGCCGGGGATTTCGCAGCACGCGATCCTTTCAGCTTTTCGATTTCCGCGCGCAACTCCGCGAGTTCGGCGGCCAGTTCGTCGCGTTGCTTCAATTCACGCCGCACTTCGTGCAGCCGCCTCCCCATGCTGTCGATCTCCGTGCGCGTGGGCATGCCGAGATCCGTGGCGACACGCTCGACCTCCTCCTGCACATGCTTGCGCACGCGCATCTGCGCGTTCACCAGCGCGCCATAGACCTCGCGGAATTCATCCGACAGTGCGATTTCAGCATACGCGTCTTCAGCCGCGTCGACCCACAAGTCGTACAACGCGCGCACCGATTCGATCTGCCGGCCGGGTTCGGCGCGCTCTGCCAGTTTGTCTTCGAACAGTTCGAATGCGCGTGCGCTGGCGCGCGCCAGCAGTGCGTTGTAGCGATTGGTCTGCTGCTGTTGATCCAGCACTGCCTGCGCGAATTTCTGGTAATGTTCCTGATGTTCGCGCAAATAACCGAACGCCGGCATCCCCAACAAGGTTTGCGCTTCGCGCATCCAGGGCTCGGCGCCCTTGCTCAGCTCCTCGATGCTTTTCGCGCCCTTGCCAGCGACTTCGCGCAACGCGCGCGCCAGCGGGTTGTCGAACAGCGCTGCATCCGCACCGGGAAAATTGAAGGATTCGCGCAGCGTGTCGGTCCATGCTTTCGCATCGAGACTGCCATCGGCACCTGAACTTTTCGCAGCCAGCGATTGCAGTAGCGAAAAATACGATTTCGCGCCGGCCAGCAGACGCTCGACGATTTCGCTCTGCGACCCGGATTGCGAGAACATGCGCGACCACTGTTCGAGGCCTTCATGCCAGGGCATAACCTCGGCTTGCGTGGCTTGCGTCGAAGTTTCGAACGCCTTGCGTGTCGCGTCGTTCCACGCATCCCAATAGCGGCGCGACAGCGCCTGCCAGTCTTCGAATGCGCGCGTCGGATCGGGGCTGGTGGCCATTGGGGAAATCTCTTAAGGATCTCCCACGCATGCTAGCGGGCGTGATGTTGCGTCGCAACAAATCCGCTCAGACCGTCAAAGGCTGCGTCCCGGACTTGCGCACGATCAGCATCGCCAGCTCCAGCGACTGTTCGTAATTGAGCCGTGGATCGACCGTCGACTTGTAGGCTCGAGCCAAGTCTGTTTCGGAGAGATCGCGTGCGCCGCCGAGGCATTCGGTGACGTCTTCGCCGGTCAGTTCCAGATGCACGCCGCCCAGGCGCGTGCCGCAGGCGGCGTGGATGTCGAATGCCTGCTCGAGTTCCGAACGGATATTGGCGAAGCGGCGCGTCTTGGTGCCGTTCCCCAGCGTTTCGGTATTGCCGTGCATCGGATCGCAGCACCACAACACACGCCGGCCGCTGGCCTTCACCGCTTCGATCAGCGGCGGCAGATGCTCGCTGATCCCGCCCGCGCCCATGCGATGGATCAACGTCAAACGGCCGGGCTCGTCATCGGGATTGAGGATATCGATCAGCCGCTTCAACTGCTCGGCGCCCATCGCGGGGCCGACTTTTACCGCGACCGGATTGCGGATGCCGCGGCAGAACTCCACGTGCGCGCCGCCCGGATCGGCCGTGCGCATGCCGATCCAAGGAAAATGCGCAGAGAGATCGAACCATCCCCACTGGCGCGGCACGTGCCGCGTCAATGCCTGCTCGTAATGCAACAGCAGCGCTTCGTGCGAAGTGTAGAACTCGGCGCGCTGGAAACTGGCGATGGGCTCGCCGGCCAGTGTCTCCATGAAGCGCACGGCGTCGCCGATGCCCTCCACGATGCGGCGATATTCTTCCGCGAGCGGCGAGTGCTCGACCCAGGAGAGATTCCAGTACTCGGGGTGATGCAGATCGGCGAAACCGCCATCGACCAAAGCGCGCACGAAATTCATCGTCATCGCCGAACGCGCATGACCCTGCAACATGCGCTGCGGATCAGCGCGGCGCGAAACCGCGTCGAATTCCGCCGCATTGACCAAGTCGCCGCGATAGCACGGCAAGCTCACGTCTTGGCGCGTTTCCATATCCGCCGAGCGAGGCTTGGCATATTGCCCGGCGAAACGCCCTACGCGCACCACCGGCAAACGCAAGCCGTGGATCAACACGAGGCTCATCTGCAGCAATACTTTCAGGCGATTGGCGATCACCTCGTTGTTGCAATCGGCAAAACTCTCCGCGCAGTCTCCACCCTGCAGCAGAAAGCGCTTTCCCTCCTGCGCCTCCGCCAGCATCTGCTTGAGTGCCAGCACTTCCCAGGAGGTCACCAACGGTGGCAACGCGGATAATTGCGAAAGCGCCTCATCCAGCTCGGCCGCATTCTCGTAGTCCGGCTGCTGCGCGGCCGGACGCGTGCGCCAGCTTTCCGGCCGCCAGGGCTGTGTTTCGCGCACCGCGCGCAAATTGCGTTCGATATTGGACATGCACGGAAGCATAGCGTGTTTCGCACGCGCCGATCGCGAAGGCGATATTCCCGAACGTGATAAGCGATTGCGCTTCAATCAGCCAGACGCTGCCGTGCAATCTGCCGCGGGGAAAGCGGGTGCAGCGCGCCGCGGATGGCGAATGCCGAAAGCAGTACGTACCAGATCAGCGTCCAGCCGGGCATGGAAAGTCCGAGGAACTTCCAGTTCACCTGTGCGCATTCACCGGAACCCTGGAAGACCAATTTCAACGTTTGTGCGAACGGGAAGGTCTGCAACATGTAATTCAAGCCCGGCCCGCAACTCGGCACCTGATCGGGCGGCAGGCTTTGCAGATACAAGTGACGCGCTGCCACCGCGATGCCCCACACCGCGCCGAGCAATACCATCACGCAATAGATCCAGCGCGCGTTCCCGCGCGGCGCATGCAAACCACCGACAAGGAACCACACGCCCATCCAGATGAAAGCGACGCGCTGGAAGATGCACAGCGGACATGGCAACAGGCCGAGGTAATACTCTGCGTAAAGCGCGTACGCCATCAGTGCCGCGCAGACTAGAAAACCGACGAGGTAAACCGCGCGGTAGGGCCAGTGCCAGGGAGCCATGATGCGAGCCGTTGCGGAAAGCCGCAACGTTAGCTGCTTTGCACGCGGCTGTCAGCCGTGACCGACAAACAAAAAAACCCCGCCATTTCGGCGGGGTTCGTGCGTCGGATCAGCGCTGCAGTTATTCGGCAGCGGCGGTTTGCTGAGGACGATCCACCAATTCGACGTAAGCCATCGGCGCGTTGTCGCCGGCGCGGTAGCCGCACTTCAGGATCCGCAGATAACCGCCAGGACGCGAGCGGTAGCGCGGCCCAAGTTCCACGAACAGCTTGCCGACCGCCTGCTTGTCGCGCAGGCGCGCGAATGCGAGACGGCGGTTGGCCACGCCGTCTCTCTTGGCGAGCGTGATCAGCGGCTCGGCCACGCGGCGCAGTTCCTTGGCCTTGGGCAAGGTCGTGCGGATCAGTTCGTTCTTGATCAGCGAGGCGGCCATGTTCTTGAACATGGCTTCTCGATGGCTGGACGTGCGATTGAGCTTCCGTCCGGATTTGAGGTGGCGCATGGTTTGTTTCTCTCTTTATCGTTATGGAAAGCCGGCGCTTGTGTCCGGATTTCCGCGGAATTCCCGCTTGTCTGAAACGTTCGAATCTGCGTCATTCCCGCGAAAGCGGGAATCCAGTGACTCTGCTCCATGAAACAAGTCACTGGAGTCCGGATCGCCACTGCGCGGCATCCGAGATGACCAATAGCCTTGCTGCTCTTAACCCAACTGCATGCCGTGCGAGAGCCCCGCCGGCGGCCAGTTTTCCAGCTTCATGCCGAGCGACAGCCCCTTGGCGCCGAGCACGTCCTTGATCTCGGTCAGCGACTTCTTGCCGAGGTTCGGTGTCTTCAAGAGCTCCACTTCTGTCTTCTGCACGAGGTCGCCGATGTAGTAGATGCTCTCGGCTTTCAGACAATTAGCCGAACGCACGGTCAATTCCAGGTCGTCGATCGGGCGCGTCAGCAGTGGATCGAAACCACTCTTCTCGGCCTTGGAATCCGCACTCTCGCGACGGGTGAAATCGCCGAACACGGAGAGCTGATCCAGCAGCGTCTCCGCGGCCTTGCGCACGGCTTCATCCGCCTGCACGGTGCCGTTGGTTTCGACATCCAGCACCAGCTTGTCCAGGTTGGTGCGCTGTTCAACGCGCGCGGCATCCACTTCATAGGCGACGCGGCGCACCGGGCAGAACGAGGCGTCCAGTTGCAGGCGGCCGATCGGACGGGATTCCTCGTCCGGGTTGACGCGCGCGGTGGCCGGCTGGTAGCCGATGCCCCGCTTCACCTTCAGCCGCATGTTGAGGCCGACGTCCTTGGTGAGGTGGCACAGCACGTGTTCGGGATTGACGATCTCCACCGAATGATCTGTGGTGATGTCGCCGGCCGTGACCACGCCCTTACCCTTCTTGTTGAGGGTCATGGTGGTCTCGTCCACACCGTGCATGCGGATGGCGACGTCCTTGAGGTTCAGCAGCACCTCAATCACGTCCTCCTGCAGGCCTTCTAGCGTGGTGTATTCGTGCAACACGCCATCGATCTCGACTTCGGTGATCGCGCAGCCTGGGATCGAGGACAGCAGCACGCGCCGCAGCGCGTTGCCGAGCGTGTGGCCGTAACCGCGCTCAAGCGGTTCGACGATCACGCGCGCATGATTCGGGCCGAGCTGTTCGACGTTGAGGCCGCGCGGCCGCAGGACGCTGGTGGAAGTGGCTGACATGTGTGACTCCGGATAGATCATCTGTGGCGCAACGAAGGATTCGTTTCGCCGGAAAGCCCGAAAGCGCGCTCGTGTGGCGCGCTTTCTGCCGCTGGGGGAACGGACGCGGGCGCGTCCATCCCACCGATATGCGGCCGTTTACTTCGAATACAACTCGACGATCAGGTTCTCATTGATGTCGGAAGGCAGATCGCCGCGATCGGGCAGCGCCTTGAATACGCCGGCGAACTTCTTCGGATCGACCTCGACCCAGCCCGGGCGCAGGTCCATGCCTTCCGCTAGCGTCATCGCCTCCTGCACGCGCAACTGCGTGCGGGCGCGCTCGGTCAGCGCGACTTCGTCGCCCGGCCGCACCGCATAAGATGGCACGTTAACCTTCTTGCCGTTGACCGTGATCGCCTTGTGCGCCACCAATTGACGCGCTTGCGCACGCGTGACCGCGAAGCCCATGCGATAGACGACGTTGTCCAGACGCGTTTCCAGCATCCGCAGCAGGTTCTCGCCGGTGTTGCCTTTCAGCGAGGATGCCTTCTTGTAGTAATTGCCGAACTGGCGCTCGAGTACGCCATAGATGCGCTTCACCTTCTGCTTCTCGCGCAACTGCACGGCGTAGTCGGACAGGCGCGCGCGCTTGTTAGCGCCGTGCTGACCGGGCTTGTTGTCGAACTTGCACTTGGAATCGATCGCGCGCGCCGGACTCTTCAGCGAGAGATCGGCGCCCTCGCGACGGGCCAGCTTGCAGGTGGGACCGCGGTAACGTGCCATAAGCTCTTCCAATAGTGCGGCCATGGATGGCCGCTGTTTGATTCACGCGATCAGGGATGATCGCAAAAATAAATTCACACCCGACGCTTCTTCGGAGGACGGCAGCCGTTGTGCGGAATCGGCGTGACGTCGATGATGTTGGTGACCTTGTAGCCCAGCGCGTTCAAGGAACGCACGGCCGATTCACGGCCCGGGCCTGGGCCTTTGATGCGCACTTCCAGCGATTTCACACCGTAATCCAGCGCGGCGCGGCCGGCCTTCTCGGCGGCGACCTGCGCAGCGAACGGCGTGGACTTGCGCGAACCGCGGAAGCCGGCGCCCCCCGCAGTCGCCCACGACAGCGCGTTGCCTTGGCGATCGGTGATGGTGACGATGGTGTTGTTGAAGGAAGCCTGCACATGCACGATGCCGTCGGTGACGACGCGCTTGGCTTTCTTCTTGGTCTTGACCGGTGGTGCCATTGATTTGGACTCTGTGTTGAATAGGTGCGGCTATTGCTTCCGCTGCGTTTGTAACTCCGCAGGTCATGGATGGCCTGCCCGCAAATCAGCACGCTTCCGCCACTTGTGCTGATTTGCCAAGCCGAGTCCGGGCGTGCACCGGATTCGGCGTGCTCCGGCGAGTCATGGATAGACTCGTCCGGAACCAATCATTTCTTAATCGGTCTGCGAGGACCCTTGCGCGTGCGCGCATTGGTACGCGTGCGTTGGCCGCGCACCGGCAGGCCACGGCGGTGCCGCAAGCCGCGATAGGTGCCAAGGTCGATCAGCCGCTTGATGCTGATGCCGACCTCGCGACGCAGGTCACCCTCGACCGCGAACCGCGCGACTTCCTGGCGCAACTTTTCCACCTCACCTTCTGACAGCGACTTGATCGGGGTGGCCGGATCGATACCCGCTTGCATGCAGATCGTCTTCGACCGCGAGCGGCCGATGCCGTAGATGCTCTGCAAGCCCACCCACACGTGCTTGTTGACCGGCAGGTTGACACCCGCGATGCGCGCCATATTTCTCTCTCCGAACCCGTTTCGTTGCCAGCGCGGCAAACTGTTAATTATAACCGAAAAATCCGTCCGGCTGGAAGATCAACCAGCCATTCCAAAACCCTTCCCAAAAGCCGTTCGTGGTGAGGTATCGAACCATGAACGGCTTTCACGAGCACCGCTCGTCCTACGACATCCCGGAACGAACGGCCTTGCTTCACGACCTGCGCAAATTCGCCTTCTTCAACAGGCTCTCATACTGGTGCGACACCAGATGCGCCGAGATCTGCGCGCGGAAATCCATCGCCACCACCACCACGATCAGCAGCGACGTGCCGCCGAAATAGAACGGCACGTGCCAGGCCGTCTGCAAAAACGTGGGGATCAAACACACCGCCGCCAGATATAGCGCGCCCGCGCCGGTCAGGCGCGTCAACACGCCATCAATGTAGTCAGCCGAGGCTTTGCCGGGACGAATCCCTGGAATCAGTGCGCCCGAACGTTTCAGGTTGTCCGCGGTTTCCTGCGCGTTGAACACGATCGCGGTGTAGAAGAACGCGAAGACAATGATCAACAGCGCGTATAGGATCATGTAGGGCGGCTCGCCCGGCGTCAGCGCGGTGGTGATCGTCTGCAGCCAGTGCATCTGGCTGGCGTTGGAGAACCAGGTCGCGGCGGTGGCCGGGAACATGATCAGCGAGGAAGCGAAGATCGGCGGGATCACACCCGCCATGTTGATCTTCAGCGGCACGTAGGAACTCTGGTTCATGTAGGCGCGCGCGCCGCCCTGGCGCCGCGCGTAATTCACGGTGATGCGACGCTGCGCGCTCTCCACGAACACCACGAACATGGTCACGCCGAACACCACCACCGCGACCAGCAGCACCATGATCGAGGACAATTCGCCGCTCGAGGCCATGGTCGCGGTCTGGCTCAATGCGCGCGGCAGGCCCGCCACGATGCCGGCGAAGATGATCAGCGAGATGCCGTTGCCGACGCCGCGCTCGGTGATCTGCTCGCCCAGCCACATCAGGAACATGGTGCCGGCGGTCAGCCCGATCACCGAAGCGAAGATGAAACCGAAGCCCGGGTCGTACACGATCGGCACGCCACCGGCCACGCCTTGCTTCTGCAAGGCGACCGCGACGCCGAATGCCTGAAATGCCGCAAGACCAACGGTGCCCCAGCGCGTGTACTTGGTGAGGATGCGTTGTCCGGCCTGGCCTTCTTTGCGCAATTGCTGCCAAGCCGGCACGATCGAGCCCATCATCTGCACCACGATGGACGCCGAGATGTACGGAATCACGCCCAGCGCGAACAGCGAGAAGCGCGCCAACGCGCCGCCCGAAAACATGTTGAACATGTTCAGCAAGCCACCGCCCTGTTCGATCATGCGCGTCATCGCTTCCGGATTGACGCCCGGAACGGGAATGAACGAACCGAGCCGGAACACGACTAGCGCACCGACCACAAACAGCAGCCGCTGGCGCAGCTCGGTGAGCTTGCCGAAGGCGGCGAGTGGATTGTTGGATTGCGGTGCGGCCACGCTTACTCCACGCTGCCGCCGGCGGCTTCGATGGCGGCTTTCGCGCCCGCGGTGGCGAGCACCCCGGACAGCTTCACCGCGCGGTTGATCTCGCCCTTCTTGACGATCTTGACGCGCCTGGCACGCGCGCCGACCAGACCGGCTTCGCGCAAAGCCGCCAGATCGATGGTATCGCCCTTGATCGAAGCCAGCCGATACAGCAGCACTTCCTGGCTGTCGCGCGCCATTTTCGAGCGAAAGCCGACCTTCGGCAGGCGGCGATGCAGCGGCATCTGACCGCCTTCGAAGCCGGCCTTGACCTTGCCGCCGCCGGTGCGCGCGTACTGACCCTTGTGGCCACGGCCCGCGGTCTTGCCCAAGCCGGAGCCGATGCCGCGGCCGACGCGCACGCGCTCGCGGCGCGCGCCCTTGGCGGGTTTCAATGTATTCAAGCGCATGTTAGTCCTCCACCCGCACCAGATAGTTCACCGTCTGGATCAGACCGCGCACCTGCGGACTGTCCTTCAGTTCGCGCACATCGTTGGTCTTGTTGAGACCCAACGCCTTGACGCTCAGGCGATGGCTGCTGCGCACGCCGCGCAGGCCGCCGACCAGACGCACCTTCACGGTGCCGGCGCTGTCCGCTTTCTTCTTAGCCATTGCCCAGCACCTCTTCGACCTTCTTGCCGCGTTTGGCCGCGATGTGCTCCGGCGAAGCCATCGACTTCAGGCCCTTGATGGTGGCGCGCACCAGATTCACCGGGTTGCGCGAGCCAACCGCCTTGCCGAGCACGTTCTTGACGCCGACCACTTCCAGCACCGCGCGCATCGCGCCGCCGGCGATCACGCCGGTACCTTCGGAAGCCGGCTGCATGTACACGCGCGCGGCGCCGTGGTTGGCTTTCACCGGATACCACAGCGTCCCGTTGTTCAGGCCGACCTTGACCATGTTGCGGCGCGCGCGATCCATCGCCTTGGAAATGGCGACCGGCACTTCGCGCGCCTTGCCATAGCCGAAACCGACCTTGCCGTCGCCATCGCCCACCACGGTCAACGCGGTGAAGCTCATCTGGCGGCCGCCCTTGACAGTCTTGGCCACGCGGTTGACGGCGATCAGCTTCTCGAGCAGGCCGTCCGAATTTTCACGATCAGAACTGGACATCGTCTTTTCACCTTATCGCCCGTCAATGCGGGCATTTGCTTACGGCGTCAAGCCGCTTGTTGTTGTAACGGGAGGCGGGAAGTGGGAGATGGAGACGTGTGCTACGCATGACGTTTGCTTTTCCTCTCTCGTCTCTCGTCTGCCGCCTCTCGGCTGTCAGAATTTCAGGCCCGCCTCTCGCGCCGCATCCGCCAATGCCTTGACGCGACCGTGGTAACGGAAACCGGAACGGTCGAACGCCACGGCTTCGATGCCGGCGGCACGCGCTTTTTCGGCCACGGCCTTGCCGACCGCAGCCGCGGCATCCTTGTTCTTGGTCGCCTTCAACCCTTCGCGCACCGCCTTTTGCAAGGTAGAAGCCGAAGCCAGCACCTTGTCGCCTTCCGGCGCAATCACCTGCGCATAGATGTGCTGGCCGCTGCGGTGCACGGTCAGGCGGGGCACTCCCAGCTTGCGGATGCGCGCGCGCGTGGATTTGGCGCGGCGCAGACGGGCGATTTTCTTTTCCATGTTCATTTCCTCGAAGCGGATCGGCTCTGCGTCATTCCGGCGAAAGCCGGAATCCATTTCCATCCATGGTTCTGGATTCCGGCCGATCCATGGCCGGAATGACGTTTCGTTACGCCTTCTTGGCTTCCTTCAAAGTGATCTTCTCTCCTGCGTAGCGCACGCCCTTGCCCTTGTAGGGTTCGGGTGGACGGAACGCGCGGATCTTGGCGGCGGTTTCGCCGACGCGCTGCTTGTCGGCACCCTTGATCAGGATTTCGGTCTGCGTCGGGGTTTCGATCGTCACGCCCTCGGGCGCGGCGAACACCACCGGATGCGAAAAACCCAGGCTGAGGCTGAGATTCTTGCCCTGCATCTGCGCGCGATACCCCACGCCCACCAGCTCCAGCTTGCGCTCGTAGCCTTCGGTCACGCCCTTGACGATGTTGGCCAGCAGCGCGCGCGCGGTGCCGGCGAACTTGTCCGAGGTGTCGTCGTTGGCGGGGACGCAGGTCAACGTACCGTTCTCCATCGCGACCTTGACGCCCGCGATCGGCGGCAGCTTCAGCGTGCCCTTCGGCCCCTTGACCGTGATGACGTCGGCGCCGATCTGGCAATCCACGCCCTTGGGCAGAGCAATCGGTTTTTTTGCTACACGAGACATTAAAAGCTCCTTTGATCGTCCCTGATCAAAGATCAAAAAGCGGCGCGTCCGGCGCCGCACTTTTCAAATATTTCAAATAACCTTTACGCAACTCTTCCGATCACCTCGCCGCCCAGCCCTTTCGCGCGCGCCTGCGCGTCGGTCATCAGGCCGGATGAGGTCGAAATGATCGAGATGCCCAAGCCGCCGAGTACCTTCGGCAGTTCGCCCTTGCCGCGGTACACGCGCAGGCCGGAACGGCTGACGCGCTCGATGCGCTCGATCGCGGGCTTGCCGTCGAAATACTTCAGCTTGATTTCAAGCGTGGCTTTGTTGTCGGCTTCGCTCTTGTGCGCGTCCAGCACGTAGCCCTCCGCCTTCAGTAATTCGGCCAGCGCCAGTTTCAGCTTCGATGCCGGCATGCTCACCGTCTGCTTGCCCATGGCTTGGGCATTGCGGATGCGGGTGAACATGTCGGCGATGGGATCAGTCATGCTCATGGGTAGGTTTCCGAATAAACAGCAATAGCGTTGAGGTTGTTTGTTGCGCCAAATGCCTCCACAACTCCCGATCCAATCCTCGCTTCCGCTCGGTTTGGATTAGCCCTTGGACTCAAGGGGCTCTAAGGCGCTATTGCAGAGTGAATGTTTCCAGCATCGATATCCGTCGTGTGTCATGGGTCGTGGGTTTTGGGTTCTAACCCATGGCCGTCAGCTGAAACCCTTGACCGTCTTACCAACTCGCCTTGCGCAGCCCCGGCACGTCGCCGTGCATGGTCGCGGCGCGCAGCTTCATGCGGCCCAAACCGAACTTCTTGTTGACTGCGTGCGGCGTGCCGGTGAGCGCGCAACGCGTGCGCACGCGAGAGGGGCTGGCATCGCGCGGCAGCTTCTGCAGCTTGGTCTGCGCTTCCATCTTCTCCTCATAGGAGGCGTTCGGGCTCAGCACGATCTTCTTCAGCTCGGCGCGCTTGGCAGCGTACTTCTTCACCAGCTTCATCCGCTTCAGATCGCGGTTGACCATCGAGGTCTTTGCCATGTCTTGGTTCTCTTTCTGATCAATTGCGGAACGGAAAGCGGAACGCTTCCAGCAGCGCCTTCGCTTCCTCATCGGTGCGGGCGGTGGTGGAGATGGCGATGTCCATGCCGCGCATTGCATCCACCTGGTCGAAATCGATCTCCGGGAAGATGATCTGTTCCTTCACACCCATGTTGTAGTTGCCGCGGCCGTCGAATGAACGCCCCGACACACCGCGGAAGTCGCGCACGCGCGGCAGCGAGATGTTGATCAGCCGGTCCAGGAACTCGTACATGCGGTTGCGGCGCAGCGTGACCTTGCAGCCGATCGGCCAGCCATCGCGGATCTTGAAGCTCGCCACCGACACGCGTGCCTTGGTGGTCACCGGTTTCTGGCCTGCGATCTTGGCCATGTCGGCCACCGCGTTCTCCAGCACCTTCTTGTTGCCCACGGCCTCGCCCACGCCCATGTTGAGCGTGATTTTGGTGATGCGCGGCACCTGCATCGGGTTCTTGTAGCCGAAGCGCTGCATCAGCTTCGGCACGACTTCTTCCTGGTAGATTTTCTGCAATCGCGTAGTCATGTCGAAGTCCTCATGCATCCACGACTTCGCCGGACGCTTTGAACACGCGAACCTTACGCCCGTCGCCGAGCACCTTGCGGCCCACGCGTTCACCCTTGCCGGTGGCGGAGTTGAACAGCATGACATTGGAAATGTGGATCGGCGCCTCGCGCTCGACAATACCGCCCGGCTGATTCGCCTGCGGGTTGGGCTTGGTGTGACGCTTGACCAAGTTGATGTTTTGCACGTAGACGCGATCGCCGGTCACGCGCGTCACTTCGCCGCGCTGGCCCTTGCTCTTGCCCGTGATGACGACAACGTGGTCGCCTTTCTTGATGCGATTCATGGCAAATTCCTTACAGCACTTCCGGCGCGAGCGAGACGATCTTCATGAAACGCTCGCTGCGCAGTTCGCGCGTGACCGGTCCAAAGATGCGGGTGCCGATCGGCTCGAGCTTGTTGTTGAGCAGCACGGCCGCGTTGCCGTCGAAACGGATCAGCGAGCCGTCGGCGCGGCGTACGCCCTTGGCGGTGCGTACCACCACGGCGTTGTATACCTCACCCTTCTTCACCTTGCCGCGCGGGATCGCGTCGCGGATGGACACCTTGATGACATCGCCGATGCTGGCGTAGCGGCGCTTGGAGCCGCCCAGCACCTTGATGCACATCAGTTCCTTCGCGCCGCTGTTGTCAGCCGCGGCCAATGTGGATTGCATCTGGATCATGGCTGCGATCTCCTCACTCGGCCGCGCGCGCGACGATTTCGACCACGCGGTGATGCTTGGTCTTCGACATCGGCCGACATTCGCTGATGCGCACCAGATCGCCCTCGCGCGCACCGGTTTCGTCGTGCGCGTGCAGCTTGGTCGAACGCCGCAGCAACTTGCCGTACAGGCCGTGCTGCTCCTGACGCTCCACCAGCACGGTGACGGTCTTGTCCATCTTGTTGCTCAGCACGCGGCCTTCGAGGGTGCGTGAAGTCTTCTGTTCGCTCATTTCGAGCCACCTTGTTTCGATTTTTCGGCCAGCACGGTTTGCGCGCGCGCGATTTCGCGGCGGACGCGTTTGAACTCGTGCGTCTTGGCGCTGCCGTCCTGTGCTTTCTGCATGCGCAAGGAGAACTGCTCGCGGCGCAGTTCGAGGATGTGCTCGTTCAAGTCGCCTGCGGATTGACCGCGCATCTCGCTGATTTTCATCACAGCACCGCCCGTGTCGCGAATTGGGTCTGCACCGAGAGTTTGGCCGCCGCCAGACGGAACGCCTCGCGCGCCTCTGCTTCGGTCACGCCTTCGATTTCGTACAACATGCGGCCCGGCTGCACCGGCGCCACCCAGTACTCCACGTTACCCTTGCCCGCGCCCATGCGCACTTCGATCGGCTTCTTGGTGATCGGCTTGTCCGGGAATACGCGGATCCACAACTTGCCGCCGCGCTTGACGTAGCGCGTGATGCAGCGGCGCGCCGCCTCGATCTGGCGCGCGGTCAGCATGCCGTGCGTGGTCGCTTTCAGGCCGTATTCGCCGAAACTGACGAGGTTGCCGCTGTGGCTCAGGCCGTCGTTGCGTCCCTTGAACTGCTTGCGGAATTTTGTTCGCTTTGGTTGCAACATAAAAATCCTTTGCGATCATCCGGATCGCGAAGATCAAAAAGCAAACATCCCTGTTTGCACTTTTAGAAAAGCTCTTACTTCTATGTGCGATCCCGCTCGCGGCGCGGCGCGCGCTCGCGGCGAGGCGCTTCCTCGTCACGGTCGGCGCGCGGCCGGCGCGTCGGCTGCACGTTTTCGTTGCGCTCCTCTTCCTTCGCGGCCTGGCCGACCGCGGAGAAATCGAAGATCTCGCCCTTGTAGATCCACACCTTCACGCCGATCACGCCGTAAGTGGTCTTGGCTTCGGCGAAGCCGTAGTCGATGTCAGCACGCAACGTGTGCAGCGGCACGCGGCCCTCGCGATACCACTCGGACCGCGCGATCTCGGCGCCGTTCAAGCGGCCCGCCACATTGACCTTGATGCCCAGCGCACCCAGACGCATCGCGTTCTGCACGCTGCGCTTCATCGCGCGGCGGAACATGATGCGGCGCTCCAACTGCTGCGCGATGTTCTCGGCGACGAGCTGCGCGTCGATCTCCGGCTTGCGCACTTCGTTGACGTTGATGTGTGCGGGCACACCCATGATCTTGGAGACGTCGTTGCGCAGCTTTTCGATGTCCTCGCCCTTCTTGCCGATCACCACGCCCGGACGCGCCGTGTGGATGGTGATGCGGGCGTTCTTGGCGGGACGCTCGATCTGGATCTTCGACACGCCGGCCTGCGCGAGACGCGACTTGAGCAGTTCGCGCACCTTGAGATCCGCGACGAGATTGGTCGCGAACTCGCGCTTGGGCGCATACCACTTGGAATTCCAGTCCTTGGAAATACCAAGGCGGATGCCGACCGGATTGACTTTGTGACCCATGTTTCAGTGTCCCTGAACGTTGGTTTGCAGCCCCCTTGAGTCAAGGGGCCAGCGCGCGGGGAGCGAAGCGAACCGCGCGCGGGGGGTGTGGGAGTGCGGAAGCAAGATCATGGAGATTCCTTAAGAACCCACGACCACGGTGATATGTGCCGTGCGTTTCAAGATCCGCGCGCCGCGGCCCTTCGCGCGTGCGCGCATGCGCTTCATGACCGGACCTTCGTCGACGAACACCCGCGCGACTTTCAGTTCGTCCACGTCAGCCCCGAGATTGTTTTCGGCATTGGCCACCGCCGAGAGCAGCACCTTGCGCACGATGTGCGCGGCTTTCTTTGGCGTGTGTTCCAGCACCGCGCTGGCGTTGCCCACCGGCATGCCGCGCACCAGGTCGGCGATCAGCCGCGCCTTCTGCGCCGAAATGCGGGCGCCGCGCAGGATGGCTTTTGCTTCGGTCGAGTTCGTCGTGCTCATGGCGGTTCCCATCACTTGGCGGCCGGCGCAGCAGAGGCGGGTGCAGCCGCTGCGGGCGCGCCGGCGGGCTTGCCCGCAGGCGCGGCGGCCTTCTTGTCGCCGGCGGTGTGGCCCTTGAAGATGCGCGTGGCCGCGAATTCGCCCAGCTTGTGCCCGACCATGTTCTCGTTGACCAGCACAGGTACGTGCTGACGGCCGTTGTGCACGGCAATCGTCAGGCCGACCATCTCCGGCACGATCATCGAACGCCGCGACCAGGTCTTGATGGGACGTTTGCTGTTGGACGCACTCGCAGCCTCCACCTTCTTCAGCAGGTGCAGATCGACGAAAGGACCTTTCTTGAGTGAACGTGGCATTTGTATGAGCCCTTACTTGCGACGGCGCACAATGAATTTCTGCGTGCGCTTGTTGTTGCGCGTCTTGTAACCCTTGGTCGGCGTGCCCCACGGGCTGACCGGATGACGGCCGCCGGAGGTGCGGCCTTCGCCGCCACCGTGCGGGTGGTCCACCGGATTCATCACGACGCCGCGTACCGTCGGCTTGATGCCGCGCCAGCGTTTGGCGCCCGCCTTGCCGAGCTTGCGCAGGCTGTGTTCCGAATTGCCGACTTCGCCGATCGTTGCTTGGCATTCCACCGCGACGCGGCGGGTTTCGCCCGAACGCAGACGCAGCGTGGCGTAACCGGATTCGCGCGCGATCAATTGCGCGGAAGCGCCAGCACTGCGCGCGAGCTGTGCGCCCTTGCCCGGCTTCATCTCGACGCAATGCACCGTGGTACCGATCGGAATGTTGCGCAAGGGCAGCGCGTTACCCGCCTTGATCGGCGCATCGCGCCCGGCCATCAATTGGTCGCCAACCTGCACGCCCTTTGGCGCGATGATGTAGCGGCGCTCGCCGTCCACATACAGCAGCAGCGCAATGTGCGCGGTGCGGTTGGGGTCGTATTCCAGCCGCTCGATGCGGCAGGCGATCCCCTGCTTGTCGCGCTTGAAATCGATGATGCGGTAATGCTGCTTGTGACCGCCACCCTTGTGGCGCGTGGTGATGCGCCCGTAGTGGTTGCGGCCGCCGGTCTTGGCCTGCGGCTCGGTGAGCGGCGCGTACGGCGCGCCCTTGTGCAGGCCGGCCGTCGCCACGCGCACCATGCCACGGCGTCCGGGCGAAGTCGGCTTGGGAGTGATCAGTGCCATCTCATTGCACCTTCTTCAATCTTCGATCAGGCCTTGGCGGTGACGTCGATGCTCTGGCCTTCGGCCAGACGCACGTACGCCTTGCGCACGTTGGCCTTGCGGCCGGGACGGAAGCGAAAGAGCTTCTGCTTGCCCTTGATGTTGACCATGTTCACCGACAGCACGCTGACGTCGAACAAAGCTTCGACTGCGGACTTGACATCGGACTTGGTGGCATCGGACGCCACCTCGAACACGTACTGGTTGTGCTCGGCGAGCTTGGCGCTCTTTTCGGAAATGCGCGGCGCGCGCAACACCGAAAGCACACGACGGTTCAGTGCGGTTTCGTTGCTCATGCCAGCCACTCCTCGATCTTCTTCACCGCGTCCACCGTCATCACTACGTGATCGGCACCCACCAGCGCCACCGGATTCAAACCGTTTACGTCGACGACGTCGATCACCTTGGGGTTGTTGCGCGCAGCGAGATACAGGTTCTCGTTGACTTCATCCGCCACGATGAGCGTTTTGCCTCTGGCTTCGAGCTGATCGAGCTTGCCGATCAGATTCTTCGTCTTCGGCGCATCCACACCGAACTGCGGCACGATTTTCAGACGATTCTGGCGATTCAACTCAGCCAGGATCGAACGCAACGCGCCGCGGTACATCTTGCGGTTGACCTTCTGCGAGAAATCGCGCGGCTCCAGCGCGTGACCATGCGCGCCACCGACGAAGATGTTGGCGCGATAATCGCCGTGACGCGCGCCGCCGCCCTTCTGTTTTTTGAATTTCTTCGTCGTACCCGAGACTTCGCTGTGGTTGAGCGTCGCCTTGGTACCCGCGCGGCCGGCGTTGCGGTACGCGGTGACGACTTGGTGCACCAGATCGCGCTTGAACGCGGCACCGAACACGTCTTCGGAAACTTTCAGCGAGGCCGCGCCGATTACATTCAGTTCCATCGTCGCTCTCCTCAAGCCTTCGCCGCCGGACGCACGATCACGTCGCCGCCGGTCGCGCCGGGCACCGCGCCCTTGACCGCGATCAGATGGCGCTCCGCATCCACGAGCATCACTTCCAGATTCATGGCCGAGCGGTTCACGCTGCCCATGTGTCCGGCCATCTTCTTGCCCGGGAACACGCGACCCGGCGTCTGGCGCTGACCGATCGAACCCGGCGCGCGGTGCGACAGCGAGTTGCCGTGCGTGGCATCGCCCATCGTGAAATTCCAGCGCTTGATCGTGCCCTGGAAGCCCTTGCCCTTGGTCACGCCCGCGACATCGACCTTCTGGCCGACCTTGAACACTTCGTCGGCCTTGATCTCGGCGCCGACTTCGTACTTGCCGGACTCTTTTTCGTCCAGACGGAATTCCCACAGGCCGCGGCCGGGTTCCACTTTCGCCTTGGCGTAGTGGCCCTTCGCCGGCTTGCTGAGCAAGGACGCGCGCTTCACGCC
>JAJPID010000015.1 GCA_021324945.1 Lysobacterales bacterium | reverse complement strand
TGGGTTTTTCGGTGGCCGTATCGGGGATGACGATGCCGCCGGCGGATTTGGTTTCCGCCTCCAGGCGCTTGATGATCACGCGGTCGTGCAACGGACGAAGCTTCATAACGACTCCAGCTTGTTCAAGTGGTTGGAACGCCCCTTCCAGACTGTTAGCACTCGGGGCTTGAGAGTGCTAATTGTAGGCACAAACCCGGCCTGCGCAAGGCCGCCAACGGCAAACCAGATGGGGCGGGTTCCGGCCCGTTCAAGGGTTATGCTGCATTTTTCTCGATCCACCTCATCATGTCCGACGCCCTGTTGTTGCTTTCGACGTGCCCTGACTCCGAAACGGCGGCCCAGATTTCACGCGCGCTCGTCGAGGAGCGGCTGGCCGCCTGCGTCAATTGCATTCCCGGCCTGACTTCGGTCTACCGCTGGCGCGGCGATATCCACGAAGACGGTGAGGTGCTGCTGCTGATCAAGAGCACGCGCGATCGTTTCGAGTCCCTGCACTCGCGCCTGATCGAGCTGCACCCTTACGAAGTGCCGGAACTGATCGCACTGGATATCGTTGCCGGCCACACGCCTTATCTGGATTGGTTGCGCGAACAAACCGTGTGAGGTGGCGCTGTCGTCGCCGGTCTTGAGACAATAGTCCGTTGATCACCGGCGCTGCCGAATTCATGCGATCGATATTGCCGAGAAGCCCTTTTTTCCACTTGCTGCGAATACTCCTGCTGGCGGCGTCCCTTTGGCCCGTGTGCGGCGTGGCGCAGGACGCGGCATCCGGCAACGGTCAGCTGCTGCAGGCGACTCAAGCCTTCGCGTTGAGCGCGCGCATCGCCTCACCAGGCCTTCTGCGCCTGCATTGGGACATCGCGCCGCACTACTACCTCTATCGTGATCGCATCCAGGTGCAATCGAAAGATGCGGCCATGCATCTGGGCGAATTGAGCTTGCCCGACGGACTAAAGGAACACGATCCATATCTGGGAAACGTCGAGATCTATCACGGCTCGCTGGATGCGCGCGTGCCGTATTCCGGCAGCGCTGCGGATCTCCGAATCGCGGTGACGTTCCAGGGCTGCCATGAGGTCGATCCGAAAATCTGCTATCCGCCCGTCACGCAGGTTTTGTCGGTGCCGCTCGCCGGCTCGCAGACCGGCGCCATCATCCTGCCCGATTCCGATATCGCGCGACGCGGCGGCACCCGCGGATTCCCGCCTCAGTTGGCGGCTGAATCCAGCCTCTCGTCCAGCGGTCCGGAGTCGACGGTCGCCTCGCCGGTGCACTCTGTACTCTCTGACTTGCCGCTGGCATTGGTTCTGGCGTTCGTCGGCGGCCTGATCCTGAACTTGATGCCTTGCGTGTTGCCGGTGCTGGCGATCAAGGCGATCGGCCTGCTGGAAAGCGCAGAAAGCTCGGCGCGGACGCAGACGCATGCGCTGGCTTACACCGCCGGTGTGCTCGCGAGTTTTCTCACGCTGGGTCTTTGCATCCTTGGCCTGCGCAGTGCCGGGCACGCACTCGGCTGGGGCACACAATTGCAACAGCCGCTGGTGGTGGCGGTGCTCGCGTGCGTGCTGTTCGTGGTGGGACTCAACTTGTCCGGCATCGTGCGCCTCGGCTTGGGGATCGGTTCGACAGGGAGCGCATTGATGATGCGGCCCGGCCTAGCCGGCGATTTCTTTACGGGCGTGCTCGCCGTGGTGATCGCCAGTCCGTGTACCGCTCCATTCATGGGCACGGCACTGGCGTATGCCTTCGTGGCACCGGGCGTCGCGGCATTGCCGGTGTTTCTGATGCTCGGATTGGGACTGGCGTTGCCGTTCCTGCTGATCGGTTTCATCCCCCGCCTCGCCCGCTGGCTGCCGCGCCCGGGGCGCTGGATGGAAACTCTGAAGCAACTGCTGGCGTTTCCGATGTATCTGTCCGCGGTTTGGCTGGTGTGGGTGCTCGCCAACCAGCGCGGAGTCGATGCCGCCGGCTTGGTGCTGATTGCCATGGTGCTGATCGCGATGGCGCTCTGGTGGTTCGAACGAAGCCGTCCGGGGCACGGAAGCACGATGCTGCGCGGACTCGCGATCATTCCATTGCTGCTGGCGCTCGCACCGATCGCATCGATCGCTCGGTTGCCGGCAGCAGGCGCTGCGGCGCATTCGCAAACCGTGGCCATTCCCTACGACCCGGCCCGGCTGGCGCAATTGCGGGCCCGGCACGTGCCGGTCTTCGTGAACATGAGCGCGGACTGGTGCGTCACCTGCAAGGCCAACGAATACGCCGTGTTGGATACCAACGCATTCCGCGAACTCCTGCGCCGCACGAGAACCGTCTACATGCAAGGCGACTGGACGCACGAAGATCCTGCCATCAGCGCGTTCCTGAAAGACTACGACTCGCCGGGTGTGCCGCTCTACGTGCTGTTTCCGAGCGATGGGAGCCCAGGCCGCAAGCTGCCGACGGTATTGACCGCAGGTTTCCTGCAGCGCTCGCTGACTGCGGCGGCGAAATGATCGACCGCCGCGCCACGCTGGCGATCCTGATCCTCGCGACCGCCGCGGCGTGCGGCGGCGGGTGGCTGCAACGGCGGATGCAGACGCCATCGTCACCGCCCGTTGCCGCTTCAACTCCTGCGCAGTCCTCGCTGCAAATCGGCGACCCCGCCGACGATCTGGTGTTGCCCGATCTGCAAGGCACCCCGCAACGGCTGTCGCAATGGCGCGGTCGACCCGTGCTGCTGAATTTCTGGGCGACTTGGTGCGCGCCTTGTCGCAAGGAGATGCCGGCGCTTTCAACCGCTCAATCGGAACACCCGAATGTACGCATCATCGGCGTGGCGCTGGACCAGCCGCAGACCGTGCGCGATTTTCTGAAACACACGCCCGTGGATTATCCGATCCTGATCGGCATCGATGCCGATCCGGAACCGACGCTTCGCTTCGGCGATACCGTCGGCGCGTTGCCCTTCAGCGTGCTGATCGGCCCCAACGGACGCATCGAGCGCACCCAACTGGGACCGCTGAATGCCAACGAGCTGGGAACCTGGCTTCAAGGCAGCAAATGAATGCTCTTGATGAAGAGTGCGGCCATGGATGGCCGCTTTTGGAACTGCACCTGCGCGCAGCGGATCAAGTCAGCTGATGCTTGAAACAGCGGCGATCATGGACGATCGCACAAGTAAAAACCACTAAACGTCTGGACAGTGAACCGGGTTCGCGCCACACTTCGCGACCGCCGGTGCTCGCCGGCTCGCCGACGAATCCCGTGGCCCAAATCCTCGTGCTGCACGGTCCGAACCTGAACCTGCTCGGTGAGCGCGAGCCGGGCCTCTATGGCCGGCTGACCCTGGCGCAAATCGATGCGCAACTGACGGCACACGCCCAAGCCGCGGGACACAAGCTCGCCAGCTTCCAGTCCAATGCGGAGGCCGAACTGATCGGCCGTATCCATCAGGCGCGCTCCGATGGAACGGCTTTCATCCTGCTCAACCCTGCGGCTTTCACCCACACCAGCGTCGCGCTGCGGGATGCCTTGTCGGCGGTCGGCATCCCGTTCATTGAGGTACACCTGTCCAACCCGTACGCGCGCGAAATGTTCCGCCGGCATTCGTATTTTTCCGATCTGGCCGTCGGCGTGATCGCCGGTTTCGGGCCGGACAGCTATCACCACGCCTTGGAAGCGGCGATCGCGCGGCTGCGAAAACCGCATCCAACTCCCGTGAGTCATTGATCCCTTCCACGCGCCGCTCGCCACACGACGAGGCCTGTATGGACCTGCGCAAGATAAAAAAACTCATAGAACTGCTCGAAGAATCGAATCTCTCCGAATTGGAAATCAAAGAGGGCGAAGAAAGTGTTCGCCTTTCGCGCCACGCGCCGGGCACGGCGCAATCGACGGTGCTGATGCAACAGGTACCGAATACCGCGAGCGCACCAGTGCCAGCACCACAATCCACTGCGCCAACAAGTTCCGCAACCGAAGCTGCGCCCGTTGCGGAACGCGGCCTGCCCGCGGGTCACGTCGTGCGTGCGCCGATGGTCGGCACCTTCTACGCATCGGCTTCGCCCGGCGCACCGGCTTTCGTCAGTGTGGGGTCCAAGGTGAATGCCGGCGATCCGCTGGGGATCATCGAGGCGATGAAGATGTTCAACCAGATCGAAGCGGACGTGGCCGGCACGGTGCTGGCGATTGTGGCCGAGAACGGCCAGCCGGTCGAATTCGATCAGCCGTTGTTCGTGATCGGTTGATGCCATGCTCGACAAGGTTCTGATTGCCAACCGCGGCGAGATCGCCCTGCGCGTGCTGCGCGCTTGCCACACGCTGGGAATAAAAACGGTTGCGGTGCATTCCACTGTCGATCGCAATCTCAAGCACGTCGGCATGGCTGATGAGGCTGTATGCATCGGTCCCGCGCCGGCGGCGCAGAGTTATTTGAACATCCCCGCGATCATCGCTGCCGCGGAAGTGACGGACGCCACGGCGATCCATCCCGGCTATGGCTTTTTGTCGGAGAACGCGGATTTTGCCGAAGCGGTCGAGCAATCCGGCTTCGTCTTCATCGGTCCGACCGCGCCGGTGATCCGCCTGATGGGCGACAAGGTCGAAGCCATCAAGGCCATGAAGGCCGCCGGGGTGCCCTGCGTGCCGGGTTCCGGCGGCCCGCTGGGCGAGGACGTCAACGAGAGCATGCGCATCGCGCGCGAGATCGGCTATCCCGTGATCATCAAGGCCGCGGGCGGCGGCGGCGGGCGCGGCATGCGCGTCGTGCACACCGAGGCGCACCTCGGCAACGCCATCGCGACCACCCGCGCCGAAGCGCGGGCGGCGTTCGGCAATCCGCAGGTCTACATGGAGAAATTCCTGGAGAACCCGCGTCACGTGGAAAATCCAGGTGTTGGCCGACGGCCAAAGCAACGCGATTCACCTGGGCGAGCGCGATTGCTCGATGCAACGCCGGCATCAGAAAGTGGTGGAAGAAGCGCCGGCGCCGGGCATCACGCCCGAGTTGCGCGCACAGATCGGCAAGGTATGCGTGGAAGCCTGCATCCGCATCGGGTACCGCGGCGCCGGCACGTTCGAATTCCTGTTCGAGAACGGGCGCTTCTATTTCATCGAGATGAACACGCGCATCCAGGTCGAGCATCCGGTCACGGAATTGATCACCGGCGTGGACCTGGTGCGCGAGCAATTGCTGATTGCATCAGGCGAAAAACTTTCGATCAGACAGGAAGACATCAAGATCAACGGCCACGCGATCGAATGCCGCATCAACGCCGAAGACCCCGATACATTCATGCCTTCGCCCGGCACGGTGAAACGCTTCGAAGGTGCGGGCGGCCCGGGCGTGCGCATCGACACGCACCTTTACGACGGCTACAAGATTCCGCCCAACTACGATTCGATGATTGGCAAGCTCATCGTGCACGGCCGAGACCGTGCGACCGCGCTGGCGCGCATGCGCATCGCGCTGGGCGAGATGGTCATCGACGGCGTCAAGACCAACATCCCGCTGCAGCAGCGCATCATGAACGATGGCGGCTTCCAGCAGGGTGGGCAAAACATCCATTACCTGGAAAAGCGCATCGCAGAGCGCAAGGAAAAAGGCATCGCGCTGACCTGATCGCAGCGCATGTGGCGGAATTCGGAGGCAAGCGATGTCCATCGATTCCGAGCTGCGCAACCGGCGCCGAGCCGTGCGCATTCAGTTGCACGACACGGTGGTCGGCATCGAGCTGACCCTGATCAGCATCATCCAGGGCCTGGCGCTCGGCGTGCTGGCGGCGAGCGCGGTGCAGCCGCTGATCGGGTTGCAATGGGAAGTATGGCCGTACATCGCCACGGGCCTGCTGACCGTGCTGATTTTCTGGTCGCGCTCGCTGGTGCACACGCTGTCGTTCATTGGCTGGCCATTGGAGTTCGGCCACACCTTCATCTACTTCGCCGCGACGCTGATCGAAGCCGTGGCCTTGAGCCAGGTTTCGAATCCCGAACACTGGTTCGCCTTGAACGCGTTGTACGCCGCGGTGGTGTGGGGTCTGTACGGTTACGACCTGCATCTGGTGCGGCAGCGCGAGGAGGATTTCGACAGCCCGCCCGAACGCGCGCTGCTGGCCGACATCATCCACGACCAGCGCGTCAACATCGGTTTCATGATGCCCACGGCGGTGATGTTCCAGGGTTTCGCATGGTGGCTGGTGCGCCGGTTTCCCCAGGCGATGCTGACGCAGCGCTGGCATCTGCTGCTGATCGCGCTGACACTGCTCTTCAGCATCAACTACCTGTACGGCGGCGTGCGCATCTTGCGCCGGCGGCAGGGGTGGATCGTGGAGCGGAATGCGCACGCACTGGCTGAGGATTGAGTGGCTTTTCTCGAACTCTCGCTGAAGCTTTCCGCCAGACAGCAACCGCGCGCCGAAGCTGCGTTGGAAGAACTGGGCGCACTCTCGATCACGCTGCTGGATGCCGATGCGGAAACGCCGGACGAGCGCGCGATCTTCGAACCCGGTGTGGGCGAAACGCCGTTGTGGCGAACGCTGGTGTTGAATGCGCTGTTCGACGACGATGTGGATCGCCATGCGCTGGTGAACGCGCTGCATTATGAGTTGCCGGAGCTTTCGCCGGATGCGATCGGCCTGCACGAAGTCGCCGATCGGGATTGGGAACGCGCCTGGATGGATCGCTTCCGGCCGATGCGTTTCGGCAAGCGGCTGTGGATTTATCCGTGGAACATCGAGCCGCCCACTGATGAAAGCGAGATCGCGATCGTCCGCCTCGACCCCGGCCTCGCCTTCGGCACCGGCACGCATCCCACGACTGCGTTGTGCCTGGAATGGCTGGACGCAATCGATCTCTCCGGCAAGGCGATCATCGACTACGGCTGCGGCTCCGGAGTGCTGGCGATCGCCGCGTTGAAACTCGGCGCGTCGCACGCGATCGGCGTGGACAACGATCCGCAAGCCGTGCTCGCGTCGCGCGACAACGCGGAACGCAATGGTGTCAATGATCGTCTCTCGCTGTATGCACCCAACGATCTACCGAAAAACACGCGCTGCGACGCGCTGGTCGCCAATATTCTCAGTCGGCCATTGCGGGAGCTCGCGCCCGCGTTCGCCACGCTGTTGAAACCTGCCGCGCCATTCGCTTTATCCGGCATCCTGGCCGGACAGGAACATGAATTGCTGGAGCGCTATACAGCGTGCGGCTTCGCCGATTTGCATATCTCGCAACGCGAAGACTGGGTTCGTATCACCGGCGCACGAGAAAAAGCCAAAGACGCCGGGGCCCGGCTTCCGTCGGAATGACACTCGTTGCTACGCTCTTCTCCGTCTCCGCCCTCCCTCCCGTCGATGTACACCCAGTGCCCCGAATGCCTGACGGTCTATTCATTGGATGCAGCGGTGCTCGCGCAAGGGCACGGTAGCGTACGTTGCGGCCATTGCACGATGGTGTTCGATGCACTGCCATCCTTAAGCGAAACGCTGCCGCCGGAACCCTTTTCCGGTTTGCCGGTGCAGCCGCCGATCGCCGAACCGCCCCTGCTGGTGCAGCCGGTGTTCCGTCCGCTGCCCGACGCCGCAGACGCGCAAAACGATTCCGCCGCAACGCACGCGCCGGCGGTAGCTCCGCCTGCTTTCGTGCGCCCCCGCCCGTCGCGCAACACGATGCACAACGGCCGCTGGATCGCCGGCTGCGCGGTGTTGTCGCTGCTGCTGCTCGCGCAACTGGCGTGGGCCAATCGCGCATCGTTGGCCACGGACTCGAGCACGCGGCCGTTGCTGGCGCACATCTGCGCAGCGTTGCGGTGCACGCTGCCGCCCATCAAGGACGTTTCGAAATTGACGTTGCTGTCGCGTGACATCCGTCCGCACCCGAGCGTGCCGGGCGCGCTGATCATCAGCGCCACGATCCGGAATGATGCGGATTTCACCCAACCCTACCCGCTGATCCGCATCTCGCTCGCGGATCTGGACGGCAACGCGATCGCGATGCGCCGCTTCCGTCCTTCCGAATACATCGTCGATCCGAAAACGCGCGCGGCCGGTTTGCCCCCGGGCGGCACGGTCGCGGCGGTGTTCGAAGTGGAAGATCCCGGCAAGAATGCGGTGGCATTCGAGTTCGGGTTTGAATGACGGTTGTGGGTGATGGGGTATGGGTTTTGGCTTACCGGTTCAAAGCTCAAATCATGACATACAACCCGTAACCCCACTCTTACCATCCGCACCAGACGGCGCTACACTCACCAACCCGGGTGCGCAACGCATCGCTTGTCACACAACAAGAACGTGGAAGCCGCGGTTCTGAATTCCCCAACGCCGTTGCATACTGCCGACGCGGGCGCCGCTGCGTTGCGCGAATGCGTGGCGCGCAGCGCGCGCCGTTATCTTACGGATCTGCACGGTACACGATGCTCCGAAGGCCTGTACGCGTTGCTGATGCACGAGGTGGAAGCGCCGTTGCTCAGTGAAGTATTGAACTGGTGCGGCGGCAACCAGAGCCGCGCGGCCGAAGCGCTCGGCATCAACCGCGCCACCCTGCGCAAGAAACTGCTTGCGCACGGTCTGGTCTGAAGCGCCGCGCCAATCCGTGCGCGCGCCTTCGACAAAAAGTCCCGCGGTCGTTCCGGTCCGCCGCGCGCTGCTCAGCGTCTCCGACAAGAACGGTTTGCTCGACCTCGCGCGAGCACTGCACGCGCTGGGCGCGGAGCTGATCTCGACCGGCGGCAGCGCGAAAACGCTGCGCGACGCGAAGATTCCGGTGCGCGAAATCAGCGACGTCACCGGCTTCCCGGAGATCATGAACGGTCGCGTCAAGACGCTGCATCCGAAGGTGCACGGTGCCCTGCTGGGCCGGCACGGCACGGACGATGCGGTGATGCGCGAACACGGCATCGAGCCGATCGACCTGCTGGTGGTGAATCTCTATCCCTTCGCGCAAACCGTTGCGCGGCCGGATGTCGGCTGGGACGAGGCGATCGAGAACATCGACATCGGCGGCCCGGCGATGCTGCGCGCCGCGGCCAAGAACCAGGAGCGCGTCGCGGTGTTGACCGATCCCGCCGATTACGCGGATTTCGTCGAGACGCTGCGCCGCGAAGGCGGCACCACGCCAGAATTGCGCCGGCGGTTGGCGGCCAATGCGTTCGCGCACGTCGCGCGTTATGACGGCATGATCGCGGACTGGCTCTCCGCGCGCGCCGAGAATGACGAACGCTCGCCGGCCTTTGCGCCGACCTTGCACCTCGCGCTCACGCGCGTGCGCGATTTGCGTTACGGCGAAAACCCGCATCAAGGCGCTGCGCTGTACGTCTCCGGCCGGCCGCCGGCCGGCAGCATCGCCGCGGCGCGCGTACTGGCCGGCAAGGAACTTTCGTACAACAACTATGCAGATGCCGACACCGCGCTGGAATGCGTCAAGGCATTCGGCAAGCAGCCGGCGTGCGTGATCGTTAAACACGCCAATCCCTGCGGCGTGGCGCTGGCCGGCGACATCGTGCAAGCCTGGGAACGCGCTTACTCATGCGATCCGGTCTCGGCGTTCGGCGGCATCATCGCCTTCAACCGCGCGCTGGATGGCGCGGCCGTGCGCGCGATTCTAGCCAAGCAATTCGTGGAAGTGCTGATCGCGCCCGAATTCGACAACGACGCGCTCACCGCGTTGGCGAAAAAACCCAACGTGCGCGCGCTGGCGGTGGACGCGTGGCCCGAATCGGCCGTCTCCACCCGCGAAATGCGCAGCATCGGCGGCGGCGTGCTGGTACAGGACTCCGACCGCGACACCTTGCTGCTTTCCGACCTGAAGGTGGTGAGCAAACGCGTGCCCGATGCGGATCAGTTGCGCGACCTGCTGTTCGCCTGGCATGTGGCGATGTTCGTCAAATCCAACGCGATCGTGTACGCGCGCGATGGCCGCACCATCGGCATCGGCGCGGGCCAGATGAGCCGCGTGGTCAGCGCGCAAGTCGCCGCGCTGAAGGCTGAGCAGGTGGATCTGAAAGTCGCCGGCAGCGTGATGGCTTCCGATGCGTTCTTTCCCTTCCGCGACGGCATCGACGCGGCCGCGCAGGCTGGCGTGGTGGCGGTGATCCAACCCGGCGGCTCGATGCGCGACGAGGAAGTGATCGCCGCGGCCGACGAACATGATCTGGCGATGGTGTTCACCGGAGTGCGGCATTTCCGCCACTGATTCGGCATTCGGGAGCATAAACAGAGTCGTCATTTCGGGAACGACGCGAAGCGGCGCCCCGGAATGACAAGGTATTTTTCACTGATCGCTGCTGCTCGCCGGCTTCGGCGCGTTGCCCCATTGGTAGATCGTGTAATACACCGGATCGACCGGCCCCATGCGCGGATCGCGGATCAGCTTGCCGGTGCCGCCGTTGACCATGAAGGTCTGCGTGACGCCGTTCTTGGGCGTGATGCGCACCATGTAGAGCGCGGCGCCACGGCGGTATTCCTCGACCGTGTCGCCGTTGCTTTCGGTGTGCACGGAAACCGTGGGCGCCGCGTCGCCGTTCTGGTCCTGCTGAGCAGCGGGCGCGACCGACGGCGGAATGCTGCTGCTGGGCAACGGAATCGAGGATGGCTTGACGCCCGGATCGTTGATGCCAGGCGGTGGCAGGCCGGATCCTTTGGCGGGTGGAGAATCGGACTGTTGCGCGAAGGCGGCAGCGGTGAACGCGTTAAACGCGATTTCCAGCATCAACGCGAACAGGTGCTTCTTCATCGCCGTCACTCCGGTCCACCGAACGCGATCAAGCATACACCGCGCGCATGAACGCGGCGCGCACGAAAGGCGCGTGAGAGAATCGCCGAATGTCCAGCCTCGTTCTGATCGACGGTTCCAGTTACCTCTATCGCGCTTTCCATGCGCTGCCGCCGCTGACCAATCCGGCCGGGGAGCCGACCGGCGCGCTGTTCGGCGTGGTCAACATGCTGCGCGCCACCTTGAACGCCAAGCCCGATTACGCGGCCTTTGTGCAGGATGCTTCGGGCCCGACCTTCCGCGACGCGCTGTACGCCGAATACAAGGCCAATCGCGCAGCGATGCCGGATGACCTGCGCGCACAGGTCGAGCCAATGCTGAAGATCGTGCACGCGCTCGGCGTGCCGATCCTGCGCGTGGAGGGTGTGGAAGCCGACGACGTAATCGGCACGCTGGCGCGGCGCGCGGCGGCCGAAGGCATCGACGTCACCATTTCCACCGGCGACAAGGATTTCGCGCAGCTCGTCGGGCCGCACGTCATCCTGGTCAATACCATGACCGGCTCGGTGCTGGATCGCGACGGCGTGATCGGAAAATTCGGCGTGCCGCCCGAGCGCGTGGTCGATCTGCTGGCACTGATGGGCGATTCCATCGACAACATCCCCGGCGTGCCCAAGTGCGGCCCGAAAACCGCCGCCAAGTGGATTGCGCAATACGGTGATCTCGATGGCGTGATCGCGCACGCCGATGAAATCGGCGGAAAGATCGGTGAGAGCCTGCGCGGTGCGCTGCCGCATCTGCCGCTTTCGAAGCAGCTCGCGACCATCAAAACCGATTGCGAACTGGAAGTCGGCCCGCGCGATCTGGTGCTGCGTCCGCGAGACGTGGAAAGCTTGCGCGAGTTGTATCGGCGTTATGCGTTCGTGCAGGCGCTCAAGGAATTGGACAAGGAGCCGGTACATGGAAAGGAGACGGGAGATGGACAAGCGGGACTGGGGGCTCGTGACCTTGGAATCGCAACAGTCGGAGTCTTGAAAGCGACTCCGGCACAAGCTGCGCCCGGCGAATACGAACTCGTCATCACGCGCGCACAACTGGACGCGTTGATCGAAAAACTGCGCAATGCCGAACTGATCGCCTTCGACACCGAAACCACGTCTCTGGAATCCGTACGCGCCGACTTGGTTGGGCTGTCGTTTGCCGTGGAAGCAGGTCGCGCCTGTTACATCCCGGTCGGTCACGATTACCCCGGTGTGCCGCAACAACTGCCGCGCGAGGAAGTGCTGAACGCGCTGAAGCCGATCCTCGAGGACCAGACCAAACCGAAACTCGGTCAGCATGCCAAGTACGACATCAATGTGCTGGGATTGCATGGCATCGAACTGCGCGGGCTGAAGTTCGACAGTCAGTTGGAATCCTATGTGTTGAACGCGACCGCCTCGCGCCACGACATGGACACGCTGGCCAAGCGCTATCTGGATTACGACACGATCAAATACTCCGACGTCACCGGCAAGGGTTCCAAGCAGATATCGTTTTCGCAAGTCGATCTGGAGCAGGCCTGTCGTTACGCGGCGGAAGACGCCGACATCACCTTGCGGCTGCATCAAGCGCTGTGGCCGCAAGTGCAGGAACGGCCGTCGCTGCGCAAATTGTTCGAGGAGATCGAGCTGCCGCTGGTTTCGGTGCTGGCGCGCATGGAGCGGCGCGGCGTGCTGATCGACGCGCAAGCGCTGAAACGACAGAGTGACGAACTCGCCAAGCGCATGCACGAAATCCAGCAGCGCGCTTACGGCTTGGCGGGCCGCGAGTTCAACATCGATTCGCCGAAGCAGTTGCAGGCGCTGCTGTTCGAGGAACTGAAACTGCCGGCGGTGATGAAAACGCCGACCGGTCAGCCTTCGACCAACGAGGAAGCGCTGGAAGCGATCGCGGATCAGCACGAGCTCCCGCGGCTGATCCTGGATTGCCGCGCGCTGGCGAAATTGCGCAGCACCTACACGGACAAGCTGCCGCTGATGATCAACCCACGCACGGGCCGGGTGCACACCTGCTACAACCAGGCGGCGGTCGCTACGGGACGCATTTCATCCACTGATCCGAACCTGCAGAACATCCCGATCAAATCCGAAGAGGGCCGCCGTATCCGGCAGGCTTTCATCGCACCGCCGGGGTGGAAGGTGCTCGCGGCGGATTATTCGCAGATCGAGTTGCGCATCATGGCGCATCTCTCCGGCGACGATACCTTGATCCGCGCGTTCAAGGACGGCGCCGACGTGCACCGCGCCACGGCCGCGGAAGTGTTCGGCGTGCCGCCGGAATCCGTCGATGCCAACCAGCGCCGCGCCGCGAAGGTGGTCAATTTCGGCCTGATGTACGGCATGAGCGCGCACGGCCTGTCGCGCGCGCTGGGCATCGGCCGGCTGGAAGCCGGCGAATATATCGCGCGCTACTTCGAGCGCTTTCCCGGCGTACGCGCGTTCATGGATGCCACGCGCGAGCAGGCGCAGCGCGATGGCTATGTCGAAACGTTATTCGGCCGCCGCCTCTATCTGGAATCGCTGCGTTCCCGAAACGCCGCGCAACGCGCCGGCGCCGAGCGCGCCGCGATCAACGCACCGATGCAGGGCACGGCGGCCGACATCATCAAGCGCGCGATGATCGAGATCGACCACTGGCTACAGGAGCGCGACGACGACGCGCACATGCTGATGCAGGTGCACGACGAGCTGGTGTTTGAAGTGCGCGCCGATGCGCTGGAACAAGTTTCAGCCGGCGTGCGCGAGCGCATGCAGGCCGCTGCGCAACTCTCGGTGCCACTGCTGGTGGAGGTGGGATCGGGTGCGAATTGGGATGAGGCGCATTGAGAAACAGCGGGAAACGTGAACTGGGATCGGGGAAACCAATTAACCTTAATGCTTTATCCGTTCCCGTTGCACGATCCCTGCTTTCGCTTTCGCTTTCGCTTTTGCTTTCGCTTTTGCTTTCGCTTTCGCTTTTGCATTTGGACGTTCAAACGTTTCACTCATATGCCAAAAGTCATGCGCGATTCCGCGAATGAACATCCCCTGAATTGGCCCGGAAATCTCATTTGAACTTAACGCGGTCCGTGCTTATCTAAGCATCGGACGCACGCAACGGCGTCCGGGTTTCACTCACCTCCCTGAGTGAACCAAATGGGGTCGAATCCCTCCCCAGGTTCGGCTCCAACCCCCGCCCCGAGAGCTCCCCCCTGGCTCTCGGGGCATTTTATTTGCGCCAGGGAAAATCACGTTCTTGGTCGAAGCTGCGTGTGAGAAATGCGGCCACGAACGGCCGTTTTTGATCTCCGCGGTCAGGGATGATCGCAAAAACATCTGCGCTCGCGTACGATCGCACGACGCTCAACGAGGGAGAACGTGTATGCGCGCAGGTCTGATTGTGGTCGGCATCATCATCGCGGCGCTGGGAATCTGGGTGGCGCTGGGCCGTCTCACCTACAACGACAATGAAACCAAGGCGCAGCTCGGTCCGATCAAGGTGCAGGCTTCCGAGCAAAAGGTCGTGCCGCAGGCGTTGGGAATCGTCGGCATCGTGGTCGGTGCAGGCCTGGTAATCGCGGGTGCGATGCGCAAATCGTAAGCAGCCGCGGCGCGGTTGATCCGCGCCGCGAATGCGCGTTACAGACCGAGCTTCGCCGCAAGGCTTTGCAATGCGCTCAGATCCGCCTCGCCCGCGGGCACCTGCCCGTTGGGCGTCATGTGATCGATCGCGGCCGGCAGGTGTTGCGCGAGTTGTCCGAGCACCTGCGAGGGATCGACGCCGAGTCTCTGCGCGATCTCGTTGACGTGCGCGCCGAGCGGCGTGCCGTTGATCGCCTGTTGCAACTGGCCGCTGCTGATCGCCTGATTAGCGCCGGTTGAGACCCACGATTCCACCGCGTTCTTCAAACCGCCCTGTTGCAACGTGTTGAGCAGGCCCTGCAACCCGCCAGCGTGATTGATCAGGCCGCCGATCATTTCCAGCGCCGGACTGCCGCCAGTGTTTTGGCCGCCGGTGAGACTGTCCAATATCGACATGCTGTTCTCCCTTCGCGCGGAACGAAGCGTCCACGAGCGAGAGGAACATAGCACTGCACGCCCGACGCGTCCGCAAGGCACGGCCCGCTACAATTCCGCTGATGGATGTTTCGCATTTGCTCGACTCGCTGAACGCCGCGCAGCGCGAGGCGGTCAGCGCGCCGCCCGGTTCGTACTTGGTGCTGGCCGGCGCCGGCTCCGGCAAGACCCGCGTGCTGACGCACCGCATCGCCTGGCTGATCGAAGTCGAACACGTGCCCCCGTGGGCGGTCCTCGCCGTCACCTTCACCAACAAGGCCGCGGGCGAAATGCGCGGCCGGCTGGAATCGCTGCTGCCCGCCGGCACGCGTGGCTTGAGCGTCGGCACTTTCCATGGCATCGCGCACCGGCTGCTGCGGCGGCACTGGCGTGAAGCGGATCTCCCGGAAACGTTTCAGATCCTCGATGCCGACGATCAGCAGCGATTGGTGAAGCGCGTGGTCGCCGGACTCGGGCTCGACGAAGCGCGCTTTCCGCCGCGCCAGGCCACCTGGCAGATCAATGCGTGGAAGGACGAGGGCAAACGGCCTGAGAAGATCGAAGCCGGCGATCATCCGGTCGCGCGCGCGTATTTGTCGATCTACCGCGCCTACGAAGAAGCATGTCGCCGCGCCGGGCTGGTGGATTTCGCCGAACTGCTGTTGCGCGCTTACGAACTGTGGCTGCACAAACCGGAAGTTCTGGCGCACTACCGCGAGCGCTGGCGACATCTGCTGATCGACGAGTTCCAGGATACCAACGCGCTGCAATACGCGTGGATCCGCGTGCTGGCGGGAACTACGGGAACCGTGTTCGCCGTCGGCGATGACGACCAGTCGATCTATGGCTGGCGCGGTGCGCGCGTGGAGAACATGCAGCAGTTCCTGCGCGATTTTGCTGGCGCGAAGACGATCCGGCTGGAACAAAATTACCGTTCCACCGCGAACATTCTGGAAGCCGCCAACGCGATCATCGCGCGCAATCCCTCACGTCTGGGCAAGCAGTTGTGGACGGCCGGCGGCAAGGGCGAGGCCATCGCGCTGTATGCGGCCTACAACGATCAGGACGAGGCGCGTTTTGTGATCGAGCGCATTCGCGAGCACATCGAGCGCGGCGGCGCGGCGGACGAGATCGCGGTGCTCTATCGCAGCAACGCGCAGTCGCGCGCGTTCGAGGAACAACTGCACCAGTACGATATTCCCTATCGCGTCTATGGCGGTCAGCGCTATTTCGAGCGCGCCGAAGTGAAAGACGCGCTGAGTTACCTGCGGTTGGCAGCCAACCGACACGACGACGCGGCCTTCGAACGCGCGGTCAACACGCCGCCGCGCGGCATCGGCGAACGCACGCTGGATCAACTTCGCCGCCGCGCACGCTCAGGTAACAGTTCGCTGTGGGATGCGGCGCTGGCGGAATTGTCGAGCGGCGATTTGAGCGCACGGGCGAAGAATGCGTTGCGCGGGTTCATAACCCTGATCGAGCAGATGGGGCAGACATTTCAGGGAACCGGGAACAGGCAACACGGCGCAGATTCACGCGACTCAGAGATGCCCCATTCCCCGTTCCCCGTTCCCGCTCTCGCTCTCTCCGAACAAGTCGAACACGCGATCACGCACTCGGGCCTGCGCGAGTATTACGAGCGCGATTCGCGCGGCAATGCCGAATCGCGCGTGGAGAATCTGGACGAACTGGTCAACGTCGCCAGCCGTTTCGCACCCACGCCGGAAGATATCGAAGCGGGATTGACCGAACTGCAATCATTTCTGGCACACGCCGCGCTGGAAGCCGGCGAAGCCCAGGGCGAAATCGGCCAGCCCTGCGTGCAATTGATGACGCTGCACTCGGCCAAGGGCCTGGAATTCCCGATCGTGTTCCTGGTCGGGCTGGAAGAGGGCCTGTTCCCCAGCCAGCGCTCGACCGAAGATGCGTCACGTCTGGAAGAGGAACGGCGACTCGCCTATGTCGGCATTACGCGCGCACGCTCGCGATTGATCCTGACCTACGCCGAATCGCGGAGGATGCACGGCACGGAAATGCTGGCGCGGCCCTCTCGTTTTCTCGCTGAACTGCCGCAGCCGCTGCTAGAAGAAGTGCGCCCGCGCGCGAAGATCACGCGCCCGGTTTACGTGCCGCGCGACTGGGGTCACAAAACGATCGTCGAGGAATCGCTGCCGGTGAAACTGGGCCAGCGCGTGCGCCATGCGCATTTCGGTGAAGGCGTGGTAATCAGCGCCGAAGGCACCGGCGCACACACGCGTATCCAGGTGAATTTCGTAGAGGTCGGGCCGAAGTGGCTGGTGGCGGCCTATGCGAATTTGACGGCGTTGTGATCGGTGTAAACGTCATTTCGGACGCGCGCAGCGGCGATCCGGAATCTGCTTTGCAGGAGCAGATTCGGGTTCCGACCTTCGGTCGGCCCCGGAATGACGAGATCAGGGTCCGCCCGAATAGCCATCCAGCGCCAGCTTCAGCAGGATCTTCATCTCCTCGCGCAGCGGCAGCGGCGCCACGACTTCCGCATCCGGCCCGTACTTCATCACGTCCATCAGCAGTTCGCGCGAATTGGAATACGGCACGCGCAATTCATAACGACCGTCGGGCAAGAACTGTCCTTCCTGCTGCGAGTGCCAGTGCTCGTCCGCGACCCAGCGCGCCGCGCGCGCGGAAAAACGGATCGTGGCCCAGGCTTTCGGGCTACCTGCAAAGATGCCGTAGCTGGACGCGAGCACCGCGTCCAGCTCCGAGTTGTCGCGGTCGATCGCGGATTCTTCCAGTTGTTCGGGTTGCATGATGCGATCCACCGCGAAGCTCCGCAGCGCCTCGCGATCGTGATCCCAGGCATCCAGATACCAGTTGTCGCGATAGTGCGTCAGCCGCTGCGGCGACACATTGCGCGTGGTATACGCATCGGTGGTGCGCGCGCGATAGCGGAACTTCAGGCGTTTGCGCGCCAGCACTGCACCCGCGACGATGCGGAACACGCGCTGGTCCAGTTTGCGCGAGCCGTACGGAATCACGCGGATACGTTCGACCGGCAGCGGCGTGCCATCGGCATGCTCGGTCAGCAACCGTTCCATGCGCGCCTTGAACGGCGCCAGCGCGGGCGCCAACACGCCCGGATCGGAGCGCCCGATCAATTCTTGCAGCGCCATCAGCGCGGACAATTCCTCGCTGGTCAGCCACAAGCCCGGCAGCTCGAAGCGATCGGCTTCCTCGCGATCGTAGGCAAAACCGTGGCGATCCGGATCGCTTTCCACCGGCGCGCCCAACGCATCGCGCAGGAAGGCGACATCGCGGTACAGCGTCGCGCGCGAACAGCCGAGTTCTTCTCTCAGGCGTTGCTGGCTAACCGGATGCCGCGAAGCCTTGAAGATGCGGTGCAAGGTCAAAATGCGCTCGTAGCGGTCCATGGCATCAAGCACTCGTCGGCAATGCGGGAAAGCATGACCGGACGCGGATGCCGCGGCAAGCATCGCGCCGCTTCGGCTAACATCGTATGTATTCCATACTTGGCGCTGGATCTCGACCATCCCTGGCCGGGATGACGAACAACCCTTTGCGCATGCCGCACAAGAATCTCAACTACAACGAGCCCCCCGGCGACCAAGTCAAGGAAACGACTTGTTACATGTGCGCGTGCCGCTGCGGCATCCGTGTGCATCTGAAAAATGATCGTGTCCGCTACATCGACGGCAATCCGAAGCATCCGGTCAACCGCGGCGTGATCTGCGCCAAAGGTTCGTCCGGCATCATGCAGCACTACTCGCCAGCACGACTGCGCAAACCGCTGCTGCGCACCGGCGAGCGCGGCGAGCGCCAGTTCCGCGAGATCGAATGGGACGAAGCGCTCGATCTCGCGACGAAGTGGCTTGCCGACATTCGCGCGCGCAATCCAGACGAGCTGGCCTTCTTTACCGGCCGCGATCAAAGCCAAGCGCTGACCGGCTGGTGGGCACAGCAATTCGGCACGATCAACTATGCCGCGCACGGCGGGTTCTGCTCGGTGAACATGGCCGCCGCCGGCATGTACACCTTCGGCGGTTCGTTCTGGGAATTCGGCGAGCCGGATTGGCAGCGCACGAAATATCTGATGCTGTGGGGCGTGGCCGAGGACCACGATTCCAATCCGATCAAGCTCGGTTTGGGAAAACTGAAAGCGCGCGGCGCCAAGATCGTGGTGATGAATCCGGTGCGCAGTGGCTACGGCGCCATCGCTGACGAGTGGATTCCGATCAATCCCGGCACAGACGGCTTGCTCGCCGGCGCGCTGATCCACGAACTGCTGCGCAACGACGCAATAGATTTCGAATATCTGGTGCGCTACACGAATGCGCATCATCTGGTGATCCGCGAGGTCGGCGCGGCCGATGATGGGCTGATTGCACGCGATGCGGAGGGAAAGCCTTTGTGCGCGCTGCGCGACGGGCGACTCGTCGATGCTACGCAGCCGAATATTGCGCCGCTGATCGCCGGGGAATACGCCTTGCCCGACGGCCGTCGCGCGGTGCCCTCGTTCCAATTGCTGGCCGAACGTTTTCTTGCCGACGAGTACGAACCAGTAAACGTTGCATCGCATTGCGGAGTGGATGCAGCGACGATCCGCCGCATCGCCTCCGAACTCGCGCACACCGCATTCAATGAAGCGATCGAATTGCCCATCGCGTGGACGGACACGCACGGCCGCGCACATGAAAAGATGACCGGCCGGCCGGTGGCGATGCACGCGATGCGCGGGATTTCCGCGCATGCGAACGGCTTCCACACCTGCCGCACGATTCACGTCTTGCAGATGCTGCTGGGCGCGATCGACACGCCCGGCAGCTTCCGTTACCAGCCGCCGTATCCCAAATCCGCGCCGCCCGCCAACCGTCCGGGCAATGCGCGCAAACGGGACGGCACGCTCAACGGCAATCCGCTGGGCTATCCAGTGACGCCGGAAGATTTACTGGTCGATGAAAACGGCCAGCCGCGGCGCATTGATCACGCGTTTTCGTGGAGCTATCCGCTGGCTGCGCACGGCATGTTGCACAGCGTGATCCGCAATGCCGTGGCCGGTGATCCGTACAAGATCGACACACTGTTTCTGTTCATGGCCAACATGGGCTGGAATTCGGCCATGGATACCACGCACACGCGCAAACTCCTGTGCGAGCGCGACGCGGACGGCGAATACAAGATCCCGCACATCATCTATGCGGACGCTTACGATTCGGAAACCGTGGCGTTCGCCGACTTGGTGCTGCCGGACACGACGTACCTCGAGCGTTACGACTGCATCAGCCTGCTGGACCGCCCGATTTCGGATGCCGATGTGGCGGCCGATGCGATCCGCGTGCCGGTGACTCAACCCGACCGCGACGTGCGTCCATTCCAGGACGTGCTGCTGGAGCTGGGCGCGCGTTTGAAATTGCCGAATCTCGTCGATGAACACGGCAACGCGAAATACCGCGATTACGCCGATTACATCGTGCGTCATGAACGCGCACCGGGCGTGGGCTTGCTGGCCGGCTGGCGCGGCGCGGATGGGTCGCAACAAGGCATAGGCGCGCCGAATCCCGATCAGTTGCAACGCTATCGCGAACACGGCTGCCACTTCGAGGCGCGCATTCCGGAAAGCGGCGCGTATTACCGTTTCGCCAATCGCGACTATCTGCAATGGGCGCAAGAAAGAGGTTTCGTCGGGTCGACCGAACCGATTGTTTTGCAGTTGTATTGCGAAACGCTGCAACGTTTTCGTCTGGCGGCGCAGGGACACGGCCCAATGCAGGCGCCGGAAAACGAACGCGCGCGGGTGGTGAGTTTTTTTGATCCGGTGCCGATGTGGTATTCCTCGCCAGAATTTGCCCCTGCCCTTCGGGCATCTCCCTCCGCAAACGGGGGAAGAGACAAGTTCCCGCTCTCCGCCATCACGCAGCGTCCCATGTTCATGTATCACTCCTGGGGTTCGCAGAACCGCTGGCTGCGGCAGATCGCCGCGCGCAATTTTTTGTACGCACACCCGCGCACGCTGGCAGAGTACGGCATCGACGACAACGATTGGGCCTGGATCGCATCGCCGCGCGGACGCATCCGCGTGCAGGTGCGCGCGCATAGCGGCACCGCGCCGGGCACGGTCTGGACGTGGAACGCGATCGGCAAGAAGCGCGGCGCCTGGAGACTCGGCAAGCAGGCGCCGGAATTCGTCGATGGTTTTCTGTTGAACGACCTGATCGGCGAGCGCGATGCGAGCGGGCAATACAGCAACGCCGATCCCGTGACAGGACAAGCCGCGTGGTTCGATCTGCGTGTGCGATTGGAACGCGATCCACAGCCGAACGTGCCGGGACATCGCATCGAACTTAGCAATGATCCAATTTCAAGATGAAATCGAAGGCCGCCACCATTCAGGCTTCCAGCCCCTTCACTAAAGGGGGCGATCATGCCCATGCGCGCGACGGGATGATAGGCGTTGTGGTAGCAATGCAGAGCCTCGGCTAAGCCCCGGGCTTGACGAATATCGAGGGGTTATCATGACTTGGCAAGCTTGGGCCACCGCCGCGATCATCGTTTTCGCGATGGCGTTGTTCGCCAGTGAGAAGGTGCGCATCGACATCGTCGCGTTGATTGCGCTGGCGCTGTTGATGGTGTTGCGCATCGTCACGCCGGAAGAGGCGCTCTCGGGTTTCAGCAACGAAGCGACGGTGACGGTGGCGGCGATGTTCGCGCTGTCGCTCGGCATCGAGCGCTCCGGCGCGCTGGAGCCGTTGATCCGCCTGCTCTCGCGCATCCGCAAGCCGTGGCTGCTGACGCTCGGCATGATGCTGGCGATCGCGCCACTGGGGGCCTTCATCAAGAACATCGCGCTGGTGGCGACCTTTTTGCCGCTGGCGCTGCGCGTGTGCGCGCGCTCGGGTACCTCGCCGGCGCGCGTGCTGATGCCGATGGCCTACGCGGCACAGATGGGCGGCGTATGCACGCTGATCGGCACCTCATCCAACCTGCTGGTGGATTCGCTGTCGCAGAAGCACGGCTTGGCGCCGCTGGGCGTGTTCGAGTTCACCAAGCTCGGCGTGCTGCTCGCGATCGCTGGCATCATCTATCTGATGGTGATCGGCCGCTGGCTGCTGCCCAAGCAGGTCGACGCCGAAGCGCCGGAAATGATGCAGGTCGGCAAATACGTCACCGAACTGAAGGTGATGTCCGATTCCGATCTGGTGGGGCAAACCATTGCCGAAGCCAAGCTCGGCGAAAAGCACGGCGTATATCCGCTGGAACTGCTGCGCGGCGAGGAACACATGTGGTCGCCGCGCACACAGAAACTGCAAGTCGGCGACGTGTTGCTGATGCGCGGCGAATGGGAGAAATTGGAAGAATTCCGCAAGCAGGCGGGGCTGGAGATCGATCCGGAATTCAGGCACAGCCGCGACGACGGTCAGGCGCGCGTGCTGCTGGAAGTGATGGTGACGCCGGCGAGCCCGCTGGAAGGCCGCACGCTCCCTGAGATCGACCTGTTGTCGCGTTATGACGCAACCGTACTGGCGATCCACCGCCGCGGCCGCGTGCTGCGCGAGAAAATGAGCCGCATCGCCTTCGAAACGGGCGACGTGCTGATGCTGCTGGTGCCGGAAACGATGACGTCAAAAGTGCGCGGCGACGATCGTTTCATCGTCCTCAACGAACGTGATGACGCGCGCCGTCCCGCCTACAAGGCGATCGTGGCTGTGGGGATCATGATCGCCGTGGTGGCAGTTTCTGGTTTGCGCTGGCTGCCGATCCCGATCGCGGCGATCTGCGGCGCGGTGGCGATGGCGCTGACGCGCTGCTTTGGCCGTAAAGACGTCTATGAGGCGATGGACTGGAAGATCATCATCCTGCTGGGTGCGATCCTGCCGCTCGGCGTCGCGATCGAGAAGACCGGTTTGTCCAAGTACGTGGTCGATACTGGCATGTCGTTGGTCGGCAGCCACGGCCCGCTGGCCGCGCTGCTGATGGTCTACCTGCTGACCGCGCTGCTCACCGAGTTGATGGGCCACAATCCTTCCGTGGTGTTGATGATCGGCATCGCCGTGAGCGTCGCCAGAGCGGTGCATGCCGATCCGCATCCCTTCATCGTCGCCGTCGCCTTCGCCGCGGCCACCTCGTTCGCCACGCCGGTAGGCTATCCGACCAACACCATGGTCTACTACGCCGGTGGTTACCGCTTCACCGATTTCATGAAGGTCGGCATCCCGCTGATCGGATTGTTCTGCGCGTTGTCGATGCTGCTGATACCGAGGTTCTGGCATTTCTGAGCCTTGATCCCCTCCCATTTATGGAAGAGGGTAGTGCCAAGCGCAGGACACGAGGAAGCTGGCGTCTTTTACTGACCACGATTTGCGATGACTGCGCTTCCCTCCCCTTCCAAAAAAAAACTCGGTCTGGTGATCGATCTGGATACCTGCGTGGGCTGCCACGCCTGCGCGGTGGCATGCAAGGAGTGGAACGACGGCGGCCAGTTCGGGCCGCTGCCGGACAGCGAACCCTATGGCGCGGAGCCGCATGGCGTATGGTTCAACCGGGTACACACGTATGAAATCACGGGAGACGGGAGGCGGGAGACGGGAGATGTCGCAGAGCCCAGCGAGAACACGCTTTCGTCTTCCATCTCTCGCGCCTCGTCTCCCGTACAAACGGTTCACTTCCCCCGCTCCTGCCTCCACTGCGAGACGCCGGATTGCGTGACGGTTTGTCCCACGGGCGCGAGCTACAAACGCGCGGAAGACGGGATCGTGCTGGTAGACGAAGACAAGTGCATCGGCTGCCAGTTGTGCGCGTGGGCTTGTCCGTATGGTGCGCGCGAGATTTCGCTGGAACGGCCGCACAAGCAGCCGGATGGCCGTCCGGACAAACGCGGCACGATGCAGAAATGCACGCTGTGCGTGGATCGTATCTACAACGAGACGCTGGATGAGTCGGATCGTCAGCCGGCTTGCGTGATGGCCTGCCCCACGCGCGCGCGTTATTTCGGCGACCTGGGGGATCCGGACTCGGCGATCTCGCAGCTGGTATCGCAGCGCGGCGGGTACGCGTTGATGCCGGAATTCGGTTACAAGCCGGTCAACAAATATTTGCCGCCGCGGCCTCGACGTGACGGATCATCCATGCCTGCGAGTAGCACGCAGGAAGAAACTCTCGATCCCGCGCAACTGCCGCCGTTGCTGCGGTGGCTGGATCGCGTGCTCACTCGATGAATGCCGAATCGAAAAGCGCGGGCATGGATGTCCGCTTTTTGATCTTCGCGGTCAGGGTAGACCGCAGAGGCAACCCATGAAACCCGCCCTCTCCGTGATTTTCTTTACCGTTTTGTCCGGCGCCGGTTTCGGGCTGTGGGCATGGCTGGGCGGCGCACTGGCGCTGGGGGTATATCCACCCGGGCGCGGCAACGTGCTGGCACCGCTCGCAATCGGATTCGTGTTCGCCACCACCGGATTGCTATCGTCCACGCTGCACCTGGGACGGCCGTCGCGCGCATGGCGCGCGTTTTCGCAATGGAATTCCTCTTGGCTGTCGCGCGAAGGCTTGGCGTCGGTAGCGACGTATCTGCCGATGTGCGCGGTCGCAGGACTGGCGCGCGGGAGCAATCTGTTCGTACCCACACGCATCGCTGGTGCCATCTTGCTTATATGCGCGCTGCTGACCTTGGTTTGCACCGCGCGCATCTATACGTCGTTGAAACCGATCGCCGCCTGGCGCGATGCACGTGTGCTGCCGCTGTATCTGTTGTTCGGCGCATGGTCGGGCGGGTTATGGCTGTGGGCGTATCTGGCGTTCGATCCCGGGATACTGGCGATGCCGTTTGCGCTGGCTTTACTGGCGATCGCGTCCATCGTTAGCGGTTTGAAACTTTCTTATTGGAAAAACATCGACGGCCTGCGCGCGCCGGACGCCGGCTATGCAACGGGATTGGGACATCTCGGCAACGTGCGCGCGCTGGAAGGCCCGAGCACGGAAGAAAGTTATCTCACACGCGAAATGGCGTTCGTGCTGGCACGCAAGCACGCACACAAGTTGCGTGGCATCGCGCTGATCCTGTTCTTCGTCTTGCCCGCGCTGCTGCTGATTGCGGCGCTGATGTGGCCCGCCGCGCAGCGGCCCTGCGCCGGCATCGCCGCTGTGTCCTGCACCGCCGGTTTGTCCGTGGAGCGATGGTTGTTCTTTGCGCAGGCGAAGCACGCGGTAGCGGGATATTTCCGTTGATTTTTGCAAACGTGCTTGATTGCTCATTCAAGAAAGCTAAACGAGCGCTGCGATCTTTTTGTTCCTGGCTAATCCACAAGCGGCCATCATGCCGCACTTCCAAAGAACAGCACGCTTGAACGTTCGCTGCGAGCGCGAACTTTCGCGGCACACCTTGGTCGAAAAGTTTTCGTGAAAAAAGAGGAGACGCTCATGCCCTGCATCCGCGGAAGATTCGTGCTCGCGCTGGCCGCGCTGTGTCTGCCACTCTTGGCGCAGGCCGCGGATAGCGATCCGCAGAACTCCAACTCGTCCCCGCAATCGTGGTCTGGCAGTGGCGAATTCGGTTTCGCCGCTGCGCGCGGCAATACGCATTCGGAAAATCTCGATGCCAAATTGAAGCTGGAATATCAGGACGACACCTGGAAGGACGATTTTTTCCTGAGCGCGCTGCGCGCCAAGGGGGAAGTGAAAACGCCAACGGTGGTGAACGGCGTCACCACCGGCTATAACACCAGCTACGACACCACTGCCAACCGCATCGAGGCGGCCGCGTCCAGCGGCTACAAATTCAATCCGCGCAGCTATCTGGTCGGCGCGCTGCGTTACGACCATGACGACTTCGCCGCCAACCGTTGGGAAGAAGTCGCGTCCCTGGGTTTCGGCTACATCGCGTTGAAGGATGCGAGCAACGAACTGTCGTTCGAGATCGGTCCGGGCTACAAACGCTACCGCCCGCAGAATTACACCGTGGTGGACACCAGCACCACGCCGCCGACCGCGACCGAGGTGCATCCGGCCACCGAGGACGAGGCGATCGGCCGCGGGCTGGTGAATTACAAGCGCCGCATCACCGACAACACCAGTTTAGAAGACACGCTGCTGGCCGAAGCTGGCGCGCAGGACAAGTTCTATCAGAACGATGCGGGTTTGGCGGTGAGCATGACCAAGGCGCTGGCGCTGAAGGTGGGTTATCAGACGCGCTACACCAGCAATATCACGCCGGGCACGCGCCACGTGGATCAGTTGTTCACCACCAATCTGGTGTACAGCATCGGCAGAAAATAAGAGCCTGCTTGCAGGCGACCAATGCTCAGGCGAGCGGAGCACGCCGTGGTTCTTGTCGCTGGCAAAAAGCCCTACAAGGTCCGCAGCATCGCCTCGCCGCCCTGCTCCCGCAGCGCGCGCGCGACTTCACCGCCGAGTTTCAGCGGGTCTTCGCCGCGCGCGTCGGCGCGCAGCACGCGGCCATTGGGCGCATCGCCGAGCAATCCATACAAGTGCAGCGCGCGGTTTTCGAGCGCACACCACGCCCCGAGCGGCAACGTGCAGTCACCGCCCAGCGCGGCATTCAACGCACGCTCCGCGGCAGTGGTACGGCGCGCATCGACATCGTCCAGCGGTGAAATGAGTTTTGCGACGCGCGCATCGCCTTCGCGCAACTCCACCGCGATCGCGCCCTGCCCCGGTGCCGGCAGCCAACCCGGCGGCGCCAGCCGCGCGCGGATGCGTTGTGGCAAGCCGAGCCGCTGCAAGCCCGCAGCGGCCAGCACGATCGCTGCGTAGTCGCCCGAATCCAGCTTCGACAAACGCGTACCGACGTTGCCGCGCAGATCGACGATTTCGAGATCGTTGCGCGCGGCGCGCACCTGTGCGGCCCGCCGCAGCGATGAAGTACCCACGCGTGCGCCCTGCGGCAGTTCGTCGAGCGAAGCGCAATCGTTGCTGACGAAAGCATCGGCCACGTCGCCGCGTTCCAGCACCGCCCCGATAGCGAAACCGGCTTCCAGTTTCGCCGGCATGTCTTTCAGTGAATGTACCGCGATGTCGGCCTCATCGTTCGCCAGCGCGATCTCCAGCTCTTTCAAGAACAGCCCCTTGCCGCCGATCTCGTTGAGCGAGCGGTCCAGCACTTCGTCGCCGCGCGTGGACAGCGGCACCAGTTGCACTTGCAGACCCGGATGAGTCCCGCGCAGGCGCGCCGCGACGTGTTCGGCCTGCCATAGCGCAAGCGGACTTTTGCGGGTGGCGATGCGGAGGATGGGCATTGCGCCAGTGTAGCGAGCGGAGCGGATTTACAGGAGCACGCCTGTGCGCTACAGAATCGATAATCAGCGGAAACCCCGGCCACCGGGAAAAGACGGCGCTGTGCGCCAGCTGGCTTCTACATTTCTCGCAACCATTTTCTCACCGCCGGCAGATTCCTGCGGCTGACTTCCGGCGTATCGTTCGTCCCGGCGATCAGCGCGCGCATTTCGCCTTGTGCGTCGCGTTGCAGACCAAGCAAGCGCGCGGCGTTGATCAGGCAATTGCGGTGGACGCGCACGAAGCGTTGCGGGAACGCGGTCTCGATGCTCTTCAGCGAATCCTCGATCAGCACCGTGCCTCCATCGCGGTGCACCGCCACGTATTTCTCGTCGGCGGTGAGATAGAACACGTCTTCCAGCGGGATGCGCAACGTCGCGCCGCGTACGCGTGCGCTGAGCGTCTCGCGCGGCACCGATTGCGCGCGCGCACGCAGCGCCTGCGCGCGCGCCAGCGCCTCGCGCAGGCGTTCGACGCGCACCGGCTTCAACAGATAATCCGCCACGCGCAGTTCGTAGGCGCTGAGCGCATGCGCATCGTAAGCGGTGCAGAACACCAGTTGCGGTGGGTTGGAAAGCGATTGCAGGCGACGCGCCAGCGTCAGACCGTCCATGCCGGGCATGGCGATGTCGGCCAGCAGCACCTCCGGTTTCAGCGCGATACACGCCGATAACGCGGCTTCGCCATCGCCCACGCTGCCGACCACCTGCGCGCCTTCGCATTCGGCGAGCAGCGCGGTGAGGCGCGTGCGCGCCAGCGGTTCGTCGTCAGCGATCAGGATTTTCATCGGGCAATCGTACGCGCACGACGTAGCGGCCATTCTCGACGGCAACATCCAGCCCCGCGCGCGCGCCGAAATGATAGGCGATGCGGCGGCGCACGTTTTCTTGCGCGTGGCCATTGCGAGGCGTGGGCGCATCTTCCGGCAGTGGATTGTCGATTTCGATTTCAATCGCGCCATCGGCGCGATGGCCACGGATGCGCACCGCGCCGCCTTCGCGCAGCGGCTGGATGCCGTGATACACGGCGTTTTCCACCAGCGGTTGAAACAGCAGCGGCGGCACTTCCAGCGAGAGCGGCAGATCGACGAGATCGCGTTCCACGCGCAACCGTTCGCCCAAACGCAATTGTTCAATCGCGAGATAGCGGTCGACCAGGGCCAATTCCTCGCCCAGTGTGCGAGTGCCGCGATCCGCACCCAACGCGGCGCGGAACAATTCGGTGAGATCTTCCACCGTGCGCTCGGCGGCCGCGGGGTCGACGCGCACCAGCGCGGCCACGGTGTTCATGCTGTTGAACAGGAAATGCGGGCGGATGCGCGCCTGCAACGCCTCGAATTGCGCCCGCGCCACCGCCGCCAGCCGCGCGCGCCATTCGGCCAGTACATACAGATAACGCAGCAGTGCCGCACCGAGCAGCGCCGACAACGCCGCGTTGCCCAGGACGAAGCGCGCGCTGGATGTCGGCGTGAGGCCGGTGCCGAGCGCATGATCCAACCATGCAATCAGCGCGCTCACCAACGCCACCAGGGCAACCAGCGCGAAACAAGCGAGCATGTAGCCGGTGCGCGGGGGCCAGCGCAGCAGCAGCGGCGTGAGCTTGCACAGCATCAACGCGCACAGCAGCGCGATCCACACCGCGAAGGCGGACGCAGTGGTGAAGCTGCGGAAGCTCATGCCCGAATCCGGCACCAGGGCTGCGATCAGCACCACCAGCTCGGACACCACGATCAACGCGAACACCGCCGGCAGGCCGCAGAATTGCGGCAGGGCCACGATTTCTCCACGTGATTCGGCGCGCTCTGGCATTCCCCCTCTCCCGCACGCAGTATGCCGTCATTCGGCGAAACGTGCCGACAGCCATTCGGCCAGATCGTGAATCTCGTGCGGGCACACCTGGTGCGCCATCGGGTACGTGTGCCACTCCAGCGGATGTCCGAACGCGCGCAGACGGTCGCGCGACAACTCGCCAAGCATCAGCGGCACCACCGGATCGAACGTGCCATGCGCCATGAAGATCGGCAGTTGTGTGTTGGCGCCATGGCGCTCGGCTGCGACGACCTGCGCGATCGGCAGATAGGTCGAAAGCGCGACCACGCCGGCGAGTTTCTGTGCGTGCCGCAACCCGGTCGCCAGCGCAACCGCGCCACCCTGCGAAAAGCCGGCGAGAATCAGGTTGTGAGCGGGCACGCCGCGCTGTGCTTCGCGTTCGAGCAATTGTTCCACTTGCGCGCACGATGCGCGGATGCCGGCTTCATCCTGTTTTTGATCAAGATCGAAACCGCTGATGTCGTACCAGGCGCGCATCAGCATGCCGTTGTTGACCGTCACCGGGCGGAACGGCGCATGCGGAAACACGAAACGCAGCGGCGGCCAGTCGCTGCGCAGCAATTGCGGCACGATGGGAACGAAGTCGTTGCCGTCGGCGCCGAGCCCGTGCAACACGATAATGCTGTACGCGGGATTGGCGCCGGTTTCGCGTTCGAGAGTTTCGAGCATGAGGATGAGAGACGGAAAAGGAAGACAGAAGCCTAACATCGCCTTCTCATCTTCCGTCTCCCGTTTGTTCGCAGGCACGACTTCCGGCCATTGCAGCGCGGGCGCGACTCGCTATGCTGCGCGTTTTGCAACCTCGCACGGAGCCTTCCATGCGCCGCACCGCCCTGGCCGCTTCGGCCGTCGCGCTGATCTTTGGCGCCGCGCCCGCCACGTTCGCGCAGTCCTCATCGACTCTTTCGACTGCGTCGTCCGGTCCGATCACGCTGAAACAAATCATGGCGGATCCGGACTGGATCGGTCCCTCGGTCGAGGACGCCTACTGGAGCGTCGACAGCGGCAGCATCTATTTCAAGCTGAAGCGCAACGGCAGTCCGCTGCGCGATTTGTATCGCGTGGACACCAACGGCGGCACGCCGGTGAAACTGGACGATGCGCAACTGGCGCAGGCCGATGGCCCTGCGGTATTCGATCGCGCGCACGACCGCGCCGCGTTTCTGCGCCACGGCGATGTCTACGTGCGGGAAATTTCCAGCGGCGCCACGCGCCAACTCACCCGCAGCGACGCCCAACGCTCGGGTTTGCAATTCTCTGCCGACGGCACGCTCTTAAGCTGGCGCGAAGACGACGCCTGGCAGGTGTGGAGTGCCACGACGGGCGTAGTTGCGCCGGCGGCGACGCTGAAGACCGAAGACGACCCTGACGACAAGAAACCCGATCAGCTCGAACGGCTGCAACTCGATCTGTTCTCCACCTTGCGACAAGAGCGCGACGACAAGCAGGCCGAACGCGAGCGCAGCGAACAATTGCGTTCGGAGAATCCCGAACGCGGAGCCGCGCCGTTCTACCTCGGCGACAAGGTGAAGGTGACGGCGACTTCGCTCTCGCCCGATGCGCGCTGGTTACTGGTGGTGACCGTTCCGAAGTCGTATCAGGACGGCCGCACGCCGACCGTGACCCATTATGTCAGCGGTTCGGGTTATCCCGAAGCCGAAAAGGCGCGCACCTATGTCGGTCGCAACCCGCCCGGGCCGCAATCGCTGCTGCTGTTGGATTTGCGCACGCACAAGCAATATCCGCTGAGCACGGACGATCTGCCGGGCATCCACGACGATCCGCTGAAAACATTGCGCGACAAGCGCATCGCGCAACTGAAGCAGGAAGGCCACGACGATGAGGCCAAGGCGCTGGAAGCGCCCAAGACGCGACCGCTGTCGGTGAACTACATTCCGTTGGGTGATTCCTACGGCCCTGCGATCGTATGGAGCGATGACGGCGGCAACGCCGCGATCGAACTGGTCGCGCACGATCACAAGGACCGCTGGATCGCGACGGTCGATTTCACCGCACACAAGCTGGTGACACAGAATCGCCTCACCGATCCGGCCTGGATCAACTGGAGCTTCAACGAACTGGGTTGGCTCCCGGATGGCCGCACGTTGTGGTTCGATTCCGAAGCCAGCGGCTGGTCGCAGTTATACGTGAAACCGCTGGACGGCCAGGCGCGCGCTCTGACTGGAACTGGTTACGAAGTTTCCGACCCGGTCGTCTCGCCCGACGGGAAGTGGTTCTATGTGCTGGCCAACAAGGAAGCCCCCTACGCCTACGACGTCTATCGCGTGCCGGCATCGGGCGGAGGGATGCAGCGCGTCACGCATTATCAGGGCCTGGGGTGTTTCGAATGCAGCGCGCCCTTCGCGCTGTCGCCGGATGGTTCGAAGATCGCGGCATTGCACTCGTCAGCCTACATTCCGCCGCAACTGGCGGTGGTGAACAGCGACGGTTCCAATGCGCGCGACCTCACCGACACGCGCACGCCGCAGTACAAGGCGATGCACTGGATCGAACCGCAATTCGTGCAAGTGCCGAGCAGCCACGGCCATTTCGGCATCTGGGCGAAGTATTACGAACCCGGGAATTACGACACGTCACATTCGCATCCCGCCGTGTTGTTCGTACACGGCGCGGGTTATCTGCAGGACGTCACCAAGGGCTGGTCGTATTACTTCCGCGAACAGATGTTCAACAACCTGCTGCTGCAGGAAGGCTACGTGGTGCTGGACATGGATTACCGCGCCAGCGCCGGTTACGGGCGCGACTGGCGTGATGCGATCTACCGCAACATGGGTCATCCCGAGCTGGAAGACCTGCTGGACGGCAAGGCGTGGCTGGTGAAGAACCACGCGGTCGATCCGAAACACGTGGGCATCTACGGCGGTTCATACGGCGGCTTCATGACCGAGATGGCGCTGCTGCGCGCGCCGGGCGAATTCGCAGCCGGCGCGGCGCAGCGTCCGCCGTCGGACTGGACCAGCTACAACGACGATTACACCTCCGATATCTTGAACGATCCGCAGATCGATCCGCAGGCGTACAAGACTTCATCGCCGATCGAATACGCACAGAACCTGCGCGATCCGCTGCTGATCAACCACGGTCTCATCGACGACAACGTGATGCCGGGCGATTCGATCCGTCTTTATCAACGCTTCATCGAACTGCACAAGGACAACTTCTGGATGTCGCTGTATCCGATGGAGCGGCACGACTTCAAGCACGCCGACGACTGGTACGACGAATACCGGCGCATCCACGAGCTGTTTTCGATGTATGTGAACCCGGATAACGGAGCGGAACGGCGCAATTGACCGCGGTCAGTGCTGAAATGCCGCGTGGGTGTGAACACACGCGGCATGGTCGCATCAGCCCGGCAGCTTCAATCCCGCCGCCCGCATCGCCTCGCGGATGTAGAGAAACATCTTCGGATCCATGCCCTGCGCGGCCATGATCTGCGGATTGTCGTCGTAAGCGGATTTCAACTTGCGTGCGATGTTGGCGTCGCCGCCGGTGAAGGCATTGACCAGCGCGTGCCAGCGGCGACCCATTTCCAGCACTTCCGGATCGGTCGCGGGTTTGCCGGCGTCCATCGCCGCGCGCACGGACGCGATCAACCGCGGCCACTCCTCCTGCGCCTGCCGCATGCCCTCATCGCCCGTTTGTTCGGCACGCTTGCGAATCTGCTCGCGCTCTTCCTCGGTAAAGTGCTTGCCCAGGATTTCCGCGCGGCGCTTGAACTCGGCGATTTCCGCCTGGCTGAAACGCATGTCCAGTTTCTCGCTCATCTTGATGTTCTCCAGTAGCCGATCGATGTCGTGGGACGTCGAATCCAGCCCGCGCCACGCGCGTTCCAGCGCGGTAAGCGCACGTGACCGCGACTGCACTTCGCGACGCAACGCAACGATGCGCGCCTCCACGAGCGCCACCGCGGAACCCTTGCGTTGCAGTAGCGCGCCGATTTCGGCCAGCGTGAAACCCGCGCGCTTCAGCACAGTTATTTCCGACAGCCGCGCCAGCGCCTTCGCGCCGTACAGTCGGTAGCCGCTGGCCGAATGCGCGTCGGGTTTCAGCAGACCGCGCGCTTCGTACAACCGCAGCGCCTTGGCGCTCAGGCCCGAGCGGCGGACCAGTTCACCGATGCGCAACAGCTTCGCGGGTGCATTCGACATCGGCGGCGATGTTGCGGCTTGCCCTTGGGGCAAGGTCAAGCGCTCGCGTTCAAACCCGCCCCACCACCGGAATCAGCGCGCCGGTGATCGCCGACGCCTGATCGGAAATCAGGAACAGGATCACGTCGGCGAGTTGCTCCGGCTTGATCCATTTGTCGAAATCGGCCTTCGGCATGTCGGCGCGATTGGCGGGCGTGTCGATGGTCGATGGCAGCACGGCGTTGACGGTGATGTCTCGCGGCTTCAACTCTTCCGCCAGCGCTTCAGTGAAGCGCATCACGCCGGCTTTGGAGGCGGTGTACGCGCCTACGCCGGCGCCGGCCTTCAATGCGGACAGCGCGCCGATGTTGACGATGCGGCCACCCGCATGCAAATGCGACAGCGCGGCCTGTGACGCCGCCACCGCCGTGCGCAGGTTGATGTCGTAGAGGAAATCCCAAGTTTCCAGTTTCCCGTCCGCGACGGTTTCCCACCGGAACGTGCCGGCGATATTGACCAGCGCATCCAACCCACCCAGCGCGCGGGAGGCTTCATCGATCGTTTGTTTTGCCGAAGCCGCATCGGACAAATCCACGCCTCCGAAACGGTGTGCATTGCCGAGATCACCGCCCGCCGGCGGCACATCGGCGCGATCGATCGCAGCGACTTTCGCGCCGGCTTGCAAAGCCGCCAGCACGACCGCGCTGCCCAGCGCACCGAACGCGCCGGTGATGATGATGCGCTTGTCCTTCAGTTGCATGGCACTCTCCGCCGCGGCGAAGGAGCCATTTTAGGACAGGCGGTTCGCAAGCAAAGCTGCGGCCGTCCGGTCTGCTTTCGGAGTAAGCTGGCTAAAGCTGGGACACTCGATCCAGATGGCAGACGACATCGCAACGTTGGACGACGCGCAGGGCGGCATCCGCCCGCCGCCGCGCGTCAGCGACCGCGTGCGCGTGATCTATCGCCACCGCCTGCCGGTGCGGATCATGCACTGGATCAACGCAATTTGTTTGCTGGTGCTGTTGGGCAGCGGTCTGCAAATCTTCAACGCGCATCCGGCGCTGTACTGGGGCCAGAAGTCGACATTCGACAAGCCGCTGTTCGCGATGGGCGCGCGGCAGGACGCGCACGGGCAATGGCGCGGCGTCACCATGCTCGGCTCGCACACGTTCGACACGACCGGCGTGTTCGGCCTCTCCAGCACGGACGGACGGCAGATGATGCGCGGCTTCCCGTCGTGGATGACCATTCCCGGCCCGCAATGGCTGTCGATGGGACGCCGCTGGCATTTCTTTTTCGCGTGGCTGTTCGTGATCAACGGCGTCTGCTTCGCCGCGTATGCGTTGATCGGCCGCCACTTCCGCGATGATCTGGCGCCGACCAAAACCGACTGGCGCGGCATCGGCCGCTCGATCGTCGATCATGCTTTGCTGCGTCATCCAAGGGGCGAGGCAGCCGCGCGCTACAACGTCTTGCAGAAACTGGCCTATCTGATCGTGATCTTCGGTTTCGGGCCGTTGATCGTGCTGATGGGGCTGGCAATGTCGCCGCGCATGGATTCGGTGCTGGGCTGGCTGGTGGATCTGGTTGGCGGCCGGCAATCCGCACGTACGATCCATTTCATTCTGGCATGGGCGTTCGTGGCGTTTTTCATCATCCACATCTTCGAGGTGCTGGTGAGCGGTGCAGGCAACGAATTGCGCTCGATCATCACCGGACGCTTCGTGATCGACGAAAACGACGATGAGCACTGACCGCCGCCGCTTTCTGCGTAACGTGCTGGCCGCGGCCGGTGCGGGCCTGCTGGCCGGCTGCGATCAGTTGTCGCAGACCGAATGGGCGCCGAAGGTGCTCGGCCAGGCCGAAACGCTCTCACACGCGGTGCAGCGCGCGCTGACGCGCGGCGCGTTGGCGCGCGAATACACGGAAGCCGACATTTCGCCGGTGTTCCGCGCCAACGGCAGCACCAATCCGCAGACGAGCGAATATCGCGCGTTGGTTGAGAACAATTTTATCGATTACCGTTTGACGGTCGGTGGCCTGGTCGCGCATCCGCTGTCGTTCTCGCTGGAACAATTGCGCGCACTGCCTTCGCGCACCCAGATCACGCGCCATGATTGTGTGGAAGGCTGGAGCGTGATCGGCAAATGGAAAGGCGTGCAATTGTCGCGCGTGCTGGAACTCGCAAAACCTCGTGGCGATGCGCGTTACGTGGTGTTCCACTGCTTCGACCGCATGGACGACGGCGGCCTGGAGGGCGGCACGCCGTACTACGAGAGCATCGGCTTCGATGATGCATACCACCCGCAAACACTGCTGGCCTATGAATTGAATGACCAGCCGCTGCCGATCCAAAACGGCGCGCCGCTGCGCGCGCGCATCGAGCGCCAGCTCGGCTACAAGCAGGCGAAATACATCTCTTCGATCGAACTCACTGACTCGCTCGACGACATCGGCGACGGCAACGGCGGTTACTGGGAAGATCAGGGATATGAGTGGTATGCGGGAATCTGACTGATGGCTCTGGACGAGTCTTTCCTGAACTC
>JAJPID010000056.1 GCA_021324945.1 Lysobacterales bacterium | reverse complement strand
GCCAGCGGCTTGCCCGGCTTGATGGCGATCTGCCACATGTTCAGGCGCCCTTCAGCTTCCACGGCGGGCTTGATGTGGTCTTCCTCGCCCACCGAGACGCCGCCCGACGTGATGATCAGGTCGTGCGCTTCAGCAGCTTCGCGCAGCGTCTCGCGCGTGGCCTGCAGTGTGTCAGGCACGATGCCGAAATCGGTGATGTCGCAACCGAGGTTTTCGAGCAGCGCGCGCAGCGTGAAGCGGTTGGAGTTGTAGATGGCGCCGGGCTTGAGCGGTTCGCCGGGCATGGCGAGCTCGTCGCCGGTAAAGAACACGGCCACGCGCGGGCGGCGCACAACCTGCAGGTTGGCGCAGCCGACGGATGCGGCCAGGCCCAGTTGCTGTGCACCGAGGCGCGCGCCGCGCGGCAGGATTTCGGCACCGTCGGCGATGTCCTCGCCCGCGCGGCGAATCCACTCGCCCGATTCCGGCACATGGTCAATGACGACGGTGCCCGTATCCGGATCAGCCTTGCATTGCTCCTGCATGACGACCGCATCAGCGCCCGGCGGAATCATCGCGCCAGTGAAAATGCGCGCCGCTTCGCCCGCATTCAACGGCTGGCCGACGTGACCCGCAGGAATGCGCTGCGCCACCTTCAGGCGCGTGCCCGGCACAGTGATATCGGCTGCGCGCACGGCGTAGCCGTCCATCGACGTATTGTCTGCCGGCGGTACGTTGAGGCTGCTGTGCACGGCTTGCGCGAGGATGCGGCCGTTGGCGTGCAGCGTCGGCACGGTTTCGGTGTCATGCAGAACGCGTGCAGCGGCGAGCAATTGCGACAGCGCCGCTTCGAGCGTCAGCAGGGACGGTTTGACGGCGGGAGCATCGTTGGCAGACATGCGGGAATGATGGAACGAAATCGAAAGGAAGATTTCGATTGTATCGGTTCCAGGCGGCCGCCATCCATCAGCGCCGGCGTATCAAGCGAATGCGTCTGCCAGCGCCGTCCGCATCGCGGGCACGATGTGCTCGTCAAACCACGGGTTGTGCTTGAACCAGGCCAGGTTGCGCGGGCTCGGGTGCGGCAGCGGGAACAGCACGCGGCCGTCTCCATCCTGAACAGGGCCATTGCGGACCACATCGGTGAGCGACCAATCACGCGGAACGTCGAGATAGTGGCGCTGGGCATAGGTACCGACCAGCAACGCCAGCCTGACCTCCGGCATGGCCGTCAGCAAGGGCCGATGCCATTTGGGCGCGCATTCCGGACGCGGCGGCAAATCGCCATTCGCGCCGGTGCCGGGAAAGCAGAACCCCATTGGCACCACAGCGATGCGCTTGTCGGCGTAAAAATCGGCGTACGAGATTTGCAGCCACTGGCGCAAGCGATCGCCCGAGCGATCATTCCAGGGGATGCCGGTTTCATGGACGATACGTCCAGGGGCTTGCCCGACGATCAGCAGGCGCGCGCGGCGATCCGCCACCACGACCGGGCGAGGTTCGTGCGCCAGCGCGCCCTTGCACTCGCGGCAGGCACGGATGTCGTGCAGGCAGCGCGTGAAGGCTGCCTCGGCTACGTCATCCGGCACCGCTGCCATGGATTTACAGGCCCGTGTGCTGGGCGATGTAGCCCTTGATGCGGTCGGCATCCGCATGCATGACTTCGAAGCGCTGCGGCAGCGATTCAATGTCAGCGTAGCCGGCCGGGCGCTCCGGCTCGCGGTCCAGCGCCTCACGGATGGTGTCGCCGAACTTGGCCGGCAACGCCGTTTCCAGCACCACCATCGGCACGCCTGGCGTCAGGTTCTCGCGCGCCACCTTCACGCCGTCGGCGGTGTGGGTGTCGATCATCGTGCCGTAAGTGGCAAACACGTCGCGGATCGTGTTGACGCGGTCCTCATGCGAGCTGCGGCCCGAGAGAAAACCGAACTCGGCGATGCGATCGAATTCCGGCTTGCCGGTCATCGAGAAACCGCCCTTCTCGTCCACGTCGCGGAACAGCTGCGCGAGGCGCGCCGGGTCACGGCCCAGCAGGTCGAACACGAAGCGCTCGAAGTTCGATGCCTTGCTGATGTCCATGCTCGGGCTGGACGTGTGGTACGTCTGCGCGGCCGAACGCACGCGGTACGTGCCGGTGCGGAAGAACTCGTCGAGCACGTCGTTCTCGTTGGTCGCAACGACCAGCTTGTCGATCGGCAAACCCATCATGCGCGCGATGTGACCCGCGCAGACGTTGCCGAAGTTGCCCGACGGCACGCAGAACGAGACCTTGTCGCCAATCTTCGGGGCGGCCAGCAGGTAGCCCTTGAAGTAGTAGACAACCTGCGCCACAACGCGCGCCCAGTTGATCGAGTTGACCGTGCCGATCTTCTGGCGGGCCTTGTACTCGTGGTCGTTCGACACGGCCTTGACGATGTCCTGCGCATCATCGAACACGCCTTCGATGGCGATGTTGAAGATGTTCTTGTCTTGCAGGCTGAACATCTGCGCGGTCTGGAACGCGCTCATCTTGCGGTGCGGGCTCAGCATAAACACGCGCACGCCGCGCTTGCCGCGCATGGCGTATTCGGCGGCGCTGCCGGTGTCGCCGGAGGTGGCGCCCAGGATGTTCAACTCGGCGTGCTCGCGGTCGAGTGCGTATTCGAACAGGTTGCCCAGCAGCTGCATCGCCATGTCCTTGAACGCCAGCGTCGGGCCGTTGGACAGGCACAGCAGCGACAGCGACGTGCCACCTTCATCGCCCAGCTTGTGCAGCGGCGTGATGTCGGCGGTGTTGTCTCCGGCGCGCGCGTTGCTGTAGACCTCGGCCGTGTACGTGCGGCGGGTCAGCGCGCGCAGATCGTCTTCCGGAATGTCGGTGGCGAACTTGCGCAGGATCTCGAACGCGAGGTCGGCATATGGCAGATCGCGCCAGCGGGTCAGTTCTTCAACGCTGACTTGCGGGTACTGCTCGGGCAGGTACAGGCCGCCGTCCGGCGCCAAGCCGCCCAGCAGGATGCGGGAAAAACTCTGCGGCTCTGCGTGGCCGCGGGTCGATCGGTATTGCATGCTCATGACCTCAGTTCAACTCTTCCATGCGGATGCGCTTGACCTTCGACAGCACGGTCGGCAGCGCTTCGATGGCGGCAATGGCACCGTTCACGTGTTTCTCAACGGCCGTGTGCGTCAGCATGATGAT
>JAJPID010000049.1 GCA_021324945.1 Lysobacterales bacterium | reverse complement strand
TGCCGTCATCGAGCATCGCGTAGCGCCCGCTGGCGAGCATGAGGCTGCGCCGGTAGATGCCGATGACTCGTTGCCCGTCGACCGCCGGGCGATGGGTCAGGCCAGTTTCGGTGGCGATGTCTTTCACGGTCTGCGCAAGTTCGCGTCCGCGCAGCGTCGCCAACAGGTTGCGCGCCAGCATCACGCGCTGTCCGCGTCGCTCGGCCAGTCCCTGTTCGACCAGGAAGTCGGTGCGCTCCCGCAGCGCGTTCTTGACCTCGGCACCAAAGCCCAAGTCGCCCAGCCCGTTGCCACCGCCGATCAACTGCTGGTCGAGCCAGGTGGCGCCGATCACGCGGGCTTGGCACTCGATCGGCAGGTGCGATTTCAACGTGACGGCCGCACCACCACCCAGCCGTTGCGCGTCGAACTCGCGGCCCCGTTCGGTCAGGTCATCGGGCACGCGCCAGACACCTTCGGCCAAGCGCTCGACAATGCCGGCGCGGCGCAGGGCTTCCAGCCGGCGCACGTGCGCGGCCACCAGTTCGTGCGGGTCGCGGTCGGGTGTCGTCTGACCGCGGGCGACGGCAAGGTGGTAATCGGTGCGGTACACGCCATCGGCGGCCAGCGCGGCGATGTTGCGGTCGGCGGCGCGCACATTGGCCGACCCTTTCACCTCCACCACGGCGCCGGTCGGGTACTGCTCCAATTCCGACCGCGGCGGCAGCGCAACGTAGTGCGCCTTGCCGTCCGTGCCATCGATAACCAAGTAGCCCCTGTCGTGCAGCTCGTCGGCCAGCCCCTTGTTGGCGACGCGGCCGACGATGGCACGGCCACGAGCGCTGGGCTGGAACACGACCAGTTCGCGCTGCTGGCCACGCATGGCGCGCTGTATCGTGCGGATGATGTCTCCGCGCTCGCCCATCGCCCGCAGGGTCGGCTCGGCGTCGGCATGGACAGCCCACGTACCGGGCTGCGGCTCGGTCGCCAGCCCCATGCGCTGCAAGTGTTGCAGGCGGCCAATCAACACTTGACGCTGGCGTTGCAGCCGGGGTTCGGCGAAGCGTTCGGTGCGCACCAGGCCATTGTCGGCGGCCTCGCGCTGCAAGGTACGATCGAGAACGGTCCACCGCTCCTGATCGACTTCGCGCTGCATGGAGCGCTGCATCTCCCGCTCGGTACGCGGCCCCAACCATTGCGTCGCCAGCTCCGATGCGCGCCGGCGCATCCCCTCAGCGACGTAGTCGCGGGCGATGATGAGGTCGTGGCCTAGGTCGTCCTTGCCGCGCAAGACGACGTGCGTGTGCGGATTGTCGGTGTTCCAGTGATCGACGGCCAACCATTCCAGCCGCGTGCCCAAATCGGCTTCCATGCGCGCCATCAGGTGCCGGGTGTAGGTGCGCAGGTCGTCGAGCTGTTCGGCGTCTTCCGGCGAGATGATGAAGCGGAACTGGTGCCGGTCGTCGGCGCTGCGTTCCTTGAACGCAGCGAGATCGGCCGCGTCGGTCGTCGGCCCGTAGGCGCGACCCGGACCGCCATGGCGATCGACGCCTTCGCGCTCGATGTAGCGCAAGTGCATGGCGGTCGATCGTCGCCCGGCCTGCTTCAGGTTGACGAGGCGCGCCTTGATCGTCACGCGCCGGGCATTCATCCCCAGCCCGCGACCCGCAAAGCGCGCCGCAACGTGGCCGCGGCCCAGGCGCGCACCGGGCCGGTGGCCGGTTTTTCCGATGGTCCTGCCGACCTTCGTACCAGCTTTGCCGGTCTGGCGCAGCACCCGGTTGATGAAGGCATCGCTCCTATGTCTGGGCGCCCCTGGCCGGACACGGAAGCGGTCGTCGTCGCGCTGGCTCATGGCGTGGCTCCCTCCAAGATCAGCGCAACGCAGCGTGTGAAGCACGCGTTTTTCTCAATGCGAACACGGGATGGTGCATCTTTGCGGCACACTGCCATCCCTTCGCGCGTGCCGCGCCACTCCCACGTGCAGACAAACTTTCCGCGCCACGAAGTGCCGCGACCTTTTATCTTGCCCTCCGCCTTGCACTCCGCCCTGGCCCTGCGCTCTCGCTCCCTACATCGGTGACCAGGCTGCGCTGCGTGTCGCGCTGCATGCCTTACGGCGAGCATGAGCCACGCCGCCGACATGACACACTCGCGGCAAGGCGTCTGCACGAGGGAAGACCACGGCGGATGTTGCGTGAGACTCAAGCGACCAGCGCCCGCATGACACGTGCAACGACATGGCGACGGCTGCCGGGACGACGTGTCGGATGGCCCGATGAAGCGCAGCGAATCGGCAGGCGTCATCGGTGTTGCTCCAACCAAACCGGATGCGCAATGCCGAGCACGTTGGACGCGCGCACCGGCCCGAAGTAGCGGCTATCGAACGACGCCGGATTGGTGGTGCTGAGCAGGAACAGTTCGCCGGGGCGAAGGCGCCGGCACTGTGACCATGCATGCAACGGCCGGCCCATGCCATCGGCACGCAGCGTGGCAGCCACCGGCACGCCGTCGATGCGCACGATGCCACCGGCGACGCACGTCCGTTGCGGCGCGACAGCAGCCACCGGCTTGAGCAACGGCGTGCCCAGCGGAAGGTAGCGGCGCCGCGCGGCAAGCGCGGCAACGTCTGCCGACAACGGCACCAGCACGAGGCTGCCGACGTGCGGCGTGGCGCTGCCGTGTGCACGTGGATCGACGCGATACCAGCCGACCGCCACGCTGTCGGACGGGTTGTAGATCACGCGTGGCAGGGGCGACACGCAGAATGCCCAGGCCAGCGCAGCGAGGCCGGCGGTGGACAGGCCCGCCAGGACAAAGCGGGCGCGTCGGCGCGAACGCCAACGCGGCATGGTGTCGGGCGTGGGCATGGCCGTCATGACAACGCCTTCCCGGCCAGCCAAGCGGCGTGCCGTGCCGTGGTGTAGTCCGGCAGCGGTAGGCGTGCCGCCAGACGATTGCCCAGCATGCACCAGTACGCGGGCGATGTATCGGCCGGCGCGATCTTCAGTGCTTCGATGGCGTCGATGCACGCCAGCGTGGGCCGCACCTGTCGTTCGCCTTCAGCGTGCAGCAGCAGGCGCGCACCCGGCTGCACGCCGGGGATGCGCTGCGCGGCATCCAGCGCCGTACAAGCCCGCATGACCATGAGCTGCCAGCGCACGGTGCCGTAGTCGTTGGCTTCCCACCGAATGCGGCAGAACAGTGACCCCGGCCAGAACGCTGCCATGCGCCGCCAGCGATCACGTTGCACGGCATACACGGGTTCGCCAAAACGCAGATAGAGGTTGAGACGATGCGCGACGTAAGCCAGCGAGACGCGTGTCAGGAGTTCGTGATCGACGAGCGACGCGAACGGTGGCGGCGCAACCGCTGCCGTTTGAGAGGACATGGTCATGACCCGTTCTCCGGGAAAGCTTGCTCCAGCAGTGCACGCAGCAACTCGGCCACCGTCGCGCCTTGCGTGAACGCCGAAACCTTGATGCGCGCGCGCAGCGCGGGCGTGATGTCGAGCGTCAGGCGCGCGGTGTAGAGGTCGCCTTTCCGGAGCGCGTCGCCGCCGCCTTGGCGGATCCATGCCTCGGCGTGGGCATTGGCAGGCGGACGCGCGCCGATCGCGGCGCGCTTGATGCGTGCGTCGGTCATGGCGGCCACCGCAGCAGTTCGTCGGTGAGCGCCGCGATCTCCCGCGCGGCGACACTATCGGGCGCCGTCTCGCGGGCGAGCCGGCCGGCCGCCACACTGTCCGCGAAGACGATACGTTGATGCACTTCCGCGCGCAGGATCGGCAGCGGTTGGTCGGCGAGTGCGCCGCGTGCCTCGCGGCCGATGAGCGTCGTACTCACGCGCCGGTTGATGACGAAGGCAGCGGCAAGTCGTGGCCGGAATACCTGCGCCTCGCGGATCAATGCCACCATCTCGGCGGACGCCCACACGTCGTAGGGGCTGGGCTGCACGGGAATCAACGCACGGTCGGCTGCCAGCAGCGCCGAGCGCGCCAGTGCGGCAATGCGCGGCGGCCCGTCGATAACGACATGATCGCTGCGCCGCGCGAGTTCGGGCGCTTCCTGGTGCAGCGTCTCGCGCGCAAGGCCCAGGGCGCTGAACAGCCGTGGCAGGCCCTGCTGGCTGCGGCGCTGCGTCCAGTCGAGTGCCGAGCCTTGCGGGTCGGCGTCCAGCAGGATGACCTGCAGACCACGCACCGCCAGCTCGCCGGCGACGTGCGTGGCGAGCGTGGTCTTGCCCACGCCGCCCTTCTGGTTGAGGAAGGCGACGATCATGACGAGGCGCTCCCTGCGGGAAAGCCGGCGCGCCTTCGCGACGCAAAACGCCGTGGCTTTTGCCTTTCGGCCGTTGTCCACCGCGAAGTCGCAGCGCTTCTATCGGTTAGTGCTTTGGGGTTAGAGAAGTTAGAGGATGAGCAAACCCCCGCCGCGATTGGCTCTCCGGTGATGTCGCACGCCTGATAGCACGAGTGGGACACGCCTGATAGCACGAGTACCGACACGCCTGATAGCACGAGGCGATTCACCGCTCGTCCCCGCGTTATCCCCGTGCCGTGGACGGCACCGGCCGGAAGGTCAGCAGTTCGATGTTGCTGTCCGGCGTCCGCTCGATGCCAAGCACGTAGCCGGGCAGCGACTGTCGCGCGACGATCGCGCGCAGGTCGCAGGCGAAATCGTAGGGCTTCGCCGTGCTGCCCGACTTGCGATGCAGGTGCCGGAAGTCGAACTGCCAGCCGCCCGTTTGGCGTCCACCGTGTTTGCGCACGAGGCGATACAGCCACCGCTCGATGCCGCCGGTCAGCCGGAAATACGCCGGGTCGATAGTCAGCACCAGCGCGGCATCGAGCACGCCCGCATAGAACCAGTCCGGCAGGATCAATTCGATGCCCAGTGGTGCACCGCGTGCATCGGCGCGCTCCTTCCACTCGTTGATCCACGAGAAGCGATGCAACCGCCGGCCGGTCATCGCGCGGATGGATGTCGCCACCGTGGTCGATTGCAGACGATCCAGCGCAGCTTTCAATCGCTGGTAGTCGCGCAGCGACGTGCCGCGCCCGATGAAGCGCAGGATCTCGTAGGGGGTGGCACGCATCAGGCGCGAGGTCGCAATGCCCGCATCGTGCGCTTCGACCAGCTGGCTCGCGGCCCAGATCAGCACGTCTGCATCCCAGATCGTGGCGATGCCATGTTCGACCGTCCCCTCCACCCGGATCGTCACGCCGCCGGTGCGGAAGTCGATCGGCGCCGTGCGCCGCGATTTCGCCAGCGAGAAGAACGGAAACGCCATCAGGTCCTGGCTGTCGCGCGGCGCCATGTCGCCCGGCAGCGCGCGGAACAGCGCAAGCTGTTCGTCCGCGGGCGAGGATCGCTGCGCGGATGACAGCGATGGGCGCGACATCGCGATGATTACCCGCGCGTCGCCGATCAGCGCGCACGGCTGTCCGCCGCATGGCGTTCGGCGTACTCGGGATCGGACGTGGCCTCGAAGCTGCGCTGGTCGGCCCAGACGTCGAGGTCGGCGACGGCGTACATGACCCGTCGGCCGAACTTGCGGAACTTGGGCCCGCCGCCGATCACGCGCTGCTTTTCCAGCGTGCGCGGCGACAGCCGCAGGTACTCGGCGGCTTCGTCGTTCGTCAGGTAGCGTTGGGGTTGCGCAGGCGTGGCGACGGGTGTAGCGGCAGGTCGCAAGGGAGCGGGACGCATCGGACAGACCTCCATGTGGCAGGAACGCCGGCAGCACCAGCGCAGCCGGGTGGAGTCAGTCTCAGGAAAGCGACGCGTTGTGCAGAGGGTCGTTGTGCGGCGCAGGCAAAACGGCCCTTCCAAAGTCAATCGAGCTGTGCAAGGTGGCGATAGCCGCCGTGCATCAGCGATTGCCCGCGCCGCACCAGACGGCGCACGCGCGAGCGCAGGCCGCCGTCGGCGTACCAGCTCGCTGTCACGGCATCGATGCCGAACAGTCCCGCGGCCGTCTCGCGCATGGACGCGCCCGCAAGGGTCGCGTCGAGCGCCTGCAAGGTGTGCATTTCCAGCAGCGCGGTGCTCGCGGGCCGCAAGCGGGCCGCTGCCGCAGGCATGGCCGCGTCCACCATTGCCAGCTTGTCCAGCTTCGCCGTGATGGCGCGGTAGCGCGTGCGGGAACTTGACCATTTGCTCGTCGGTGATGAGGCGGGTCGAGCCCTTCTCCGGGTACTTGGGCACGTGGCGGCATGGGTTGGAGCCGTCAGGTCGGTAGCCCCACAATTCGGCCAGGTTGAACATCTTGCGAACGCAGCACAGTACACGATTGGCCTGTGTGGGTGACTTCTCCATGTGCTTCATCAGCGCGGTGATGTCTTGGCGCGTGACTTCGTGAGCCTTCTTGCTGCCAAATGCCGGGACGATGTAGCGCTCGATGTGGTATTCGTACGTTTGTTGTGTGCTCGGCTTGTTGTGCAACTTGGAATGGTCCTCCATGAATCGGGTGCAGAGTTCCTTGACCGTCGGCGCCTTGCGGGCCTCGGCCTTGTCGTGGCCGGGATCGCCGCCGCGACGAACTTCAGCCAGCCAGTCTTGCGCCAGTGACCGCGCCTGTTCGACGGTCAACTCGCCGAACTGACCAAGCGACGGCTTGCGGCGCACGCCCGCGTTCGTGCGGTACTGAAGCATGAAGACCTTGCGGCCAGTCGGTGTAACCTTGCACAGGAAGCCCGGAACGATCGTGTCCCGAAGTTCAATGTCGTGCGATTGCGAACGCGCCGTGTCGACCACGGTTTTAGTGAGTTTGATCTTCGCCATGATGTGCTCCCGAAAGGCTCCGATTCCAGGAGCCTGCTAGGAGCCAGGCGGAAGAGAACCGGGGCGGTTTGCATCGCGCACCGGGATATGATTGAACGTGTTGGTCCTACGGGAAACCCGCTACAGCAAGCTGTATCCAAGCCGAGAGGATATCCGGTGCGGATTCAATGCTGCCGCTTAAAATCCCTCGGCCTCGCGGCCTTGTCGGTTCGATTCCGACCCCGGGCATGCTTTTGCGATCATCCATGATCGACGTTGCACCTGTCTCGGCACGAGTAGTTGACTCGAGTGCCATGAACTCAAAAGCAGCATCGACCGCGCTTGTCTCAAACAGCCCGCTATCGACCCCCTTGTCCGGAATCGGGTGTGTACGTGTCCATCCGCAACGCCGGCCACGCCGCACGCAGGTAGGCCAGTCCCGACCAGATCGTCAGGATCGCTGCGATCACCAGCAGCGCTTCGCCGATGTGATAGGCATCCAGCGCCTCGCGGATGTGATAGACATCCACCGCGCGCGCTTTCGGCGCATTGTGTTCGGCCAACAACACCAGCAGCGCGACGATTTGCATGATCGTCTTGATCTTGCCGATCCACATCACGTTGACGCGCGTGCGTTCGCCGATGAACGCCATCCATTCGCGCAATGCCGAAACCGCGATCTCTCGGCCGACGATGATCGCCGCCGTGATCGCGAGCAGGATGGTGGGATGTGCCTGCACCAGCAGGAACAGCGTCACCGCCATCATCAACTTGTCGGCGACGGGATCGAGAAACGCGCCGAAGGGTGACATCTGGTTGAAGCGGCGCGCCAGCCAACCGTCCAGCCAATCGGTGATGCTGGCGAGCAGGAACACGAACGCGGCGATCAATCCCGCGCCGCGTACCGGCGCATAGAACGCCGCCACCATCACCGGCAGCAGCGCGATGCGAAACAGCGTCAGCGCATTGGGCAGATTGATCCGCATGCACGCTCCTGGAGGCAATCGGGCAAGTCTCGCATATTCAGTGAACGGATAGCGGAGAGCGGTCAGCGGAGGAATCTCCAGGGTCTCGCAGCTTTTTGCCGCTCACCGCCGACCCATCACAGCTCACTACTCGTGCAAATACGCGTAAATTCTCTCCGCCAGCGCGCGATTGATGCCACGCACGCGCGAGAGTTCCTCCACGCCCGCGGCCGCGACGCCGGCGTGTCCGCCGAAGGCTTTCAGCAGCGCCGCACGGCGCGCTGCGCCGATGCCAGCGATGTCCTCCAGCACGCCGCGTTCGCGCGCGGCTTCGCGGCGCTTGCGGTGGCCGGTGATGGCGAAGCGGTGCGCCTCGTCGCGGATCGCATCGATCAGATGCAGCGCCGGTGAATCGGGGCCGGGATTCAACTGCTGTCCACTGTCGGCGAGGATCAAGGTTTCTTCGCCGGCGCGGCGTGACGGACCCTTCGCCACACCGACCACATCGATATCGTTAACACCGCCTTCGCGCAGCACTTTCAGCGCCTCGCTGACCTGCCCCTTGCCGCCATCGATCAGCATCAGTTGCGGTTTCTCGCTGGTGCCGGCGAGGATCGATTTCAACCGCCGTGTCAGCACCTGGCGCATCGCGGCGTAATCGTCGCCGCCGGTGACGCCGCGGATGTTGAAGCGGCGATATTGGTTCTTGATCGGCCCTTCCGGACCGAACACCACGCACGAAGCGACGGTTTCCTCGCCCATGGTGTGGCTGATGTCGAAGCATTCGATGCGCTGCGGCGTTTCCGGCAGTTGCAGCAGTTCGCGCAACGCATCGAAGCGCGCGTGCAACGATTGCTTGCTGGACAGCCGCGCGGTCAACGCGGCTTCGGCGTTGCGCGCGGCCAGTTCGACGAAGCGCGCCCGTTCGCCCCGCACGCGTGACTTCACTTCGACCGTGTGACCGGCGTGCTGCGAGAGCACCTGCGCCAGCAGTTCCGCATCCGGAATCGGATGTTCGAGGATCAGCTCATCCGGCACCGGCTTGTCGAGGTAATACTGCGCCACGAATTCGCCGAGGATTTCGGCAGGCGTGGCGGACAACGCCAGCTTCGGAAAGAAATCGCGCGAGCCCAAGCTCACGCCATTGCGGAAATACAGCACAGAAACGCATGCCACGCCGGCTTCGCAGCGACAGGCCAGCACGTCCAGGTCGGCGCGCGCGCCTTGCACGTAGTGGTGCGCCTGCAAGCCGCGCAAGGTCGCCACCTGATCGCGCAATCTCGCCGCGCGCTCGAAATCGAGTTCCGCACTCGCGCGTTCCATTTCGGCGGCAAGTTCGTCGATCACCGCGCTGCTGCGGCCCTCCAGAAACATGGCCGCATGGCGCACGTCGCGCTGATAGTTCTCGGCATCGATGTAGCCGACGCAGGGCGCGGTACAGCGGTTGATCTGGTATTGCAGACAGGGCCGCGAGCGGTTTCGGAAGAAACTGTCTTCGCACTGCCGCACCTTGAACAGCTTCTGCATCAGGCTCAGGGATTCGCGCACCGACCACGCACTGGGAAACGGTCCGAAGTAACGACCATTGCCCGTGCGCGCACCGCGATGGAACGCCATGCGCGGAAAATCCTCGTCCTGCGAGAGGAAGATATACGGATAACTCTTGTCGTCGCGCAACATGATGTTGTAGCGCGGTTTGAGCGACTTGATGAGCTGCGACTCCAGCAGCAGCGCTTCGCCTTCAGTGCGGGTCAGTGTGACTTCCACACGCGCGATCTGCGCGATCATCGCCGCGATGCGCGGATCCATCCTGGGTTTCAGGAAATAGCTACCGACGCGCTTTTTCAGATTGCCGGCCTTGCCGACGTACAGCAGCCCGCCATCGGCGTCGAACATGCGATAGACGCCGGGCGAGGAAGTGAGGGTGCGGACGAAGGCCTTGCCGTCGAAGGCCGGTGCGGAAGACATGCGCACATTGTAAATGACGCACTCGCCGCATTTGGCGCGCGCTGGAAGGTATAGACTCCGCCTGCCAAGCGGGGGGGGGCGTGGACACCGACATCACGGCATTGGTGCAGTCCGCCGGAAGCGGCGATGCGGCCGCGCGCGATGCGCTGTTCGCGCTGCTCTACGACGAACTGAAACGCATCGCGCGTTCGCAATTGCGCGGTTCGGCCTCGCCGACTCTGGACACCACGGGCCTGGTGCACGACGCCTATCTCAAGCTCGCTGCGCCGGGCAATTTGAACTTGCAGGGACGCAAACATTTTTTTGTCGTCGCTGCGAAAGCCATGCGCCAGATAGTGATCGACCATGCACGCGCACGCGCGGCCGACAAACGCGGTGGCGGCGCGGTCCAAGCGGTGACATTGAACGACGCGGTCGACCAACCCGCGCAAGTCGTTGCGCCGGACAGGCTGCTGGAACTCGATCGCGCGCTGAACGCACTGGAAGCTTCGCAGCCGCGCCTGTCCAGTCTGATCGAATTGCGCTTCTTCACCGGACTGGATCTCGCCGAGATCGCGGCGATGCAGGACGTGAGCGAACGCACCTTGAATCGCGACTGGCGCCGCGCGCGCGCGGAGCTGTACGCGTTGATGTATCCGTGACACGGGCATGGACAACGAACGCCTCGACGCGTTGTTCGAAGCGGCGGTGACGATCCCGTCCGTGGAACGCGCGCGCTGGCTGGACGAACACTGCGGCGGCGATATCGAATTGCGCCGCGAACTGGAACGTCTGCTGGCCGCTGACGCGATCGCGGAAGGCGTGTTGGAACACGCTTCTGAGTTGCTGGCGGGCAACATGACGGACGCGATCGAAATGCCCCAACGTTTCGGCATCTGGCGCGTGCTCGGCGCGCTCGGCGCGGGCGGCATGGGCTCGGTCTGGTTGGCTGAACGCGATGACGGTCAGTTCCATCAACGCGCGGCGATCAAGCAGGTTGCGTTTCCGACGCCGGGACTGCTGCGGCGCTTCCGCGAGGAACGGCAGATCCTCGCGCGACTCGAACATCCCGGCATCGCACGGCTGATTGACGGCGGCGTGGACGAGAAAGGCTGCCCGTGGCTGGCGATGGAATACGTTGAGGGCATGCCGATCACGCAATGGGTGCGCGTGCAGCACCTGAACACACGCGCGACGGTCGAATTGATCCTGCGCATCTGCGACGCGGTGCAGTTCGCCCACCGCAATCTGATCGTGCACAGCGACATCAAGCCTTCCAACATTCTGGTCGCCGACGGTACGCCAAAGCTGCTGGATTTCGGCATCGCGAAAGTGCTTGCGCAGGACGATGCCGAACGCACGCGCACGATGGCGCAACTGTTGACGCCCGATTACGCCGCGCCGGAATTGCTGGCCGGCGGCGCGATCACCACATCGGTAGATGTCTATGCCCTGGGCGTGCTGCTGTACGAACTCCTGAGCGGAAGCAAACCATATCGCTTGTCGGTGCTCGGCGGTGCGGGCGCGCTGACCGGCGCGACCATCAAACCGCCCAGCGCCGTGATCGACGACACACTGCCCGACGCGAAAGCACGACGTCGCGCGGTCCACGGCGACCTCGACCGCATCGTGTTGACCGCAATGGCGTTGGAGCCTGCGCGCCGCTACGCGTCCGTCGAAGCGCTCTCCGCCGACTTGTGCAACTGGCTGGCTGGCCGCGCCATCAACGCGCGCGGGCACGGGCGCTGGTATCGCCTTGGCAAGTTCGTCGTGCGCCATCGCGCCGGCACCGCGGCTGCGATGCTGATTTTTGCGGCGCTGCTCGTCGCCACGCTCTACAGCACGCATCAGGCGCGAATCGCGCGGATGCAGACCTTGCGCGCCAACGCCGTGCGCGACTTCGTGGTCGGCGTGTTCGAGCAGGCAGATCCCGATGCGCGACAAGGCAACCCGATCACCGCGCACGAATTGCTGGATCAAGGCGACCGCCAGCTCGCGCGCGGCGGCATCGGCTCGGATGCCTCACGCACAGAGATGGAAGGATTGATCGGACATTTATATTGGCGGATCGGCGATTATCCGAAGGCAGTTTCGCTGATACGTGATGCCGTCGCTCATCCCGATCCGGCGACACCGGCGGAAGTCCGCGCGCAAAACCTGCTCTACCTCGCGCACAGCGAAGTGGAGAAGGCGTCATTCGATGCGGCCACAATGCATGCGCGGCAGGCAAGGATCCTGGCATTGCAAGCCGGCGAGACCGGCGCCGGAATCGCTTCCGAGGCGCGCCGCGTTTATGCCGACGCATTGTCGCAGGATGGCCGAGCCGGTGCCGCAGAATCAATCCTGCGACAAGCCTTGCAAGAAGACACCGCGCAATTCGGTGCCAACAGCGAAGCCATTGCGGATGACATGGCCCTCCTGGCATGGGCGACCCGCGAACTTTCGCGCGACGTCGAATCCATCGCCTATTCACGCCGCGCGATAGCCGCGGAAACTGCGCTGCATGGCCGGGTTTCCAGCCAGGTCGTTTCCAACCTGGAAACGCTCTCATCGACAGAAGCGCACGCCAACGATCTCGCCTCCGCCGAGCGCGACCAGCGCGAAGCCGTCGTGCTCGCCACGAAGCTGTACGGGCCGGCGCATCGCGAAACCATCGTCGCCCGTTCCAATCTTTATTTCATCTATTACCGCGAGGGCCGTTACGCACAAGCGCTGGCGGGGCATCTCGATTTGCTGAAACTGGTCCAGCCCATGGCGAAGGAACGGCCCGAGCAGTTGGCATACAACTGGAACTTCATCGCGATCGACTACATGCAGCTCGCGCGTTACGACGAGGCGCTGCACGCGGAGCGGCAATCGCTGGCCGCATGGGCCAACGTCAACGACTCCGAATACGCAAGCAACGATTCGCGCACCAATCTCGGAACGATTTTCTGGCGCATGGGCCGATTGGATGAAGCAGAGAAAACCTACCTGGAAGCTTTACGGATCGAGAGCAAGAACGAATCGTCCGATTCGACGTGGGTCAATCGCGATCTTGGCTTCCTCGGCAACGTGTATCGCATGCAGCATCGCTATGCCGAGGCGATCGCAATCACCAGCAAGGCATTGCACAATCTGCCCGCCAATTCAGGGCCGACTTCCGTGCGGGCCGACCTGTTGTCCTCACTCGCACTGGCGCAGCTCGAAGCGGGCGATGCGAATGCCGCGGAAAGCTTCGCGGCGCTCGCTTTGCAGACAGCGCGCATTGTCTACAAGCAAACGCCACTGTCATTGAGCATCAGCGAATACGTCAGCGCGCGCGCGGCACTGGCGCACAATCAGGCCGCACGCGCCGAATCATTGCTGCGGGCAGCCTATTCCGCGCGACAAACGCTCGCGTCGAACGACCCGCGCAAGGTCGAAGTGCAAGTCGCGCTGATCCGAGCCCTGGAAATGCAAGGCAAACGCGACGAGGCGAATGCGTTACGCGTGCAGGTCGGGCCCGTGCTGGCGGCTTCGCCGTCCCCATACTTCGCCGATTTGCGCAAATCCCTCGACGCAAATTGAAGCCTCTGCGCGGCTGCGTCCGTTCGGGACAGATCGCGGATGTTACAGCTCTTGCGTTCACGATGTCGCTCGCGCCGATTTTCCCCGTATGTCCCATTGAGCCCGCCTGCAATTCGCGCGGGAAAAGGCAGGCATTGTCTCAATCCATCGCGGGGAATCGTCATGAACAAATGCATTTACAGTCTGATCTGGAACCGCAGCCTCGGCCAGATCGTGGTGGCCTCCGAACTGGCTGTCAGCAAAAGCAGCGGAAATCCCACGAGCAGCACAGCATCGCTGCGGCGCAATCTGCTGGCGCTGGCGCTGCTATCCGCGATGGCAGTGATCGTGCCGCGGGCATTCGCCGGCGACACCAGTTGCGGCGGCTCGGGACAGGTCGCGGCAGGTGCCAACGCCGTGAGCTGCGGTGTGGATTCCAACGCTTATGGATACGCCAGCGTCGCCGTGGGCGCATTCGCGTATGCGCTAGGCGACACCAGTACGGCCGTGGGCAGACACGCATACACCGGCAATACCGATGCCGTGGCGCTCGGCTCCTATGCCACGGCAAAATTCATCGACGGAACGGCCATCGGTTCCGCGTCGTATACGGGAATAGACGGCACCGCGCTCGGCTTTCGTTCCGATGCGGTGGGATTGGAATCTTCCGCACTGGGTTTCCACTCTTCCAGCACTGGTAATTTCAGCGCCGCGATCGGCTCCTACGCTTCCGCCAAAGGCAACAGCAGCGTTGCTCTCGGCGTGGGGGCCTATGCGGGCAACAATGGCACCACCGCGCTGGGGTATCACGCGCGAGTGACCAACAATTACAGCGCTGCGGTCGGCAGCGGCGCCCAAGCGCTGGGCCGCTATTCCGCGGCGTTGGGCGATTCCTCGGATGCCGTCGCGCAATCGGCGACTGCGCTCGGGTCGCACGCTTACGCGCAAACCGAAAGCACGGTGGTGGGACAGGCTGCAATCAGCAAAGGTTCCGGCAGCACCGCCTTGGGATTTCAGGCTTACATCGCCTCCGGCGCCCATTCCGCTATCGCGATCGGTTACCGGTCTTCCGCCGGCACTTCATCGGTCGGGACGCAGGCGTTCGCGTTGGGTTCAAATGCCGTCGCCTCTGCCAACAACTCCACCGCCATCGGCGGCGCGATCGACTTGAATGGCGACGGCACCATCGAAGCCAACGAAAAGACTACCGCCTCACAAGGCGAATCCATCGCTATCGGCAGTGCTTCACAAGCCACGCAGACCAACACCTCCGTATTGGGCGCGGAGTCGGTTGCATCCGCCGCCGGTGCAACGGCCGTCGGCAGCCGCTCGGACGCAACGGGCACGGCAGCGGTGACATTGGGCTACGGCGCGCAAGCCAGCGCCAGCGGTTCGGTCGCCATCGGCTGGAATTCCATCGCCAATCAACCGTACACCGTCTCGGTGGGTTGGGCCGGCAATTACCGCCGCATCGTCAATGTCGCCGATCCGACTCAGGCCAATGACGCGGTGAATCTGGAGTACTT
>JAJPID010000019.1 GCA_021324945.1 Lysobacterales bacterium | reverse complement strand
GAGCTGCGCACGCGCGACCGCTACCGCAAGCTGATTTCCAAGATCGACAAGGCGCTGCGCCGGATCGAGGAAGGCCGCTACGGTTATTGCGAGGAAACCGACGAGGAGATCGGACTGGAGCGTCTCGAAGCGCGTCCAATCGCCACGCTTTCCCTCGACGCGCAGGAACGACGCGAGCATTTGCAGAAGCAAATGGGCGATTGAAAGCAGGGACGAGGGGCGAGTAGCGAGCGCGTCAAGGATGATGTGGAGACATCGTTCTTGCCTCAGCCATTGAGCGGAGCGCCCGCGTCACTCATCCCTCGCTTTTCGCTTTTTCGGCGTGCGCCTTGATTGTCGCCAGCATCGCGGCGAGACCATTCGAGCGCGTCGGCGAGAGATGCCTTGCGAGTCCCAGCGCGCCGATGAATTCCGGGTCTGTGTCCAGGATCTCCTGTGCGGTGCGGTCCGAATACACGCGCAGCAGCAGCGCGATCAGTCCCGAGACGATGGCCGAATCGCTGATTGCACGAATGCGCAATTTCCGCGCGTCGCCTTCCACCGCCATCCAAACCTGCGACTGACAGCCGTGCACCTTGTTCTCGTCCGTCATCAATTCGGGCGGGAAGGGTGGCAGCTTGCGGCCGAGATCGATCAGGTATTGATAGCGCTCGGTCCAGTCGCCGAACAGCGCGAACTCCTCGACGATCTCGCGCTGCGCGCCGATGGCGGTGTTAACGGCGAGATTGTTCATGGGCGGATTATCGCGCGGCGCGGGATAATGCGGGCGAAACGAATCGCCTGCGAGAAGCTTCTACCGTTCAACCACCTTCCAACGCGTGCCCTGCGGGCCATCCTCGATGGCGATGCCCATTGCGGCAAGCCGGTCGCGGATTTCATCGGCACGTTTGAAATCTCGGGCGGTACGGGCGGCACGGCGCTGATCCAGCAGCGACTCGATTTCGCTTTCCTCGACTTTCTCTCCGCCGCGAAACCACCTTTCAGGATCCTCTCGCAATAGACCGAGCAACTCGCCCCCGGCCAGCAATGTCGCTTTGGCATTGCGTTTTTCCGCAGTCGAAACCGCACGGCGTGCTTCGTCGGCCAGTTTCGCCAATTCCGCGAACGCCTGCGGCGTGTTCAAGTCGTCGCACAAGGCGGCCTCGATGCTCGCCGGAACATCGCCGTCCGCGGCTTCCACGTCTGCCAAGTCGCGCAACACGCCATACCAGCCATCCAGCGTCGCGCGCGCCTGCTTCAAGGTTTCATCAGACCAATCCAGCGGCTGGCGGTAATGCGCGCGCAGCAGCAGGTAACGCAATACTTCCGGCGGATGTCGCCTCAGCAATTCGTGCAGTTGCAACACATTGCCCAGCGACTTCGACATCTTCCTGCCATCGAACGTCAGCATTCCATTGTGCAACCAGTACCGCGCGAACTGGCGCCGATTCGCGCAGGTGCTCTGCGCGATTTCGTTTTCGTGATGCGGAAACATCAGATCGTTGCCGCCGGCGTGGATGTCGATGGTGGCGCCCAAGTGCGCGGCCGCCATCGCCGAACACTCGATGTGCCAGCCCGGCCGCCCTCGGCCCCACGGGCTTTCCCAGCCGGGCAGCTCCGATGTCGATGGTTTCCACAGCACGAAATCGGCCGGGTTTTTCTTGTATGGCGCGACTTCCACGCGCGCACCGGCGATCATGTCCTCGACCGAGCGCCGCGACAGCTGTCCATATTGCGGACACGACGTCACGTCGAACAGCACGTGGCCTTCGACGGCGTAGGCATGCCCGTTCGCGATCAGCTTTTCGCACATCGCGATGATTTCGGCGATATGCGCGGTGGCATGCGGCTCCACATCCGGAACGTCCGCTCCGAGCTTCTGCATGTCCTCTCGAAATGCCGCGGTGTAACGGCCGGTGATTGCGTCAATCGGCACGCCGGCCGCGAGCGCGGCGGCATTGATCTTGTCGTCCACATCGGTGACGTTGCGCGCGTACACGACGTGCTCGGCGCCGTAAACCCGCCGCAGCAGCCGCGCCAGCAGACCGAAGACCACGTACGGTCGCGCGTTGCCGATGTGCACGTGGTGATACACCGTCGGCCCGCACACGTACATCGTGACTCGTCCGGGGTCGAGCGGGCTGAACTCCTCAACGCAGCGCGTCAGGTTGTTGTGCAGACGGATGGACATCGGCGGGCAAGGCGCGACAAAGGCTGCATTTTAACAGTGCAGAGACGTTCCCTTCGGCGCGGATTCAGCCGCATTCTGTTGCAATTGCGCCCGAACGAAGGATCCGTTCGAGAATTACGCGGCGTGTTCATGTGCCGCAAGGAAACCCGGCAGGACCGGGTTCCCAACCCGACCGGAGGCCGCCATGCCCCTCAAATCTCTGCTTGCCGCCGCGCTTATGGCCTCTGCTGGCTTGGCGCAGGCGCAGCCGTATCCGCCACCTGCGCCGCCCGATGAAAACGCGCATTTCGGCTGGGCTGACGTGCTGCGCGTCGATCCGGTTTACGACGTCGCGCGAGCCAGCCCGCCGCACCAAGAGTGTTATGACGAGCAGGTCACCACCGCGGACAACAACCATACCGGTGGCACCGTGCTGGGCGCGATCGTGGGCGGCGCGCTGGGCAACCAGGTCGGCAAGGGCAATGGTCGCGCTGCCGCGACCATCGCGGGGGCGGTGGCGGGCGGCGCTATCGGCAACCGCGTCTCGGCCGCCAACGACCGCACCTATACCGACACCGAAACGCATTGCCGTATGGTCAGCGATTACCCTCCGCGTAGGCGCATCACTGCCTACGACGTCGAATATCGCTATCGCGGCGAAGTCTACGTTTCACGACTGGATTACGATCCGGGCGAGCGGTTGAGGGTGCGCGTCAGCGTGACGCCAGCGGAATGAGCGTTGCACTGTAGCGATTCGGCTGGCATCATCACACCCCTATGCATGACGTCCGCGCCAATCTTTTCATCCTGACCAGCGCCCGCATGGCCGCGGGCATGACTTCGCGCGCGCGCCGACCGGAATCTTTCAATCCGGCCGGATAGTCGTCGCGCACTTTCGTCTTCGACAAAACCCGGCCTCGTGCCGGGTTTTTTTTTGACGTTGCAAAACCGGGCTTCCTGCCGCCTGATTTTGTAGATGTGTTTCCAGCAAACGGTGACGGCAGAGCCGGGCCTGTTTGCCGCGATGAATGATCGAGCCATTCGTCGCGCCGGCACATCCCCGTGCCGGGATATACGCTCCGATGAGAGGATCATGTCAGTACGCCACTTCATCACCACCCAGGACTTCAGTCGCGCGGAACTCGATGCGCTGCTGGATCAGGCTGCCGCATTCAAGCGCGAGAAGTTCGGCTCACAACTCGCTGGCAAATCCATTGCGCTGCTGTTCTTCAATCCCTCGATGCGCACGCGCACCAGTTTCGAGCTGGGTACGTATCAGTTGGGCGGCCACGCGATCGTGCTGGCGCCGGGCAAAGACGCATGGCCGATCGAATTCGAACTCGGCGCAGTGATGGATGGTGAGGCGGAAGAGCACGTGGCAGAAGTTGCGCGCGTGCTGTCGCGCTATGTCGATCTGATCGGCGTGCGCGCGTTCCCGAAATTCCGTGATTGGAGCGAGGACCGCAAGGACACCGTGATTCGCGCCTTCGCGCGATACGCCACCGTGCCCGTGATCAACATGGAGACGATCACGCACCCCTGTCAGGAACTGGCCCACGTGATGGCGCTGCGCGAACATCTCGGCGAATTGCGCGGCAGGAAATACGTGCTGACCTGGACTTACCATCCGAAGCCACTGAACACCGCGGTCGCCAACTCCGCGCTGCTGATCGCAACGCGTTACGGCATGGACGTGACGCTGCTATGTCCCACGCCGGAATACCTGCTGGACGAGGGCTACATGCAGGCTGCGCGGAAAAACGCGCAGCAAAATGGCGGCTCGCTGAGCGTGTCGCACGACATTGAGGATGCCTATCGCGGCGCGCACGTGGTGTACGCCAAGAGCTGGGGCGCGCTGCCGTATTTCGGCCGCTGGGAAGCAGAGAAACCGATCCGTGAGGCGCACAGGCATTTCATCATCGACGAGCAGAAGATGGCGCTGACCGACGACGCCGTTTTCAGCCATTGCCTGCCGCTGCGCCGCAACGTGAAGGCAACGGATGCGGTGATGGATTCGCCGCGCTGCATTGCGATCGATGAGGCTGAAAACCGTTTGCACGTGCAGAAGGCGATCATGACTGCGCTTGTGACACAAGGGGAAAACTGATGGCGGCGAAAGATATCGTTCTTGCCTTCTCCGGCGGCCTCGACACCAGCTTCTGTATTCCCTGGTTGCGCGAGCGCGGGTACGCGGTGCACACCGTGTTCGCCGACACCGGCGGCGTGGATGCCGATGAACGCACCTGGATTGAACGGCGCGCACAGGAACTCGGCGCGGCTTCGCACGTCACGATCGACGGTGGTCCGGCGTTGTGGTCGCAATTCGTCAAACCGTTCGTGTGGGCGGGCGAGGGTTATCAGGGCCAGTATCCGTTGCTGGTTTCGGATCGGTACCTGATCGTGGAAGCGGCCTTGCACCGCGCGCGGGAACTCGGCACGCGTTCGATCGCGCATGGCTGTACCGGCATGGGCAACGATCAGGTGCGCTTCGATCTCACCGTTAAATCGCTGGGCGACTATGAAATCGTCGCGCCGATCCGCGAGATTCAGCGCGAGCACGCGCAGGTGCGTGCGTACGAGCAGCAATACTTGCATGAACGTGGTTTCGAGGTGCGCGCCAAGCAGCAGGCGTACACCATCAACGAGAATCTGCTGGGTGTCACGATGTCCGGCGGCGAGATCGACCACTGGCAAGCGCCGAACGACGCCGCGCGCGGCTGGTGCGCATCACGCGATGAATGGCCGGCCGAAGCATTGCGCATCACGCTGCGATTCGACAACGGCGAAGCGGTAGCACTGGAGGGTGAAGCGCTGCCCGGACACGTGTTGCTGTCGAAGCTCAATCACGCCTTTGCGCCGTACGGCGTGGGCCGCGGGCTCTACACCGGCGACACCACCATCGGCCTGAAAGGCCGCATCGTGTTCGAGGCGCCGGGTTTGACCGCATTGCTCACCGCGCATCGCGCGCTGGAAGAAGCGGTATTGAGCAAACATCAGAACCGCTTCAAGCCGGACGTTGCGCGCAAGTGGGTCGAGCTGGTGTACGAAGGCTTCTTCCACGACCCGTTGAAAGCCGACCTGGAGGCATTCCTCGCATCAAGCCAGTATTGCGTCAATGGCGAGGTGATCTTGGAAACGCGCGGCGCCCGCGTGGATGCGGTCGCGGTGAGGTCGCCGCATCTGTTGAACGCGAAGGGCGCGACCTACGCGCAGAGCGCGGACTGGGGCGTGGCCGAGGCGGAGGGGTTCATCCGCCTGTACGGCATGAGCAGCACGCTGTGGGCGCAGATCAACCCGGATCGCGTCGCATGAGCCTGCTCGACGAAACGCTCGGTCATCTGCGCGTGCTGGTTGGCTACGACACGCGCAACCCGCCGCGAGCGATTGGTCGGGACGGGTTGTTCGATTATCTGCGCACGCAATTGCACGGTTTCGACTGCGCGCTCGACGATCACGGCGCGGGCGCGATCAGCCTGCTTGCGACGCGCGGCAAGCCGCGGCTGCTGTTCAACGTGCATCTCGACACGGTGCCCGATGCTCCGAATTGGAGCGTCAATCCATTCGAGTTGTGCGTCGAAGGCGAGCGCGCGATTGGCTTGGGCGCGTGCGACATCAAGGGCGCGGCGGCGGCGCTGCTTGCGGTGGCGGATGCGAGCGATCGCGATTTGGCGCTGCTGTTCACCACCGACGAGGAAGGCCGCGACCCGCGTTGCGTCAGTGCATTTCTGAAACAATCGCATTCCTTTGAAGCAATCGTTGTCGCCGAACCTACGCGCTGCGAAGCCGTGCTTGCGCATCGCGGCACCCACACCGCTGAAGTGTGTTTTGCCGGCCGTGCCGGTCACGCTTCGGGCGAACAGCAGGCGAGCGACAGTGCTCTGCATCAGGCCGTGCGCTGGGGCGCCGCCGCGCTCGACTATGCGCAGGCGCAATCGCATCAGCGCTTCGGCGGCCTGACCGGCTTGCGTTTCAACATCGGCCGCATCGAGGGCGGCATCAAGCCAAATGTGATCGCGCCACATGCCGAACTGCGTTTCGCGATCCGGCCTTTGCCGAGCATGTCGTCACAGGACATTTTGGAAAACCTGCGCACGCTGCTCGATCCACCGCCGGCGCATTTTGCCGAAACATTCAGCGGGCCGCCGCTGCCCGCCGGAAACATCGCGAGTGCCGAGGCGCGTCGTTTGGCCGCGCGCGATCTTGCCGACGAGCTGGAATTGCCGATCGGCAACGCGGTGGATTTCTGGACCGAGGCCTCGCTGTTCTCGCAAGCCGGAAGTATCGCCTTCGTGTACGGTCCCGGGGATATCGCGCAAGCGCACACGGCGGATGAGTGGGTCGCGCTGGCGCAACTCCAAACCTATGCCGAAAGCATCCTGCGCATCGTGCAAAGGGGGCGTGCATGAGTGCCGCCCATGGGTCGCCGCAGGTTTTGCACGCACCGATGCGGCAGACGATTGTGCGCCTGCTTTCCAACATGGAGAGCGGCAAGGAGATCCGTCAATACCTGCAACGCTTCTCGCGGCTGGATGCCAAACGCTTCGCGGTGGTGAAGGTCGGCGGCGCGGTGCTGCGCGACGATCTGGATGCGCTGACTTCTTCGCTCGCTTTTCTGCAGCAAGTGGGGTTGACGCCGATCGTGGTGCATGGCGCGGGCCCGCAACTGGATGAGGGCATGAAAACAGCCGGCATCGCCAAACGCACGATAGACGGATTGCGCGTCACCGGCACAGATGCGCTGGCGATCGTGCGCCGCGTGACGCAGGCAGAAAATCTGAAACTGGTCGAAGCCCTGCAGCGCAATGACGTGCGCGCGACCTCGATCCTCTCGGGCGTGTTCGAATCAGCGTTTCTAAACCGCCGCAAGTATGGCATGGTCGGCCGCGTGTCGCGCGTGGAACTTGCGTCCGTGGAAGCCAGCATCAACGCAGGTTCGATTCCGGTGATCGCAAGTCTCGGCGAAACGCCGCAAGGGCAGATCCTCAACATCAACGCGGATTTCGCCGTGAACGCGATGGTGCGCGCCTTGCAGCCTTACAAGATCGTGTTCCTCACGGAAACGGGCGGTCTACTCGACGGCAATGGCCGCGTGATCGACTCGATCAATCTCTCCACCGATTACGCCGCGCTGATGCGCGCGCCCTGGCTGCATTCTGGCATGCGGTTGAAGCTGCAACAGATCAGTGAGTTGCTGGACGATCTGCCGTTGAGCTCATCGGTTTCGATCACACGGCCGGCGGAACTGGCGCGCGAACTGTTCACGCATCGCGGTTCCGGTACGCTGGTGCGGCGAGGAGAAAGGGTGCGCCGCTGCACGCGCTGGTCGCAGCTCGATTTGCAGCGTGTGCGCGCTCTGATCGAATCCAGTTTCGGACGCAAGTTGGTCGCGGATTATTTTGAGCGTACGAAGTTGTATCGCGCCTATGTCAGCGAGAATTACCGCGCCGCGCTGATCCTGACCCGCGAAGACGGAATCGCGTATCTCGACAAGTTCGCGGTCGGTGAGGACGCCCAGGGCGAGGGCCTCGGCCGCGCGGCGTGGCAGGTGATGCGTGCGGAAAATCCATCGTTGTTCTGGCGCTCGCGGCACGGCAACGGGGTCAACGAGTTCTATGTCAACGAGGCGGACGGCTGCATCAGGCAGCCGCGCTGGAATGTGTTCTGGTACGGGCTGGATTCGTTCGCGCAAATCGAGGCGTGCGTCGAGCATTGCCGCGAACGGCCGGCGACGTTGGCGGATCGGCCATGAGACGCGTCGGCATCGTCGGGGCAAGGGGGCATACCGGCGCGGAGTTGATCGCGCTGATCGCGCGGCATCCGCAGCTCGAATTGGCATTCGTGTCGTCGCGCGAACTCGCGGGCCGACTCGTACGCGACCATGTTGCGGCGTTCGACGGCGAACTGCGCTATGAAAATCCGGATGCCGATGCCATGGCGGAAAAGAACGTGGATGCCGTGATTCTCGCCTTGCCGAACGGCAAGTCCAGGCCCTTCGAGCAGGCGCTGGATGTCTGCGCGCCGCAGACGGTGATCGTCGATCTTTCAGCCGACCATCGTTTCGATGCAGGCTGGTATTACGGTCTGCCGGAGTTGACGCGCCAGCGCTACAAAGGTGAGCGTCGTGTCGCCAATCCGGGCTGCTACGCCACCGCGATGCAGCTTGCAATCGCGCCGATGAGGGATATGCTCGCCGCGCCGCCGCAGTGCTTCGGCGTGTCCGGTTATTCCGGCGCGGGCACCACGCCGTCCGACAGGAACGATCCTGAAAAGCTGCGCGACAACCTGATGCCATACTCGTTGGCGGATCATCTGCACCAACGTGAAGTGACCACGCATCTGGGTGTGCCGGTTGAATTCATGCCGCACGTCGCGCCGCATTTCCGCGGCATCACGATGACGGTGAACCTGTGGTTGCGGGAACCCATGAGCGCCGATGGGGTGAAAGAAAGCTATCGCGAACGCTATGCGCAGGAACCGCTGATCCGCATTGTCGATGAGCCGCCCTGGGTCGTCCGCATCGCCGGCCGGCACGGCGTGGAGATCGGCGGCTTCGCGATGGCAGCTGGTGGCAAGCGTGTTGTGGTCGTCGCCACGTTGGACAATCTGCTGAAAGGCGCAGCCACGCAAGCGATGCAAAATCTCAATCTGGCGCTGGGCTTCGATGAGTTCGCGGGCGTTCCGCTCGAGGCGCACGCATGAGCGATCTGCTGTGGCAAAAGAAGGATACCTGCACCGAAGAGCGCATCATGCGCTTTCTCTCCGGCGACGACGTGCTGCTAGATCGCGAATTCTTTCTGCACGACATCGCGGCCAGCCGCACGCATGTGGCAGGTCTCGCGCGCATCGGCGTGTTGACAGCAGACGAAGCGCAAGCACTGGATCGCGAGTTGCGCTTGCTTGCGGATGATTTTTCCAGCGGTGCTTTTTCGCTGAACGAACGTTACGAAGACGGTCATTCCGCGATCGAAGCGCATCTGACCGAACGCCTGGGCGACATCGGCCGCAAGGTGCATACGGGCCGCAGCCGCAACGATCAAATACTGGTCGCCACGCGTTTGTGGCTGAAGGAAAAGCTTGCGGCATTGCAGGCGCATTGCACGACTATCGCGCGCGCTTGCTTGGATCGTGCACAAAAGGAATCGTGGCCGATGCCCGGCTACACGCACCTGCAACGCGCGGTGGTGTCGTCGACCGCGATGTGGTTCGCCGGTTTCGCGGAATCCTTCATCGACGATGCGCAGCGCGCACGCGACGCGCACGCATGGATCGACGCCAATCCGCTCGGCACCGCCGCAGGCTACGGCGTCAATTTGCGGCTCGACCGCGAGCACGTCACGCGCAGCCTCGGATTCGCGCGGATGCAGATCAATCCGATTGCCGCGCAGTTATCGCGTGGCAAGTTCGAGCTGGCCGCACTGGAAGCGCTCGGTTCGGCGCTCCTGGATTTGCGGCGCCTGGCGTGGGATCTGTCTCTGTTCACCACCTCGGAATTCGGCTTCGTGCAACTGCCGCCGGAATACACCACGGGGTCGTCGATCATGCCCAACAAGCGCAATCCGGACGTGATCGAGCTGATGCGCGCCAGTTACGCCAGCATGGTCGCGGCGCGTTGTGAGATCGAGAGCCTGCTTTCGCTGCCGTCCGGTTATCAGCGCGATTTGCAAATCAGCAAAGGCGCACTGGTACACGGTTTTCGACGCGGGCTGGCCGCGCTGGAACTGGTGCCCGACCTGCTGGCGCGCATGCAATGGAATACAGAGCGTATGCGCGACGGAATCGAGCATGCGATGTATGCGACGGACGTTGCGATCGAGCAGGCGGTCAGAGGCGTTCCGTTCCGCGAGGCCTATCGCGCAGCCGCAGAAACAGCCGGCGAGTCAGGTCGGGGCCGCACGCCCGAATCAAGCCTCGCCGCGCGCGTTTCGCCCGGCGCGCATGCGGATTTGCGGTTGGATGAATTGCAGAAGCGCTTGCAGGCCTTAGGGGCGTAGGCCTGCTCCAGCATTCAGAACGACATGAAATAACCGCCATTCACCGGCACGTTGGCGCCAGTGATGAAACCGGCGTCATCGGCCGTCAGGAACGCGACGGTTCGTGCGATGTCGGAAGGCTCGCCCAGACGTCCGACCGGAATCTGCGCGACGATCTGGTTGCGGATGTCTTCAGGCACCTTCATCACCATTTCGGTCTTGCAGTAGCCGGGCGAGACGCTGTTCACCGTCACGCCTTTCTTCGCCACCTCGCGCGCCAGCGCCATGGTGAAGCCGTGCATGCCCGCTTTCGCGGCGGAGTAGTTGGTCTGGCCGAACTGGCCGGTCTGACCATTGACGGAGGAGATGTTGACGATGCGCCCGAAGCCGCGCGCGCTCATGCCGTCGACCACCTGTCGGCACATGTTGAACACGCCGTCGAGGTTGACGTGCATCAGCTCGTGCCACTGCCTTTCTTCCATCTTGCGCAATGAAACGTCGCGCGTGATGCCCGCGGCGTTCACCAGAATGTCGATCTCGCCGTAGGTTGCGGCGACATGCTTCGCCAGTGCGGCGCAATCGTCGAAGCGCGAGACATCGGCCGGCGCGAACACGATGCTGCCATTGAATTCTTTCGTCTCCTCACGGAACGCGGCGAGGCGTTCCTCTCGGTTGCCGAGATCGGCAGCGATGACTTTACGGCCGGCGCGCGCCAAGTGCTTGCAGATTTCGGTGCCCAAGCCGCCGATGCCGCCGGTGACCACTGCTACACGTTCACTCATTTTGAATATTCCGAGTTTTCTTGCCGCATGGCGCAATATGTTGCACCGCAGCGAAACCGGGATGGTAGGCAGCTGCTCGCGGGCTGTCAATGAAGGCTCAGCGGGGCTTCTTGCTGTCGCCGGCAGCGGCTTTTGGCGAAACGGCGGCGGCGTTCGCTTCGAAAAACCCCCTCTGCAGGGATTTCCACAAATCGATGTTGCGCTCGGTCATCTCGTTCAACATCGACCACGGCGTCTGCCCCAGCATTTCGTTCAATTGCGCGCGGAACTTGTGCTGCTGGTCCAGAAATATCTTCAGGCTGTTTTCCAGGTAGCCGCCGACGAAACCCTGCATCGAGTCGCCGTAGAAACGGATGATCTGCGAGAGCAGGTTGGCTGAGAACATCGGCTGCCCGTGCTGCTCGTGCTCGGCGATGATCTGCAGCAGCACCGCGCGCGTGAGGTCCTCAGCGGTCTTGGCGTCGCGTACCTCGAACGGCGTGCCGGACAGCACCAACTGCCGCACCTCCTCCAGCGTGATATAGCTGGAAATCTCGGTGTCGTACAGCCTCCGGTTGGGGTATTTCTTGATGATCCGTGGTTGTGCCATGCGGCAAAGCTAGCACGGCTTGCGGCGGCGCAAAAGCAGGTTGGCCGAGCACGCAGCCGGGCGCGCAGCAAAGGCGCGATTGTCTGGGCCTTGGGACGTGAGTTTGCGCCGGCGCGCCCCCAACGAGAAGCGCAGGACGGTCGAGCCAACCGGACGTTGGCTCGATCGTCATACCGACGACGCGATGGTTTGGCGACTTTTACCGAAACAAAACTCGCCGGCACGCAGCGCCGTTTCGGTAGCGAGCGGAATATTGAGCAATCTTGCGATCCAATCGCAGGCTTTCCCGCATCCCGCCAGGTGCCGCGCACCTGGCTTCCCTCCCGCTAGCGAGGAGAGGGGGAAAACTGGATTCAGGCTCTCGCCGGAATGACGGGAGCGCTGAATTACCAGCCCATGTAATGCCCACCATTGATCGCCAGGTTCGCGCCGGTGATCCACGCGGCTTCGTCGGCGATGAAGAACGAAACCGCGTAGGCGATTTCGTCGGGTTCACCTAGACGGCCGAGCGGAATCTGCGCGACGATCTTGGCGCGCACTTCCTCCGGCACGGCCATCACCATGTCGGTGGCGATGTAACCGGGCGAAACGGTGTTGACGGTGATGCCGAACTTGGCATTTTCCTGCGCCAGTGAAATCGTGAAGCCGTGCATGCCGGCCTTGGCCGCGGCGTAGTTGGCTTGGCCGTACTGGCCTTTCTGTCCGTTGATCGAACTGATCTGCACGATGCGCCCCCACTTGCGCGCGCGCATGCCATCAATCACCGGCCGCGTCACGTTGAAGCACGCGTTCAAATTGGTGTTCACCACGTCCATCCATTGCTGGTAGCTCATCTTGTGGAAAGTGGTGTCGCGCGTGATGCCGGCGTTGTTGATCAGGATGTCAATCGGCCCGAGCTGTTTTTCGATTTCCGCGACCATGGTCTTGCAGGATTCTGGATCGGACACGTCACCCTTCACCAGCATGGCTTGCACGCCTTGCGCGGCCATTTTCTCCTGCCACGCGCGCGCCTTGCCTTCGTCGCGATAATTAGTCGCAACCTTGTGGCCCATACCGGCCAGCCGTTTGACGATGGCCGTGCCGATGCCGCCGGTTCCCCCGGTTATCAGTGCCACGCGTTGCTGAGCCATATCGCATCTCCTTTCACGAGTGATGCGATCATGCAACGCTGGAACGCAGAAAGTCTCGCCGCGCTGCACAAGGATGAGCTCTTGCCACGGAGCTCTTGGCCATGGATGGCGCTTTTGGCAGTTCAATCGGCCAGAACGGGGATTTCCAGAATTCTCGTGCGGGGGAGTGCCGCGGGATCGAACGCCGCCACCGCATCGCGCAACAAGGTGCGCGGCATTCGCGCACGGAGCACTGCACGTGGAATGCCAAGTGACGCCAATGCCGCGCGCATCACCGGCAGCGGATCGCGCGGATCCACAGCCGCTGTGCCTTGGGATTTGGAGAGCTTGCGGCCGTGCGCATCCACCGCCACCGGCAGGTGCAGATATTTCGGTTCGCTCAGTTCGAGCAAGCGCATCAGATGAATCTGTCGCGGCGTGGAATCGAGCAGATCCGCGCCGCGCACGACTTCGGTGATGCCCTGCGCGGCATCGTCCACCGCGCATGCCAGTTGATACGCGAATGGGCCATCCGCGCGCTTCACCACGAAATCGCCTTCCAGTGATAGTGGCCAGCGTTGTAAACCCTGTAAACCGTCCTTGAACGCGATCACCGTGTCGCCCACGCGCACCCGCCACGCCGGTTCGCGCCACGGATCGGGCGGTGAGACACAGACGCCGCGATGCACGCCGCCCCGCGCGGCCAGATCGCTGCGCGAACACCAGCACGGAAACACCTCACCATTTTCGCGCAAGCGTTGCAGCGCCGAGGAATATGCTTCGGCGCGCGTGCTTTGATACAGCGGTGGCTCGTCCGGTTCCAACGCGCACGCGTGCAACGTGCGCAGGATCGAATCGGCGGAACCCGGCACCGCACGTGGCGGATCGATGTCTTCGATCCGCACCAGCCATGTTCCCTGAGCTGCCCGCGCGCGCAACCAACTTCCGAGCGCCGCCACCAGCGAGCCGAAATGCAGATCGCCGGTGGGTGAGGGCGCGAAGCGGCCGCAGTAGCCGGTCATGCGTTTTCCCGCTCGAACTTTCGGCTAGTATGCGGCACCGCCTCCAGATTCCGGGGATGCCCCATGAATTCCGCAACCCTGCCAGCGCCACGCAGCGAACTCACGATCCGCGGCTTGATCATCGGCATCGTCATCACGCTGCTGTTTACCGCGGCAAATGTCTACGCCGGCCTGAAAGCAGGCCTGACGTTCTCCACCTCGATACCGGCCGCAGTGATCTCGATGGCGCTGCTGAAAGCGGTGCGCGATGCCACGATCCAGGAAAACAACATCGTGCAGACGGTGGCTTCCGCCGCGGGCACGCTATCGTCGATCATCTTCGTGTTGCCGGGCCTGGTCATGATCGGTTGGTGGACGGGTTTTCCGTTCTGGACTTCGTTCGGCATCTGCGTCACCGGCGGCATCCTCGGCGTGATGTACACGATCCCGCTGCGGCGCGCTTTGGTCACCGATTCCGACCTGCCGTATCCCGAAGGCGTGGCCTGCGCGGAAGTGTTGAAGGTGGGTGCGGGCGGCAGCGCGGAGAAACTCGGCAACATCCCGGTTGAAACGCGCGCGCACGCCGACGCTCCGCCGCGCGAAACGCAGGTCAACAGCGCCGGATTGCGCGCGGTGGTGATGGGCGCGATCGCGTCGGCGATCTTCTATATCATCGTGCAGACGCGGATCTTCGCAAGCGATGTTGCGTCGTATTTCCGCATTGGCGATCGCGGTGCCGCCAGCGGATTCGATTTTTCGCTGTCCTTCATGTTGTTCGGTGTCGGCCATCTGGTCGGCCTGTGGGTCGGCTTGGCGATGGGCGTGGGCGCGCTGATCGGCTGGGCATGGGCGGTGCCGCATTTCACCGCGTTGCATCCGGCTGCTGGCGCCGCCGCCGACGTGGCGCAGGCCGCATGGAGCCACTACGTGCGCTTCGTCGGCGCCGGCACCATCGGCGTGGCGGCTATCTACACACTGGCCAAACTGGTGAAGCCGGTGATCGCTGGGTTGGCCGGCGCCTTGCGCGCCTCGCGCGCGCGCAGCGCGGGCACGCTGGCGTCGATGCCGCGCACCGAGCACGACATGCCGATCGGCATGGTCGGTTTGATTTCATTGCTGTGCCTGATTCCGGTCGCGTTCCTGTTGTGGAACTTCAGCCGCACCAGCGGCCTCGGCGATCACACCTGGCTGCTGACGATCGGCGGCGTCTTGTTCGTGGTGATCCTGAGCTTCGTGGTGTCCGCCGTGTGCGGTTACATGGCCGGCTTGATCGGCTCGTCCAACTCGCCGCTATCGGGCATTGGCATTCTGGTGGTAATCATCGCCGCGTTGCTGCTGGTCGCCGGCGTGCAGGCCGAAGCGGGAACCAGCAAGGCGGTGGTCGCGTTCGCGCTGTTCATCACCGCGGTCGTGTTCGCGGTCGCATCGATCGCCAACAACAACCTGCAGGATCTTAAAACCGGCCAACTGGTGGATGCGACGCCCGAGAAACAGCAATGGGCGCTGGTGATCGGCGTGATCGCGGGCGCGATCGTAATTCCGCCGGTGTTGAATCTCCTGCAGCAGGCTTATGGTTTCAACGGCGCACCGGGCGCGGATCCCGCGCACGCACTGCCGGCGCCGCAGGCCGGGCTGATCTCCGCGCTGGCGCAGGGCGTGATCCAGCACAATATCGACTGGAGCCTGATCGGCATCGGCGCGATCATCGGCGTGGTCATCATCATCGTCGATGAAATCCTCGCGCGCACGACGAACGGGCCGCGCCTGCCGCCGCTGGCCGTCGGGCTTGGGATCTACCTGCCGACATCGACCACGCTGATGGTGGTGGTCGGCGCGATCGTGGGCGCGATCTTCGACGCACGCGCGGATCGCGGAAAAAACCCCGAGGGCACCAAACAACTTGGCGTGCTGCTGGCCTCGGGTTTGATCGTGGGCGAAAGCCTGCTGGCGGTGATCGTCGCCGCGCTGGTCGCTTTCGCAGACAAACTCGGTTTCAACAATCCGAAGGAACCGCTGTCGCTGGTCGGTGACAGCTTCGCCACGCCGGGCTTGATCCTGGGCGGCATCGTGTTCTCGGGAATCGTGATCGCTTCATACATGTGGGCCGCGCGCAGAGGACGAGTCAACTCCTGATTCCGCGATGCGAATGATCGCAACTCGAATTTGCTTATCGTGCCATCACGTCGGCAGTCGGCATGCCGGCGTGAGCAGCGGTTGCGGGTGCCGATGAGCAAAGGCGAAAGGCGCGAAAGCGTGCGTCTGGATGCCTGGCTGTGGGCGGCACGCTTCTTCAAGACGCGCTCGCTCGCGAAGCAGGTTGTCGAAGCGGGGCGCGTGAAAATTGCCGGAGGGGTTTGCAAACCGTCACGCGCAGTGCACGTGGGCGAAAGGCTACGCGTCATGCGCGGCGAAGAAATCTTCGAGGTCGAAGTGATGGGTCTGAGCGAACGCCGCGGTTCCGCAGCCCTGGCGCAGACGTTGTACCGAGAATCTGAAACCTCGCGTGCGGCGCGCGCAGCCGCGCGCGAACAGCGTCGTGCCGAGCGCGCGGGTTATCAGCCGCCTACAGGCAAGCCGGACAAGCGCGCACGAAGATTGATTCGGGCATTGGGGGATATCGATTCGCTTTTGTAGAAGCTGCCCTGCAAGCAGCCAGCGCTTAGGGGCAAAGATGCCGCGTTGCGCCAGTCGCGAGCAAGCTCGCTTTTATAGCAGCGATTTCAGGTGATACAGAAGCTCCAGTGCGTCCTTGGGGGTCAGCGCATCAGGCTCGACTTCCGCCAGCGCGCGCTCAGCCGCTGAGGGCGAGCGCGGTGCGAACAGATCGGCTTGCGGTTTTATTTCGCCTTTGGACGCAACCTTCGCAACCGATGCATGCGCACCGCTTTCCAATTCTGCGAGCGTGCGCTTCGCTTCCGCGATGACGCTTTTCGGCAAACCCGCCAACGCGGCGACCTGCAAACCGAAGCTGCGGTTGGCCGGGCCTTCCTTCACGGCGTGCATGAAAACCAGTTGGTCTCCTTGCTTCGGATCGTGATATTCGACGGCATCCAGATGCACGTTGGCGATGCCGTCGAATTGCGCGGCGAGTTCGGTCAGTTCGAAGTAATGCGTCGCGAACAGCGTAAACGCGCGGTTGACGGTGGCGAGGTGCACCGCCGCTGCACGCGCGAGCGAGAGTCCGTCGTAGGTGGATGTACCCCGACCGACTTCGTCCATCAACACCAGTGATTGCGTGGTCGCATTGTGCAGGATGTTGGCGGTCTCGCTCATCTCCACCATGAAGGTGGATTGCCCGCGCGCCAGATCGTCGCCCGCGCCGATACGGGTGAAGATGCGGTCGATCGGGCCGATGCACGCCGATTTCGCCGGCACGTAACTTCCGATGTGCGCCAGCACCACGATCAGCGCGCACTGGCGCATGTAAGTGCTCTTGCCGCCCATGTTGGGGCCGGTGATCACCAGCATCCGTTTCGAATCGTCGAGCGCGAGATCGTTCGGTTCGAACGGTTCCTCTCGCACCTGTTCCACCACCGGATGCCGGCCGCGTTCGATCGCGATGCCGGGCTCGTCCGTGAGGTACGGGCACGACCAGTCCAGTCCTTCCGCGCGTTCGGCAAGGGTTGCCAGCACGTCCAGTTCCGCGATCGCATTCGCCGCCCGCTTCAACGGTTGCAAACGTTCGATCAGCGCTTCCAGCAGGCCTTCGTAGAGCGCGCGTTCTCGCATCAGCGCGCGCTCCTTCGCGGACAGAACCTTGTCTTCGAACGCCTTCAGTTCCTCGGTGATGTAGCGCTCGGCGTTCTTGGTGGTCTGACGGCGCGTGTAATGCGCGGGCGCCTTGGCATCGTGCGTCTTGCCGAACTCGATGTAGTAACCGTGCACGCGGTTGTAGCCGACCTTCAAGGTCGGGATGCCGGTTGCGAGACGCTCGCGTTGTTCCAGGTCCAGCAGAAAGCCGTCCGCATTGGTGGAGAGCCGGCGCAGCTCGTCCAGTTCGGCATCGTAGCCATCGGCGATCGCGCCGCCGTCGCGCAGGAGCAGCGGCGGCCGTTCGATGATGGCGTTCTGCAACAGTCGTGCGGTTTCGGCATGTTCGCCGATGCTTTCGACGAGTTCGTGCAGCAGCGGACTGTCGAGCGCTTCGATCCTCTCCCGCAATGCGGGCGCGGCGAGCAATCCGTCCCGCAAAGTGGCAAGATCGCGCGGCCGTGCCGAGCGCAGCGCCACGCGCGCGAGGATGCGTTCCAGATCGCCGATCGCGCGAAGTTGCTCACGCAGCGGTTCGAATGTGCGGCTCTCGATCAACGCGCCGATGGCCTGATGTCGCGCACGCACGACCGAGCGATCGCGCACCGGCCGGTGCAGCCAGCGCCGCAGCGCGCGTGCGCCCATCGGCGTGATCGTGTTGTCGAGCACACCCAGCAAGGTACAACGCGGATCGCCGCTCGGATGCGTGTCCAGTTCCAGATTGCGGCGCGTGGCCGCGTCCATCGCGATGGTTTCGTCCGGCTGTTCGACCGACAAGCCGGATAGATGCGGCAAAGCGGATTTCTGCGTCTCCTGCAGGTACGCAAGCAAACAACCAGCCGCGCCGATTGCCAGGTGCAACGGTTCCGCACCAAAACCGGAAAGATCGCGCGTGCCGAAATGTTTGACGAGTTCACGCCGAGCGCTGTCGTGATCGAAATGCCACGGCGGGCGCTTGCGCAGACCATTCAATGCAGCGACGGCCGCGGGCCACGCCACATCTTCCGAAACGAGCGTTTCCGCTGGCGACAAACGCGCAAGCTCGGCGGACAAAGCTTCCGAGTCCGCGACTTGGCTCAACAGGAATCGCCCGCCGGCGAGATCGACCCATGCCAAGCCGTAGCCCGATTTGTCCGCCGAAATGGCCAGCAACAAGTTGTCGCGTCGCTCTGGCAACAGCGCTTCGTCGGTGACGGTGCCGGGTGTGACCACGCGCACGACCTTGCGTTCGACGAGGCCCTTGCTCGCCGCCGGATCGCCGATCTGTTCGCAGATCGCCACCGATTCGCCCAGCCGCAACAGTTTGGCGAGATAGCCTTCGGCCGCGTGATACGGCACGCCCGCCATCGGAATCGGCGCGCCGGCGGATTGGCCGCGTTGCGTCAATGTCAGATCGAGCATGCGCGCAGCCTTGCGCGCGTCGTCGTAGAACAGCTCGTAGAAGTCACCCATCCGGAAGAACAGCAGCGTATCCGGATACTCCGCCTTGGCGGCGAAGTATTGACGCATGGCGCCTGAGTGTCGGGGGTCGCTCTTAAGTAATTGATAATCCAAGTAAAATTGCCGAATCATCCCGCCAATGCGGAGTGCATTATATGTTGTTGAAAGCCTACGTCGCTGACGACTTTTTCTATTTGTGCGTTCCGGGTTGAGAGCTGTGGCTATGGCGTTCTAATTCTACTGGCTGCGCCGTGCATCACAGCTCGGCGTCCGCTAGGCCATCTTGTCGCTGCAAGCGGAATCACACGGTCGCAAGGAAGATGACGCCACCGCAAATGCGATGAGGATGAACCGACACTCCTTCGTCCACAGCTGACGGACCCCCCGCGTCTGCAGTCGCGTAGCTTCGCGCACACTCCGCCAAGAAAATATCGAATCTTTACGGCAGAAATTCCAACGCGATCAGGCCAGCGCGGTGCGCTCCCATCCCAGATAAGTGCGTTCGTTTGCCGCCAGATCGCTGAGTCGGGAAGCATGGAAATTTTTGTCAGTCCGACTAAGTCAAGATTTTGGCAAAGGCGGCAGCATCGGTCTTTCTTGCTTTGCCTTGTGGCCTTGGCAGAGCTGCGGTCTTGCCGCGAGGCGTGCAGTAGATGTCGTGGAGCGCCTGGATGAGCTCATAAGCGCGACAGTCCGTCAAGGAGTAGATGATGGAGCGCGATGATCGCCTTGCCGAAATCAGTCCGTTTTCGCGCAGCTTTGCCAGTTGCTGCGAGAGTGCAGGTTGTCGGATCGAAAGCTGCTCCTCGAGTTCGGCCACCGAACATTCCCCCTCGATGAGATGACAGAGGATGAGTAGACGGTTGGTGTTGGAGAGCAGGCGCAGCAGAGCAACCACGTCGGTTGCCTGCCTCTTGAGATCGATGTTGCCCGACAATCGTCGCGCGCTCATCGTTTTGGTTTCCGGGTGCGGTAATACCATGCTTCGCGCGTGCCGGTTGCTACCAACGCTTCTTTGCAGTCGGTGGGCGCCGGTTCCAGCAGCGCGTCGCCGGGCCGCCAGCCTTCGGGCGTGGAAGTGTGCGTGGCGTCGCTTTCCTTCAACGCCTGAACGAGCCGCAGAAGCTCGTCGACGTTCCTGCCGACGTTGAGCGGATACCAAACGATGGCGCGGACCATCTGGTCTGGATCGATGATGAAGGCAGCGCGTGTCGTTGAACTGTCACCGGCGCCGCCGGAAATCATTCCGTAAGCGCGCGCGATGGCCATCGTCGGATCCTCAACGATGGGAAATGGGATCTCCACATCAAACCGATCACGAATGTCGCGGATCCATGCCAAGTGCGCGTAAAGGCTGTCGACCGACAGTCCGAGCAGCTGGCAACCGGCGTTCTGAAACTTCTTGAACGCTCTGGCGAAGGCAATGAACTCGCTGGTGCAGACTGGCGTGAAATCGGCCGGGTGCGAGAAAAACAGCAGCCATTTGCCTGCGTAGGAAGCAAGAGTCCGCTCGCCCATGGTGGTGCGCGCACTGAACTGGGGGGCGGGTTCGTTGATACGAAGCGAGGACGGCTGGGTCGGCAGGTCTGTGCTCATCGGCAGACTGTATCTCGCAGCGCAACATGCGTCGAGGCAGAATTGTGTTACTATTAATTAAACACTTACATAAAGTATGAAAATGTTATGACGGAAGCAACCGCCATCAGGGGTGATGATGCTGCGAGTGCTGCGCAAAAGATCGCGAAGGCTGCGCTTGACAACACAGCGTTGCAGCCAACCGTAAAATCTTTTTTTGACGAGGCGACATTCACCGTTACCTATGTCGTCCGAGCGCCGAACGATTCGCGCTGCGCCATCATCGATAGCGTTCTCGATTTCGATCAGTCTTCGGGCCGAACGAAGACCACGTCAGCTGACGACGTCATCGAGTTCGTCAAAGCCAATCGGCTTGAGGTCGATTGGATTTTGGAAACGCATGCCCATGCCGATCATTTGACGGCAGCGCCGTATCTGAAAAGCAAACTGGGCGGTTCGATCGCCATCGGCGAAAACATTCGTCGGGTGCAGCAAGTGTTTGGCGACATCTTCAATGAGCCCGAGACTTTTGCGCGCGACGGCAGACAGTTCGATCGTCTCTGGCGAGACGGTGACGCGTTTCAGATTGGTGCGCTTCACGCGGTTGCTCTACACACGCCCGGGCATACACCCGCCTGCATGAGTTACGTCATTGGCGACGCGGTGTTTACCGGCGATACGTTGTTCATGCCGGATTACGGTACCGCTCGATGCGATTTTCCGGGAGGCGATGCCGCCACGCTTTATCGGTCGATACAGCGGCTACTGACGTTGCCCGATGAGACGCGCGTGTTTCTCTGCCACGACTACAAGGCGCCAGGGCGCGATCGGTATGCATGGGAGTCGACGATAGGGGCCGAGCGCGTGGGAAATGTGCACGTGCACACCGGTGTGAACGAAGCCGACTTCGTCGCCATGCGCACGAAGCGCGACGCGACGCTCCCGATGCCCAAACTGCTGCTGCCATCTGTGCAGGTGAACATGCGCGCTGGGGAACTGCCAGACGCCGAAACCAATGGCGTCCGCTATCTCAAGCTGCCGCTCAACGTGCTATGAACATGCTCAGCGCCATTCCGGTTTGGCAAGCACTTTTGGGCGGCGCGCTGATTGGGTTGTCCGTCGCCGTCTATTTGCTTTTCGCCGGGCGAATCGCCGGCATCTCCGGGTTGATTGAGGGAGCGTTCGGTCGGTCGGGTCGCGCGGTGCTCAATGTAATTTTTCTACTCGCGCTCATTGGCGGCGCTTGGATCGGCGCGCACTTGAGACCAAGCGGTGTTGCAGTGCATGTGACCGATTCAATCCCGTTGCTCGTGACCGGGGGTCTGCTGGTCGGGTTTGGAACACGCCTCGGGTCGGGGTGCACCAGCGGCCACGGCGTGTGCGGCATGTCGCGTCTCTCCCCGCGCTCCATTGCCGCCACGTTGATTTTCGTCGGAACCGCCGCGTTGGTAGCGACCGCAATGAGCGCTCTACGATGAAGACAGTGCTCGTCGCCATCGTGTCCGGCCTGCTATTCGGGATCGGGCTTTCCGTGTCGGACATGGTGAACCCTGCACGTGTGCTCGCATTTTTGACCGTCGGCAGGGGCTGGGATCCGACGCTGGCGTTCGTGATGACCGGCGCGTTGGCCGTCGCCGGCGCGGGCTGGCTTCTGAAATCCAAGTTGAGTCGACCGCTTGCAGCGGATGCCTTCCATGTTCCCGCCAAAGGTGCAATCGACAAAAGACTCGTTTTCGGCGCCATTGTTTTCGGCGTCGGCTGGGGACTTGTTGGCTTGTGCCCGGGACCAGCGTTGGCCGATCTGGCGCTCGCGCCACTTACCACCGGCATTTTCACACTCGCCTTGATCACCGGAATCGCGCTGTTCCATTTCAGCTTTGAAAAATGGGTAGCTGCGGTTCGGGCACCGCACACAGGAGAGGATGCATGAACATCAAACCGCTGGACGGTGTGCTGAGCATCTCGGAGCAGATCAACGCCGCTGACATTGATGCGATCAAAAGCGTAGGTTACCGATCGATCATCTGTAATCGGCCGGATGGCGAAGCTCCCGATCAACCGCGCGGGGTGGACATCGCCGCTGCGTCGTCGGCGGCAGGATTGGCTTTCCGGCACATTCCTGTGGTGGCGTCTTCTATCACCGATGCGCAGATTGCCGAGTTTCAAAAGGCGCTGAGTGAGATGCCAGGCCCGATCCTCGCGTATTGCCGCAGCGGTTCGCGTTCGGCAACGCTCTGGGCGTTGTCGCACGCGCATGAAACCAGTGCGGTCGAGTTGATCGCGCGTGCGAGTAGCGCGGGCGTGGATATTGCCGCGGTCGCACCAAGGCTACGCGAGCGACAGACTGCAAACGGCGCTGGTGCCCCGATCTGGGATGTCGTCATCGTGGGCGGCGGCGCTGCCGGCATTGCCACGGCGGCGAGTCTGTTGCGCCGTCGACCATCGCTGAAAATCTGTGTGGTCGAGCCCGCCGAGAAGCATTATTACCAGCCCGGGTGGACGATGGTCGGGGCAGGCGTGTTCACGGCCGCTGAAACCTGCCATTCGATGGCCAGCGTCATGCCGGCCGAAGTCACTTGGCGAAAAGCGGCCGTCGTTGCCTTCGACCCGGAGCGAAACGAAGTCGCGCTGAGTTCCGGCGAACGCGAACGGTATCGCATGCTGGTCGTTGCTTGCGGGTTGACGCTCGATTGGAGCGCGATACCGGGGTTGTCAGAGGCATTGGGCAAGAACGGGGTGACATCGAACTACCGTTTCGATTTGGCGCCCTACACATGGGAACTGGTTCAGAAGCTGCAAAAAGGCGTGGCGCTCTTCACGCAGGCGCCGATGCCGATCAAATGCGCCGGCGCACCTCAAAAGGCAATGTATCTCTCGGCGGACTACTGGCGCTCGCAAGGCAGGCTGGGCGACATCGCCATTCACTTCCACACCGCTGCACCGGTGCTCTTCGGCGTGAAAGAGTTTGTTCCTCCTTTAATGGAATACGTGAACCGTTACGGTGCGACCTTGCATACGGAATCGCGTCTGGTGCGGGTAGACGGCGCTGCAAGAACGGCGGTCTTTCGCGAGAAGCGCGCTGACGGAACGGAGGCCGACGTTTCGCGTCAGTTCGATTTTCTACACGTCTGTCCTGCGCAGGTTTCGCCGGAGTTTGTGAGAACGAGTGCCTTGGCGGCACCTTCCGGTTGGGTGGACGTGGATGATGCGACGATGCAACACAAGCGTTTCAAGAACGTGTTTGCGCTGGGCGATGTCGCATCAACGCCAAACGCAAAGACAGCAGCGGCCGCCCGCAAGCAGGCACCTATCGTCGCAACGAACTTGCTCGCGGTACTCGATGGCGCGGCGCCGACCGCTGCCTACGATGGATACGGTTCGTGCCCGCTTACCGTCGAACGTGGGAAGATCGTTCTCGCAGAGTTCGGCTACGGGGGCAAGCTGCTGCCTACGTTTCCAAAGTGGCTCATCGACGGGCAGAAGCCGTCTTCGCTCGCGTGGATGCTCAAGACCAAGATTCTGCCTCAGGTCTATTGGCAGGGCATGCTCAAAGGGCGCGAATGGATGTGCAAGCCGCAAGAAAAATCGGCTCTGCATTGAGCTGATTGGAATGACGTTGAGCCTGCTTCAATACGTGCTCGGTCTCCTCTCGGGTGGCGCCGTCGGTTTCACGCTCGGCCTGGTCGGGGGTGGCGGCTCGATTCTCGCGGTGCCTTTGATGGTTTACGTCGTGGGCGTGTCCAATCCGCACGTCGCGATCGGCACGAGCGCATTGTCTGTCGCAGTCAATGCAGCATCGAACCTCGTCAATCATGCACGGCGCGGTAATGTGAAATGGCGTTGCGCGCTGGTTTTCGCCTGCGCGGGGGTGATCGGTGCGCTGGTTGGATCGACGTTCGGCAAACTTGTCGATGGCCAGCGCCTGCTGCTGCTCTTTGCGCTACTCATGGTGGCTGTGGGCGTGGCCATGTTGCGGCGGAGGGATGCTGGCGGCGATCCAAATGTGACGCTGAACGCGAAGAACGCCCCGAAGCTCACGATGGCTGGTGCCATCACGGGCGCACTATCGGGTTTCTTCGGGATCGGCGGCGGGTTCCTCATCGTGCCGGGACTGATGGCATCCACGCGCATGCCGATCTTGTATGCCGTGGGTTCCTCACTAGTTGCGGTCGCAGCGTTCGGGTTGACCACTGCGGTCAACTACGCCTGGTCGGGATGGATTGCCTGGGTACTGGCTGCCATTTTCATTGCCGGCGGCATCGGCGGTGGACTGCTTGGCGCGCGCGTAGCGGTTCGCGCAAATGCGCACAAAGGAACGCTCAATCTCATCTTCGTCGTTCTTATTTTCATCGTGGCCGCCTACATGCTTCTGCGAAGCTTGCGTGCATTGAACCTCGTGTAACCGAGAAGGAGTCGCTCATGGAATATGACGCACGGCGGCGCATGGCCCTGATCGCAATGGGCGCAACCGCGGGAGGATTGATCATGGCGCAAACCAGCGTGACTGCTGCGGAAAGCAAAAGCTGGATGCCCGATGGGGCCTCATCGCTGCGCGCGCTGACAGACAGATTGGCGAAAGCAAAACGTCGCCGCGATTTCAAAACGGTGCCGATGATTCTCGTCGACAAGGATCAGTGGGATCACGAGGCACTAAACGAAATTATTGCTTATAAGGGTTCACCGAAGCAGGTGTGGGACAACACTGACCTTGATGGGCCGTGGTTGAACCTGATGCGAAACTCTCTCAACGCGCAGATTTGGTCATTCAAACACCCCGATTTCTTGGCCGTGTCCGCGACGCACGGCATGGCGCATTTGGCTTTGTTCGACCAGGCCACGTGGGACAAGTATCAACTGGCCAAGCTCGGAGCTGGCAAGCAGACAAGCAACACGTTCATCATCGAGCAAAAGGCTGGATCTGCCGACCCCAAAAACTTTGAGGATCCCAATGGTGCATTCTCGCCGCATGACAACTCGATCCCGGCGCTCCAGCGGCGTGGCGTCGTGTTTTTGGCTTGCCATAACGCGATCTGGGAAACCGCCGAAAAACTCATGAATGCTGGGTTGAACCCGGACAATTTGTCTCAGGAGCAACTGAGCGCCGAGCTGACGAATCATCTGGTGGACGGCGTCGTGCTGACACCGGGTGCGGTTGCGACACTGCCCGAGCTCCAACTCGCGGGGTTCCAGTATGCGAAGTGATGCGCTATCGCACGTGGGCATGTTTCTGCTCGCACTCATAGCGGCTGTGGTCAGCGGTCCCATTCAAGCTGAGGACATCATGGCCAAGTCGAACGATGCGCGAATGTTCCCACCCTGGCAGAACGGAAAGAATAACGACGTCGTCGAACGTGGCCTCGACTTCACCGTGCCGGAGATCGATGTCCTCTCTGATTTCCACGGCGACCCGTTCAATGCCAAGCTCGTGCTGTATGTGGGCGGCAACTATTTCTTTGCCATGGCGCCGTTGGTTGAAACATTCGAAAGAAAATATCCTCAGTTCAAGGGGCGCATTTATTGGGAAACGATTCCACCAGGGCTGCTCGTCAAGCAGATGAAGGCTGGCGGAGTCATCACCGTTGGCAACATGACGTGGACGGCGAAGCCCGATGTCTATTTCGCCGGGCTCAAAGCGACTAAAAAGCTAGTCGACGAGGGCGTCCTGGTTGGGCCCGCCGTTGGCTACGTCAGCAACGGCTTGACCATCATGGTCGCTAAGGGAAACCCGTTGCACATCAAAGGTCTCGCAGACTTGGCAAGACCTGATGTGCGGTTGGCGATGCCCGATCCCGAGTTCGAGGGCGTGGCCAGGCAAATCAAGGCGTCGCTCAGGAAGGCCGGGGGTGATGCGCTCGTGACGGCGGTTTACGAGAAGAAGGTGAGAGATGGATCGGCAGAACTCACCCGCATCCACCATCGACAAACACCGCTTTCCATCATGCAGCATCGCGTGGATGCCGGCGTCACATGGCGTTCCGAGGCACTGTTTCAGGCCGAAGTGGGCAACCCCATCGAACACGTCGATATTCCGTCTAACCAGGACACCGCTGGAAACTATGGCGCTGCCGTCGTGAAGAATGCCGCCAACGCTGCCGCCGGCAAACTCTGGCTTGACTACATTGCATCCGATGAAGCGATGGCGATTTTCAAGCGCTACGGTTTCAAACCATACAGTGCCGGCGGAGATGAGCCATGACCGTGACAACCGTGTCCGAAACGAACGTGAATCGTGCAACACCCGCGACACTGGATGGCTGGCGCCTGGGGGCGGTCGCACTTCTTGCTGTCCGATTTGTCCAGGGCTGGATCTATTGGGGCGGTGGAAGCCGTCGCTTCATCTACGCGCCGAGCAAACTCGATCCGCACGCGCCGACCTGGATGGCCAACAAGTTCCAGTCGGCGATGCCTGGCGCACTGTTGGGCATGGATCACGTCGTCGACTACATGCTTCGCCACTTCGCGTTGCTCTACACGGGCGTCATCGCGTTCAGCGCCGCGGAACTCATCTTCGGTGCTTTCACGATTGCGGGCTTCATGACGCGGCTATCGTCGATGGTCACCATCGCCTTCAGTTTTGTCCTCATGCTGCTGTTCGGCTGGCAGGGCGCGACTTGCATCGACGAATGGACGATGGCGTCGGCCAACTTCGCAATGGGTGTCACGCTGTTCGTCACTGGCGCGTCAGCGTATTCGGTGGATTCATGGTTGATGCGTCGCCACCCAGCGCTAACCAGGAAGACGTGGTTTCAGTGGCTCGGCAGCGGCGAGTGGTCAATGCGATGCATAGAGCGCGTCGGCTTGATCGGCGCGGTCGTCACCGTGCTTTTCGTCGTCGTGACGTATGACCACTATCGGGGCTCGGTGATCTCCGCTTTTCACAGTGGGCCGGTCAATCCATCGAAACATCACATCAGTTTGACGGCGGGCAAGTTGTTTCCGGATGGCTCTGTGCGCTTCACGGCCTATCTGGATGCGGGCACGCCGGAGGAACCATCGAACATCGTTCGAGCCGAACTCCTCGATAACAATAACGCTGTTGTCGAACAATGGGACTCGAAGGCGTTGGCGGCATTGCCCAAGACGGCATTCGCCAATGACTACGCCTACAACACCTTCAAACCAGGTTACGCAGGAATAACGGCGGAGATGGGGGCACGCGCGACGATCACGTTGCCCTCGTCGAGCTCGGGCGGTCCGGTTTCCTCGGGTACTCACCGCCTGAAAATCCACACCGTCAACGGCCATGAGTTCGAAATCGTGATGTAGCGTTGCTCTCGACTTCACCCATTCATCCGATTCTGGAACAGATCCGTTGAGAGGCGTGGAAAACATGCGCCAGGCGTGGCCGCGCGAGGCAACACGCCGAGTTCCATGCCTGCCCGGAATCCCCGTTCGTGCAATTCATCGCTTGCGAGGTCGGCCTCCAGCCTCAGGTCCATCGATTCGACGTGCAGATCGAGGTGCGCGGCTCCCGCGTCGGATCGTAGGAGACGTTGAGCAGCGTGGCCTTTGCCCGAGCGCGAACGAAACGATCCTCGAATCGTGCGCGGTTAGTCCAGCACGACGGAAGTCAAAAGCCTCACTATGTGTACATTCGCCGACTTTGCTGCAAATAATCAAAGAGCAGGACGCGATTCCCTTGCGCGTCACATCAATGCAAGCTCGGTACACGCCTCAGAAGCATCGAGAAGGCCCGCTTGGCGAAAACCGCGCGGCGGAGTAGAAAGCGGAATCGAACGCGCCGCGAGACTCGCATGGACACCCTTCATTCGGACGACACTCTGCGCGCGCAGGCTGCGGAGATTGCGGAAATCCTGCGTGAGCGCAGGCAGATGCTGACCACTGCCGAGTCTTGCACCGGCGGCTGGATCGCCAAGGTGCTGACCGACCTGCCGGGCTCTTCAGCCTGGTTTGAGTGCGGCGTGGTGGCTTACAGCTATGAAGCCAAGGAAGCCCTGCTGGGTGTGCACCCGCACACATTGGAACGCCACGGCGCGGTCAGTCAGGAAACCGCGATTGAAATGGTCTCGGGTGCGCTGGCGCGTTTTGGTGCGACAGTCGCAGTGGCCGTCACCGGCATCGCCGGTCCATCCGGCGGCACAGTGGACAAGCCTGTCGGCACGGTATGGATCGCATGGAAACGCCGAGGCGGTTACGCGAGGGCACAGATATTCCACTTCGGCGGCGACCGTGAAGCGGTGCGAAGGCAGACGGTGGCGCACGCGTTGGAAGGCATTCGGAAAATCCTGACAACCTGATGCGATGAAAGCCGCTGGCGCAATCGCCTCGCTATGAAATAATTGCCGCGGAGTGACCGGATTCATTGCAAGCCGACTCACTTCGCGGTGCGGCTTCATTCAGGCTCTCGGTTGCTTGTCGCAGTCGATGAGATCGTCAACCAGCACACTTGCCGCAGTAAACAATCGAGGATTCACAAATGGACGACAACAAGCGCCGCGCGCTCGCTTCCGCGCTCAGCCAGATCGAAAAGCAGTTCGGCAAGGGCGCGGTAATGCGCATGGGTGACCGCAGTAATGAGGCCGTGGATGTCGTCTCGACCGGCTCGCTGGGATTGGACGTCGCACTCGGCATCGGCGGCCTGCCGCGCGGACGCGTGGTGGAAATCTACGGCCCGGAATCCTCGGGCAAGACCACGCTGACTCTGCAGGTGATCGCCAACTGCCAGCGCAATGGTGGAACCGCCGCATTCGTGGATGCCGAGCATGCGCTCGATCCGGTCTATGCGGCGAAGCTGGGTGTCAATGTCGACGACCTGTTGGTGTCGCAGCCCGACACCGGCGAGCAGGCGCTGGAGATCGCCGACATGCTGGTGCGTTCCAATGCCGTAGACGTGGTCGTGGTGGATTCGGTGGCTGCGTTGACGCCCAAGGCCGAAATCGAGGGCGAGATGGGCGACAGCCACGTCGGTCTGCACGCGCGTCTGATGAGTCAAGCCCTTCGTAAGCTCACCGCAAACATCAAGCGTTCAAATACTTTGGTCATCTTCATCAACCAGATTCGAATGAAGATCGGCGTGATGTTCGGCAATCCGGAAACCACTACTGGCGGTAACGCGCTGAAGTTCTACGCCTCGGTGCGGCTGGACATCCGCCGCATCGGCGCGGTGAAGCGCGGCGAGGAAGTGATCGGTTCGGAGACCCGCGTGAAGGTGGTCAAGAACAAGGTCGCACCGCCGTTCCGTCAGGCCGAATTCGAGATCCTTTACGGTGAAGGCACGTCGTACGAGGGCGAGTTGATCGAGCTGGGCGTTGCGAACAATCTGGTCGAGAAATCCGGTGCCTGGTACAGCTATGGCGGCGAGCGCATCGGACAGGGCAAGGAAAACGCACGCCAGTATCTGAAGGACAACCCGAGCGTCGCCAAGGAGCTGGACGAGGCCTTGCGCGCCAAGCTGCTGACCGCCGTGCGCAACGGTGGCGGCGTGGTGGCCACGGAAGACGCCGAGGAAGTCGAGGCGTAACTTCGGACGCCCATGCGTCGTTTCCGCAAGGACGAAAAGAAACAGCGCGACGAGCGCAGCGCCTACGAACGCGGCTTGTCTCTACTCGCGCGCCGCGAGCAATCGCAACGCGAATTGCGCGCTCGGCTGGAACACGGCGGTTACGACGAAACGGAAAGCGCTGAGGCGATCGAGCGTCTCGGCGAGCAGAAATATCAGGACGACAACCGCTTCGGCGAGATGATCCTGCGCGCGCGCACTGCGCAAGGTTATGGTCCATCGCGAGTGCGCGCGGAACTGCGTTCGCACGGCCTGCCGGAAACCGCGATCCGCACGTTGCTGGATGCGGCCCATGCGGATTGGAACGCTCTCGCCGCCGCGCAATTGCGCAAGAAATACGGAAACAAGCCGGCTGCCGATCACTCCGAACGGGGCAGGCGCGCGGCCTTCCTCTTGCGCCGCGGCTTTTCCGCCGCCACAGTACGGGCCGTTACCCACGCCGAAGTGGACGATACGGGCGCCGCGGATTGAAGCGGATGGCCGCGTCGCCGCGGCGTGGTGCGTTCGAGAAAATCGCATCGCCCACATGAAAACCGCCGAAATCCGCTCGACGTTCCTGGAATTTTTCCGCGACCGCGGCCACACCATCGTGCCCTCGGCCACGCTGGTGCCGGCCAATGATCCGACGTTGCTGTTCACCAATTCGGGGATGGTGCAGTTCAAGAACGTGTTCCTCGGCAGCGAGAAACTGCCGTACGTGCGCGCGGCCGATGTGCAACGCTGTCTGCGCGCGGGCGGCAAGCACAACGATCTGGATTCGGTCGGCTACACCGCGCGCCACCACACCTTTTTTGAGATGCTGGGCAACTGGTCGTTCGGCGACTACTTCAAACGCGCGGCGATCGAATGGGCGTGGGAACTGCTAACTGAGGTATTCAAACTGCCGCCTGATCGGTTGTGGGTCACGGTCTATCACACCGATGACGAGTCATATCAAATCTGGAAAGACGTGATCGGCGTCCCTCCCGAGCGCATCGTGCGCATCGGCGACAACAAGGGCGCGCAGTTCGCTTCCGATAATTTCTGGCAGATGGCCGACACCGGCCCTTGCGGACCTTGCACGGAAATTTTCTACGATCACGGTCCGGACGTAGCCGGCGGGCCGCCGGGTTCCGAGGGCGAAGACGGCGATCGCTACATCGAAATCTGGAATCTGGTTTTCATGCAGTTCGATCGAGCGGCGGACGGCACACTCTCGCCGCTGCCCGCGCCGTGCGTGGATACAGGCATGGGCCTGGAACGCCTTGCGGCGGTTCTCCAGCACGTGCATTCCAATTACGAAATCGATTTATTCGTGCGTCTGATCGACGCTGCCGCACGCCTGACGAACACCAGGGATCACGAGAACAAGTCACTGCGCGTGATCGCCGATCACATCCGTGCGTGTTCGTTTCTGGTCGTGGACGGCGTGCTGCCGTCCAACGAAGGCCGCGGCTATGTGCTGCGACGGATCATCCGCCGCGCGTTGCGGCACGGGTACATGCTCGGCGTGCGGGGCGAATTCTTCTGGAAGATGGTCGCGCCGCTGGTCGCGGAAATGGGCGAGGCCTATCCGGAATTGGCGAAGAAGCAGAAGTTCGTCGAGGAAGCGCTGCGCGCGGAAGAACAACGCTTCGGCGAAACGCTGGAGCAAGGCATGCGCATTTTCGACGATGTCGCGTCCCGCGCGCGCGAGGGTGTGATCGCGGGCGAAGACGCGTTCAAGCTATACGACACCTACGGATTCCCGGTCGATCTCACCGCCGATATCGCGCGCGAACGCGGCCTGAGCGTGGATATGGCCGGTTTCGAGCGCGCGATGGAAGCGCAGCGCGAGCGTGCGCGCAGCGCGAGCAAGTTCGAAAGCAAAGGTCAAATTCCAGCGGAAGTCGCCAGCAAATTGCAACCAACCGAATTTGTGGGATACGAAGCGCTGGAATCGGACGGCAGAATCGTGGCCGTTTTGCGCGAGGGCCGCGCGGTCGAATCGCTGGCGCCTGGCGAAAAGGGTTCGCTGATCCTGGATCGCACGCCGTTCTACGCGGAATCCGGTGGACAGGTCGGCGATGCCGGCGCGCTGGAACTCGGAGCTGGCCGCTTCCTCGTCAGCGACACGCAGAAGCTCGGCGGCCAATTCCACGCGCACGTCGGCGAGTGGAAAGGCGACGTACCGCTTCGAACAAACGATCTAGTACACGCGCGAGTGAACGGTGTGCGCCGGCAGGCGACGGTGTTGAACCATTCGGCCACGCATCTTTTGCACGCGGCGTTGCGGCAGGTGTTGGGCGAACATGTCACACAGAAGGGTTCGCTGGTCGCGCCCGACCGCCTGCGCTTCGACTTCTCGCATTTCCAACCCGTGACACGCGATCAACTGCGTCGCATCGAGGACATCGTCAACGCGCAAATCCGCCGCAACGAAGAAGCCGAAGTGCATCACATGGGCTATCAGGAAGCGCTGGACTTCGGCGCGATGGCGCTCTTTGGCGAGAAGTATGGCGATCGCGTGCGCGTACTGAAGATGGGTGGTTTCTCGACGGAACTGTGCGGTGGCACGCATGTCTCGCGCACCGGCGATATCGGCTTGTTCAAGATCGTCTCCGAATCCGGCGTGGCTGCCGGCATCCGACGCATCGAAGCGGTGACGGGCGCCGGCGCGATCGCGATGGTGGATGAGGAAGAACGCCGGCTGGCGGAGGTCGCCGGCTTGCTCTCCAGCAGCACGAGCGATGTCGCCGAAAAATTGCGGCAGATCCTTGCGCACCAGAAGAAACTCGAGCGCGAACTGGACGCCCTAAAGTCCAAAGCCGCAGGCGCGGCAACAGGCGATCTCGCATCGCAAGCGCAAGAGGTCAATGGCATCAAACTGGTCGCCGCGCGCGCCGATGGCATGGACGCGAAAGCGCTGCGTGATGCGGTAGACGCGCTCAAACAAAAACTGCGCAACTGCGTGGTGCTGCTGGCATCCAGCAGTGATGGCAAGGCCGCGCTGATAGCGGGTGTGCACGGCACTGCGTTGAACAAGGTGAAGGCTGGCGAAGTGGTCGCACACATTGCCTCGCAAATCGGCGGCAAGGGTGGCGGCCGCCCAGACATGGCGCAAGGCGGCGGCGCCGATTCGCCTGCGCTGGATCAGGCCCTGCGCGAATTGCCGCTGTGGCTGGCCGGCAAACTGGCATGACCAGTGGCATGACCAGTGGCATGACCAACGGCACGGATCGCCTCTCGCGCGTTTAATTTCATTGCACGGGGATGCCGGGCTCGGCTAGTATTTCTGATCACCAGTGTCCGGCGCGGTTTGCGCCGGCAAGGAAGGGACAGTCGGGGAGGCGGCGATCCCGGCAAGTTCGCCGGATTGCATCATGCGCGTGCCTTGGCGGAGCCGTGCGGATTGATGCGGGTCTGACGACCTGACGATCAGGAGTATCGACATGTTGATTCTGACCCGCCGAGTAGGTGAAACGCTGATGATCGGCGAACAGGTGACCGTGACCGTGCTGGGCGTCAAAGGCAACCAAGTGCGCATCGGCATCAACGCGCCCAAGGACGTGGCAGTGCACCGCGAAGAGATCTTCCAGCGCATCAAGGACGAACATCCGGGCGGGAACAATCCTGCCGCGGGCTCCAGCTCCACCTGAGCTTTACCTGCCATCCACACGTCGTTATGCTTCCGCGCTGTCGTGGCGCGTGCGATTGTGCGCGAAAAGTAGCGTTCGAACAGCAGAGATACCCGAGAGGTCGAGCGTCAGGCTATGCGAGAGACCGGGGGACTCTCCCGCTGAACGTGAGGGTGAGCCAAGATGGCGAACGGATTGTGTGTCATGGATGACTGAGCAAGATCGTGCAAGTTCGGAGAGATGCCCGAGAGGCCGAAGGGGCTCCCCTGCTAAGGGAGTATCGGGTCAAAAGCCTGATCGAGGGTTCGAATCCCTCTCTCTCCGCCAGATCAAAGAAGCGCAATTCATTGACGCATGCGCATCAACCCGGAATAATTGCGGGTTCACAACGCGCCCGTAGCTCAGTTGGATAGAGTACCAGGCTACGAACTTGGTGGTCGGGAGTTCGAATCTCTCCGGGCGCGCCAATAAAACAACAAGAACGCCAGTGGGTTAGCGCTCACTGGCGTTCTTGTTTCTGGTTCCCGCACACGTCAGATCGACTCATTCAAAGCGTGACTGCCACGTTGGCGGACAGGGATCCGCGTGAGACGCGGACTTGTCTCGCCGTGTTGAAGGACATGGGCAATATGGCCAGCGCGACAGCGGCGATCATGGTGCCGGGAAGGCCGCTCCATCCAGTGCATTGAACCAACAGTTCGGCGAGAAACGGTGTGAGGCCGCCGAAGAGTGCAGTCCATGGTCATGCCGAGCGCGAGTCCGCTGAGCCGGGCTTCACCGGAAATTGTTCGGCGGTCGCGGGTGCGCCAACCGCACTGACCCTGTCGGCGACGCAGGCGAGCACGATCGCGCCGATCGCGATGCGTAGCTCGCCGTCTACCGAGAACGCCATGAAGCAGCGCAGCAACAACAGCAGTCCGCCGGCCGCCGACCCGATCGCGGAATAGTCGGACAGCAGCGCCGTTGCCAGCGTGATCCGCATCATCGAGAGCATCAGCGTGCGCTGGCGTCCGATGCGGCCGCCGATGTGGCCGAACCCGCGCTGTAGCCGCGACAGGATCGGCACTTCAGCCGACGGTCTCTGCGCAGAACCGCTCGATGAACTTATCGGCTGGTTGCGGGGCGCCGAGATGGAAGCCTTGGCCGTAATCGCAACCCATTTCCATCAACAGGCGATCGGTATTCGCGTCGGCGATACCTTCGGCCGTGGTCGTCATGTCCAGCCGGTGCGCAAGCTGGATGATCGATTCGGCCAGCCGTGCGGCGCGCGCATCAAGGCCGATCGGTTCGATCAACGTCTTGTCGATTTTCAGATCGGTCGCGGGAAAACGGCTGAGATACATCAGCGACGCGTAGCCGGTGCCGAAATCGTCAATCGCCACGCGCATGCCCAGATCGCGCAACTGCCGCAGTGTGCGCACGGTGCGGTCGAAATCCTCGACCAGCGCGGTCTCGGTGAATTCGGCGATCACCGAAGTCGGCGCGATGCCCCAGATGCTCAACGCGTCGCGAAGCTGCTCCGTCACGCCGCCGCGAGCCACCGCGCGCGCGGATAGATTGATCGCGATGCCGAGATCGCTCTTGCCGAGCGCAGCGGCGTGACGGAAGGTGGCATTGATGCTCCAGTGCGTCAGCGCCACGATCAGATCGCTCTGTTCCGCGAATGGTACGAACTGATCCGGCGGCACGATTTCTTGCCGCGCGGTGGTCCAGCGCGCCAGCGATTCCACACCCACGATGCGCCGCGCGCGCAGATCCCACAGCGGCTGGAAGTACGCACGCAGCCGGTTGGATTCGATGCTCTCGCGCAATTCGTCGTAGTCGATGTCGATTCGACTTTCGCGCACTTCGTAAAAGCCGCAGGGCTCACCGCGCCGCGCTGCATGTTGCTTTGCCATCTGCGCCCGCCGCCACAGCGTATCGGCATCGCCGCCGTCCTGCGGGAAGAAGGCCGCGCCGATCCGCAATCTTCCCTGCCATGGCACACCGTCGCCGCGCAGCGGCCGTTCAAACGATTTGAACAGGCGCGTCGCGGCGAGCAAGGCGTGATTACGCGCAGGCAGATCTGGCAAGATCACGGCGAATAGTTCGTCGCCGGCGCGGAACGCTTCATCGACGGGCCGCAGGGATTCGCGGATCAAACGTTCGGCATCCGCTTCGGCCTGCTCGCCGCGTTGCGCTCCGTGGCGGATGGCGACGTCGCGCAGATCGCACACGCGCACGGCCAATAGGGCAAAACCCGATCCGACGCTGATGCGGCGCTCGAGCGCGGCAAGGATTTCGCGCTGGTTCAACATGATGGTGCCGGCGCATTCACGACAGCAACCCGGCGGCGTCGATGCCGTATTCGCCAGCGGCCACGCTGCGCGCGATCTCGACAGCGCTGCGGTCGTTGGCCTGATTCAACAGATCAAATGGCTGGAAATCGGCGAGCGGCTGCTTGTCCGGCGTGGTCAGCAGCAGTACGCGCGGGCGCAGGCGGCGCACTCGGTTCTGCATCATCACGACGGCGATCTCGCCGGTGTTCAATTCGACCAGCGAGCCGGTCGGATATACGCCGAGACACGCCTGGAACTGTTCGACGAGTTCCGCCTGGAACAACTTGTCTCGCTTGCGGTATATCTGCTGCAGGGCGTGATGACGGGAAATCGGCGCGCGGTAAGGGCGTGCGCTGATCATCGCGTCGTAGCTGTCGATGATGCCGAGCATGCGCCCGGCGACGGGAATCGCGTTGCCATGCAGGCCTTGCGGATAGCCGCTGCCGTCGTGGCGCTCGTGATGCGTGCGCAGCACGGCCAGCACGTCGGGATCGCTTATGCCGGCGCTGCCGACGATGTCCATGCCATGCGAGAGGTGGGCGCGCACAATCGCCAGTTCCTCGTCCGACAATGATCTCGGGCTTTGCAGCAGGGATTGCGGCACGCGCATCTTGCCGATATCCATCAGCAACCCGCCGACTGCGAGGCCGAAAACCGTCTCCTCATGCAGGCCGAGATGCCGGCCGAATGCTGCAGCCAGCGCACTGCAACCGATAGCATGGCTGTAGGTGTAGCTATCGTGCCGGCGCATGCTTTCCAGATAGAGAAACGCATCGGCGCTGCGCAGCACGCTCGCCACCAGCGGTCGCACTGCTTGCTCGACGTGTTCCACCGACAACTCGCGTCCGCTGGCGACATCCGCATAGATGAGGTCGACCAGGATCGCCGCGCTGCGCAGGGCTTCGCGCGCGCTCGGCAGTTCTTCCTCGATGCTGACGCGGTCGGGGTAGGTCACCGCCCGCTGGAAACGCGTGTCCGGCTGCTCGCCGTAACGCAATTGCAGGGTGTGATCGACCGCTTCGCGACGGCGGTCGATGTAGACGTGACGGCACAGTTCGCGGAGCGTGCGCAGGTCCTCTTGGGTACGCACTTCCACGCCCTGCAACGGAAACGGCGTGTCTTCCCAAGGGCGGTCCAGCCTGCAAACGAACATGCCGATGCGCAGATCGATCGTATCGATGCGGGTTTCCTGGATCTCGGTCGTCACGCTGGCTTCGTCCGTGTGTTTTCCGCGCCGCGCTGGCGGAACGGGTGAAACCGACAGCCAAGCAAGAATGAAGCCGACGCCGCGGATCAGCGCCGGGAGCTTCGAAAGTCCGTCGAAATCATCAATGCCGCGTGCGTTTGCCCTCGGCGGAAGCCAGTTCTACGCACAAGGAGAATGTCCGCTCCTCGTTTGCCTGCATCGCGCCCACGCCGACCAGTTTGCGCGCCACTTCCTCGCCGCGCTCGTTGCGGATGGTCAGCACCATCGAGTATTCCCAGTTGCCGCCGTTGGGATTGCGGATGCTGCCTTCGACCTTCAAGGGCGTGATGGTGCCGGGCAGGGCGGCGACGGCCTGCGCCGGACCGCCGAATCGCAGGTGATGCTTGCACGCCGGGCAAACCGCCGCGCTTTCCAGAATGGTTTCGCGGCAATGCGGGCACGTGCGTGTGGCCGCGCCGCCGCCCGCGCGCGGAGCCGTCACGACACCAGACCGGAGCCGTTCTTGTGTGCTGCACCGTTGCGCGGCGTTTCGGCCTTGCCGTCACCCCAGCCGAACTCCACATGCCCACGCATGCGCGAGCCAGCGGCGACGGTGAGCGTGACCGCTTTCAGATCGCCGGTCAGCGCGCCGCTCTGCTGCAATTCCACGTGGGATGCGCTTTCGATGTTGCCGGTCAACTCGCCCGCGACGATCACCTTTTCCGCGCGCACACTGCCGTCGACCTTGGCGCTGGGCTCGATGGTGAGATCGCCACGCACGTTGACGTCGCCCTTGAAGCGGCCGGCGATGCGTACGTGGCCCGCTCCTTCGATCTTGCCTTCGATTGCGATGTCCGGCGCTATCAGCGATTCACCCAGTGGCTTGTTACGTGCGGGTGCGTGCGAAGGCGCCGGTGCGAGCTGCGGCTCCGCCGCGGCCGGTTCGTAACGCGTCGAGAGGTCCAGCGCATCGGGTACGGGAGTGGACGAAGGTTTCGCTTGCTGTTCTTTCCACAGGGCCATGGCGGCGCTCCGATCGGGCAGGGGCGGTCGAGAGTACGCCTATTCGGAAGCGATGAAAACCGCACCAGTCGACAAATTTGCCAGAATGGGGAGGGGGTTGGGCGTTATCCGGAGGGTATGTAACAAATCGATAACTTCCTCGGGTGTCCAAGTAATCAATCCGCGCATGCACAATTTTATTGCTGACGTCCGGGCGAGCAGATTTCTGCGAGTCAGCGTCGGCGCATCATGACTGCAATGGAAGAGCGTTATTCCGTCCTAACATGAGTGCAGAGGCACCCAATTCTCAGAACAAAACCGACGCGCCTGTGCCGAGCGCCCAATCCGGGCTATCCTTGTTGAGTCCCCGATCAAAGAAGCCGTCGATCTGAAATCGATTCGTGACGAGCCAAGTCACGCCTGCGCCGGCGAGCGCGGTGGATTGTGCATTGCGGAAGCCCGGAAACCAGCCGGTTTCCACGTAGCCGCCCAAGCGGTCACTGAAGCTGCGCGAAAGATTGACCGCGACAATGCCGCTGTCGGCGTGACCGCCGCTCGCGATCGGCATGTGCGTTGCGCCGAGCATCGCGCCGAAGTTGGTGTCGTCGGCGAGATTCCAGTTGCCGACCAGATTGAGGTTGTAACCGGGCCGTCCTGCGGTGAATGCCCGGCTGCCCGTCGGCAGGCTGACGTAACCGATCAGCGCGAATCTCGGTCCGTGCGCGTCGGTCGTGCGCAGTAGCCACTTCGCGCCGAGTTGCAGATCGCCCGAGCCACTGACCGAATCGTCGCCCGCCGCACCGTGCATGCGATCTCGATCGAATGGTGAACTGACGATTTGGAATTCGAACGCATCACTCACGCCAATGCGCAGAGAGGTCGGCGTGGTGATCAGCGTGTCGCGCTCGCCGTTCGAATCGCTGCGTTGCCAGGTCGGCACGCCAGCTTCGACCTGCACGCGCCCAACCGGCACGACCTCAGTGCCGTACAGGATGCCAGGCCGGTCGGTAGCGATCGTCAAATCATCGGCGTAGGTCGCACGCGCTGCGCAGCCGCACGCGATTGCCGCAAGACACAGCGCAACGTGATGCATCCGTTTCCCCGGTTTGATTGTCTCTATCGTAATCGAGCTCGGCATACCACGTCGGATGCCGGCCTTCAGGCGTGAGGTCCAGCACCTTCCGCGCGTGGGTATGTCGCCATTGTCCGGATCGACGTAAGCGCAGGTGTAATCGGTCCTGACATACGAATAGAGTTTCAAATTTTGTCAGTCGGGTTCATATTTGAAGGCGACCATGCGATGCGATGGCGCCCGGTGATTTCGCACCCGACGCCATCTTTCCGGATGGGTATTGAGAACGATGAACCACGAAGCGCTCAATCGGCATCGGCGGCACGGCTTGCATCCTGGCGCGCCCGCTCCTAGTTTGAGTGCATGGCAAAAGGCTTCGTCAACGACGATGCAGTACAGGAACAGATCGACGCGACGGTAGCGGACGCGATCGCGCGTGCGCGCAGCAAGCGCGGCAGAGGTCCGGGCCTGACGCACTGCGCCGAATGCGGCGAAGCGATCCCGGCCGCGCGGCGCAGGGCGGTGCCGGGCGTGCGGTTGTGCGTAACGTGCCAGAGCGCGCATGACGCGGAAGAGAACGTCTTCAGCGGTTACAACCGGCGCGGTAGCAAGGATTCTCAATTGCGCTGAGTTTGCGAAGCGCGATGCAATCCGCGCCAGAGAGCATCGAGCAGTTCTCCGCTCGGGTCTTCCTGCACTTCCCAATACATGATGCCCCCCAAATGCTGCGCCTCGACGTACGCGGCTTTCGCGGCGATCGATTGCGGATCATCGTAGGTGATGAACGCGTGCGTGCGTGGATTCCACAGCCACGATGCTTGCGCCAGCGCGTCCCAATGACGAACGTAGCCGTTGCGGTCGATGAAATCGCGTTTCAGTTGCGGCCAGGCATGCTCGCCGCCGTAATGTCCGTAAGGCTGGTACAAACCATCGTGCAGTGACTGCACTTTGTCGAATTCGCGCCCATACATCGCCACCCCGATCAGCAATTTTTCCGGCGGCGCACCAGCGGAAAGGAATTGCCGCACCGCGCGATCGACGGTGCGGGCGTCATCCGGCGCGGATCGTGACGGGTACAGGCCGGTGTGATGGCACGTATCCGGAGTCATCGAATTGCAGAAGTCGTAGGTCATCAGGTTGAACCAGTCCACCAGCGGCGCAACGGCCGCGATATTCACGCCGCTGACGAAACGACCATCCGCCACAGCGGCGCTCAACGTGTAGTGCTTCCCGTCGCTCGCGCCGGCGCGATCCAGTGCCGCGCGCAACGCGGTCATCAGCAGCGTGAAGTTCGTGCGATCCCGCGGACTCGAGCGGATGCCGGACTCGTGGTGGCCGGGATATTCCCAATCGATATCGATGCCGTCGGCGTGGTGCGTTGTGGCCAGCCGCGCAGCGCTTTCGGCAAAAGCCTGCCGGCCGGCCGCGGTGCCGGCCATTTCTGAAAATCCGCCCACGCCCCAGCCGCCGATCGAAATCACGACCTTCAATTTCGGATGTATTGCCTTGAGCGCAACGATGCGGTCGAGTTTTTCGGCTGCGGTGGAAGAGAGTGCCGCCTGATCGCCCGAGATGCGCGCGAAGGCAAAGATCAGTGCATCCATCTTGTCGAGCTGCGCGTCCTCTCCGGTATTCCAATCCGTGGTGTAGGCCACAATGTGATAAACCGGAGACGCGCCCGCGAGCGCGCAGATGCAAAACAGGACGGGCGCCAGCAACCAGGCCAGATGTCGCTGCATTCGATGTGTCCTCGGAAGGCGCATCATAAGTTTCCGTTGCCGAACGAGGCGGAGCTTGTGACCGGATTTGCGCGAAAGCAAGCGACCGCGCCGAAGTGCCGGAGGTCATATGCGCGAGCGCTTCGTTTGCGCGCATAATTCCAAGACTCCACCCTGAGGAGTTCGCCATGCGCACGCACACACTCGCCGCTGTGATCGCGCTGACCGTTTCCGCCGTTGCCGGTGCGCAGCAGGCTGCATCCACCGCCACGCCTTCGTACACCGCGGCGCCGGCCTACATCAGCGCCGCCATCAATGATCCGGCGCGGGCCGAAGACAAAAAGGACGATGCGCGCCGCCAAGTCGCCGCGGTGATGGCGTTCACGCAGGTGAAACCCGGCGACGCGGTGCTGGAACTGGTACCTGGTACCGGCTACTGGACGCGCGTGTTCAGCGCGATCGTCGGCCCTTCGGGACACGTCTACACCGTGTGGCCGAACGAGATGGACAAGTTCAGCGCGAAGAGCTATGCGAACTGGCAGTCGCTGGTCGCGACGCCGCACTACAAGAACGTCACCTTGCTGAAGGAGCCCGCGGCGTTTCTGAGCGTGCCGCAGAAAGTTGACGTGGCGTTCACCTCGCAGAACTACCACGACTACCACGACCCCTTCATGGGGCCGGTGGACATGAACGCGTTCAACAAGCAGGTTTTCAATGCGCTGAAGCCCGGCGGCGTGTACGTGATCATCGACCATATCGCACCGGCAGGTTCGGGTGCCGCGGACACCGATACTCTTCATCGCATCGATCCGATGCTGGTGAAGAAGGAGGTGGAAGCCGTGGGCTTCAAGTTCGACGGTGCGAGCAACGCGTTAAGCAACCCCGACGACCCGCACACCGCCAAGGTGTTCGATAAGTCGATCCGCGGCCATACCGACCAGTTCATTTACCGGTTCCGGAAGCCGGGGTGATCCGTCGAGCCGAGAGCGGCCTTGCAGACGGCGCGAGTGCGGATCCGGAATCCGCTTGGCACGTAAGTCGCTAATTATGGCGTTGACGCGGTGTCCATGACGCGCGAATTGACACGAATCGAAACGAGCCGATGTCGGGGCCGGGCGGCTTCATGGACGAGCGTGCGCTGACCGTCGGGCAGAATGTGACTGGTGAATCCGCTCCGCCCAAGTCACGCGATCGCTTGTTTTTCGCGGTGTATCCCGATCCGCAAGCCGCACAGCGGCTCATCGAGCTGGCGGAAGCGCTGCGCGCGAGACATGGCTTGCACGGCAAACCCATTCCGGCCAACCGCGTGCACATCACCTTGCATCATCTGGGCGACTACTGCGGTTTGCCCGAACCCCTGATCGAAACCGCGGGCGCCGCGGCGTCGCGAATCGCGATGTCGCCGTTTCAGGTCACGCTGGATTGCGTCAGCAGTTTTACCGGCCGCGGCAAACGGCCCTGCGTGTTGCGCAGCGGAGATGCGGACGCGAATCAGGCGCTACACGCATTGCAGGACAATCTGGGCGCGCGGCTGCGCGATGCAGGACTGGGCCGGCACGTCGAGCGGCGTTTCACGCCGCACGTGACCTTGCTCTATGACGAACGCGTGGTCCGTCCGGAGAGCGTGCAGCCAATCGCCTGGGCCGTGCGCAGGCTTGCGCTGGTGCACAGCCTGCTGGGCCGCGGCGAACACCGCGTGCTCGCCGCGTGGGAACTCGCGCGCTAAGGGAAACTTTGACTTGTCAGAGTTTCCGCGCGTCAAAGGCAGTGCCGCACGCAGCAAGCGTGCTCTTGCTTCACGTACCTGATTTGCGGAGCGGAATTCAGCCGTGCGCCGAATTTCGCGTGCTCTGACAATCCCGGACCGATTTGTCCGGAGCTGGCCTAGAACACCCCGACCTGCAGCGCGAACTTGCTGACTTCGTTGCTCGGCAGGGTGCTGGGGTCGGCGTATACGTGCACGGTGTAGTCGGTGTCCGCCGATGCCTGCGTGGACCAGCTCGTCTCGCCGCTGCTCATGGTGTCGATCAGGGGCTTGTGCGAATTCGGCGGCAGCACGCGGAAATACAGATTGGGGTTGCGCGAGATCAGGTTCACCTTCAGCGTCTTGCCGGCGACGGCATGCACGGTGTACTCGTGATAATCGTCGGTCTTGCTGATCTGCCCGACCGCTTGCGCCCACGGACTGCCGGGCGTGAAGGCGATTGCATCTGCAGCGTGCGATTGCGGCGCGAGGGTCATGCTGCCGGCGCATAGCGCGAGTGCGAGCAGGGCGTGCAAGCTTGGATGTTTGATGTTCATCGTCGTATCCAGTGCGAAGAAAGCAGGCTCCGCGCGGAAGGCACGCGGAACCCGCGATCATACTGTGCTCACGGGCAGTTTGCGCCGTCGGTCACCGCAGTCACCGCGCCCGCAGCGGCATTGACCGTGCGGCTATAACAACGTGCGTAGGAATCCTTGTAGAGATAGCTCTGGGTCGCCTTCTGACCGCGGGTGCCGGTGAGATTACCGCTGCTGTCGAACTGCAGCGTATCCGCGGTCTGATCATGATAATCCAGGCTGTTGAAATACCGCGGCTTGCCGGCCGGGCTGGCATTGTCGTGGACGTCGTGGCGCTGGTCTGCCGTGGTGGTCTGGTACGCCGAGCCGTCGGGATTACTCACAAACTTGTAATCCAGGGCCAGCGGGAACGACCAGTTGCGACTCCTGTTGCTTGTGCCGCTGGAATCGATCGTCGTGCTGGTGGAAACCACGTTCGAGGCAAGATTGATGCTTTGCTCGTAGGTGGTGCTGCTGTTGGTAGTGATGTCGTGATTGCCAAAGCTCGCACTCTCGGCCACCGCGGTGGTCACGCGTCCGTGCGAGGTGTTGACGTAGCCGCGCGCGTTGAAGTTGTGTCGCGCTGTGACGTTCATGTCGTACACGTCGCCGTTGTTCGACAGCGTGCTCACCGGGTGCACGCCTGTGTCGCTCACCGCACCGAGCATGCCGCCGGTGATCTGCGAGCTGCCGGCGTCATCAAACAGCAGCAGAGTGGCGGCGGTGTCGAAGCGCTGGCTGTTGTTCTGGAAGGTCGGATCCCCCGTGGTCACGCTGATCGAGAACGTGTGTGGCTGGCCATTGCTCAGCATGGCCGCGAATGGCGTGAGATCCACGCGGAACGGTTCGAAGTTCAGCGTCTGCACGCCGGGCACCGGCCGCCACAGATATGGATCGATGCCGCCGGTGTAGATCCAGGGCGAGATCGGCACGAAGCCTACCGATTGTCCATCGATGCTGATCTCTGCTTCGCGGAAGCCGGTGCCGCCGCAGCCGGTGATCGACGCGATCGAATCCGGCCCGCAGCTGTACCAAAACTCATCGCCCGACTGCGCTTCGGGGATCACGTCCAGATAGGCGCGTTCGACGTTGGTCGGCAGGGTAAGCGTGGCGGTCATCGGCGTCTGGTCGGTGTAGATGCTGACCGTGTTGCCGGCCGGATCGGAACCCAGCGAGAACACCTGGTCGGGCACCTTTGGCGCCGGGTAATCAGCGGTGGCCGGATAGAAGTCCAGTTCCGCGCTGCCGGTGATCGAACCGTTGTAAGTGCTGTCGTAAATGTTGTAAAGCACCGCGTTACCGGGTGCCGATGCGGTCAGCGCATTGGAAAGATCGGTGACATCGCGCTCGACGTGCCAGCTCGGGCTTTCGATCGCGCGCGGTTCCTGCGTGGTGCCGAAATAAATGTTGACACCGCCGATCCACACGCTGGCCGTGCGGTCGAACTGCCGACCGGCGGTGACATTGTAGTCGGCCTTGAACACTACCTTGTTCCACGGCCCTGGGCAGGCTGCGGGCGGTGTGTAGGTGAAGGGATGCGCCGAGTAATCGTCGAACGTCCCGGTGGGCGAATCAGCCGTGTAGAGCTGCACCACACAGGGCGTGGTCGGCGGCACGGGCACCAGCGGTTCGGCGGTGGCGACGCCCATTTCGCCGATGTTGATGGTAGGGCCGACGATCGGCGGCGGCGCGGCGGCCGCGGCGATCAGCGGCAGTGCAGCGGCGGTGAGCAAAGGAGCGCAACGGCGGATCAGGAGGCGCTTGGCGGACATGGCACCACTCCTTGAGTATCGGCGAGCGACGAAAGGCGGCAGCGCAAACCGTCAGGATAGCACCGCGTCGGCGCGATGGAGCGCTTGGTCGGAAAGCGCAACGGCATCATGCTGTTGAACCGACGAGTGCAGGCACCGTGTCCGCTACACTGGCGCGCCCCCGAATGACTGCATTCGCATGATCGTCACGCTTATACTGATCGCCGTCACCTGCATTGTCTCGCTGTCCGCCTTCGGCAATCCGCGGCTGCTGGATGCGCTGATCCTGTGGCCGCCGGCGATCTCTCGCCGGCACGAATACTGGCGATTGCTCAGCTACGGGCTGGTGCACGCGGACGGCCAACACCTGCTGTTCAACATGCTGACGCTTTTTTTCTTCGGCCGCGTGATGGAGCCACTGTACACGCAATATCTAGGGCCGTTCGGGTTCGCCTTGTTCTATGCTGGCGGACTGCTGGTGTCGATCCTGCCGAGCTGGTGGGCGCACCGCGGTGATTCGAACTACCGCAGCCTCGGCGCTTCGGGCGCGGTCTCTGCCGTGCTTTTCGCCTTCATCTTGTTGCAGCCTTGGGCGATGATCATCGTGTTCTTCCTGCCGCTGCCGGCGATTCTGTACGCCCTTGCCTACGTGCTCTATTCCATCTACATGGATCGCGGCGGAGCGGGGCGCATCAACCACAGCGCACACATATGGGGCGGCGCCTACGGCGTGTTGTTCACCGTATTCATGGAACCGCGCGTGGTGCTGGTGTTCGTGCAGCAGTTGCAGCATCCGCACTTCGGCTTGTGAGTTTGACGCCGGCTTCGCGCGCGAACGCATATTCCTGTCGCGCGAATGAGGAGAACGCGATGCAATGCAAGAACCTGGATTTCGAGGAGCGCTTCCGGATCGTGCTCCGCAACGCGCGTGCAGAAGCAGCGGTAATGACCCTCCCGCCTGGCGACGCCGAAGGCGATTCGCATAACAGGCACGAGGACGCCGACCAGTGGCTCTTCGTGATGGAAGGCGAGGGCGCTGCAATCGTCGAGGGCGAGCGGCGCCCCCTGAAACCCGGCACCCTGCTGCTAATCGAGCGCGGCGAGCGCCACGAGGTGCGCAACGACGGCCAAGCTCCGCTGCGCACCCTCAACTTCTATGCGCCGCCAATGGACTGAAACCGAGAAACGGCTGCACGATTTCGCTGCAACCCCACTCCATTCTGGCATTTTCAGCCGCAGCAATGTATGATGCGCGGGCTGTGTTTGCCGGGTCACGGTAAATCGTGGCCCGATGCGCTATCCGCCCATCGTTCTGCCCCGCTTACTCCCCGCAATCCAGTCCGTGGCCCATTCCGGACCGCGGAAATCCACTGTGAGGAGTTTTCCAATGTCAGAACGCAAGACCGGAACCGTCAAATGGTTCAACGACGCCAAGGGCTTCGGCTTCATCAGCCAGGAAGGCGGCGAAGACCTGTTCGTGCACTTTCGCGCCATCCAGGGCAGCGGTTTCAAGTCGCTGCAGGAAGGCCAGAAGGTCACTTTCGTGACCACCAAAGGCCCGAAGGGTTTGCAGGCCGACCAAGTCCAGGTCGCCTGAGTTTCACCGTTGCACGAGCGCCGGGCGGATCCGTTCCGCCCGGCGTTTCTTTTTGAACCGCGCAAGGAGACATCGATGTTGACGATTACCGTGCGCGGCCTGCCGCGCAACATGACCGAAGCGGCGCTCGGCGCCCTGTTCGAGGCGCACGGCCGGGTGCGCAGCCTGCGCATGGCCAAGGATCTCTTCAACGGCGAATGCAAGGGGTTCGCCGAGCTGCAAATGGAAGGCCATCACGCGCGCGCCGGCTTTCAGGGTCGCGGCGGCCTTGTCCCATACTTGGCCGTAATCGCGCTTTCCGGCCACGTGCAGTTCATCCAGTCCGCGCTCGGCGCGCTCGGCGGCGACCTGCGCGTTCTTGATGCCGGTGGAAGGCTCTGCCCCGGGGCCGCTGGCCCCGCGACGTTCTACGCCTGCGCGGTCTTGTGGCGCCCGACTGTAGGCGATGTCGGAACTGCGAGAATCCGCAGTGTCGCCTATGGCGTTTCCATGCCTGCTTTCACGTTCCGATTGAGCCTGTCCAGAACCTCTTGCGCCCACTTCGGCGGGTTGGCTGGGTCCACCTCGTTCGATGGAACGGGCGTAGGCTCTTTCACCGAGGGCGCCGCTGGCATTTCCACTTCCATCGATTACGGCGTCTCTACGTTCTTGGTGAGGCCCGCTTTGAGATTTGCGAGAGCCAGCCTCGCCCACTTCGGCGGGTTGCTCAAGTCCACGTTTCCGGACAAACGCGGCGTAGAGCCTGTCGTTGATCCGCCCTTCTTGTTTTGCGCGATCAAGCTCAGATTGGAATGCTGCTTCGGCGCTGCCTTGTTCGACATGAGGAATGTCCTCGATAGGCATCAGATGAGCATCAGATTTTTGACCGTCGTTGTGAATGGCGATAATCTGAACTCTTGGGTTTCCATTGTACTCCTGCGCGAGTGCGCGCACCACTTCCGGTGCATTGGCGTGAGCCTTCGCCAGCGCCTCAATCGGCACCGGGCGACCCTTTTCAATGGCTCTTCCGATGGCGCCAGCAGCGGATTTTTCTGGCGATCTGTAAACAAAGATGACGTGCGCGTCTCGCCCTGATTCCAATGCTGCCTTGATGTTTTCGCGAGACTTCGCGAGGTCGGAAAAAGTGCCGTCATAAACGATGTCGGCTCCGCTCTTTCCAAAAACATGCTCGGCAATCGTCGATTTGCCGGAACCGCCACCGCCAGCAAGAAACTCCACCGATTTGTCTCGCCCTTCCGAAACCGGCGCGTCCAGCATTCGTAGATAGCGCCGTTGCGTGTACCCCGACGCGGCATCGTGGATGTCCTGCGCTCGTGATCGGTCTGCACGGTACTCCGGCGACAACTCCCGCACCATGTCGACGTCGAGTCTACGGCCCCCATCCGTCCCCGCCATGCGGTCGTATTCGGCATCCAACTGCGCGTCCGACTTCGCGAATCCCAGCTTGCCATCGCCCGCAGTGCCGTCGCGCGCCGCCATCTTCTTCACAGCTGTGGATGCCAGTGCCGCAATGTCGCGCGGCATCAGCTTGGCGCCGAGCTTCTGGCCGATAGCCGTGGTCTTCCACCATGCGCGAATCCGATTGAGGATGCGCACGCGGTCGCCGCCTTGAACGGCCACAGCGCGGGGCAGGGCGTGCTGCAGGTGCGGCTGGGCAAGGATGAGCCGCGCCGAAGGCGTTGAGCCGCTTTTTGCAATCGGCTGCTTGCGCGATAATCGCGTCTTCGCACGGTCAGAGAAACGCATGAATTATCACGGCGGCTGTCATTGCGGACGGATCGCGTTCGACGTGGAGGGCCATATCGGCACTGTGAACGAGTGCAACTGCTCGCATTGCCGGCCCAAGGGCTATCTGTTGTGGTTCGTGCCGCGGGAGCAGTTGCAACTGCGCACGCCCGAAAGCGACATGAGCACCTATACCTTCAACAAGCACCAGATCAGGCATCATTTTTGTCCGGTTTGTGGCGTGGCGCCATTCGCCGACGGCCGCAAGGGCGATCAGCCCATGGCGGCTGTGAATGTGCGCTGCCTGGAAGGCGTTGATCCGGCAGATCTGGACATCAGACAGGTCGACGGCCGCAGCTTCTGAAGCCTGCCGCATGACAATTGCGCTGATCTGGCGCACTATCTCGCCTGCATGAGGTTCAAAGGGGAACTAGGGAGACGCAAGGACATGGCTACCAGCCGAGCCCGCAAATCCATCAGAAAATCCGCCGGCAAGAAATCCGCCCCGAAGAAGAAAACCGTGACACGCAAGACGCCGGCAAAAAAACGCCCGGCGGGCAAAAGCGGAGGCGGACGAAAAACCGTCAAGCGTGCGGCGGCGCGCAAGAGCGCGGCCGCCAAACGCGGCTCGCGCAAAACCGCCGCACGGATATCGAGCGCGGGCAAACCTGCAGGCAAGCGCACGTCACCCAAAACCGCGCGTCCCGCGCCGGCGAAGGCCGCCGCGGCGACCAAACCGACCGCAGCACCGGTTTCCACTCCGCGCAAACCCTCTGCGCCCTCGACGCCTGCCTGGAAACCGCGTGAGCGCGATCCTCTAGGCTGGAAGCCGGCGCCGCCGGTCGAACTGCCTCGTCAGCCCTCGCCGGCTGCGCAACCGCCGGTACGCAAACCGCCCAAACCGCGCGCGCCCAAGCCCAAGGCCATCAGCCACGAGCAGGCCGTCGCCAATCTGCAGAAGCTGCTGGAGGCCAAGAAGCGCCGCGAGCGTGAAGGACCGAATTATCCGGTGCAGCAGCCGCACGGCACCCCGCATCGCGACGAACCCACGCACGCCGAGAAAACGTCGCAGCCCAGTCCGGAAAGCACTTATTTGCACGACGTACCGCACGATCGCGGGACGACATGATCGGGATTTTCAGATCGAATTGAGCGACATCGTCGCTTCGACAGCCCGGCCACGCGCCGGGCTTTTCGTGTTGCCACAAACCTTTGGCACAGCGTCGTCCGGATTCCGGCTTGTACACTCGCCCGGCCCATCACCGCATTGGGGGAACCATGTACCGTTTAGGCAAGCCGATCCTCTGTCTATTGCTGATTGCAGCGCCTGCTTGCACATTCGCGCAGGCCGTGTCCGACAAGGCCGGAGCCGGCGATCAGGCCTTCATGCAACTGGCCGATCAGTATTTCGACCGGTTCTATTTTCCGACCAATCCGTCCACCGCCACGGCCGATGGCATCCATACCTACGACGGCAGGCTAGAGGACTACTCGCGCGCCGCTCTCGATCAGGAAGTGAAGGCGTTGAAGGATTGGGAATCTAAAGTCTCGGCGGTGAATCCCGATGCTCTGAGTGAATACATCCGCGGCGACCGCGATCTCGTGCTGAACAATATCCGCAGCACGCTTCTGACGCTGCAAACGATCCGTCCCTGGGAAAAGAACCCGGACATGTATTCCAGCGGCATCACCGCGAGCGCGTTCACGTTGATGGAGCGCAAATTCGCGCCGCCGGAAACGCGTTTGCGCGATTTAATTTCGCGCGAGAGGCAGATGCCGGCCGCATTGGCGGCCGCGCGCACGAACCTGAAAAACCCGCCGAAGATCTACACCCAGATCGCGCTGGAACAATTGCCTGGCCTGATCGGATTCTTCCAGCATGACGTGCCTGCCGCATTCGCGGATGTCAGCGACGCATCGTTGAAGAAACAATTCGCTGATTCCAACGGCGCGGTGATCAAGGCGCTGGGTGACTACCAGATTTGGCTCAAGAACGAGGTGCTGCCGAAGTCGCACGGCGATTTCCGCATCGGTGCGGACGCATTCCGCAAGAAGCTGCAATACGACGAAATGGTCGATCTGCCGCTGGACAAGCTGGTCGCGCTCGACATGGCCAACATGAAGGCCAATCAGGCCGAATTCGCAAAGGTCGCGAAGGAACTGGATCCGAAGAAAACACCGCAGCAGGTGCTGGCCGAGCTGGCCGCCGATCATCCGCAGCCGGACAAGCTGCTCGACACCTTCCGGTCCACATTCGACACGCTGATCGGCTTCATCGACGACCACCACATCATCACGATTCCTTCGACCGTGCGGCCGACGCTGGAAGAAACGCCGCCGTTCATGCGCGCGATCACCTTCGCCTCGATGGATACACCCGGACCTTACGAGGACGAGGCGACCACCGCCTATTTCAACGTCACCCTGCCGGAAAAGGGCTGGAGCAAACAGCACATCGACGAATTCATGGCGCAGTTCAGTTATCCGGTGATCAGTAGCGTGGCCGTGCACGAGGCCTACCCCGGCCATTACGTGCAATTCCTGTGGATGCACAAGGTGCACGACCGTGTGCGCAAGCTGCTGGGCTCGGCCAGCAACGCGGAAGGCTGGGCGCACTACTGCGAACAGATGATGCTGGACGAGGGTTTGGCGCAGTACGAGTTTCCGAAGGACCGTCGCCAGCAACTGCTGCTGAAGCTCGGCCAGTTGCAGGATGCGCTGCTGCGCAATGCGCGCTTCATCGTCGGCATCAAGCTGCACACCGGACAGATGACGATGGACCAAGCAAAGGATTTCTTCGTCAAGGAAGGCTATCAATCACCGGCAGTCGGCGAGGTGGAAACCAAGCGCGGCACGTCGGACCCTACCTATCTGTACTACACGCTCGGCAAGCTGGAGATCCTGAAACTGCGGGCGGACATGCAGAAGAAGGAAGGCGCGAAGTTCAACCTGCAGCAGTTCCATGACGATTTCATGCAGCACGGCTTCGCGCCGATCGAGATCGTGCGGCGCGAGATGCTGCACGACAACTCGCCGGTGCTTTGAGGCTCAGTCCGGAGCGATGACGGCAGCGGCGCAGCCTTGCGCCGCCTGTCCAGAAATACAGCGGCGCGCCGGCGAGCAACAGCACCGCACTCCGGGCCAGCGTTTGGCGAAAACCCGTGCCAGCAGCAACGGGCCGGCCTGCGAAACGCCTCAGCCCGTCAGTGCCGCACCACCGTGGGCGCGAGCGTGGATGGCAGCAAGAACAAGCCGGAGCCGATCATGTTGCCCATGATCAACGTGGTAGCCATCCACATACCGAGGCCCGCCCTGGTTGCGATCGACTCGGCTTCAACGAGCGGCGGCGAGTTCGTGGATTTTCTTTGCGATCATCCATGATCGCGAGGATCAAAACGCGGCCGTTCCCGGCTGCTCTTTTCAATGCGATAAGCCTCGCGCAGCAATTCGTGGAAATGATGCACGCCGTTTTCGCGCAGCGGGTTCAGGCGGCCAGCATCATAAGAGCCGGAAGCAAGCCGTCGTTGCACATACTCACACATTTCCACGTCCTCGCGCTGCACCAGATCGCTGAATTCGCGGTCGCGCGCGTGCTGCTCATCGGGAGAAACCGCGCCGGGAGGGTAGTAGTAAGCGAACACCACGCGGCAACGATCCGACCCCAGTGGCAGTACACGATTGGTCTGCAAACGGCCGGGCATCACGTTCAACATGGTGTTGGGCCAGATGAACCAGTACAGCGCCTCGCCGCTGCCGTACAACGCGTCTCCGCTTTCCAGGGGGCTGTGTTGTAGCGAATGCCAGCGCGAGGTTTCGATCACGTAATTGCGGTAATCCAGCATCCGGTTCAATTCCGGGTGGATGTGCGGCACGTGGTAGCCTTCCAGATAGTTGTCGATGTAGGTCTTCCAGTTGCATTCGATGTCGTAGCTTTCGCGCGCGTGGAAGACATAGTTCTCGATCGCGTGCGCGCCGAGCCGTGCATCGATGCCATGAAGCAATTCGTGCAATGGCGGCACATCATCGCTCAATGCCGCGAATACCAGATTGCGCCAAACCGCCACGCGTGCGCCCGGCAACCGGATTGAACCGGGATCGAAATCCTCGGCCGTCTGCATCTCCGGTGCACTCAGCAGTTGACCGTCCAGCGCATACGTCCAGCCGTGGTAGCGACAACGCAGGCGCCTCGCACCACGCCCGTCACACAGCGCCAGCGGTCCGGCGCGATGGCGGCAGACATTGTGCAGCGCGCGCAGTTCGCCACCGTTATCGCGGACCAACAGCAGCGGCACGCCTGCGATCTCGCCGATCACGTGGTCGCCTGCACGCTCGAGTTGCGATGCGTGCGCCAGCATTTGCCAGCTCCTTGCGAACACCGCGCGGCGGTCGAGCGCTTCGCTCCCAGCGCCGACGTAGTAGCGTGCGGCCAGGGCAGTTGCGCTGGCGAGCGGTTGCGGGGTCAGATCGGGGTCGGAGTGCATCGTTGTATTCGGAATGGCAATCGAGATCGGGCGATGCGCAGTATCGTGCCTCCGCATCAAGCTGGAAACCATCGTCCTCACGTCGATTGAACATGCGCTTTGCTCCAATGAGAGCATCGCGCCCTGCATGCTGGCTGGAGTGCCATGATGACGCCCTCGATCGCCACAGTGCCATCACGCGCCATGCCACTTGCCGAGCGCTATCGACAGGTGCGCGACATCACCCTCGAGTGGTGCGCCGGATTACATCCCGAAGACACAGTCGTGCAATCGATGCCCGACGCGAGCCCGGCGAAATGGCACTTGGCGCACACTACCTGGTTTTTCGAGCAATTCCTGCTCGGGCGCACGCGCGGATACCAGCCGCTGCATCCGCAATGGAATTATCTTTTCAATTCGTATTACCAGTCGCTGGGACCGATGCACGCGCGTCCGCAGCGTGGTCTGTTGACGCGGCCGACGCTGGACGAGGTGATCGACTACCGTCATCGCGTCGACGAGAGCATCTGCGCATTGCTGGAGCGCGACGCCGATGACGAACTGCAATCGCTGCTGGAACTAGGCATCAACCACGAACAGCAACATCAGGAGTTGCTGCTGACCGACATCAAGCACCTGTTCTGGCTCAATCCACTGAAGCCGACGTTTCGCGAAAGTGCGGCGGCAGCACGGGTTGAAGCCAGCGTTCCCTTGCAATTTCTGCGCGGTCGCGAAGGCATCGCGCAGATCGGCCATGACGGCGGCAGCTTTGCCTTCGACAACGAGCAGCCGAGTCATCGCGTGCTGCTGCACGCGCATGCGGTAGCCAATCGCTGCATCACCAACAGCGAGTATCGCCAATTCATCGAAGACGGCGGTTATCGCACGCCGACGCTGTGGCTGGCGGAAGGCTGGGACATCGTGCAGCGAGAAGGCTGGCAACGTCCGTTGTACTGGAATGAAGATTTGCAAAGCGAGTTCACGCTTGCTGGTGCATGGCAGATCGATCCGCATGCACCGTTGTGCCACGTCAGTTTCTACGAAGCCGATGCGTTCGCACGATGGGCCGGGGCGCGTCTGCCGCTCGAAAGCGAATGGGAAGCGCTGGCGCAGGATTTCGCGATCGAGGGCAACTTCGCAGATGGCGGTGCATTGCATCCATTGCCGGCACAGGGCGAGAGCGACAAGCCGCTGCAATTGTTCGGCGACGTGTGGGAATGGACGGCAAGTCCATACGTCGCCTATCCCGGTTACAAACCGGCGGCGGGTGCGCTGGGCGAATACAACGGCAAGTTCATGTGCGGGCAGTGGGTGTTGCGCGGCGGCTCCTGCGCCACGCCGGCCGGACACGTGCGCGCGAGCTATCGCAACTTCTTCTACCCGCATGCACGCTGGCAGTTCAGCGGCATCCGATTGGCGAAAGATCAATGAATGCAATTGCCCGGCCCGAACTGTGTGTCTTTGAACTCGCCGAGATGCGCACCGATGTATTGCGCGGCCTGGCTTCCAAACCCAAGCGATTGCCGAGCAAATACTTCTACGACGCGCGCGGTTCGGAATTGTTCGAACAGATCTGCGCGCAGCCCGAATACACTCTCACGCGCGACGAACTGGCGATCATGCGCGTGCACGCGCATGAAATCGCCGCCGCGCTTGGAGCGAACGTGCGCTTGGTCGAATACGGCAGCGGCTCGGGGCTCAAGACGCGGCTGCTGTTGAGACATTTGCAGACACCCGCTGCGTATGTGCCGGTGGAGATCGCGCGCGACGCGCTGCGGGCCAGCGTGGCGAAACTCGCGTCGGAATTTCCGCAAATCGAGATGCTGCCGATGTGCGCGGACTTCACGCAGCCGGTCGCGTTGCCGCGCGCAGGCCGCAGCGCGCAGCGCACCGTGATCTATTTCCCCGGGTCGACCTTGGGCAATTTCGATGCACACGATTCCGTACGGCTGCTGAAACAGATGCGCGCCGAGGTGGGCGAGGGCGGCGCGGCGCTGATCGGCATCGATCTGAAAAGAGATCGCGTGACGCTGGAAGCCGCATACAACGATGCGGCCGGCGTCACGGCGCGATTCACGCTCAATATGCTGGCGCGGTTCAATCGCGAACTGGGTGCGAACTTCGATCTTTCCGCGTTTCGGCATCGCGCGCGCTGGAATGCGCTGGCCGGACGCATCGAGACGCATCTGGTCAGCGCCCGCGCGCAATCCGTGCGCGTGGCGAACCACACGTTCCATTTCGAGATCGATGAAGCCATGCTGGTCGAATACAGTTGCAAGTATTCGCTCGAGGAATTTTCGGCGCTCGCCGCGCGCGCAGATTTGCGTGTCACGCGCTCTTGGAGCGATGCGCAATCGCGTTTCAGCGTGGTGCTGCTGCAACCGCACTAAGCCTCCCCGCAAATTATTGTGACGCGCGCGGCGTTTGCGATGCGGCGCGCGAATCGGGTGCTGGTCAAATCCATACGCTCGCGTACAATCGTGCGGCCCGTTCGCCGTCTGGTGACACATGTCGTCGGAACAATCCTATCGGTTGCGCTTCGACGATCATGGCGATCATCTGTGCGTGGAGTTGTCCGGCCCGGGCGATTCGCTGGAAACCAGCATGATCTATTGGCGGCAGATCGCCGACGAATGTGAACGGCGCGGCACGCGCGCGCTGCTGGTACTGGACCGTTTCGGCGGCGAACCGCTGGCGCCGCACGAGATGGATCAGGTGATCCATGTGATGCGCGACAGCTACATGCAGCACGTGCGCGTGGCCTATTGCAAGTTGAACGCCGCGCATCTGCCGCAAGCCGAATACGGGGAATTGCACGCGCGCGAGGTGGGCTACAACGTCCGCGTGTTCGGCGACGAAAATGAAGCGCAGTTGTGGCTGCGCTATGGAGAGGACTGATTTTGGTGAACGCAAGCGATGAATCCCCAAGACCATGTGCCATTTGAACTCCTCTTCGAAGATCGCGGCGATTATCTGTATGCCGGCGTGCGTGGCGAAGAGGATTCCCCCGCAATCACGCTGGCTTACTGGCGGGCCATCGCGGTAGAGTGCGCTCGGCGCGGAATTCACCGGCTCCTGGTTTGCGACGATCTGCGCGGCGAACCGGCCAAACCCGAGGAGTTCGAGTGGCTGGCCAATGCGCTGCGCGGCAGCGGACTGGAACAGGTACGCATCGCCTTCCACGAACCGATCAGCGCCAATCTGCGTCTGGTCGAATATGGCGAGCTTTCGTTTCGCGCCGCGGGTTTCACCTTACGCGTATTCGGCAGCGAACGTGAAGCGGAGCTGTGGCTCCGCTATGGGATGAGCTAACGGCTAGCCACGCCCATGCATTCCGGCACGCCCGCACGGCCCCGTTTTTCGCTACCCTCGCGCGACTATTCGCAGGGGGTGGATCATGCGCAGGGAATTGACCGGATTCGCGGCCGTGATGCTTGCCGTGTGCGGCGCGGCTTCTGCGCAGGTGGATAATGTCTACGCACGCGATCCGCAACAGCCGGTGGATCAGAGCTACACGGCGAAGATCGCGCAATACACCACCGCTCCCTCGTTCAACTCGCCGCTGACCGATTACTTGCCGGCGTCGCCCAACGTACCGACGCCGGAGAAAGTGCTGGGCGATATCGCCGGCGCCCCGGACATGCTGCCGTATGCGGCGGACGTCTATCGCTATTTCCGCATGCTGGCGGCGGCCACGCCGCGGGTGAAAGTGTTTTCCATCGGCAAGACCGAGGAAGGCCGCGAAATGATCGCGGTGGCGATCGCCGACGAGTCGCTGATGTCGCAACTGGACTCGAACAAGGCGCGCCTGGCGCAACTGGCCGATCCGCGCACGCTGGACATGGACGATGCGAAAGCGGCAGCGATCATCAAGCAGACCACGCCGGTCTACTACATCACCGGCACCATCCATTCCACCGAAACCGGCGCGCCGACCGCGCTGATGGAGCTGGGCTATCGACTCGCCGTCGATGATTCCCCATACATAAAGTTCATCCGCAGTCACGTGATCACGCTGATCACGCCGGTGGTCGAAGTGGATGGCCGCGACCGTATGGTCGATCTCTACAAATGGCACCGCGCGCATCTCAACGAGCAGTATCCGCATCTCATTTACTGGGGTCACTATGTCGCGCACGACAACAATCGCGACGCGATGGGCGTGACCCTGGATCTCACGAAGAACGTGCTCGATACCTACATCGACTGGCATGCGCAGGTCTTGCACGATCTGCACGAATCGGTGCCGTTCCTGTACGACAACACGGTGGGTGATGGACCGTACAACGCGTGGATTGATCCGATCCTCACCAGCGAATGGCAGCAGATCGGCTGGAACAATGTCGAACAGATGACCAAGTTCGGCATGCCAGGCGTGTTCACGCACGGTGACTTCGATACCTGGAGTCCCGGGTATCTGATGTTCATCGCAGCCATGCACAACGGCATCAGCCGTCTGTACGAAACCTTTGGCAATGGCGGCGCCGATACGCAGGAGCGGATCCTTGATCCGGACGAATACGCGCGCACCTGGTACAAGCCCAATCCACCGCTGCCGAAAGTATTGTGGTCGCAGCGCGACAACAACAACTACGAACAAACCGGGCTGCTGACCGGGTTGTACTACTTCGCGCAGAACGGAAAGCAGTTTCTCAACAATTTCTGGCTGAAATCCAAGCGTTCGATCGACAAGCCGAACGAGGCTGGCCCAGCGGCCTACGTACTGCCCGCGGATGAGAAGCACCTCGGCGCGCAGGCGCAGTTGCTGCGCACGCTGCTGAAACAACACGTCGAACTCAGCCGGGCGACCGCGCCGTTCACGGTGCAAGTATCGCGGCGCAACGGGGATTCAAAATCCTCCTTGAGCAGGCGAGAAAACGTGACTCCGCCGCGCGAGCAGACCGTCGCGCGCACGTATTCTGCGGGCAGCTGGATCGTGCGCATGGATCAGCCGTATTCGCGCATCGCCGATACCTTGCTCGACCGTCAGTACTGGTCGCCCGACGATCCGCAGAAGCATCCGTACGACGACACCGGCTGGTCGTTCGGCGACCTGTTCGACGTGGATGTCGCGCGCGTCACCGACAAATCCGTGTTGAAGGTGCCGGTGCGGCGCGTGACCGATCTGTCCTCCCCGGCTTTCGATCTCGAGTCGCTCGGCGTGCACGGCAAGTTGCCGCGCATCGCGTTGATGCACACCTGGCTTTCGACACAGACAGAAGGCTGGTGGCGCATGGCGCTGGACAAGCTGCATGTGCCTTACAAGTACATCAATACGCAGGATGTAGCGCGTGATCCGAACCTGCGTGATAAGTACGATGTGATTCTGTTCGGACCGGTCGGTTATTCCAGCACGCGGTTGATCGTTGACGGCCTGCCGATGTACGGCAATCCTCTGCCGTGGAAGAAGACTGCGTTGACACCCAATCTCGGCGTGATTGATTCCACCGACGACATCCGTCCGGGCCTGGGCGAAAGCGGTGTGGCTAATCTGAAACGTTTCGTCAGCGGCGGCGGCTTGCTGATCACCTCCGAAGATACCGCGAAGTTCGCGATCGACGAAGGGTTGGCGCCGGGAGTCTCAATCGCGCCGGACAGGAATGCACGCGTGGTCGGCAGCGTGCTGCGAGCTGATCTGGTGGACAAGGAGTCGCCTATCGCCTCCGGCTACGGCGACAGTTTTGCGCTCTACAGTTCCAACGGCATGGCCTTCGACATCAGTAACCAGATCATCGGCGACCGCGGCCTGACCAGCGCGAAGGATTACAAGCGGCCGACCGGTCGCGGCGGTCCGGAAGAAACCGATTCGCCCGAAGGCCGGCCTCCTCAACAACTGCCTGAATTGCCGGATCCGAAGCCGTGGCAAGCGCTACCGCTGAATGCGGAACAGCAGCGCAACAACATGTTTCTGATTCCGCAAGATCAACGCCCCGACGTGATCGCGCGCTGGGCCGATTCGGATGAGCTGCTGATTTCCGGCCTGCTGGATAACGGCGGTTCGATCGCGCAACACGCGGCGGTAGTGGATGCGCATTACGGCAAGGGCAACGTGCTGCTGTTCGCCAACAATCCGGTCTGGCGGGGCGAGACGATCGGCAGCTATGCGATGTTCTTCAACGCGATCGTCAATTACGATCGTCTGCACTGAAAGCGAGGAATGGGAATGACCTTGAGTCGTCTGCTGCCCTATCGCGATCTGCAAACGCGCCATCTGCGTTTGCTGCTCGCTACCGCGCGCGCGATTGCGTGGATCGGCATTCTGTTGATCGCCGCGGGCATTGCTTGGGGAATTACAACTCTGTGGCTGCATTTGAAGGGCGATGCCGGCGCCACAGGCGCGTATGCAATGATGGCCATGAGTTCGGTGGTCGGGCTGATCGGCTATGGCTTGCTGGCGCTGGCGTTGAGCGGCGCGCTGGCCGCACTGATCGGAATCGAGGAAAGCCAGCGCAAGCGTGCTGAGCGGGAAGGCAATTCGTGACGATCTCGTGAATTTTGCGGGTCGCATACACTTTGGCTGCGCGGGCTGGAGTCTTCCGCGCAGCGAGTGGCCGCAGTTCCCGCGATCAGGCACGCACTTGCAGCGCTACGCCGCGCGCTTCGACGCGGTCGAAATCAACTCCTCGTTTTATCGGCCACATCGGCGCCAGACCTACGCGCGCTGGGCCGCGAGTGTGTCGGACGATTTCCGCTTCGCGGTCAAGTTGCCGAAGACGATCACGCACACGTTACGCCTGCGCGGTGTGGAAGACGAGATTGCGGCATTTCTCGAACAAGCAACCGGCCTCGGAAACAAGCTTGGGTGCCTGCTGGTGCAGTTGCCTCCCAGCCTCAAGTTCGAACGCGCGGTCGCGGAGAATTTCTTCAGGCAGTTGCGTGCGCGTCATGGCGGCGACATCGCCTGCGAACCGCGTCATGCCAGTTGGTTCAGGCCGCAGGTGGATGAATTGCAGGAGCGACACCGCATCGCGCGTGTCGCGGTCGATCCCACGCGCGTGCCGGCAGCGGCGGAGCCGGGCGGATTCCGGCAAATGGTTTATTACCGCTGGCATGGTGCGCCGCGCATGTATTACTCGAAATACGAGGAACATGCGCTGGCAACATTGGCCGAACGTCTGCGCGCGAGCGCCGCCGCGGGCGCACGAACCTGGTGCGTGTTCGACAACACCGCGCTCGGCGCAGCCATCGATGATGCGCGGCGTTTGCAAGCGATGCTGGGCACCGCGGCGCAGTGAGCCAAAAAGAAAGGGCCCGTGAAGGGCCCTTTCTTATCCAGCGCTACAGTCGTATCAGTGCCAAGCTTCGTATTGGCCCTTGCTGATGCAACGGCCATGTCCCGCCGCGTGCAGCCAGTCGTTGTACAGCGGCAGATAAGCCTTGGCTTCTTCGTGACTGATGCACTTCTTGCCTTGCGCCAGTTGCTCGAACGGCGGTTTGGGACCGTAGTCGTCCCCCGGCGGCATGCCGGAGTTCACCGTGATCGATGGACCGATCTTGGCGCTGTGCACGTCGGTGAGCGAGCCGCTGGAAGCCGGCATCGAACCTTGCTCCGCCATAGGCTGCGCCTGCTCTGCGGGCGCCATTGGCGGGGCAGGGGGGGCGGGTGGGGGCGGTGGCGGGACGGCTTCCTGCTGTGCCAAGGCCGCCGTCGCCAATAGCGATGCCACAGCGAATGCGAGCATACGGGAACGGGATTTCATGGGGCTCTCCTAGATCATCCGGATGGGAGAAACAGTGGACGATTCCACGTCGCACCGCGGCGCGGTCATCCAGCTTCCCCAACTTAAGCAGCAGCCGATTAATCGGAGCGGAATGGAGAAGGGTATGCCGCCGCACTGGCGCGGCTGGATGCCTTGCAGTACGATCCGCGCGCTGAGTTAGCCGGGCCGCGGGGGATTGCGGCCCGATGGGGCTGGTTGCTGACCGTTGCCACGATCGCATCGCTGTCTTCACGCGCTAGTCAGTGCAACAAAACGCGCCCGCGAGGGTGCCGTGTCAACTTCAATCGAGTCGCAAGGAGTCAGTTATGTCGGATCGTCAGACCGGCACGGTCAAGTGGTTCAACGATGCCAAAGGCTTCGGTTTCATCAGCCGCGAAAATGGCGAGGACGTGTTCGTGCATTTCCGTGCCATCCAGGGCACCGGCTTCAAGTCGCTGCAGGAAGGCCAGAAGGTCACTTTCACCGTGGTGAAAGGACCGAAGGGACTGCAGGCCGATCAGGTGCAGCCCGCCTGAGAAGTTACTTTTTGCGATCATCCCTGATCGCGAAAACAAAAAGCGGACATCATGTCCGCACTTTTCAAAAAAGGCCCCGGCTTCGGTCGGGGCTTTTTTTGTTGCGATCATCCTGATCGCGAAGAAGCAAAGCGGACATCCATGTCCGCACTTTTAATGACATCTGGTTTCAGGCGGGCGTGAAATCCAGCGCGAGTCCGTTGATGCAGTAGCGCAAGCCGGTGGGGGGCGGACCGTCGTCGAACACGTGACCCAAATGCGAGGCGCAACGACGACAACGCACCTCGGTGCGCACCATCATCAGGCTGGTGTCTGTGTCCGTGGTGATTGCATTCGCCATCAGCGGCCGCCAGAAGCTCGGCCAGCCGGTGCCGGAATCGAATTTGTGCTCCGATGAAAATAGCGGCAGCGCGCAACCGGCGCATCGATAGATGCCGTGACGGTGTTCGTGATCGAGCGGGCTGCTGAACGGCGGCTCGGTCGCGGCCTGTCGCAACACGGCATAGCGTTGTGGGCCCAGCCTTCGCAACCATTGCGCGTCGCTCAGCTTGAACGTGGGCGTGGGCGGCGGCAGCGTCATCGCGACCACGTTTTGCTGCGCTCGTGCGATGACTGCGAGCGCGGCGGCGCCGATACCGCCCACGCCCCACTGCAGAAAACGGCGGCGATCCATTGCGAGCTCCGATTGCTGGGCCACGGCAATCAGACCGCCGCCGCATTCCTTCGATTACATCAATCGCTACCGCTCGTACTGCTGGCAGACGAAACCGGCGCGGCATTGCAGCTCTTGCCGTGCAGCGAGTCGCTCAGCAGTTTGGCCAGCGCGTGGCAGCGCTGATCGAGCATCATGCGCTTGGCCGGATCGTGCGCGTCGCGTAGCAGGCTGTTGCGCATGGCCTCGTAGCGCGCATCGATTTGGTCGGGCGGATAAATGCCCGCTGCGCGATGGCAGGCCTTGTAGGTGGAAAGATATTGATCGCAGGAAGCAACGCCGACCATTTCTCCGGGCGGCGCCGGCATTTCAGCCGACGGTGCGGTAGCGGACTTGGGGGTGTGCTGCGGGATCACCGGCGCTGGCTTGCTTTCCGCCGCCGTTGCGGCCGGATGCGTTTCTTCCGTGCTCCGCTGCGGATGGCTGGCGCATGCACCCAGCAGCAACGCCGCGGCGACGGACAGGCTCAGCATGGATCGCATCTTGATGGACATCGTGGGCTCCCTCTCGCGATGACGTGACGTGTTTGCAGGCAAGGCAAACACGCGAACGCTCGCACGCGGAATTGCAACGCGTGATGAACGGAGCCAGGATGCGCGCTACGCCGATTGCGCGCGGGCAGGCGGAGCGAATTCGCGCACGTTGGACGCGAGGCTTTCGGATGTCCGCCGCGATGCTCCAGCTTGCATCTGCCGCACGCGCCGGCCGCGGGTCAGCACCGCCGCGACCAGATGTCGCGGCAGGATCGGTTTGGTGAGGAAATCGTCGCCGCCGGCGGCGAGCGCTTCGAAACGGGTTTCGGCATCCTGATCGCCAGAGAGGAACACGATCGCCACGCCCGCAGCATCCGGCTGCGCGCGCAGCGCCGCGACCAGGCTCATGCCGTCCATGTCCGGCATGTACAGATCCACCAGCACCACTTCGGGGCGGAATTGCGCGAAATCTGCCAGCGCCTGCCGCGCTTCGGTGTGCAGGCGGGTCTCCACGCCGGCGTGACGCAGCACGCTTTCGCAGAACATCGCCTGGCTGCGGTCGTCGTCGATGATCATCGCGCGCAGCGGCGCACCATCGCGCTCGCGCAACAGCCGCGCGGCGCGTTCGGCAAGTCTGCCGGGCTGTTCGTCAAATTCGATCACCACATCGGCGCCGCCGCGCAGAGCGCGCATGCGCTGCTCCAGCGAGTTGTCGCGCAGCATTGCGGCGAACAGCGGCCGCCCCGTACCACCGCCGAGATTGAGCGCGGCGCGTTCCAACCGTTGCAAGCCGTCCAGTTGCGTCTGATCCACGAGCACCGCGTGCATGCCGAGTTCGGGCAGGCGGCTCAAGGCATCGTCCACAGTGGATCGAGCGGTCATCGCGATGCCGCGTTCGGCCACACGCAGGCTCAGTTCCGCGACCAAGCCGGCGTCTTCGCTGATGCACAGTAGGTGCGCAAGTCTGGAGGGTTTTGCTTGAGCCGGCGCAGGCGACACCGCCGGCGCCTTGGCTTCGCCCAGCGCGCCGCACAGTTGCAGCAGCTTCTCGCGCTGGCTCGGGTCCGGGCTGCGTCCGTCCTCCACGAACGAGCACAGATATACCGACAATTCGACGGCGGCCGCGGCAGATGCGGAATCGCCCAATCCGTCCGCGGCCGAAGCGATGCGATCGAGATCATCGTGCAGGGCGGCAACTTCCGCCAACGGCCAGCCGCGTTCCAGCATCGCGCCGAATTTGTGGTTCCACTCCGCGCCCCAGGCGCGGATCGCATCGACGGAACGTGAGGCGCGTTCCTCGCCATTTGCGGACGAATCGTTCGTGGTCATGCAGCACACCCTTGTTTCAGTGCGGAAGTTGCGCCTGCGATCTAAGCAGGCGTTACTAGCGATGCAAGTCTCGGGCGCGTCGCGGGCAAGTAAATGCCACCTGCGTCACGAGTTTGCGTTTGGCCACAAAGCGCGCGGCTTGCGCTTTGCACACGATCGCGCGAAGGTGCGTCCGACAGGAGCGACAATGAACGACATTCTTCTTCTGGGCGGCCGCGAACACGATTTAGGTGGTTTCCACGTGCGGCGATTGCTGCCGCAGTTGCAGCGCCGCAGCATCGGGCCGTTCGTGTTCTTCGATCACATGGGACCTGCACACTTTCCGGCCGGCATGGGCGTGGATGTGCGGCCGCACCCGCACATCGGGCTGGCGACGGTGACTTGGCTGTTCGAAGGCGTGATGCGCCACCGTGACACGCTGGGAAGCGTCCGGGACATCGAGCCGGGCGCGGTCAACTGGATGACGGCGGGCCGCGGCATCGCGCATTCCGAGCGCACGCCGCTCGAAGCGCGCGTCGAAGGCGCGCCGCTGCACGGCATTCAAACCTGGGTAGCGCTGCCGCTGGCCGACGAGGAAGCCGAGCCGGCGTTCCATCATTTCGGTCCAGAGGCGCTGCCGCACATCGAAGGCGATGGTGTGCGGCTCACACTGGTGGCGGGCAACGCGCACGGATTGCGCGCGCCGGTGCCAGTGTTTTCCCCCACGCTTTATCTAGCCGGCAATTTGCGCGAAGGCGCGAGTTTCGATCTGGACGACGAACACGAAGAGCGGGCGCTGTACGTCGTCGATGGCACGGTCGAAATCGATGGCACTCGGATCGATGCACAGGCGCTGGCGGTGTTGCCGGCCGCTGGAATCGCGCGCCTCAAGGCGATTCGCGACACGCGTCTCGTGATCCTCGGCGGGGCCGCGCTGGATGCGCCGCGGCATCTGTGGTGGAACTTCGTGTCGTCCTCGCGCGAACGCATTGAACAGGCCAAACGCGACTGGGTCGATGGGAAGTTCGGCCTGATCCCAGGTGATGATCAGGAGTTTATTCCCTTACCGGAGAAATAACCTTTCGTTCGTGGTGAGGTATCGAACCACGAACGGATTTTCGAAGCGACCAGATGGCATCAAAGTTCGACAGCTTTCGAGAGTTCTATCCGTTCTATTTGGGGGAGCACAGCGACCGCCGCTGCCGGCGCCTGCATTTCGTCGGCTCGTGGCTCGTGATCGCATCGATCGTCGTCGCGATCGTCACGCGAAATCCCTGGTGGCTGCTCGGTGCGCCATTGTGCGGTTATGGCTGCGCTTGGATCGGCCATTTCGTCTACGAGAAGAATCGGCCGGCGACCTTCACGCATCCGTTCTACAGCCTCATGGGCGACTGGGTGATGTTCGCGCAGATATTGCGGGGCAGGCTTCGCCTCTGATCCATGACTTCCGTCCTATCGCGCAGCGGCGTCCGCAAGCGCACGCTGCGCGGCAGACGGAACCCTTCAATCCACTGGGGAGAAACTTTATGACCGCACGTGCCGTGATGGCCTTCGCGCTGCTGCTGTGTGTGGGCAGCGCCTACGCCGCGACAGCCGACGAGTTGATCTCGAAAAACATCGCCGCGCGCGGGGGCGCGGACAAGCTCGCCGCGATCAAGACACTGAAGATGCAAGGCCAGCTGATCGCCGGTGGCGGTTTCAAACTCGCGTATGCCGAATATCTCAAGCGTCCCGACAAGTTGCGCGAGGAAGCGAGCGTGCAGGGTCTCACGCAGGTGCAGGCGTGGGATGGCCAGCGCGGCTGGAGCATCCAGCCCTTCGGCGGCCGCAAGGATCCGATCCCCATGTCGACGGATGATGCCAAGGAACTGGCGGAAGGCGCGGATATCGACGGCGCTTGGGTGGATGCGGCCGCGAAGGGCAACACGGTCACGTACCTCGGCACCGAGGACGTGGATGGCACCGACGCGCACAAGTTGCAGGTGCAGTTGAAGGACGGCAACACGCTGGTCGTCTATCTCGATCCGGACGCCTACCTGCCGATCCGCGAGATCGCGCGCCGTACGGTGCGCGGGACGCAGCAGGTGACGCAGACCGATTTCGGTGACTACGAGCGGGTGAACGGCGTGTATTTCCCGTTTGCGATCACCACCGGACCGAAAGGCGGCACGCCAGACCAGATCATGCGGATCACCATCGACAAGGCGCAGGCCAACGTGCCCGTCGAGGATTTCGTGTTCGCATTTCCGGAAAAGAACACCGCGCCCGCTCAGCAGGGGAGCAAGTGACATGAAGCGCAATCAGATCCGCAACGCCCTTGCATTCGCGGTTTCCTTGAGCGTCCTGTCGATCGGCGCGCAAGCCGCGACGACTACGACCTTCGACAGCGGCGCGATCTCCGGGCTCAACGCGCGCAACATCGGCTCGGCGATGATGAGCGGCCGCATCGCCGCGGTCGCGGCGGTGCCGGAATCCAACGGCAAGATCACCGTTTATGTCGGCGCGGCCTCCGGCGGCGTGTGGAAGTCCACCGACAACGGCACGACTTTCAAGCCGGTGTTCGACAAGCAGCCGGTGCAATCGATCGGCGCGATCGCGATCGATCCCAACCATCACGACACGGTGTGGGTCGGCACGGGCGAGTCGTGGATGCGCAATTCGGTTTCGGTCGGCAACGGCATCTACAAGACCACCGATGGCGGCGAAACGTGGCAATACCTCGGATTGCCCGAATCCGAACACGTCGCGAAGATCCTCATCGATCCGCGCGACGGCAATACGGTATACGCGTGCGTGCCGGGAAAACTGTGGAGCGATTCGTCCGATCGCGGCTTGTACAAGACCACCGATGGCGGACATTCGTGGACGCTGATCTTGAAGGGCAAGAACCTTTCGACCGGTTGCTCGGGCCTCAGCCTCGATCCGAAGGATCCGAATGTCTTGTTCGCGGCGATGTGGGATTTTCGTCGCAAGGGCTGGACGTTCCGTTCGGGCGGGCCTTCGCCCGATGCGCCGTCGGCCAGTGGGCTCTTCAAATCCACCGACGGCGGCCGGAGTTGGACGGAAATCACGCCCGATGCCAACACCGGTTTTCCCAAAAAGCCTTACGGCCGCATCGCGGTGACGATCGCGCCTTCGAATCCGCAGATCGTCTATGCGATGGTCGAATCACCGGATTCATCGCTCTATCGCAGCGATGACGGCGGCAAGACCTGGCAGCCGCGCGACAAGAGCCAGAACATGGTCTGGCGGCCGTTTTATTTCGCCAACCTGATCGTCGATCCGACCAATCCGGATCGCGTGTTCAAGCCCGATCTCACGCTGATCCAGAGCACGGACGGCGGCAAGAGTTTCAGCGAAGTCGGCGGCGGCGCGCACGGCGACTTCCATGACATCTGGATCGATCCGCAGGATCCGAAATACGTGATCGCCGGCGACGACGGCGGCCTGTGGTTCTCGCACGACGGCGGCAACAAATGGTGGAAGGCCAACAACCTGCCGGTGTCGCAGTTCTATCACGTGAGCGTCGACGACGATGATCCGTATCACGTGTACGGCGGCCTGCAGGACAACAGCGACTGGGTGGGCGATTCGGAATATCCGGGCGGCATCACCAACAGCCGCTGGGAGAACATGTTCGGCGGCGACGG
>JAJPID010000016.1 GCA_021324945.1 Lysobacterales bacterium | reverse complement strand
TATCACGTGTACGGCGGCCTGCAGGACAACAGCGACTGGGTGGGCGATTCGGAATATCCGGGCGGCATCACCAACAGCCGCTGGGAGAACATGTTCGGCGGCGACGGTTTCTGGATGTTTGCCGATCCGACCGACAAGAATTATCTCTACGCCGAATCGCAAGGCGGCTTCATCGGCCGCATCAACCGGCACACGCACCAGATCCAGTTGATTCAGCCGCAGGCCGGATACAAGGAGAAGCTGCGTTACAACTGGAACACGCCGATCGCGCTGTCGCCCAATGACAAGAATGTGCTCTACATCGGCGCGCAGTTCCTGTTCAAGTCGAAGGATCACGGCAAGACCTGGGCGCGCATCTCGCCCGACCTCACCACCAACAATCCGGAGCAGCAAAAACAAGAGGAATCCGGCGGCGTCACGGTAGACAACTCCTACGCCGAAATGCACGACACGATCTACTCGATCAGCGAATCGCCCAAAGCGGCAGGCTTGATCTGGGTCGGCACCGACGATGGCAACTTGCAGATCACGCGCGACGGCGGCAAGAGCTGGAGCAACGTCGTCGGCAACGTCCGCGGATTGCCGAAAGGCGAATGGGTGTCGTGGGTGCAGGCCAGTCCGTTCGATGCCGGCACCGCGTTTGTCGCGTTCGATCGCCATTCCTTCGGCGACATGCAGCCGTACATTTATAAGACCACCGATTACGGCAAATCCTGGACGGCGCTGGCGACGCCGGAGAACAGCAAGGGCATCCGTGGATTCGTGCACGTCATCAAACAGGATGCAGTGGATTCAAATCTGCTGTTCGCGGGCACCGAATTCGGCTTGTGGATTTCGCCCGATGACGGCGCGCACTGGGCGCAGTTCAAGGGTAGCGACTTCCCGGACGTGCCGGTGCGCGATTTGGTGGTGCATCCGCGCACCAACGACCTCGTGATCGCCACGCACGGGCGCGGCATCTGGATCATCGACGACATCACGCCACTGCGCGCATTGACGCCACAGGTGTTGAACAGCGATGCGACGTTCCTGCCGACCCGTCCGGCGGTGCAGCGCATCGAGGCATTCGGCGGCTGGCCCGAAGGCGATGCTTCGTTCAGTGGGCCGAATCCGCCGGACGGCGTGGTGATCACGTATTACCAGAAGAGCCGTCACCTGTTCGGCAAGTTGAAACTGGAGATCTATGATTCGAGTGGAAAGCTTGTCGACACCTTGCCCGGCAGCGTGCGCCGCGGCATCAACCGCGTGACCTGGGACATGCGCGTGGCGCCGCCGCGCGTGCCGCCGGCCGCGCAGGTCGCGTTCAATTCCGCGCAGGGACCGCGCGTGGTGCCGGGCACCTACACGGTGAAACTCGTCAAGGGCGACAAGACCTATGAGCAGAAACTGGACATTGGGCTCGATCCGCGCGATCCATTCACGCTGACCGATCGCAAGGCGCAATTCGATGCGGCGATGAAGATCAGCGATCTGTTCGGCCGCATGACCGATCTCGATTATCGGATCGTCGCGGTGCGCGACGGCGCCAAGGCGCGTGCAGCCGAGGCCAAGGACGATGCCGCGTTGCAGAAGCAGTTGAATGCGTTGGCGGACAAAGCCGATGCGATCCGCAAGCAGATCGTGGCGACCAAGGAAGGCGGCGCGATCACCGGCGAGGAACGCGAGCGCGAATATCTGGATGATGTGTACGGGGCGATCAATGGCTACGAAGGCGCACCGACCGACTACCAGCTCGCGCGCGTGGACGCGCTTGCGCGTGAGGTGGACGATACCGCGAAAGACTTCGACGGCCTGCGCAACGGCGATCTCGCCAAGACCAACGCCGCATTGAAGGCGAAAGGCATGCAGGAGATCTCCGTGCCCGACAAGGCGCCGTCCGATGCAGGCGGTGCCGCGAGCGGCGGAGAGATGCGCGATCACGACCGGGATGCAATGTTTGAGCGCGACTGACGCAACCACCGAGAATTGTTTCTGTCGTCATTCCGGGGTCCATCACCGGCTTCATCGGTGATGGAACCCGGCATTTGCTCTTTGAGCGGACGAGAAGCAGGTTGCAAGGGCCGTCCATGGATTTCGCCCTTCAGGCCAACCTTCGTTTGGCCAGTCGTTCCGGACGAATTTCTCCGGGTCGCGGCACAGCCTGTCCCGGAGATGCTCAATCCGGGCCGCACCCCGTATGACGGGTGGTTTACCGATAGATCCGGTGGCACTGATCGCAGTGCTCACCGATCTGCGCCATCGCCTTTTGCAGTCCTGCGCAATCCTTCGGTGGCTCCGCCGCGATCTGTTGATCGAGCGCGTGCGCGTCGTTGGCGAATTTGGCGAACTCTTTGTCGGGCATCAAATCGGGAAACGCACGCGGAATTTCGCCGGACATCGTTACCAGCATGCCGAAGTGGTCCTTCGTGACATCCGCGACGCAACGCCGGCTCTTCAAGGCCTGATCCAGAGCGCCCGCGTGCATGGCCATCACATCCATCACTCCGCGCGGATAGGCATCCCGTTCGCGCAGCGCAGCGGTGACCTGGACGGCCGCGAGCGCGCCGACCAAGGCGGCGATGAGGGCCAGCAACAAGGTACGCATTGAGCCTCTCCGCAGCTTAAAACGCGCATTATCCCTCAAGCGTGCGGGTCGCAAGCGGGCGGCGCCCTTATCATTCGCGCATGAGCGACTCGCGTTTTCTTGGTATCGACCGTTTGTACGGTGCAGGCAGTGCCGCGTCGCTGGCGCAGGCGCGTGTGGCCGTGATCGGGCTCGGCGGCGTGGGCTCGTGGGCGGCGGAAATGCTGGCGCGCAGCGGGGTCGGAAATCTTGTCTTGATCGACGGCGACGAAGTCTGCACCTCCAACATCAATCGCCAATCGCACGCGCTGCAGGACACGGTTGGACGCATCAAGGTCGATGTGCTGAGCGAGCGCCTGCGCGCGATCAATCCGAAATTGCAGATCGGTGCGCGCGCGGAATTCCTGACGCCCGGGAAAATTCCCGCATTGATCGAGGAACGTTTCGATCTGATTCTCGACGCTTGCGACGCCTTCCGCGTGAAACTCGAGCTGATCGCCGCCTGTCGGCGCGCGAAGCAGCCGCTGATCGTGGTCGGTTCGGCCGGGGGCCGCGCTGATCCGACGCAGGTGCGCGTGCGTGATCTGTCGCGCACTGAACACGACAAGCTGCTGAGCTTGATCCGTAAGAAATTGCGGCAAGATTTCAACTTTCCAAAAAGTCCGGAACGTTACTTCGGTGTGCCGGCGGTGTATTCGCTGGAGAACGTCCGCTATCCGCAGCCGGACGGCAGCGTGTGCGGCTTGCGCCCCGCGACGGATGTGGAAGGCGGATTTCGTCTCGATTGCGGGGCGGGACTGGGCGCTGCGATGCAGGTTACCGCCGCTTTTGCCTGCGCGGCCGTGGCGAAGGCGATCCGGCAGTTGCTGGATGCGCGCGATCAACCAGCCTCTTCAGCGATCTGATCCAGCGCGCCGCTTTCGTCTACGTTGAGCCTGCGCCAAGTGTTGTGGCCGGCACTCTTGGCCTGAGACAGCGCCACGTCTGCGGCGCGCATCAACTCGTCGGCATTGGCGCGGGCGCGGGGCTGAACGCGATGCCGATGCTGAGATTGATGCGCATGTCTCCGTCCAGCGTGTGGATGGCCGGGTGTGTCGCCGCCAACAGCCGACGCGCGACCAGTTGCGGGATCAATGGAGTTTCGGCGTCCTCCAGCACGATCACGAATTCGTCGCCGCCGACGCGCGCAGCAAAATCGCTTCGCGCAATGTGAGCGCCAGCCGGCAGCCGAGTTCGCGCAGCACCGCATCGCCCGCCACATGGCCCGCGGTATCGTTGATCACCTTGAAATGATCGATGTCAAAATACAGCAGCGCCAGCGGCTTGTTCTGGCAGCGCTGCCGGCGTGCACGAAGCCGGCAAAACGATGGCGGAACACACAGAACAGCAACGGCAACGGCTGCAGGAAAAGCAGCGGATAGCGCGACTGCGCAAACACCGCAACGCAGGCCGCGGCCGCGACCGCGACGGAAAGCGCTAGAGATAGCCGCTGTCCGTCGCGGCCCAGCAGACGCGCGCCTTGCGCGCGAGCCGTGACGACCAGCGTGGCGAAGATCATGGTACCGAGCGCGTGTGGTATGAACCAATCGCGCCATAGCGGAGCAAAGGGTGCCACGTGCAATCCACCGAGTCCGGCGGCCGCTGTCTTGCTTGCGGCTTGGCAGAAGCGCTGGATCGGCAACGTCATCGACGCTACGAACGCGCTCGCCATCGCGAAGATGGCATTTGTCAGCACACTGATCGTGTGCGCCGGCTGCGCGGCGACAGGTTCGATCGTGCAGAGCAACGAGAGGCCCGCGATCGTTGGCCATGGCGCGTCCGAGGCAAACCGCCCCGCGGCGTTGCCGAGCCATGCGGCAATCGTCAACGCGGGCCAGCGCTTTTGTGGAGAAGTCAGAAGAATCCCGCAAATGAGTCCGCCCGTGATCCACAACGCCGGCAGCTTGCCGGTGAAGCGCGTAAAGGCGATCGAGATCAGTGTTGTGAGCGCGCAGACGAAAGCCACCGCGACTGCGGTGATCGGTGCGGAAGCCGCCTCGCGGCCGATCCCCATGGGCTGGCCCGTGTCATTGGCGTGCCCGATGCTGCGTCGGGAAATTGCGAATTGTCAATGCCAGAAACGCGCCACGATTGTTTTCAATCCGCCCGCGGGCTTGCGCGCGCGGGCTGACGTGAACCCGCGCCGCTGCCGCCAACGTCTAGCTGCGTGATCACGCGTTCCAGCAGGCGATGCAACTGGCGTTTCTCGCGCTCGTCGAGGACGGAAAACGAATCGCGCAGCACAGGGAAAAGTTGCGGCATAAGTTTGCCGACGAAACGGCGACCGGCCGGCGTGATGTGCAGCGCGATGCGGCGGCGATCTTCGTCGCTCGGTCGCCGCGTCACCAGTCCGCGCGCGACCAGCACATCGGCGATACGGGTCATATTGGTAGGCGTCTGCACCACGAACGTGCACAGTTCGCCGGGAAAACCGCTGCCATTCGGGCTGCTGTACAACTGCATCAGTACGCGGAAATCGCTTTCGTTGAGGCCATGCGGTTTCAGCAGGTGCAGAAAACGCGCGGAAAGCCCCTCATTCGTCAACTTCAGCATCCGCAGCAGCATCACGTCCTGCACGGGCAGATCGGGCAGGCGTTGCAGCACGTGCGCGACGCCGGTTTCGATGCCCCGCATGTGCCGCGATAGTTCGCCCATGTTTGCGCGCTTTGATGTTCAGCGATGATCTATCAGCTATGCAAATTGATTTCAAGTGAAAACAGCTTGCGTGCATTCGCTGTGGTCGCACGTGCGATTTCCTCTTGCGGTCGGCCGCGCAATTCCGCAACACAACGCAGCACTTCGGTAAGCCGCGCCGGTTCGTTGCGTTGTCCCCGATGCGTGACATCGGGCTGATCCGGCGCATCGGTTTCCAGCAGCAAGAATTGGAGCGGCATCTCCATCACGATCTTTCGCAGGCGGCGCGCGCGGTCGTAGGTGACCGGGCCGCCGACGCCCAGGAGGAACCCCATCTCCCATAAACGCTTCGCCTGCTCACCGCTGCCGGAGAAGCTATGCACTACGCCACGCAGCGCGCCGTCGAATTTCTCCAGCTCCAGAATCACCTGCTCGAACGCGCCGCGCGCGTGCAGCACCAGCGGCAGATCGAACTCTCGTGCGATGCGCAGTTGCTCGCGCAGGAAATGCAATTGACGTTCGCGATCGAGCGAGTCGTCGTGGAAATCCAGCCCACATTCGCCCACCGCTGTCGCGGGATGCCCACGCAACCATTCGCGCAATGCTTGCAGATCTTCCCCGCGATGCCGCGGAAGATACAGCGGGTGCAGTCCGTAAGCCGGATAGAGACCGGCTTCGGACTCGCACAACGCGTGTAGCGGCTCCCAGGCCGCCGCCTCGATCGCCGGAATCAGTATTTCGCGCACGCCGGCGGCGCGCGCGGCGGCCAGTACGGCGTCGCGGTCGGCTTCGAATTCGCCGGCATCCAGATGCGCGTGGCTGTCGAACAGGGCGAACGTCATTGCGGGCTCCAACGCCTGCACGGCGTGAACACGTGCGCGGTGCTAGTGTTTCACAACGTGGCGTGAACGCGCCGAGCGATTGCGCGCATGTTCATCTTGTTGTTGCTTCAATGAGAGTGGGCGCAAGTCCTTCGAGGGAGAAGCACATGAACAAGCCAATCATTGCAGGTGTGGCGATCGCCGCGCTGGGCATCATTGCAGCGGTGGCGATCGCGGCCAAGTATGGCGTGGCCAACATCGGCGGCGGTCCGCAATACGCGCAGGTGGTGAGCGTCGAACCGGTCAAGGAAACCACGAGCACGCCGCAACAAGTCTGCGGCGATGAAACGGTCGTGCACAACGAGCCGTACAAGGACCGCCATCAGATCGGCGGCGCCGTGGCGGGCGCGCTGATCGGCGGGCTGGTGGGCCATCAGATCGGCGGCGGACGCGGCAAGGATCTTGCGACCGTCGGCGGTGCCGTGGCGGGTGGCTTCGCGGGCCACGAAATCCAGAAGGAACATCAGGAAGACAACGCCACGTACACTACAGTCGAGCATCGTTGTCATACCGTGACCAGCCAGACCTCGCGCACCGTGGCGTATGACGTCACCTACGAATACAACGGCCAGCAGCTGCATGTGCGCATGGATCACGATCCGGGCACGCGCGTGCAGGTCAGCAACGGCGTGGTGGTCGCCGACAGCGCAACCGATTCGGCCAACCAGTAGGAAGTTTTGCGCAGCCGTGCGGCTGCGTGTTCACACAGGAGTCTTTACATGAACATCGGCAGACGTGGGTTTTCGGGAAAGCTGCTCGTTGCCATCCTCGTCGGCGCCCTGGTGGCGCTGGTGTTGAGCGGCTGCGAGCCGTATCCGGCCAACACCACCCGCTACAGCGGACCGTATTACAGCAGCGGCGATCAACCGCCGCCGCCCCCGCCCCCGCCCCCGCCACCGCCACCGCCACCGCCACCGCCTCCGTCGAGTTGCTATCACGACTGCGGCTATGTGCAGAACATGCAGCAGGTCTATCTGCAGGGCAATAGCGACAATGCCGCGCTCGGCACGGTGATCGGCGCGGTCGTCGGCGGCGCGCTCGGCAATCAGGTCGGTCATGGCCGCGGCCGCACGGCCGCTACCATTGGCGGCGCAGTGGCGGGCGGTTTCGCCGGCAACGCGATCGGTGCGCGCAGCGGCGGTCGGGGGAATGCTTGGCAGATCGTGGTGCAGTTGAACGATGGCCGCTACGCCACGGTCACCCAGCGCGAACCGCCGAACGTGCAGCAGGGCGACTACGTGCTGGTGCAGAACGACCACGTCTACCTGCAACAGCGTTGACGCGGGTCCTGCGTGAACGGTCATGGGTTGCGAGGTTCAACCTCCAACCCATGACCGCACTCAATCCACCGCGTAGAAGCGGTGTTCGCCGATGGTTGCCAGTGGGCTCTTGGCCCACTCGGCGGTGGCATCCAGCCGCATGAAGTGATCGGCGTGTGGCACCACCACCATGCGCTGCGATTTGGGCAATGACCACACCCGTAGCGCTTCGCCAGCCGTACGCCATGCGGCATTCCAGGCGAGCTGGTTATCGATCCTGTAGGACTTTGGAATCATCGTCAGCGCGAACTGATGCGGCGCGGTCACGACCTCGCATACAGTCGCCCCGTAGCCTAGATCCCGTCGACGCAGCGCCACTTCCGCCACCGCCAGTTGGCCGCGCGCGGGTTCGCTGCGGGCTTCCAGATAAACCGTGGCGGCGAGGCAGGTCTGATCCGCCACGGGTTGCGGCAGCAGCGCGGTCAAACCCAGCAACCATCCGATTGTCATTCTCTTTCTCCTCGGGCCGCACTTCCCTGCGCGGGCCGTTCCATTTCCGATGAGGGCCCACGCGCAGCAACACAGGCAGTGCGGCAGGCCGCGTCCAACATTCATCGGATTGTCGAGAGATGCTGGCGCGCTGCCGGGACGGATGACCGGCGACGGGCCGGGCGTAACCACAGAGCAGTAACAGCGCCAACGTATTAGGTGCGGCCAATAACCGCGGCGCGCGATGCGGCTCCGCCGGATCGCGCGCTGCCGGGCGGAATTCAGGTGGCGCCCGGCTATAAAGCCGCGCGAAGGCTAGGGGAGGCGGTCAGCCGGCGCAACCCGTGGCAGGCGGGCGTTCAGGCTGGATCAAGGAAATCGCTGCGATCGATCAGGCTTCAAAGCTCCTAATCACTTTCAAATCATGATGTAAATGACTAGATAGACAGGTTTTTTCCAAGACTGCCAGTGCCTCCCCGCCGACCGATGTTTCCACCGCGTTCAGCACGATTCCCCATTCACCGTTGCCTACGGCAAGCGGCCCCCCGGGCCGCAACGGCGCAGGAGCGATGACGTGAGCCAGCCGCCGCTTGTGGCCGCCCCGGTAATGCAGTCGCGCGGCGATTTCCTGACCCGGGTAGCAGCCTTTGTCGAAGGATACCGCGCGGAGGTGTTCCAGCCCCAGCGCGGGCGGGAGGAATTTTGCCTCCAGACCGGGCGGCAGGGTAGGCCAGCCTTCGCGGATTTCGGCCAGATGGAAGTCCCGTTGATGCCCCGCATCGCTGGCACGCTGTGCGGTTTCCAACCAGATACTGCGATCGCCGCAGCCGAAGCCGATCGCCTCATGTCCGACACGCAGCTCGTGCAGCGGCAGCGGCGCGCCGATCGAGAGAAAGCAATCGCGCAGCGGTTCGATCCGTACCTTCGCGCGCAGCACGTACTTCCGCAATTCCGTGCACACGGTTTGCACACCGCCCCCGCGCAGCAGGGCAAGCAACCGCCCGTCGCCCGCATCGGCCAGATGGATCAGCGCGCGCACGCCGCCCTTGTGATCGAGCCATGCGTTCCACTGCCAGTGCAGCGGCCGCAGCGCACGCACATCGCCGGAAAACTGCGCCTGCGCGAACGCGCGCGCGTCGTCGCCGCTGAGTTCGATGCAACGCGCTTCATCGAGGAAAACACGCGTACTGGAATCGGAAATGGCCTCGCCGGTCATCGAAGCAGGTTAACATTGTTGTGCCGCAGCACGATGCTGTAATACGCTTTGACGGATTTTCCGGCGCCCTAGTGCATGGCGCCGCCGCAAATTCTTCACGCGCATCCGCCTTCACGAGGAAAGCGTCCATGCCGCACGCAAGACCGCTATCGCCGCATCTTTCGATCTACGAATGGCGTATCACGATGGTGCTGTCGATCTTGCACCGCGTGACCGGTGCGTTTCTGTGCGCGGGCGTGGCGTTGGTGGCGTGGGGCTTGGTCGCGCTCGCGGCGGGCGAGGGCGCGTGGGGGACCTTCGCGGAATTTTGCGGAAGCTGGATCGGCTTGATCCTGTTGGTCTGCTGGACGTTCTCGCTGTTCCTGCACCTGTGCAACGGCATCCGGCATCTGTTTTGGGATGCCGGCGCGGGCTTCCAGAAATCCGAATACTTCACAAGTGGCTGGGTAGTGGTGATCGTCAGCGTCGCGTTGACGGTGATCACGTGGTTGTGGGCGATGCGCGCTGGAGGTGCGACATGAGCTCGCAGCCGCAGCACGTACAGGACATGCGCACGCCGCTGAAGCGCGTGCGCGCTTTGGGTGCGGCCAGAAGCGGCGTCGGCCATTGGTGGTGGCAACGCCTGACCGCGGTGGCGCTGGTCCCCTTGTGTCTCTGGTTCGTCTGGCTGGTACTGCGCCTGCCTCATCTGGATTTCGCATCAGCGCATGTCTTGGTGGCCACGCCTTGGAACACGCTGCTGCTGATCCTGTTCACGGCGATCGGCTTCTGGCACGGCCAGCTCGGCCTGCAGGTGATCATCGAAGATTACGTCCACACGCGCTGGATTGAATTGACGCTGCTGATCGCGATCAAGTTTCTGGCCGTGATCGGCGCGCTGGCGTGCGCGCTGGCGGCATTGAACATCTGGCTCGCGGTTTATTGATTGCGGCGAATCATGGCGAAAACGACCAAGATACAAACCCATCAGTACGACGTGATCGTGGTCGGCGCCGGCGGCGCAGGATTGCGCGCGACGCTCGGACTCGCTGCTAAAGGCTTGACGACCGCGTGCATCACCAAGGTGTTCCCGACGCGCTCGCACACGGTCGCGGCACAGGGGGGAATTTCGGCCGCGCTCGGCAACATGGGCCCGGACGACTGGCGCTGGCACATGTACGACACCGTAAAGGGTTCGGACTGGCTGGGCGACCAGGACGCGATCGAATACATGTGCCGCGAGGCGATTCCCGCGATCATCGAGCTGGAACACTACGGCGTGCCGTTCTCACGCACCGAGGAAGGCAAGATCTACCAGCGCCCGTTCGGCGGCATGACGACCAATTACGGCGAAGGCGTTGCGCAACGCACCTGCGCTGCGGCGGACCGCACGGGGCACGCGATCCTGCACACGCTATATCAGCAATCGTTGCGTTACGACGCGCGCTTCTTCATCGAATATTTCGCCACCGATCTCGTCACCGATGCGGATGGCAACATCCGTGGCGTGTTCGCCATCGACTTGAACGAAGGCACACTGCATTTCTTCAGGGGACACGCGGTGGTGCTGGCGACTGGCGGTTACGGCCGCGCGTATTTTTCCTGCACCTCCGCGCACACCTGCACCGGCGATGGTGGCGGCATGGCCCTACGCGCGGGCTTGCCGCTTCAGGACATGGAATTCGTGCAATTCCACCCCACCGGCATCTACGGCGCGGGCTGCCTGATTACCGAAGGCGTGCGCGGCGAAGGCGGTTATCTCACCAATTCCAAGGGTGAGCGCTTCATGGAGCGCTATGCGCCGAACGCGAAGGATCTGGCCTCGCGCGACGTGGTCAGCCGCGCGATGACGATCGAGATCCGCGAAGGCCGTGGCGTGGGCGAACAGGCCGACCACATTTACTTGAACCTGCAACACCTCGGACCCGAAGTGATCCATGAGCGCCTGCCCGGCATTGCCGAGAGCGCGCGCATCTTCGCCGGCGTGGACGTCACCAAGCAGCCGATCCCGGTGCAGCCGACCGTGCACTACAACATGGGCGGCATTCCGACCAACTACCACGGCGAGGTCGTGGTGAAGAAGGGCGATGATCCGGACGTCGTTGTGCCGAGCCTGTTCGCTATCGGCGAAGCCGCGTGCGTGTCGGTGCACGGCGCCAACCGCCTCGGTTCCAATTCGCTGCTCGACCTGGTGGTCTTCGGCCGTGCGGTCGCCAACCGCTGCGCGGAACTGATCAAACCCAACTCGCCGCACAAGGATGTCGCCAGCGACATCCTCGACCGGCCGATGCAGCGGCTGGAAAAACTGCGCAACGCCAATGGCAGCACACCGACCGCGCAGATCCGCCTCAACATGCAACGCACCATGCAGACCGACGCGGCGGTGTTCCGCACGGCGGAATCCTTGGCGGAAGGCTGCAAGAAGATTTCCGAGATTTATGCAAGCTTCGAAGATGTACGCGTCACCGACCGCTCGCTGATCTGGAATTCCGACCTGGTCGAAACTTTCGAACTTTCCAATCTGCTCGGGCAGGCGGTCGCGACGATGTATTCAGCGCAGCAGCGCACCGAATCGCGCGGTGCGCACGCGCGCGAGGACTTTCCCGAGCGCGACGACGTCAACTGGCTGAAGCACACGCTGAGCTGGGTCGATGACAAAGGCGCGGTGCGCTTCGATTATCGGCCGGTGCATCTGAATACCTTGACCAGCGACGTGCAGACGATTCCGCCGAAGAAGCGGGTTTACTGAGCGTGTTTCCGACAGACGCCAGGTTTTTGCTCTTGGCACTGTTTGCATGGATTGCAGTTTCCGTCTGGCCGATATGGAGGGTTTGCAATGAGCGTGGGTTATCTGCGATGGAGCGCTTAATTTGGGCGCTAGTGTGCATGGCTCTTCCATGGTGGGGGTTTCATATGTTTCGTCGTGAACACGGATACCCGATACCCAGCATCTGGCGGTATTTCAGAGACTAGTCATGGCCGATTTCGCTCTCCCCAAAAACTCCAAGATCAAAAAAGGCCGCCATTACACCGCCAAACCCGGCGCGAAGAAGGTGCGCACGTTCCACGTCTATCGCTGGGACCCGGACACGGGTGAAAACCCGCGCATGGATTCCTTCGAGGTGGACGTCAGCAACACGCCGATGGTTCTGGACGTGCTGCTGAAGATCAAGAACGAGATCGATCCCACGCTGACGCTGCGCCGCTCCTGCCGCGAGGGCATCTGCGGTTCCTGCGCGATGAACATCAACGGCGGCAACACACTGGCCTGCACCAAGGCGCTGCACGACCTGCCTGAAGGCGACGTCAAGATCTATCCGTTGCCGCATATGCCGGTGGTGAAGGATCTGGTGCCCGACCTCACGCACTTCTACGCGCAATACGCCTCGATCAAGCCGTGGTTGCGCACGCAAAGCGCGCCGCCGGACCGCGAGCGGCTGCAATCGCCGGAAGAGCGCAAGAAACTCGACGGCCTGTATGAGTGCATCCTGTGCGCGTGCTGTTCGACTTCTTGCCCCAGCTACTGGTGGAATCCGGATCGCTATCTCGGCCCAGCGATCCTGTTGCAGGCCTACCGCTGGATCATCGATTCGCGCGACGAAGATACGGGCGCGCGCCTGGACGACCTCGAGGATCCCTTCCGGCTGTATCGCTGCCACACCATCATGAACTGCACCAACACCTGCCCGAAGCATTTGAACCCCGCGCAGGCGATCGGCGAGATCAAGCAACTGATGGTGAAGCGCACGGTGTGAGCCACCCCGCTTCAGAAGCGCAACTCAAACGCCTGCGCTGGCGCTGCCGGCGCGGTACGCGCGAGCTGGATGCATTGCTCGGCGGCTGGCTGGATTCGAACGATCAATCAAACGAGGATACGCTGGCATCGTTCGACGAATTGCTGGAGCAACCCGATCCGCTGATCTGGGACTGGCTGATGGGAAATGCGCGCCCGCCGCGGGCGGACTGGCAGGAGATCGTGGATGCGATCCGCACCTGCAATCGGATTTGAATACAAGCCCTCGCGTGTGCTGGCGATTGCAGCCGCGTTGCTGATCGTACTGGCGGGCGTTGCGATCTGGCTCAGCGGAGTTGCGGCGTGGTTGAAGAGCGTGTTGGAAACAGTGGTGGCGATCCATGGCGTGTGGTCAATGCGGTGTTTTCTGCGTCCGCACGTTCGCGGCGTGAACTGGCGCAGCGACGGCAGCGTTTCGATCAGGCTGGAGAAGAGCGGAAGCGAAGCCGAAATGCAGGCCGCATTGCGGGATGCGCGCGTGCTCGGTCCACTGATCGTGCTGCACCTGCATTGGCCGCGCGGACGTGCCGGTTTGTGGCTGCTGCCGGATAATCTGGATGCGGACACGCGCCGGCGCCTGTGTGCCCGTCTCGCTCTGGATGGAACGCGCATGTCGGTGAACGCCGACAGCGTTTGAGGGTCTGATCTGCTTGCCGGGGTCTTCGCGTTCCGGCACGCTGCAATAAATCGTCACTCCGGGGTCCACAAAAAGCGTGGATCCCGAATCTGCTTCAAGTCGATCATGCAGCAGATTACGGATTGCGGCTTTGCCGCGTTCGCAATGACGGAGAGTTGTTGCACTTTTTCCGACTTCTGACACCGACTTCGCAAACCAGTTTCAATGTTTCGTCCCCTCGAACTTTTCATCGGCCTGCGTTACACGCGCGCAAAGCGGCGCAATCACTTCATTTCTTTCATTTCGCTGGTGTCGATGCTGGGGATCGCGGTCGGCGTCACCGCGCTGATCACGGTGATTTCCGTGATGAACGGGTTCGATTCGGAATTGCGCACGCGCATCCTCGGCATGGTCGCGCACGCGACGATTTCCGGCGTGGGGCAGAGCGTCACAGACTGGCCGCGCGCACTGGAGATCGCGCAAAAGAATCCACACGTGCAGGGCGCGGCGCCGTACGTAGAGCGTGAGGCCTTCCTGCGCGGCGATGCGGCGAGCCAGGGCGCGATCATTCGCGGCGTGCTGCCGGAGCAGGAACCGAAAGTTGCCGACATCGGCCAGAAGATGATCGCCGGCAAGCTGTCGGAGCTGACACCCGGCTCGTGGGGCATCATCCTCGGCAAGGATCTCGCACTAAATCTGGGCGTGGGCGTCGGCGACAAGGTGGTCGTGTACGCGCCGGAATTCAACGTCACGCCGGTCGGCGTGGTGCCGCGGCTGAAACGCTTCACCGTGATCGGCTTGTTCGAAGCGGGTATGGAGGAATACGACTCCGGCCTCGCGGTGGTCAATCTGCAGGATGCCGAGAAGCTCTACAACATGGACGGCCCGAGCGGCATCCGCCTGCGGCTGGACGATATGTTCCGCGCCTGGGACGTGGCGCACGATCTGGCCGACCAGCTCGGGCAGGCGTACCGTGTGCAAACTTGGATGGAAGGCCATGCCAACTTCTTCAAGGCGGTGTCCATGGAGAAGAAGGTGATGTTCATCATCCTCTCGCTGATCGTAGCGGTCGCGGCATTCAATCTGGTGTCGACGCTGGTGATGCTGGTGACCGACAAGCAGGCCGACATCGCGATCCTGCGCACGCTGGGGGCGACGCCGCGCTGCATCATGGGCGTGTTCATGATCCAGGGCTTGATCGTCGGCGCGATCGGAATATTGATCGGCGTGATCTGCGGCGTGCTGCTGGCGCTGAATCTGGAAGCGCTGGTGAAGTGGATCGAGCGGACCTTCCACGTGGTGTTCCTTTCGCCCGACGTGTACTACATCAGCGAACTGCCCTCGCAGTTGCACTGGAGCGACGTCGGCTGGATTGCCAGCATGGCCCTGCTCTTCGCCTTCGTGGCGACGCTGTATCCGGCGTGGCGCGCGTCGCGCACGCAACCAGCGCAGGCGTTGCGCTATGAGTGAGAATAGGGAGCAGGGAGCAGGGAGCAAAAGCGGCAACACGATCGTGCTGCGCGCGCGCAACATCGCAAAGATTTATCAGGAAGGTTCGCTACGCACGGAAGTATTGCTGGACGCCAGCTTCGAATTGAATCGCGGCGAGACGCTGGCGATCGTGGGCGCTTCGGGTTCCGGCAAGAGTACGCTGCTGCATATCGTGGGCGGCCTGGATACGCCGACGGGCGGCGAGATCGAATTGCAGGGCCGCGTGCTGTCGAAACTTTCCGATGCCGAACGCGGACGCGTGCGTAACCGCTCGCTTGGTTTCGTTTATCAGTTTCATCATCTGCTGCCCGAATTCACCGCGCTGGAAAACGTGGCGATGCCGCTCCTGATCCGTGGCACGCCGACCGCCGAGGCACGTGAAAATGCGAGCACGTTGTTGCAGCGGGTGGGGCTGGGCGCACGCCTGCAACACAAGCCCGGTGAACTATCCGGCGGCGAGCGCCAACGCTGCGCCGTCGCGCGGGCGATCGTGACGCGTCCGGCCTGCGTGCTGGGCGACGAGCCGACCGGCAACCTTGATGCGAAGAATGCCGCGGCGGTGTACGAGTTGATGTTGGAGTTGAATCGCGAGATCGGCACCGGGTTCGTTCTGGTGACGCACGATCCTCATCTGGCATCGCGCATGGATCGCGTGCTGGAGCTTACCGGCGGCAAGCTGCGGCCATTCGTCGCCGAGAGCTGAGCGGTCTTCGCGATGCGCGCGCTTGGGGGAAGCGCCAGACAATCCTCGCCGCCGAGCCTGCTCGCGTGTGGCCTCGCGCTGCTGATCGGCGCATTGCTCGTGCAGACGCTGCCCGCATTGCCGCCAGCTTGGTTCGACTGGCTGCTGATGCTCGTCATTCCGGCGAAAGCCGGAGTCCAGTTTCTTTTTGGGAACAGCCAAATTGACCCTGGCATGCGTCGGGATGACGAAAAAAAACATCCCGGTATCGCGTTCACATTGCTGGCAATTGCGCTGACGGCCTTCGGCTGGACGGCCTTGCGCGCCGATGTCGCCCTGCAGTCCCGCCTCCCGCACGCGCTGGAAGGCCGCGATCTTGTGGTCACCGGCAGCATCGAAGACCTGCCGCAGGCGCAGGACGAATCCTCGCGTTTCGATCTCGATGTCGATTCGGCGCGAATCGACGGCTCACCCGTGCACTTGAATGGTGTGTTGCGCCTGTCGTGGTATGCGGCGCGCAATGGCGCACCGCCACGACTGACGCCATGCTCGCGCTGGCGATTGCTGGTGCGCTTGAAGCGCCCGCGCAGCCTGATGAATCCGGGCGGCTTCGATTTCGAGCGTTCGGCGCTGCAGCAGCGCATCGTCGCCACCGGATACGTGCGCGAAGATCCCGCTAATGCACCGTTCGCGCAATCTAGGTGCGTGGACGCTTTGCGCGCGCGCATTTCGCAGACGATCGCCGCGAGGTTGCCTGATGATCCGCACGCCGCGCACCTGCTGCGTGCATTGAGCGTGGGCGACCAGCGCGCACTGGATGAATCGGATTGGCAAGTGGTACGCGCGACGGGCGTGGCGCACCTGATCGCGATTTCGGGATTTCATGTCGGTCTGGCCGCGATGTTCGGCGCCTTGCTGGCACGCGCGTTGTGGTGGCTGTTTCCGTCGCTCGCATTGCGCATGCCGCGCCCGATCGCGGAAGCGTGCTTCGCGCTGCCGGCGGCGATCGCCTACGGTGCGCTGGCCGGGTTCGGCCTGCCGACTACCCGCACGCTCTGGATGATCGGCGCGGTGTCACTCGCGCGCATCGCGCGGCGCGGTGACGGATTGGGTGAAGGCTTGGGCCTGGCGCTGTGCGCGATTCTGATCGTCGATCCGCTGTCTGTCTTGTCGGCAGGATTCTGGTTGTCGTTCGCGGGGGTGGCGTTGCTCGCATGGACACTGGCGCGTCAGGAAGGCTGGCGCGGACGCCTGCGCGAAATCGGTCTGTCGCCGCTGCTGATGGCCTTGGCACTGTTGCCGTTGACCGTTTGGTTTTTCGGGCAGGCTTCGCTGGTCGGGCCGGTCGCCAATCTGATCGCGGTGCCTTTCATCAGCTTCGTGCTGGTGCCCTGTACCTTATTGGCAAGCGCATTGCTGCTGCCGCTGCCGTCGATCGGCGTTCCAGTACTGCGCCTCTGCGCGCACTTGGCGGACGCGCAGTGGGGGCTGCTGACGAAACTCGCTGCGTGGCCGGCGGCGATGCACTACTTTCCGGCGCCTTCGTTGCTCGCATTCGTGCTGGCGTGTCTCGGCGCGGTTTGGCTCTTGGCGCCACGCGGAATTCCCGCGCGTCTGCTCGGTGCGTTGATGCTGCTGCCGCTGCTGTGGCCGTGCCTCGAATTGCCGCAGCAGGGCGCATTCGAAGCGATGGTGATCGATGTGGGGCAGGGACTGTCGGTGCTGGTGCGCACGCGCAATCATGCGTTGCTGTTCGACGCCGGCGCGCGCTATCCCTCCGGCTTCGATCTGGGCGAGACCGCGGTGGTGCCGGCGCTGCACGCGATCGGCGTGAACAAACTCGACATGTTGATAATCAGCCATGGCGATAACGACCACGCCGGCGGCGCACGTGCAGTATCGAGTGCGTTTCCGGATGCATTTGCGCTCGGCGGCGAGCCCGGTCGTGGCGACGTTCCGCTCGAGCAGTGCATCGCGGGTCAGCACTGGCAATGGAACGGCGTCACGTTCCGCATCTTGTCGCCGCAGCGCGCCGGCAGCGGCAACGATGCAGGTTGTGTATTGCTTGTGACAAGCGAAAGCGGAAGGTTGCTGATGCCTGCTGACACGACCTCGAGAATTGAACCGTCCATCGCGAACGCGGTTTCCGCCGGTGCGCCGCTGGTGCTGATCGCGCCGCACCACGGCAGCAAGACTTCGTCCAGCAAGGAGTATTTGCGCGCGCTGCATCCGCAGCTTGCCGTGGCTTCGGCGGGCTACCGCAATCGCTTCGGCCATCCCGCTCCGCTGGTGGTTGCCCGCTACCGCGCGCTCGGCATCCCGTTGTTGGCGACTTTCGACACGGGCGCGGTCAGGATTGCCTTTGCAAGGGGAGCGTCGCCGCAGCTGGTTTCCGAGGAGCGCATTGAGCAGGCGCGTTATTGGCGGGAGCATTGAAGCTTGCGATACCGCGCACAGGCCGGGTGCGGTCGGCTGCTATCATGCGCGCGACTTCCAGCGGTGAGGAATGGGCGTGTTCGACATCATCAAGGCCGGTGGCTGGGGCATGTTGCCGATCCTGCTGGCTTCGGCGATCGCGCTGGCGATCGTGCTGGAGCGCTTCTGGACCCTGCGCCGCAACGCCGTATTGCCGCCGGGCTTGGGCGAGCAGGTGCGTGGCTGGGCGCGCACGCGCAAGCTCAATCCTGCGCACATCGAGGCGCTGCGCGAGAACTCGCCGCTGGGCGAACTGCTGGCCGGCGCACTCGATGTGCGCCATCGTCCGCGGGAGAGCATCAAGGAGCGCATCGAGGACACCGGCCGGCATGTGGTGCACCGGCTGGAGCGTTATCTCAATTCACTCGGCACCATCGCGCTGATCGGCCCGCTGCTGGGCCTGCTCGGCACCGTGCTCGGGTTGATCCGCATGTTTCTTGCGGTAATGGTGTCGGGCGTAGGCGATCCGATGAAGATGGCCGGCGGCATCGGCGAGGCGCTTGTGTGCACCGCGGCGGGTCTGATCGTGGCGATACCCGCGTACATCCTGCATCGCCATTTCCGTTCACGCGTAGCCGGTTACGTGGTGGAAATGGAAAAGCAGGCCACCGCTTTGCTGGACGAACTCTCTGCCTGGAATGATCCGGCCTTCAACGTGGCGCCCAACGTGGCGACGCCGCAGACGCCTCCACCGAAACCCGCCGCGCCCACGCGTACGCCCGCGCGCGCGACAAGCCGCTGACGGACCATGCGCATCGCCCGCCGCAGCCAAGACGATTTCGAGATCAACGTAGTGTCGTTGATCGACGTGCTGCTGACGCTGCTGATGTTCTTCGTGCTGACGACGACTTTCGTGCAGCAGGGCCATCTGAAAGTGCAATTACCGCAGGCCAGCGATCAACCACAGCCAGTCGCGAACAATGCGCTTGTGTTGATCGTCGACCGCTCAGGGCATTTCTATGTCGGCAACAATCAGGTGCTGGGCACCGACGAGGATGCGTTGAAGAAGGCGATCCGCGCGATCGCGGGCGAGGACACCAGTCGTCCGGTGCTGCTGCGCGCGGACGGCATGACACCGCATCAATCCGTCGTCACGGCGATGGATGCGTTGGGTCAGCTCGGCTTCTCGCGTCTCTCCATTGCGACTACTCCGCAGCAACAGGGTGCGTCCGCGCAGTGAGCGCCGCAGCTGCCGAGGTTTCCGTCTGGGTCACCTATCGCCGTCTGCTCGGCTATTTGCGCCCGTTCGGGTGGGTCTGCGCGGCAGCGGTGCTGGGCATGATCGTCGATGCCGGCGCGCTGTCGTTTTTCACAGGATTGATCAAGCCGATGCTCGACAAGTTGTTCGTGGCGCGCGATCCGGTGATGATTTTCTGGATGCCGTCGATCATCGTCGGCATTTTCATAGTGCGCTCGCTTGCCGTCTACGTGGAGAATTACGGTACCGCCTACGTCGGTCGCGGCGTGGTGCAGGCGATGCGCGAACAGGTGTTCCGGCAGTATCTGAAATTGCCAGCGAGCTTCTACGACGGGGAATCCTCGGGTCATCAGATCGCCCGCATCACCTACACCGCCGAACAAGTGGCATCCGCCTGCACCGATTCGCTGAAGATCGCGATCACCGATGCGCTCACCGTGATCGGCCTCACGATCGTGATGCTGGTGATGAGCCCGTGGCTGACGCTGGTGTTGCTGGTGATGGTACCGGGATTGTCACTGCTCGTGCGCGCGGTCAGCCGGCGTTATCGCCGCATCAGCCACGGCATACAGAGTTCGATGGGTTCTGTGACGAATGTTCTGGAAGAAGTAGTCGCGTGCCAGCGCGAAGTGAAGGTGTATGGCGGTCAGCCCTATGAGAACGCGCGCTTCGAGGCGATCACGCAGCGCAACCGGCGTTTGAACCTGAAGGTTTCAGCCACCAACGGCATCGCCACATCCACGGTGCAACTGGTGGCAGCGGTCGCGCTGGCGTTGATCGTTTACTTCGCCACGCGTTTCAAAGGCATGACGCCCGGCACGTTTTCCGCGCTCATGCTGGCGATGGGCGGCATGTTGCCGTCGTTGAAACGGCTGACCACCGTGCAGGCCAACTTGCAGCGCGGTGTGGCGGCTGCGGAAGATCTGTTCGAGGTGCTGGACAGCGAACCCGAGGCCGACACAGGAACGCTGCGCGTGCCGCGCGTGCGTGGCGAAATCGAATTCCGCAGGGTCACGCTCGACTACGGCAGCGGCCGCGGACTCGCATTGAACGGCATCGATCTGCACTGCCAAGCGGGCAAGGTGACGGCGCTGGTGGGGCGCTCCGGCAGTGGCAAGAGTTCGCTGGTGAGCCTCTTGCCGCGTTTTTACGAAATCACGTCTGGCGAAATCATGCTGGACGGAAAATCGCTGCGCAATTACGCGCTGGATAATCTACGCGCGCAGATCGCCTGGGTCGGTCAGAACGTGGTGCTCTTCAACGATACCATCGCGCGCAACATCGCCTATGGCGCGCTGGAGGGCGCGAGCGAGGCCGAAATCATTGCGGCGGCGGAAGCGGCCAATGCGATGGAGTTCATCGTGCCGCTGCCCAAAGGCATCCACACGGTCGTCGGTGAGAGCGGCACGCTGTTCTCGGGCGGCCAACGGCAACGCATCGCCATTGCGCGCGCCTTGCTGAAGAACGCGCCGATCCTGATTCTCGACGAAGCGACCAGCGCACTCGATACGCAATCCGAACACCTCATCCGCGAAGCGCTGACGCGGCTGATGCGCGAGCGCACCACGCTGGTAATCGCGCACCGGCTCTCCACCATCGAGCACGCAGACAATATCGCTGTGCTGGATTCCGGTCAGGTAGTGGAGCAGGGCACGCATGCGGAATTGCTGGCGCGCGGCGGGCATTACGCCGCGCTGCATCGATTGCAGTTTCACGACGCGACAGCGACGCATGCCGTCACTTGATAACCGTCATTTCTGGGCCGCGCGTCAGCGCGGAACCCGGAATCTATTTTGAGTGCGAATCAAGACGAATGGATTCCGGCTTTCGCCGCAATGACGGCACTTTCAACCTGACGTAATTTTGCGATGTCTTTCAGCGAATCCATGCAGCGCCGCTGGTACGAAGATCGCCCACCGCCCTGGTGGACATCGCCGATCGCGGCGTTGTACGGCGCAGCGACTCGCATTCGCCGCGCGCTGTATCGACGCGGGTGGTTACGCAGCGAACGCTTGCCGGTGCCTGTGATCGTCGTCGGCAACATCACCATCGGCGGCGCGGGCAAGACACCGCTGGTGATCGCAATGGTCGAAGCGCTGCGTGCGCGTGGGTTCAAACCAGGTGTGGTCAGCCGCGGTTATGGAGGGAGCGCAAACGCGCCGATGCTGATCAATGGCAATCCGGATCCACGCGTCACCGGCGACGAGCCTGCATTGATCAAGCTGCGTACCAACGCGCCTGTTGCGATCGGCCGCGAGCGTCCGGCCGCTGCGCGACTTCTGCTCGATCAAGAGGTCGATGTCATTGTGGCCGACGATGGGTTGCAGCACTACGCGCTGGCGCGCGACATCGAGACCTGCGTGATCGACGGTACGCGGCGTTTCGGCAATCGTCGATTGCTGCCGTCCGGACCGCTGCGCGAACCATTGTCGCGTTTGCGGGAGATGGATTTCACCGTCTGCAATGGCGGTCAGCCGCAGCACGATGAAATTGCGATGCGTCTCGTCGCGCATGATGCACGCAATCTGCGCGATGGATCGTCGCGCGCGCTTGCCAAGTTTGCAAATCAGCGTGTGCACGCCATCGCCGGCATCGGCCATCCGCAGCGATTTTTCGAAACCCTGCGAGCACGCGGCATCGATCCGGTCGAACACGCGATTGCAGATCATCATGCGTACACCGCGCGTGATCTGGAATTCAACGACACATTGCCGGTGTTGATGACCGAAAAAGACGCGGTGAAGTGCCGCGCCTTTGCGAAAGGCAACTGGTGGAGTGTACCGGTCAGCGCGGAGCTGCCTGAGAGGTTTTTCGATGCGATTGCGGAGCGGCTGCGCGCCGAGGCTCGTGAAAGGTGACTCGGTTGTTAGAAGCCGTGCCTGGGACGCTTTCCAGGCCGGCTCTCCGTGGCCGGGCGTTCGTCCTCGCACGCGATGCCCCCGTCATCGCGCAAATGCTCGGTCTCACCTCCGCTTTTCAGCAACCCCGCCAATATCGGCGGCGCAACAATCGAAGTGAGGAGCGACATCGCCACGATCACCGCGTAGATCTGATTGCTGAAAACGCCGGCGGATAGTCCCAACGCCGCGATTACCACGCCGACTTCGCCGCGCGGCATCATGCCGACGCCCACGTTCAAGGCACCGCGCGCGCCCAGCTTCAACGCGCCCAACCAACCGCCGGCGAGTTTGGTCAGGAGCGCCAATACGGTTGCGACAGACAACAGCCACAGCGATTCCCCGCTGGCGAGTTCACGCAATTCCACTTTCGCGCCGGTCAGCACGAAGAAGAACGGCGTCAACAGGACCAACAGCGGCCGCGTTTGTACTTCCAGTTGCGCGTGCTGGCGGGTTTCGGATGCGATCATGCCGGCGAGGAACGCGCCGATGATCGCGGCCAAGCCGAAATTGGTCGCGAGCCACGCCAACCCCAGGCACATTGCCAGCACCAGCGCCAGCGGCGACAGCGAATCGGAAGGCCAATCAAGCCACGCCGCGACGCGCCGCATCACGCGCGTACCGAGCCAGCCGATCACCAGCACGAAGCCGATCGCTTCTGCCAACACGATCAGCAGGCTGCCGACGCGCAGTTGTCCGCCCGCTTGCAGCGCGGTCACCACGCCCAGCAGCAACATCGCGAGGATGTCGTCGATCACTGCTGCGCCGAGGATCACGCGACTCTCCGCGCGTTGCAGCACGCCAAGCTGTTTCAGCACGCGCGCGGTAATTCCCGCTGACGTCGCAACAAATGCCGCGGCAATGAACAGCGAGCGTGGCCAGTCCGGCCCGATCGAATGCGCCCACAGCGTGCCGCAGACGAACGGGATCAGCACGCCCAGCACGCCGACCGCGAAGGCACTGCCGCCGACGCGCTTCAGATCCTCGACGCGGGTTTCCAGCCCGACCGAAAAGAGCAGCAGCACCACGCCGATTTCCGAGAGCACTTCCAGCGGTTCGCTGGGCGTGACCCAGCCGAGCACTGAAGGGCCGACCATGCAGCCGGCGACGATCTCTCCGACCACGTTGGGCAGTCGAACCAAGCGCGCGACCTGACCACCGACTTGCGCGGCGACAAAGATGATGAAAACTTCCAGCAAGATCGCCGTGGTGTGATCCATCACGCCGATGCTACAAGATGCGCGGTGCTCACGCTGCGGTTTCGGGCGTTTCCACAGGCTGCCGCAGCGCGCGATCGTGACGCAAGCGCGTGAACACATAGACTGCGACGAACGGCAGCGCCGCCAAGCACAACACGCTCCTGCGAAATGCCCCGACATAAGCCGCTGGATCGTGATGATGGTCGTTAAGGAATGCGGTCATCAGCAATGACGCCAGCGCTATGCCGAAACTCATGGACAGATATTGCACCGCCGAGGTCAGCGACGAAGCCTGCGCCGCGCGCTCGGGCGACAGATCGACGAACGCCAGCGTGTTCATCGACGTGTATTGCAGTGACATCACGAAACCGTAGGCGAACATCAATACAGCCACCACCCACGCGGGCGTGGCCGAGTTCATCAAAGCGAGCACGGCCAGCAGCACGCCGATCAACGCGGTGTTGACCCACAACACGCGCCGGTAACCGTGGCGCTTCAAGAGGCGATCGATCAGCAGCTTCATCAGCATCATCGCCAGCGCCTGCGGCACCAGTATCAGGCCCGCAGCGGTGGGCGACCAGCCGCAACCGATCTGCAAAAACAGCACCAGCACGAACGACAAACCGGATGTGCCCAAGCGCGTGAACAGACTGCCGCCGACGGCGATCCAGAAACTGCGCACGTGGAATAGCGTGAGATCCGCGATCGGATGTTCCGCGCGCGTGCCGTGCCGCTGGTAACCGAATGCGGCGACGATGCCGCCGATCGCGCAGCCGATCGCGCCGGCGTAGCTGCCGTTGCCAGCCATCTCCGCCGCGACCAGCAGCAGGCCCGATGCGATCGCGAAGAGCGCGAAACCGAGGGCATCAAATGCGCGCCGGGGGCCGTGAAAGTCCGGCATCTCGCGCGTGTTCAACCACAATCCGAGCACGCCGACCGGCACGTTGACCAGAAAAATCCAGCGCCAGCTCGCGTATTGCGACAGCGCGCCCCCCAGCAACGGACCGACCACCGGACCGAGCAAGCCGGGAATGCCGACCGTACTCATCGCCGCGACGAAATCCTTGGGCCCGAACGCGCGCACCAGCACATAGCGGCCGACCGGCATCAGCAGCGCGCCGCCCAGACCCTGCAGCACGCGTGAGGCGATCAGCTCGGTGAGGTTCTGCGCGAGTCCACAGGCCAGCGATCCCAACGTGAACACGACGATCGACGCAGCGAACACTCGCTTGGTACCGAACCGATCGGACAGCCACGCGCTCGCGGGAATGCAGATCGCCAGCGTCAGCACATAACTGGTGAGCGCGGTCTTCAGATCGATCGGCCGAACATTCAATGCGTGCGCGATACTCGGCACAGCGGTGTTGACGATGGTCGAATCCAGCGTCTGCATGAAGAAAGCGGCCGCGACCAGCCACATCAGCCCGCGCAGATGCGAAGTATCCGAAACGCGTGGTGGAGCGGCCGCGGATGGCGGCGGAGTGGAAGGCGCGGACATCGCACGCATTTTATGCGATCCACGATGGCGCAAAGCGCCGCAGGATCTTCAAGCTGGAATGGCATGGTCGCCGTCGTTGGATGGATCGTGACCTCAGGCCGATAAACCGCGATGGCGATATCGTCTATTCTTCACGGCAGACGAGTCAGGGGCAGGGCGATGATTTCGGTGCGGGTCGGTTGCGTGGTGGTCGCGATGTGCGCGGCGATGTTCAGCTTCGGTGCCTGGGCAGCCGGACCTGCAAGCGCGGATTACGCGCGCGCGGAAAAATTCCTCGATTACAACACGCAGCCGTTGGTGGATCACGACGTGCAGCGCGTGCACTGGCTGGACGACAGCCATTTCTGGTACGTCGACCACGATGCGCAGGGTGATCATTATCGGGTGATGGATGCGATCGACGGGAAAACGTCGCCGTCGTTCGACCAGCCGAAACTGGCCGCGGCGGTGGTCAAGGCCGGCGAGAAGAAAGTCACCGCCGGCAAACTGCGCATCAAGGACTACCGCGTCATCGGTGCAAACCGCTACGACATCACTGTGGACGACAAACATCTCGTGTGCGATCTCGCGGAGCAGGACAAGTGCGTTCCAAAAGACATGACCTTCGCGCACAAGCCGGGCAAGGAGCCTGGCGTGCTCTCGCCTGACGGCAAGCACGAAGTGTTCGTGCGAGACTGGAACCTGTGGCTGCGCGACACGAACACCGGCGAGGAGACGCAACTCACGCGCGACGGCGTGGTGAATTACGGCTACGCGACACAGAACGCCGGCTGGGTGCACGGCGACGGCGCGGTGGTGAAGTGGTCGCCGGATTCGACGCGGGTGGCGACGTACCGGCAGGATCAGCGTCTGGTCGGCGACATGTACATGCTGCACACGCAGGTCGGCCATCCGCAACTGGAACAATGGAAATATCCGCTGCCGGGCGACGAACATGTTTTCATGATCGAGCCGGTGGTGATCGATATCCGCAGCGCGGCGTTGACGCGCTTGCAGATTCCGCCGCAGCAGCGGCTATCATCGCTCTGTGACGATCTGCCGTGCGCGGATGATCCCAACGACTGGAGCGACGTGAAGTGGGCGCCGGACGGCAAGACGCTGGCGTTCGTCAGCACCTCGCGCGACCGCAAGCACGAGTGGTATCGCGTCGCCGACGCGCAGAGCGGGGCGGTGCGCACGGTGTTCGAGGACAGCGTCGCGACGTACTACGAAAGCGGCCTCGATGAGGTCAATTGGCAGTACCTGCCCGAGTCGAAGCAGGCGATCTGGTTTTCGGAAAATACCGACTGGGGCAATTTGTACCTGCGGGATCTAGACAGCGGCGAGACGCTGCACGCGATCACGCAAGGTCCCGGCAACGTCGATCAGGTGCGGTACCTCGACCGCAAAACGCGCGAGTTGTGGTTCGTCGGCAACGGCCGTACGCCGGGCGTCGATCCCTATTATCGGCAATTCTGGAAGGTGAACATCGACAGCGGCGCCGCGACTCTGCTGACGCCGGAGAACGCCGACCACACAATTGCGATGTCGAAGGATGGCACGTATTTCGTGGACAGCTATTCCACGCCGACCACGCCACCGATCACCGTGTTGCGCGCATCGAGCGACGGCCACATCATCGCGACGGTCGCCAAAGCCGACATCACGCGCCTGCAGGCCGCAGGCTGGGTGCCGCCGATACCGATCACGGTGAAGGCGCGCGACGGCAAGACAGATCTTTACGGCATGATGTTCAAGCCGACGAACTTCGATCCGTCGAAGAAATATCCGGTGGTCGACTACATTTATCCCGGCCCGCAGACGGGCTACGTGCGCGGACGCAGTTTTCTCAGCAGTCGCGGCGACAATCAGGCGCTGGCGGAACTCGGTTTCATCGTGGTCGCGATCGATGGCATGGGCACGCCGTGGCGCTCGGCGAGCTTTCACCATTACTGGTACGGCAACATGGGTGACAACACGTTGCCGGATCAAGTGGCCGGGATCAAACAACTGGCGCGTCGTTATCCGTGGATCGACATCGACCGCGTGGGCATCTGGGGCCACTCGGGCGGCGGCGACGCCACGGCGGATGCGATGTTCCGCTATCCAGATTTCTTCAAGGTCGGCTGGGCCGAGAGTGGCAATCATGACAACCGCAATTACGAGAACGACTGGGGCGAGAAGTATCAGGGCCTGCTGGTGAAGAATGCCGATGGCAGCACCAATTACGACAACCAAGCCAATCAGTTGATCGCCAAGAACCTCAAGGGACATCTGATGCTGGTGCACGGTTCGATGGACGACAACGTGCCCACCGGCGAGACGCTGCTGGTGGCCGACGCGCTGATCAAAGCCAACCGGGACTTCGACATGCTGATCGTGCCCAACGTGCACCACGGCTACGGCAAGCAAAACACGGCTTATGTGACACGCCGCCGCTGGGATTACTTTGTGCGTTATCTGATGGGCGCCACGCCGCCGGAATACCAGATCACGCCGGATGAATGATTGCGATCACGACGCGTGTGATGCGGGCAGTGGGATGGTCAGACCAGACAACTCGTTACGAGGCGGCTTGAGCTGAGTCTCCAAATAATTTTACATAATATACATTCTCGTTAATATTATCTCGAAAATCGCTGCAATACGGCGGCTGTCAAGCTTTCGCGCCGGGCGGCCTTACGCGATCATGTGCGGCTTGTCTCTTCAGGCCGCACCCGTGCAGAACGCAGCGATATCAAACACGCCGCAAACCAACGCCACGCCGGCAACCGATGCCATCGTGTCGATCAAGGGTCTGAGCAAGACCTACGCGAGCGGCTTCACCGCGCTTAAGCACATCGATCTCGACATCCGTCGCGGCGAAATTTTCGCGCTGCTCGGCCCCAACGGCGCGGGCAAGACCACGCTGATCAACATCGTCTGCGGCATCGTCAATCCGGGCGAAGGCTCGGTCGCAGTCGCCGGTCACGACATCGTGCGCGACTTCCGCGCTACGCGCGCGATCATCGGGCTGGTGCCGCAGGAACTCACCACCGACGCGTTCGAGACGGTGTGGAATACGGTGAGCTTCAGTCGTGGCCTGTTCGGGAAGGCGCCGAAACCCGCACACATCGAGCAGGTGTTGAAGGATCTGGCGCTGTGGGACAAGCGCAACAACAAGATCCTGACGCTCTCGGGAGGCATGAAGCGTCGCGTGATGATCGCCAAAGCGCTGTCGCACGAACCCGACGTGCTGTTCCTGGACGAACCGACCGCCGGCGTGGACGTCGAATTGCGCCGCGACATGTGGAATATGGTGCGCCGACTGCGCGAGCGCGGCGTCACCATCATCCTCACCACGCACTACATCGAGGAAGCCGAGGAGATGGCCGACCGCGTGGGCGTGATCAACAAGGGCGGATTGATCGTTGTCGAGGAGAAACACGCGCTGATGCGCAAGCTCGGCAAGAAGCAGTTGATCCTGCAACTGCACAAGCGCATGGGAGGGATTCCCGGGTCGCTCGCCTCTTACGATCTCGAGCTCGGCGCGGACGGCACCGAACTGATCTACACCTACGACACGCAGGCCGAGCGCACCGGCATCACTGCCCTGCTTCGCGATCTCGGCGCTGCGGGCATCGGCTTCAAGGATCTCAGCACGCGGCAGAATTCGCTCGAGGAAATCTTCGTTGAATTGATCAAGTCGGAGCGCGAATGAAACTGAACCTCCAAGCCATCCGTTTGATGCGCATCCCCGCGCGTGAAAGCGGACATCCTTGTCCGCACTTCTCACTAAAAGCCGCGTTAAAAAAATGACCTTGAACTTCCAAGCTATTCGTTCTATTTACAAGTTCGAAATGGCGCGCACGCGCCGCACGCTGATGCAGAGCGTGGCTGCGCCGGTGATCTCGACCTCGCTGTATTTCGTGGTATTCGGCTCGGCGATTGGTTCGCGCATTACCTCGGTGGAAGGCGTGAGCTACGGCGCATTCATCATCCCCGGCCTGATCATGCTGACGCTGCTGACGCAGAGCGTGTCCAACGCCTCGTTCGGCATCTACTTTCCGAAATTCGTCGGCACGATCTACGAAATCCATTCCGCGCCGGTGTCCTTCATAGAGATCGTCGTGAGCTACGTCGGCGCGGCCGCGACAAAATCCGTGATCGTCGGGCTGATCATTCTTGCCACGGCGCGCGTCTTCGTGGCCTACGACATCGCGCATCCGCTGTGGATGGTTGCCTTTCTGCTGCTCACCGCGATCACATTCAGCCTGTTCGGTTTCATCATCGGCATCTGGGCGGACAACTTCGAGAAGTTGCAGGTGATCCCGCTGCTGATCATCACCCCGCTCACCTTCCTCGGCGGCAGTTTCTATTCGATCCACATGCTGCCGTCGGTGTGGCAGAAGATCACGCTGGCGAATCCGGTGGTGTATCTGATCAGCGGTTTCCGCTGGAGTTTCTACGGTCTTGCCGACGTGAATGTGGGCATCAGCCTCGTGGCGATCTTCGGGTTCCTGATCCTTTGCCTGATCGCGGTCAGCTGGATCTTCCGTACGGGCTACAAGCTCAAGAGTTGAGCGGCACGACCTTCGGTTTTCCGCTGCAGCGCTAGCGCGCGCCCGGCGCCCATGTGCAGACATTGATCGCTTCGTAGTAAGGCGCAAGGCGAATTCATCGTATCGAATCGCGCTGGGCCTCGCGATGTGCGCATCCGAATGGACGCTAGCCGCTCTATGCGTGCTGCCCGCAGGCAGCCGCCCGTTTCAACAGCAGGGCGCGTTCGCGCGTGTTCTGCGCCAGCGAGGCGGCGCGCTCGAACTCCGCGCGCGCTTCATTCACGCGGCCGAGCTTGTTCAGCAGATCGCCGCGCACGCTCGGCAACAAATGGTAGTTCTTCAGCGCGGGCTCTTCGCGCAGCGCATCGACCAATTGCAATCCGCGCGTGGGCCCTTGCGCCATCGCCACTGCCACTGCGCGGTTGAGCTCAATCACCGGCGACGGTGCGATCTGCGCGAGCTGCGCATACAATTGCGCGATCAAATTCCAATCAGTTTGATCGGTGCCCGGCGCACGCGCATGACAGGCAGCGATCATCGCCTGCAACAGGTACGGACCCGGCGCGCCGCCGAGTTTCAGCGCACGTTCGATGCTCAAACAGCCGCGCCGGATCAGTAGGCGATCCCAGTGCGCGCGGTTCTGGTCGGACAGCAGCACGGGCTCGCCATTGGCATCCACGCGCGCGCGCAAGCGCGAAGCCTGCAACTCCATCAGCGCCAGCAGGCTCAGTGCTTCGGGTTCCTGCGGCATCAGGCCGGCCAACACGCGGCCCAGCCGCAGGGCATCCTCGCACAGTGCCGGACGCAGCCAATCTTCACCGGACGTGGCGGTATAACCTTCGTTGAAGATCAGGTAGATCACTTCCAGTACGGAAGCGAGCCGCTTAACGCGCTCGTCCGCGCGCGGAATTTCGAACGGCACCTGAGCTTTAGCGAGCGTGCGCTTGGCACGCACGATGCGCTGCGCGATCGTCGCTTCCGGCACCAGATAAGCACGCGCGATCTCGGCGGTGGTCAGCCCGCCGAGCAACCGCAGCGTCAATGCCACGCGCGCGTCCAACGGCAGCACAGGATGGCAGGCGGTGAAGATCAGCCGCAGTAGGTCGTCGCCGATGTCGTCATCGGGATCCTGGCGCGTTTCCGAGGGTTCGTCTTGCCCCATTTCGATCTCGTAGCCGATCTGTTCGTGCTTGCACTCGATCAATTTGTGGCGGCGCAACTGATCGATCGCGCGGCGCTTGGCCGTGGTCATCAACCAGGCGCCGGGATTGTCGGGCACGCCGTCGCGCGGCCAGGTTTCCAGCGCGGTCACCAGCGCGTCCTGCGCCAGTTCCTCGGCTTGGCCGACATCGCGCAACATGCGCGCGAGGCAGGCGATCAGCTTCGGCGATTCGATGCGCCAGATGGCGGAGATGCGCTGGTTGAGATCGGTCGCCGGCATGCCGCTCGATCACAACACATATTCTTGCGATCGTCCATGGTCGCGAAGATCAAGAAGCGGCCATGGCGAGCATTCTTGTGTCCGCTCTCAAATTACGTAACACGGCGCCAACTCGCGCACCTCTACCGTCGCATATTCCGCCGCCGGACATTCGTCCGCGATCGCAACCGCTTCCTCCTTCGTCTTGCAATCGAGCAGGAAAAAACCGCCGACCATTTCCTTGGATTCCACGAAGGGCCCGTCCATCACGCTGCGTTTACCGTTGCGCTTGCTCAGGCGCACGCCGTCGCGATCCGGCCGCAGGGCTTCTGCGGTTTGCAGCACGCCGCGCTCGCGCAGGCTGTCGCGCCAGCGGGACATGCTTTCGTACGCGGCCTGCCCTTCCGCTTCGGTGCGCTTGGCGCGGTCTTCGCGCTGTTCCAGGATCAGCAGCAGATAAGCCATCTCGGTCCTCGCGTGCATGTGTGTCCGGATACGAAAACATGTCGGCGCACTCGGGTCAACTTCGATCAGAACCGCACGTTGCCCGTGTAGTTGATGAACCAGGGGATGTTGTAGCGGTCGACCAGCATGCCGAAGCGCTCCGACCAGAACGTCTTGTCCAGCGGCATCTGCACATTGCCGCCCTGCGAGAGCGCCTTGAAGATGCGCTCCGCCTCGGCTGCCGAATCGACTTCCAGCGAGATCGAGAAGCCGTTGACGCCCTCATACTCATACTGCGGCGGGCACGCATCGGACCCCATCAGCACCTGATCGCCCGCTTCCAGGCGGGCATGCATGATGCGGTTGCGGCTTTCCGGCGAAGGCGCCGTGTCTTCTCCCGGCGCATCGCCGTAACGGGAGAGCCTGACGATCTTTCCGTGCAGGATCTGTGCGTAGAAATTGAAAGCTTCCTCGCAGTTGCCGTCGAAAAACAGATAGGGACTCCATTGCATGATCATCGCTCCTCTCCAGTGTTGACGAATGAGGCGCCGAACAACGCCTCTGCCATTGCGACGAACGGGCAGATGCCGGATCGACAGATTGCGCCGGCTGCGTGGCGTTGTCCGCGCGCACGGGTCATGCAAGCCAGAGTTTTGTCGATTGCCCTGCCGTCCGCGCTGGGCGCTTCCACTTTAGAGCCGCAAGCCTTCACGACCGGTAACAGCGCTGTCACCTGCCGCATGGATTTCATGCCTGAGCGGCTGGTCGGTGGTTCATCAGACCGCCATCGATGGCAGCAACGTCAGATGCAGCAACGCCAGATGCAGCAACGTCAGATGCAGCAACGTCAGATGCAGCAACGTCAGATGCAGCAACGGCCCGGCGATGGCTGCGCCGATCGAAGACGATCTGCACATCGACAATTTGAAATCGGGTTGCCGGAATCCGTGTCGACCGCGATCGACGCCTTCGCCACCCTGCCCTTCGGCAGGCTGGTCGATCGCATCAAGCGCAACCGCCTGCTGGTGGCGGGCATTGCACTGTGGTCGCTGGCGATGATCGCCAGCGGTGCGTGAACCGACTACTCCATGCCGTACTGTGCCGGCTGGGATTGTGCGCGGGGGGAGCGGTGGCGACGCCCTTCATCGCGTCGCTGACCGGCGACTTCTTTCACCCTTCCGAGCGTGCTGGCGTGGTAGATGTGGCCCTTGGGGTCGAAGTCGCGGGTATGGATTTCACGACGTGGCCGCTGACGTGGCCGGCTTCGGAATTACAGGGGACGTGATCGCCGACTTTGAAACGTATGCTCATGGCATTCCTCACGCGATCGCCTTGTCGACGATCTGCTGTGCTTCCTCGAGGATGCGCTTCAAGTGTTTCCCATCACGGAAACTTTCCGCGTAGATCTTGTAGATGTCCTCGGTGCCGGAGGGCCGCGCAGCGAACCAGCCGCTTTGGGCGATGACCTTGATGCCGCCGATCGGCGCGTCGTTGCCAGGCGCACGATCCAGCATGCGTTCGATCTTTTCGCCGGCCAGCGTGTCGAGTTTGATCTCGTCTGCAGAGAGTTTCGCAAGTTTCTGTTTTTGCTCCGGCGTGGCTTTCGCGTCTACGCGATCACCCAGCGGTTCGCCGAGTTCGTTGGTCAACGCACCATACAACTCGCCCGGATCGCGGCCGGTGCGCGCGGTGATCTCGGCGGCGAGCAAGGCCGAGGCGATGCCGTCCTTGTCGGTGGTCCACACAGAACCATCGCGGCGCAGGAACGAGGCGCCCGCGCTTTCCTCACAGCCGAAGCCGAGTGAGCCGTCTAGCAACCCATCGGCGAACCATTTGAAGCCGACTGGCGTTTCGTACAGTTCGCGCCCGATTCGGCGTGCGACGCGATCCAGCAGCGCCGTGCTGACCACCGTCTTGCCAAGCTTCACGTGCCTCGGCCAACCCGCACGATGGCCACACAGATAGGCGATCGCCACGCTCAGGTAATGGTTCGGCACCATCAGTCCGGTGCTGCGCGTCACCACGCCATGGCGGTCATGGTCGGTGTCGCAGGCGAAAGCTACGTCGAATCTGTCCTTCAAGCCGATCAGCCGCTGCATCGCATATTTCGACGACGGATCCATGCGGATCTGTCCGTCCCAGTCCACCGTCATGAAGGCGAATTGCGGGTCGACTTCCTCGCTGACCACGTCGAGGTCGATGCCATATTTCTCCGCGATCGGCGCCCAGTAGTGCACGCCCGCGCCGCCCAGCGGATCGACGCCGAAATGCAAACCGCTGCCGCGGATCGCATCGAAGTCGATCACCTTGGCGAGATCGGTAATATAGGCATCCAGGAAATCGTGTTCGCGCGTGGTCGAAGCGCAGCGCGCCTGCGCGAACGGCATGCGCTTCACGCCTTCCAGTTTCTTTTCAAGATAGGTGTTGGCGCGTTTCTCGATCCAGCCTGTAGTGCGCGTGTCGGCCGGGCCGCCGTTGACCGGGTTGTACTTGAATCCGCCGTTGTCGGGCGGATTGTGCGAAGGCGTGACTACGATACCGTCGGCCAAACCCGACGTGCGGCCGCGGTTGTAAGTGAGAATGGCGTGCGAGATGACCGGCGTGGGCGTGAACTCTCCGCCCTTGGCGGTCAGCGTGGTCACGCCATTGGCGGCCAGCACTTCCAGCGCGCTTTTGAATGCAGGCTGCGACAGCGCGTGCGTGTCAATGCCGATGTAAAGCGGGCCGCCGATCTTTTCCTTCGCGCGAAAATCGCAGATCGCCTGCGTAATCGCGAGGATATGCCACTCGTTGAAACTGCCATCCAGCGATGAGCCGCGATGGCCTGACGTGCCGAACGCCACGCGTTGCTCTGGCACCGAAGGGTCCGGCCGTCTATCCGTATAGGCGTCCAACAGCTTGCCGATATCGACCAGCAACGATTTCGGCGCGGGCTTGCCGGCAAGTGGGGAGATTTTTGCAGTCACCTATTGCTCCTTGTCGTTGCTGGACTCGCACGTCTTGCGCTCGCCAGATCGCAGCCGATGTCGTTCAGACATCGGCTAAGCACGCTGGCTCGCCCACTTTCTGTATCTCCGAATCAGCGCGTTGGTCGAGCTGTCGTGATCGAGCTTGGCATTGGTGTCGCGTAATTGCGGGATAACCTTGGCAGCGAGTTGCTTGCCCAGTTCCACGCCCCACTGGTCGAACGAATCGATGTTCCAGATCGCGCCTTGCACGAACACGCTGTGCTCGTAGAGCGCCACCAAGGTGCCGAGAGAATACGGCGTCAGGCGTTCGCACAGGATCGTGTTGCTGGGACGGTTGCCTTCGCAGACGCGGTGCGGCGCCAGCCACGCCGGCGTGCCTTCCGCGCGCACCTGTTCCAGCGTCTTGCCGAACGCCAGCGCTTCGGATTGTGCGAACACGTTGGCCATCAGCAGGTCGTGCTGATCGCCGAGCGGATTCAGCGACTGGCAGAAACCGATGAAATCGCACGGGATCAGGCGCGTGCCCTGATGGATCAATTGATAGAACGAATGCTGGCCGTTGGTGCCGGGCTCGCCCCAATAGATCGGGCCGGTGTCGTAGTCGACGCGCTTGCCGGCAAGCGTGACGTGCTTGCCGTTGCTTTCCATGGTCAGCTGTTGCAGATACGCCGGAAAGCGCTTCAGGTATTGCGCGTACGGCAGCACGGCGACCGTCTGTGCGCCGAAGAAATCGTTGTACCACACGGACAGCAGGCCCATCAGCATCGGCAGGTTGCGTTCCGCCGTCGTGTCCTTGAAATGCAGATCCATCGCGTGGAAGCCCGCCAGCATGTCGCGAAAGGCGTCCGGTCCAATGGCGATCATGGTCGACAATCCGATCGCCGAATCCATCGAGTAGCGTCCACCGACCCAGTCCCAGAAACCGAACATGTTCTCGGTGTCGATGCCAAACTTTTCCACTTCTTTCCTGTTCGTGGATACCGCGACGAAATGTTTGGCGATCGCCTTCGCGTCGCCGCCGAGCTTTTGCAGGCACCAGTCGCGCGCCGCGTGCGCGTTGGTCAGCGTCTCCAGGGTCGTGAACGTCTTGGAGCAGATGATGAAGAGCGTTTCCTCGGCATCCAGATCGCGCGTGGCTTCCACGAAATCGGCGGGATCGACGTTGGAGACGAAGCGGAACGTCATGTCGCGCCGGCTGTAGTCGCGCAGCGCCTCATAGGCCATCACGGGCCCCAGATCGGAACCGCCGATGCCGATGCTGATGACGTTCCTGATCGGCTTGCCGCTGTGGCCTTTCCATTCACCGCTGCGCACCCTGTCGCTGAAGGCGGCCATGCGGTCGAGCACCTCGTGCACGTCCGGCACTACATTACGGCCGTCCACTTCGATGTATGCATTGCGTGGTGCGCGCAATGCGACATGCAGCACCGCGCGTTTTTCGGTTTCGTTGATCCTGTCGCCGCGGAACATCGCGTCGCGGCGCTGCTCCACGCCGCGCGCACGCGCAAGACCGAATAACAATCGCAGCGTTTCGTCCGTGACGAGGTTCTTCGAGTAATCCAGGTAAAGGCCCGCGCCTTCGACCGCCAGACGCTCGCCGCGCTGCGGCTCGTCCACGAAGAACTGCTTCAAGGTGCTGCCGCGCATCAAGTGCCAGTGCGCGCGCAGCGCCTGCCATTCGGGCAATGTGGTGAGCAACGCATTCATCGCTGCCCTCCCTTGCCGCCAACCTGCGCCGCCTTGTCGCGGATGCGTCTCAACAGTTCGTTCCAGGATTTGTCGAACGACTGCTTGCCTTGCTGCTGCAATTGTTCGGCGAGGGTCGCGTCGTCGACGCCGGCCTGACGGAAACGCGCGATCACCTGCTCGCAATCGCCGCCGTCCTCGGCCATCGCTTCGCCCACGCGGCCGTGCTCGGCGAAGGCCAGCAGCGTCTTCTCCGGCATGGTGTTGATGGTATTGGGCGCGGCCAGTGCCTCGATATATAACGTGTCAGACGCGCTCTTGTCCTTGGTGCCGGTGCTGGCCCACAACATGCGCTGTGATCGCGCCCCTGCCGCCTCGAGCCGTTTCCAGCGATCGGAAGCCAGAATGTCCACGTAAGCCTTGTAGGTGCGCTGCGCGATCGCGATGCCGAGCCGGTTCTTCAATTGTGCCGGCACCTTGTCCTGCACGGCCACGTCCCAGCGGCTGACGAACAGCGACGCCACCGAACCGACTTTCGGATCGAGTCCGGCTTCGATGCGCCTCTCGATGCCCCGCATGTACGCGTTCGCCGCGGCAAGATACTGCTCACGCGAGAACAGCAGCGTCACGTTCACTGGCACGCCGTTGAAGATCGATTCCTCGATGGCCGGCACGCCCGCCGGCGTGCCCGGAATCTTGATGAAGAGATTTTCGCGCCCGCCCTGCGCGTGCAGTTTCTTCGCCGCTTCGATCGAGCCCTGCGTGTCGTCGGCGAGCAACGGTGACAGCTCCAACGATACCCAGCCGTCCACACCATTGGTTTTCTTGTGGATCTTCTGGAACAGATCGGCGGCGCGCGTCAGATCAGCCAGCGCCAGTTCGAAGAAAGCCGCCTCGCCGGTCTTGCCTTGTGAAGCAAGCTGCGCGATCTGTTCGTCGTAATCATCACCACCGCCGATCGCCTGATCGAAAATTGTCGGGTTGGAAGTGAGGCCCGTGATCGAGTCATCCTCGATGTAACGCTTGAGCGTGCCGTCGTTAAGGATGCCACGCGTGATGTTGTCCAGCCAGAGGCTCTGGCCAAGCTCGTGCAATTCCTGGGTGGGATTCATGGATTGCTCCTTGTCCTGTGGAATTCAGCGGCACGGGAACGTACCGCCCGCAAAATCAAACATGCGTCTGCTTCTCGTGTTTGATTTGCGAAGCCGAATCCGGGCGTGCACCGGATTCGGCGTGCTCCGGCAAATCCCGGACGGATTCGTCCAGAGCCTTCTTGAAGTTAGCTGCGTCCAGCGTCAGCAAATCGCCAATGTCGTTCAAGGTGATCTGCGCAGGCGAATATTCGGCCAGCAATTCCGGATCGCGCGCGTAATGACCCTGTCGCACAAAAATCGTGGTCAGCCGCTCGCGCCAATGCTGTTTCAGCGCATCGATCACGCGCAGCTTGTCCTCGACGATCACATAATGCCGGGCCGGAAAGCGCCGCTCGACATCGTCCAGCATGGTCTCCTTGTGCACGTAGATCAGTACGCGGCCCTCTACCGCATCGGCGATGCCAGATACGCTGATCTTGCGCGGCTGCAATACCGCATCGCCATCGGACAATACGATCGCCGTGCCGAATCGCGATACATACGCGATGGCTTCGAGCGCTTTCGGGTACAACTTTTCCGCGAACGGATAATCCAGCAGAAACTCACCCAGATCCTGGGCGCGCACCTCGTCGCCGCAGCGCACGCGGAAACGCTGGAGCGCGCCGAGATAATCCGCATAGCCGACCTCATCGCGCAGTTGTTCGTAAAGATCGCGATAGAGCTTGCGCCCGGATTCGCCAAAAGCGCGTTCGATGTGCGCATCCAAATCGGCGTTGACGCCGTCGTTGTCCAGCAATGTGTCGTCCACGTCGAACAAGAAGACGAGGTCGCTCGACGAATTCATTTGCCGTTTCCGTTCTTCTTGACCACCGGGTTGTGCCACCCCTCTTCGCCTGCGGTCAGCTCATCCGCCGCCTTCGGGCCCCAAGTGCCGGGGTTGTATTGCAGAACTCTCTCCGCATCGTTCAATGCCGGATCGATGATGCGCCACGCGGCCTCGATGCCGTCATCTCGCCCGAACAACTCCGCATTGCCGCGCAATGCGTCACCCAGCAGGCGCGCATACGGCAATCGCACGCGTCTGGGCTGCGCGCGCGCGATCAGCTCCACGTTTTCGCCGCGCATCGCCTCGCCCGGTTTCTTGACACGCACGCCGGCGGAGATCACCACGTCCGGACTCAGACGGAAGCGGAAATAATTGGAATCGCGCGGCGCGATTCTGTCGAATACCGCCAGCGGCGGGCATTTCAGATCGACGAACACTTCGGTGCAGGTGACCGGCATTTCTTTGCCGGCGCGGATGTAGAAAGGCACGCCCTGCCAGCGCCAGGTGTCGATGTGCAGGCGCATCGCGGCGAAGGTCTCCACCTGCGAATTCTTCGCCACGCCCTGCTCGGTGCGATAACCACGAAATTGTCCACGCACCACTTCCTTCGGATCGAGCGGGCGGATTGCGCGCAACAGCCGCAGTTTCTCCGAACGCATTGCTTCGGCGTCGTGGCTGGTCGGCGCGTCCATCGCCAGCAGCACCAGCACCTGCAGCATATGATTCTGCACCACGTCACGCAGACAACCGACTTCCTCGTAGAAACTGCCGCGCCCCTGCACGCCGAAGCTTTCCGCCATCGTGATCTGTACGCTGTCGATGTAGGTCCGGTTCCACAGCGGTTCCAGAAAACTGTTGGCGAAGCGGAAATACAGCAGGTTCTGCACCGCCTCCTTGCCGAGGTAATGGTCGATGCGGAAGATCGCGTCTTCCGGAAAGATGCGATGCAGCGTGCGGTTCAATTCGCGCGCGGAAGCCAGATCCCGGCCAAATGGTTTTTCGACCACTACGCGCGCGCCGGTGGCGCAGCCGGACTGGTCGAGATGTTTCACCACAGTTTCAAACAGGCTGGGCGGAATCGCGAGGTAATGCAGCGGATGCTGCGCCTTGCCCAGCATCTCGCGCAGGCGCTGGTAAGTATCGGCCTGCTTGTAATCGCCGTCCACGTAACGCAGCAGCTTCACCAGCTTGCCGAAGGCGCGCTTGTCCAGCCCGCCGTGTTCGGTGACACTGTCCTTCGCGCGCTCGCGGAGTTTCTCGATATCCCATCCCGAACGCGCGATGCCGATGATCGGCAGATCGAAATCCTCGTCGCGGATCAGCGCTTGCAAGGCAGGAAAGATCTGCTTGTAAGCCAGATCGCCAGTGGCGCCGAAGAAGACGAAAGCGTCCGACTTTACCGTCATGTGATTTTCCCGAGTTCGATTCTGATCCGATGCTGCTTGCCGTCGTCGGTCAATGGAATTCCGGATGATACATTTATCGAATTGCCATCCGCTTCCACCCGAACCACACCGCGGCAGACGTGCTGCGGATTTTCCACGTTAATCACGTAGCGCGCCGAGCGATGACGATATTCGATTTCGAATCCCGGCCACGCTTTCGGAATACACGGGTCGATTCGCAACGTATCGCCGCGTAATTTGAAGCCGAGCAAATACTCCAATCCCGCACGATACAACCATCCCGCCGAACCCGAATACCAGGTCCAGCCGCCGCGGCCGACATGCGGTTCCACCGAATATACGTCCGCGCAGACGACGTAAGGTTCGACTTTGTAGCGCTGCAAACTTGCATCATCTGCCGTGTGGCTCTGAGGATCGAAGATGCGCCAGAGCTGATACGCTTTGTCGCCATCGCCCAGCAACGCGAACGCGATCAGCGACCAGATCGAGCCGTGCGTGTATTGCCCGCCGTTCTCGCGCAGGCCGGGCGGATAGCCTTTGATGTAACCGGGATCGTGCCGGGTCTTGTCGAACGGCGCGGTGAATAGCGCAACCAGTCCGTCCTGTTCACGGACGAGATGTTGATCCACCGCACGCATGGCACGTTCTGCACGTTCCGATCTCCCCGCACCGGAGATCACGCTCCAGGACTGCGCCAGCGAATCGATCCTGCATTCGGTGTCGCGCTTCGAGCCCAACGGCGTTCCGTCATCGTAATACGCGCGCCGATACCACTCGCCGTCCCAGGCCTCGTCCAACGCGCCACGCAATTGCTCGGCATGCGCACGCCACGCAATCGCGCGCTGTGTCTCGTGGCGTGCTTCCGCGACCGGCGCGAAGTCTTGCAGGATCGAATACAGGAACCAGCCGAGCCATATGCTTTCGCCCTTGCCCTGGATGCCGACGCGGTTCATGCCATCGTTCCAGTCGCCGCTGCCCATCAGCGGCAGCCCGTGTGCGCCGTTCTGCGTGCTGATTTCGATCGCGCGTGCACAGTGCTCGAACACCGACGCGCTCTGCTGCGACACCCGCGGCTCGAAAAACGATTCGTTCTGCTCCGGCTTCAGTGCATCGCCTTCGAGGAAAGGAACGTTTTCGTCCAGCACTGCGCGGTCGCCCGTGGTTTCGATGTAATGCGAAACGACGAACGGCAGCCACAGTCGGTCGTCCGAGACGCGACTGCGGATGCCCTTGCCGTTCGGCGGCAACCACCAGTGCTGCACATCGCCTTGCACGAATTGCCGCGAGGCCGCGAGCAGGATGTGTTCGCGCGCGAGATCGGGCCGCGCGACGCACAGCGCCATCACGTCCTGCAATTGATCACGGAAACCGTACGCGCCGCTGGCCTGATAGAAGGCCGTGCGTGCCCACAATCGGCACGCGAGCACCTGATACAGCAGGCAACGGTTCAACAGCCGATCCAGATTCGCATCGGGCGTGCGCACGCGGATCGTGCCGAGCACTTGATCCCATTGCGCTTGAACTTGCGCGAACGCCGCATCGAGATCGGCATCGCGCCAATGTTGGATCAAATGCGACGCATCGTATTCGTCCGCGCCTTCACCGAGCAGAAACACGATTTCGGTTTCCGCACCGGCCCCGAGTTCGATCAAGGTCTGCAATCCGGCGCAAGGATCGAGCCCTGCGCCGACTCGGCCGGACAAGGGTTGCTCGCTACGCAATGCGGCCGGGTCGGCAAGTGTTTCGCGCAAGCCAAAAAATTCGCCACGATCCGCGGTGTACGATTGCAACGTCCCCCGCAACGCCGCGAAAGCCACGCGCCCGGCGAATTCGTCGCGCCAGCGATTGCGCGCCAGCAGCGCGCCGGATTCCACATCGAAAGAAGTCACAACGAAAGGCGCGGCATTGCTGCCGATCGCAGCGAGCGCCCATTGCGCATACGCAGTGATCGACAAGCGGCGCTTGCAACCACTGCGGTTGCGCAAATGCAGCCGCGAAATCTTGACGCACCCGGATAGCGGCACGAATTGCGTCAGCTCCGAATCGATCCCGTGCGCATTGCATTCGTATTTGACGTAACCGGGGCCGAATCGCGTGACATATGTCGAGCCCGCAACGCGAATCGGCGAAGCGGTCGCCGACCACAGTGCGCCATTATCGGCGTCGCGCAGATACAACACTTCACCGGGCGGATCGCACACTGCATCGTTGGACCACGGTGTGATCTGATTCTGCTGGCTGTTGATCGCCCAGCAATACCCACCGCCTGTCGTGGTCGCCAGAAATCCGAAATCCGGATTGGCGACCAGATGCGACCACGGCGTCGGCGTACTCGCGCCGTTGCGGAGGATGGTGACGTACTCGTTGCCTTCTTGACCGAAGCCGCCGAGGCCGTTGAAGGCCTGCAGTTTCGGTTTTTGCTTGTCATCCCCACTATGGGTTGGTCGGGATCCAGCACCATGGACGGCAAAGACACTGGATGCACTTGTGCCCTCCAAGCGCTCGCCCTTTGGGCTGCCTTCCGTGTTCTGCTTCGGCACCCTGCCTTCGCAGTCCGGCGTGCGCCGGAATGACGTGCTTGGAACCTCTTTGGGTGACTGAGAATGCCCCAACCGCGTTTTCAAATCTCCGTGCTGGGCATTCAGCACGATCCGCGCGGCGGTCATCAAACCATTGCGCAGCCGATCATCGAGCTGATCGTTGCGCAAGATGAAAATCGAGCCCTGTGACTTGTCCGCAGATTCGCCTGTGGACGCATTTGAGACCACCGCTTGCAATTGTGACTGCAAATCGGCCTCAGCCCCACTCGCCGCTTCGTTGATTATCACCACGTCGGCGAAAACCTGTTTCGCGCGCCAATATTTCTGCGCGCACAACAACTGCTCGACCACTGAACATTGCGAAGCGTCGTTGACGCGCAGCACCGCAATCGGCAGGTCGCCGGAGATCCCCTTGGCCCACAGCACCGGCGCGCCGCCCTCACCTTTTGCCCGCACATCGGCGGGCGCACGCAGGGCCGGATCGCTGTAAAACAGGGAAGACGCGAGGTGACGAACAAACCCCGCGCGTTCCAGATCGATGCCAAGTTCAGCCAGCTTCCTCGCGGACGCTTCAGCCGCGCGCGCGAACACGCGTTCGCACGCAGATGGTTCCGCGCAGCGCGAAATCGCGGAAAGCGCGCCGCGGCGCGTCGCCGCAGCAGCCGTCAAAAACGCAACGCGGCGTGTCGAGCGCGGCGGCACGGACACCCGCACGCGCAGGGAGAACACCGGATCGAGCACGGTGCCGACCGTACCAGACAGCATCACGCCTGCATCCAGCGCACGCGGCGCGTGCGAATCGCGGTCGCGGCCGATGAAACGCGCGCGATCGGTTTCGTATTGCAACTTGCCAATCGCCCCGCCATCGACGACCACCGAATGCGCCGCCCAGACCTCCGGTTCGGAAGGATCCCGCTTGCGCCGCGTCGCCAGCAGCACGCCGTTTTGCACGTGCATCTGCACGAACATCTTCGAAAACGCCGGATGCGAGGCATCGGCCTGCGCCGGGCCCAGCACCAACTCTGCATACGAAGTGATTTCGATTTCGCGTGACGCGTCGCCGTCGTTGCGCAAACCGATCCCCCGCACTTCCAGCGCGGAATCCGAGTCGACGGCGATCTCCAGCGTCGTAGTCAGCGCACCGTCGCAGCGCGCGAAACGGACGGCGTGTTCGTCGAACTGCGTTTCGAATTCTGCCGGATCTCCGCCGAGCGGCTGCGCGCTCGGCGACCAAGGAGTTCTCGAACAGGAATATCGTTCTTCGCCGCTGCGTACGTCGCGCAGATAGAACCAGCTGCCCCAACAATCGCGGCTGACGTCCTCGCGCCAACGCGTGATTGCCAGTCCTTTCCAGCGGCTCCAGCCCGCGCCTGAGGCGCTCACCATTACCGCGTAATCGTCACCTCCCAGCAGGGCGATTCGCGGAGCTGTCCTTGCGGCAGGTGCTTCTGGCATCAGCGCTCCTTCGCGCGGCAAACTCCGTCATTATGCCGCGACAAGAAGGTAATCATTCGTGAACATGACCTTGGGCCGATGCCGTTCAGAGCCCGCGGCGTATGATGAGCGTTTGATTGCGTGAGGATGAAACACATGGAACTGGGCATGATCGGTCTGGGCAAGATGGGTAACTTCATGGCGCAGCGGTTGATCGGCGCCGGCCATCGGGTGGTGGGTTTCGATCCGAGCGCGGACGCGCGGAAGAAGCTCGAAGACAAGGGCGGCGAAACGGTGGATGCGCTGGAGTCCTTGCCCGCCAAGCTTCAGGCGCCGCGCGCGCTTTGGATGATGGTGCCCGCGGGCAGGATCGTCGATCAGACCATCGATGCGCTGCTTCCGAAACTGCAAGCCGGCGATGTGATCATCGATGGCGGCAATTCCAATTACAAGGATTCGGTGCGCCGCGCACAGAGCGCGGCAGAAAAGAATCTGCACTATGTCGACTGCGGCACCAGCGGCGGCGTATGGGGTTTGCAGGAGGGCTACAGCATGATGATTGGCGGCGACAAGGACGTGATCGACCGTCTTGCGCCGCTTTTCGAAGCGCTGGCGCCCGGCAAGGATCAGGGTTGGGGCCGCGTCGGGCCGAGCGGCTCGGGTCACTTCACCAAGATGGTCCACAACGGCATCGAATACGGGATGATGCAGGCGTATGCGGAGGGCCTGTCGATCCTGAAACACAAGCAGGAATTCGGGCTCGACCTCGAACAGATCACCCAGATCTGGCGCTATGGCAGCGTGGTGCGCTCGTGGCTGCTCGATCTAACCGCCGATGCGCTGAAGAAGAACCCGAATCTCGATGGCATCGCCCCTTACGTGGTGGATTCGGGCGAAGGCCGCTGGACGGTCGCCGAGGCGATCGATCTCGACGTGCCCGCTCCCATCATTACCGCGGCGCTGATCGAGCGCCTGCGTTCGCGCGATTCGGATTGCTTCTCCGACAAACTGCTTTCCGCAATGCGCAACGAATTTGGCGGACACGAGATGAAACACGAAGGGCTGACGCCGCCGCCCACGGCTAAATGAGCGCAGCCCCGCAACAATACGTGCGCTGGCACGGCTTCGCTTCTGTGGCGGAACTGCAAGCCGATGCATTCACGCGCATCCGCACGTCAGCCAACGGTGCGATCGCGGCGCGCGGCGTATTCCGTGTCGTGTTGGCCGGCGGCAACACGCCGCGCGCCGTGTACGAAATGCTGCGCAAGGCGATCACCGACTGGTCGAAATGGCAGGTGTATTTCGGTGACGAGCGTTGCGCGAGCGCCAACGATCCCCAGCGCAACAGCCGCATGGCGCGCGAAGCGCTGCTTGATCATGTGCCGATCCCGCGCGCCAACGTGCACGCGATTCCCGCCGAGGCCGGTTCGATCGACGGCGCCGAACAGTATTCGCAGATCCTGCGCGCAGTCGGCGATTTCGATCTGGTGCTGCTGGGTCTGGGGGAGGATGGCCACACCGCCAGTTTGTTTCCCGATCATGATTGGGGCATGGGCAAGGACGCGCCGGACGCGATGGCGGTGTTCGACGCGCCCAAACCACCGCCGGAACGTATTTCGCTCAGCGCCTTGCGCCTCAGCCGGGCCCGCGCGGTATTGTTTCTGGTCGAAGGCGAAGCCAAGCGCGAGGCGATCACGCGCTGGCGTAATGGCGAGCGCATTCCCGCCGCTGCAATCGCGCCACCCACGGGAGTGGATGTGTTGACCGAAGCGAGCCTGTTGTAGAGCGGGTTTCAACCTGCCGTGCGAGCCATCGCGAAGCCGAGACCCGTACTACGCGGTTTTGCCCGCAAGTTCCGTCATGTGCGCTCGGTAATACCGCAACTCCGCAATCGAATCCTGCACATCCGACAGCGCGGTGTGTGCGGATTCCTTGGAAAACCCTTTTGCCAGTTCCGGCGCCCAGCGTTTCGCGAGTTCCTTCAACGTCGAAACATCGAGGTTGCGATAGTGGAAGAATTTCTCCAGCGCCGGCATCTGCCGATAGAGAAACCGCCGGTCCTGGCAGATGGAATTGCCGCACATCGGCGACTTGCCCGCCGGCACCCATTGCGCCAGGAATGCGACAGTTTCCGCTTCCGCGCAGGCGTGATCGATGTCCGATTCCAGCACGCGCTGCCATAAACCGGATTTACGGTGCTGATTGCGATTCCAGTCGTCCATCGCATCCAGACGTGCTTCGTCGTGATGGATCGCGAACTCCGGACCGATCGCCAGCACGTTCAATTCGCGATCGGTCACGACGCAGGCGATTTCCAAGATCGAATCCCGGTCGGGGCACAAGCCCGTCATCTCGAGATCGATCCACACCAGATTGTCGTCGGCGATGCCCGGCATGCTTCCTCCCGCACGCGAGTGTAACCCGAAGCGCGTGCGGCGCAATTGCCGGTAAACCGGCACGCCGCTACGCTCGCAGACGATGGCGCAAACTTTTCTTTGGCACGACTACGAAACCTGGGGCGCGAACCCGCGCCTCGACCGGCCGGTGCAATTCGCCGCGATCCGCACCACGCCCGAACTGGAAATCGTTGGCGAACCGGTTACGTTCACCTGCAAGCCACCGCGCGACCGCCTGCCGCAACCGCAGGCCTGTCTGATCACCGAACTGATTCCGCAGGACGCCGAGCGCGAGGGGATGATCGAAGCGGAATTCGCCGCGGCGGTGCACGAGCAATTAGCGGCGCCCGGCACCTGCGCAGTCGGCTACAACTCGATCCGTTTCGATGACGAGGTCACACGGCAGTTGCTGTACCGAAACTTCTACGATCCTTACGCGCGCGAGTGGGACAACCAGTGCTCGCGCTGGGATCTGATCGATCTGGTGCGTATGTGCTATGCGTTGCGGCCGCAGGGGATTGAATGGCCGCTGCACGAGGACGGCACGCCGAGTTTTCGTTTGGAACATCTGGCGAGCGCGAATCACCTCGCACAATCGCGCGCGCACGATGCCTTATCTGATGTCGAAGCGACCATCGCCTTGGCGAAGCTGCTGCGCGCGCGCCAGCCGCGTCTGTTCGGGTGGCATCTTGCGATGCGCCGCAAGCAGCGCGTATATGAAATGCTGAAGGTTGCAAACATGACTCCGTTGCTGCACGTCTCCCAGCGCTATTCGGCCGAGCGCGGCTGTCTCGCTGTAATCGTGCCGATCGCCGAACACCCGCAACGCAAGAACGAAATCATCGTCGCCGATCTCGATCCCGATCCGGCTTGGGCACAATTCAGCGCGGAGGAAATCCGTGAACGCTTGTTCGTGGCACGCGCCGATCTGCCAGAGGGCGAAGAGCGCGTGCCCCTGAAAACCGTGCACACCAACAAGTCGCCGGCGCTGGCGCCGCTGTCGGTGCTGCAGGGCGTGGATGCCGCACGCATCCGACTGGATCTCGATCGCTGTCTGTCGCACCTCGCGACCTTACGTACCGTGGAGAATCTGGCCGAGCGCGTGCGCGTGGCATTTGCGCAGGAGACCGTCCGTGAAATGCCCGACCCCGAACTAGCGCTGTATGCCGGATTCGCGAGCGACGCCGATCGCCGCCGCTGCGCACAGGTGCGCGCCACGCCCCCGAGAGAACTCGGATTGCGTGACTTCGGTTTCACCGATCCCAAGTACACCGAGCTGCTGTTTCGCTACCGCGCACGCAACTGGCCACAAAGTCTTTCGCCGGAGGAACACGCGCGCTGGCTGACACATTGCCGCGACACGCTGACGAGGGGAACGCCAGTGACCACGCTCACCTTCGAGCAGTACGAAGCCGAGATCGCCGCACTGCGCGCGCAGATGCCTCCGGGGGGAAAGCAGGCATTATTGGATCGTCTGCAAGCCTGGGGGCATGAGCTGCGCAACGAGATCGAAGTGGAGAACGCATGAGCAAGACCGAAACCTATTTCTCTCCCGCCACTTTCCGCTTCCTGCGCGCGCTGGCGCGCAACAACAACCGCACCTGGTTCAAGGCGCACCAGGCCGAGTACGAACGCGACGTGCGTGAACCGTATCTGCGCTTGATCGGCGATTTGCAATCGCCTTTGGCGAAGATCAGCACGCACTTCCGCGCCGACCCGCGCAAGGTCGGCGGTTCGCTGTTTCGCATCCAGCGCGACGTGCGTTTCGCCGGCGACAAACAACCGTACAAGACCTGGGCGGGTGCGCGCTTCTTCCACGAACGCCGGCGAGAACGACCCTCGCCTTCTTTCTACCTGCACATCGCGCCGGGCGATTGCTTCGTCGGTGCGGGTATCTGGCATCCGGAATCGCCCACTCTCAAGAAACTGCGCGAGTTCATCGTCGACAATCCCGCGGCATGGAAACGCGCGGTGTATTCAAAAGCATTCCGCGAGCGATACGAATTCTGGGGTGACTCGTTGGCCCGCGCACCGCAAGGCTACGCGCTGGATCACGAATTGATCGAGGATTTGAAGCGCAAGAATTACGCGGCGGGCTGCGGCTTCGACGACAAGCTGGCGTGTTCGGCCGAATTGAGGCCGTTCGTGATCGAGAACTTCAAAAGGTTGGCACCGTTGGTGGATTATCTCTGCGCGGCATTGGAACTGGAGTTCTGATTCAGGCCGAATCAAACGGATAAGCCAAGACGTCGCGGATGTCGTTCGTCTCCAGCAGGGACATCAGCAGGCGATCCACGCCCAGCGCCACGCCCGCGCAATCAGGCAGATCATCCAGAACGCGCAGCAGGTTTTCGTCGATCGGCATCTGTCGCAATCCACGCTCGCGGCGGCGCGCGTTGTCGCGTTCGAAACGCCCGCGTTGCTCGGCCGCATCGTTCAATTCGTGGTAACCGTTGGCGAGCTCGTGCGGGCCGAGATACAACTCGAAACGTTCGGCGAGCGGTGGGTCATCACCGCGGATTTTCGCCAGCGCGCACTGTGTGGCCGGATAGTCGTACACCAGCGTGATCCGGTCGTGCGGCATCGCCGGTTGCAACCGATGCGTGATCAGCAGATCCAGCCAGTCGTCGCGCGTCAGTCCCTGGCTGTCGATGCCGGATTCGGCCAGCGGTGCGCTTAATTCGGCATCGTCACTGCTGATCGGATCGAGATCGAGTCCTTCCTTGAACCAGTTGATATAGCTGATCTTCTTGACCTCGGCGCCGCGGCCGACCAACGCCAGCGCAGCAACCACCAGCTCGGAGCATTCGTCCATCAGCCGATGATGATTCCAGCCGATCCGATACCACTCCAGCAAGGTGAACTCCGGGTTGTGTGAGCGCCCCGCTTCGCCGTTGCGGAATACGCGGCCCAGCTCGTAACAATCGCCGATGCCGGCCGCGAGCAGTCGTTTCAACGGATATTCGGGTGAGGTGCGCAGAAAACGTTCGCGGCCGCCGGCTTCGAGACGTCCGCTGAAATGCGTCGAAAAGCTCTCGATATGCAGATCGGTATTGCCCGCCGCCGAAAGGATCGGCGTTTCCACTTCCAGCACGCCACGCTGCGCGAAGAAATCGCGGATCAGCGCGTTGAGCCGCGCGCGCATCACCAGCACGTCGCGTTTGTCGCGCGGCCTATCCGCCATGTTGCTGCAAAAACTTCGTCAGCTTGGCTTCGTCCCAGATTTCGATGCCGAGTTCCTGCGCTTTGTCGAGTTTGGAACCGGCGGCTTCCCCGGCCACGATGAACGAAGTTTTTTTCGAAACAGATCCGGAGACTTTCGCCCCCAGCGTTTCGAGTTTGCCCTTCGCCTCGTCGCGCGTCAGCGAGGACAGCGTGCCGGTGAGGACCACCGTCTGGCCATCCAGCGGGCCGGCCGCCGTCGCGCGCGCGTGCGCGGTAGCTTCGTGCAAAGCTTTCAATGCGCGCACGACGCGTTTGGCGAGCGTCTTTCCTTCCTGCCCGTGCAGGAAACCGTGCAAGCATTCGGCGGTTTCGCGCGGCAGACCGGCCTCAACCAGCGCGGCCATGTCGGCCGTGGCGACCGCCTCGAACGAATCGAACGCAGCGGCAAGCTGCTTAGCACGTCTAGTGGTGAGCTTTGGAATGCCGGCGCGCGCGAGCACGTTTTCCAGAGCCAGCGCCGTGCGCAATTTCGCGCTGGGCGGATGCGTGTCGCGGATTTCCACGCCGTGCGCCAGCAAGTCGTCGATCACCTTCTGATTACCGGGCTGTTCGAAGAATGCATCGATGGCGCGCGCGACTTCGTCGCCGATATCCGGCACCAGTTTCAGCAGCGGCCACGGCAGATGCCGGATCAGGTGCAGATCGCCGAACCAGGTGGCGAGCGCCTTGGCCGTACTCTCGCCCACGTGCTGGATGCCGAGTGCATAGAGGAAGCGCTCGAGCGTCGTGCGCCGGCTCTTGTCGATCGCCTCGATCAAATTCTCTGCCCACTTCGTGGCGATCTTGCCGGCCTTGACCGTCTCGGGGACGGTACCGTCCCGCTCATCCACGCGGCGCTTCATTTCCAGCAGGTCTTCGAGCGTCAGCTTGTAGAGATCGGCGACCGTACGCAGATAGCCGAATTCACCGAGATCCTCGATGTAACGCTCGCCGAGGCCATCAATGTCCATCGCGCGGCGGCCGGCGAAGTGAAACACCGATTGTGTGCGCTGCGCGGCGCAGGCGAGTTCGCCGGTGCAGCGCGCGACCGCTTCGCCTTCCTCGCGCACGATGTCCGAGCCGCAGATCGGGCAATGCTTTGGCATTTCCCACGGCTTCGTGCCTTTCGGCCGCAACTCGAGCACCACACGCACGACTTCCGGGATCACGTCGCCTGCGCGGCGCACGATCACGGTATCGCCGACGCGCACATCCAGCCGCGCCACTTGATCGGCATTGTGCAATGTCGCATTGGTGACGGTGACGCCGCCGACGAACACCGGCTTCAGTTTCGCCGCCGGCGTCGCCGCGCCGGTGCGGCCGATGTTGACGATGATGTCCTCGACCAGCGTGGTCTGTTCCTGCGCCGGAAACTTGTGCGCGATGGCCCAGCGCGGCGTGCGGCCAACGAACCCGAGTTCGCGTTGCGCGGCCAGATCGTCCACTTTGTATACGACGCCGTCGATGTCGAACGGCAGTTTGTCTCGCATCGCGCCGATCTTGGCGAAGTAGGCAAGACACCCCTCCGCGCCGCGCGCGGTGGAAACCAGCGGACTCACGGGGAACCCCCATTCGCGTAATTTCGCGAGCACTTCGGAATGCCGCGCCGGCATCGGCGCGCCCTCGAACGCGCCCAGCGCATAGGCGTAGAACGACAACGGACGTTGCGCGGTGACGCGCGGATCGAGTTGCCGCAGGCTGCCGGCTGCGGCGTTGCGCGGATTCACCAGCGGCTTGATCTTCCCTTCCGAGGCACGCGCTTTTTCGTTGTAGGCCTCGAAACCCGCGCGCGGCATGTAAACCTCGCCGCGCACTTCCAGCACGCGCGGCCAGCCCTTGCCGCGCAGCTTCAGAGGGATCGCCTTGATCGTACGCAAATTGGCCGTCACGTCCTCGCCGGTTTCGCCGTCGCCGCGCGTGGCGCCGCGCACGAACATTCCGTCTTCATAGCGCAAGCTGATCGCCAGGCCGTCAAACTTGGGTTCAACCGAAAACATCGGATCGCGCACATCCAGGCGTTGCTCGATTTTGCGCACGAAATCGCGCGTCTGCTTGTTCGGGTCCTCACCGGGCCGGGGAGCCGGATCGGTGAATGCGTTCGCGAGTGACAGCATGGGAATCTCGTGCCGCACCGGCAGAAATGCCGAAGACGGTGTCCCGCCGACGCGCTGTGTCGGCGACTCCGGCGTGGCGAGTTCCGGATGCTCGGCTTCCAATGCTTCGAGCTCCCGCATCATCGCGTCGTACTCGGCGTCCGGAATGTCCGGATCGTCCAGCACGTGATAGCGGTAATTCGCGTCTTCGATGCGCTCGCGCAGGCGTGCGGCGCGGGCAGCAGGTGTTTCGGTTTTCGCAGACATGCCGGTCAGTTTAGCTTGCCGATTCGATGCGCGCGGTGCAGGATCGGTTTCTGCCAAAGGAGTGCATGATGGCCGACTGGAACTGAAATCCGCATCAGCAGGCCGATGCCGCTTTCGACTGCGCCGGCGAACGCCTGCGCGAGGTTTGGCCGCGCTTGCACGAGGGCGATCACGAACCCTTTCCCGATCAGGCGAGCATCGCGGAAGCGCTGGCAACCGAGGCGCGATTGCCGCGCTCGGGCTGTATCACGCGCAGGGGATCGAGAGGATCGGGGCGGCGCTGGCGAAGTTGAGCTGGCGTGTCGATTTGGAAGCCGCCGAAGCGCATCTACGCATGGCGATCCGCTTAACGCCGCAGGCGCCGGGTGCGTGGCTCGGGCTGGGTCTGGGTTTGCAATGGCCCGGCCCCAAAGCGCACGCAGCAGAAAGCACCGCCGTCTTCGACAACGCCGCGCGCATGCAGCCGCTGGACGCGTGACAGGCATTGGAAATCTCTTGTGCGCGAAGTTGCTTGCATAAACTCTGACCACGCGGGCTGAAAGCTCCCCGAAAGGTGGTGGGCGCAAAGTCGAACTTGGTGAGATTGGCGGTTCCCAAGGCCGCCAAGCAGTGTCGGGAGCAACCCTCGTGCGCCGGCTGTTTGTTTCACTCACCCTCGCCCTCGCCTGCGTCGGTCTCCCTCCCCGGGCGACGCAGGCCGAGGGCGGATTCGTCTGAGCGCTTTCCGTTTTTCGCGCACTCCCATTCGTCCATAAGCGAACGCGAAGGTTCAGTTGGCAGACTGTGGTCGCGGGGAGGATTGCGCGCGCGGCGGTACAGCCGCGGGAGTCTCTGCCATGCTCCGCCGAATTCTGTTCTCGTTGCTTCTGCTCATTCCTTTCGCCGCGCAAGCCGGCGGTCCCTTCGACATCGATCATCGCGTCGCCTACGACGACAGCGGCATATGGGCGCGCCACGATCAACTCGCCCTCGAATACGGAACGATCGCCACGGTAATCGGCGGCTCGCTCATCCTGGGCGATCAGAACAAACTCGGCGACACATTCTGGCGCTCGCTGGATTCGATGGCGTTGTCGGCGGCGGTCGCGCAGGGCGGCAAGTGGATCTTTCAGCGCGAGCGCCCTTCACAAACCGACAGCCCCGGCGAATGGTTCAAGGGCACGAAATATCAGAGCTTTCCCAGCGGCGAAGTCGCGAGCATCGCCGGCGCGGTGACGCCATTCGTGATCGAGTACGGCCACGATCATCCCGCGGTGTATGCACTGGAACTGCTGCCGCTCTACGACTCGATCGCACGCGTGAAGGTGCGCGGGCACTGGCAATCCGACGTGCTGGTGGGCTGCGCGATTGGCACCGGCGCCGGCATCTGGGCCGCGCATCGGCAATCGCCGTTGATCCTCGGCTGGCTGCCGCATGGATTCGAAGTGGGCTTGGTGCATCACTTCGAACCTTGAGCCGGCCTCACCGGGCCGTTGCCGCGCGCGGCGGCGGACGACGTCGGTCCTACTGCGCCTTCTCAGCAGCTTCCGCGTTGCCTTTTCGCAGTGCGCGCAGCTCTTGCGTGAACTCGTAGCTGTCTGTGTTGGGCATGCCGATATTGTCGAAAACGATGTCGAACTCCGCTTACTCGAGTAGTCCATCCTCGCGTACAAACATCGCAGTGGACGAAATCGGCTCTACTGTGAACGTTGGATGGGCTTCGCCCGTCGATTTTCCGAACCATGCGGCGAACAAAGTCGTCCTACCGCCGTGCGCGGAAGAACTCGCGTAGCAGTTGCGCCGATTCTTCCGCCAGCAAGCCGCCCTGCACTTCCACGCGATGGTTGTGTTGCGGCGAGATCAAGGTGTCGAACACGCTGCCGGCCGCGCCCGTCTTTGGATCGGCCGCCGCGTACACCGCGCGCGCCACGCGCGCATGAATCAACGCCATCGCACACATCGCGCAAGGCTCCAGCGTTACGTACAAAGTGGAATCCGGAATGCGATGATTGCGCAAGCGCGCGCCGGCCTCACGCAACGCGCCGATTTCCGCGTGCGCGCTGGGATCGGCCAGAGTGATGTTGCGGTTCCAGCCCTCGCCGACGATTTCGCCGTTCAACACCAGCACCGCGCCGACCGGCACTTCGCCTTCCGCGTCGCGCGCATGCACCGCAAGTTCCAGCGCTCGGCGCATGAAGACTGTGTCCTGCGCCGAAAACACGGAAGAAGTTTCGTCGTTCATCGCGCTCAAGAGCGTCCGCCGGGCAATTTGCGCAGCCGGCCTTCCCCTACAATCGAGCCCTCGCCGCCGATCTGCACTGACCTGCGGTCGCTGTGCGCACGCGTCGTGATCTCGCTGGGTCTGCCGGTGAACCGGCCTTGTTTGAGCGTCAACGATTCACCGTCGCCAATGCGATCGTGGCTGCGCAAGTACGCCGCCGCGCAACCCGTGCCACTGCACGTGGCGACATCCTCCATCGCATCGTTGTTCCGGTGGAGAGTATCGAGTTGTTTCGCGTTCAAGAGGTAGGCGAACTGCGCGCCCGATCCGGCCAACTTTCGTTCCAGTTCAGGAATGGCGATCAGCGGATGGCTGGCGAAATCGAGCTCCTCGTTGAGATCGAACATGCGCGCCAGGTGCGTGGGCGTGTCCTCGGTCGAAGATGCGAGGAAGATCGATTCGAAATGCCGCCGCTCTTTCGTGATCGCGGCCATCTGTTTGCCGTCGAGGCCCGCGGTGTCGAGGAGTACGGCAAGGCGGTTGCCGCTGTAAGGACGCGGGCTGAATACGTCGACATGGATACAGGTGTGGCCGGCTGGCATGCTGCGTCTTCGTGAGCGGATTTCCCGCGGTTGCGGGCGCTCAGGATAACGCGTGCCGCCCGTATTTACCTCAGGGCTTCACCATGACCTTGATCGATTCGCGATCGTTCATGGCGCGATAGCCGTCCGGCACGCCTTCGAGACCGGTTTCGAGGTCGAACACGCGGCCGGGCTCGATGCGGCCTTCCAGGATGTCGGGCAGCAGTTCCTCAATATAGGCGCGAACAGGCGCGGGGCCGCCGCCGACGATGATGTTGTCGTAGAACATCGGCTGCGCTTGCGGTATGGAATCATAGTGCGGTACGCCGACGCGACCGATCGCGCCGCCCGCGCGCGCGATGCCGAGCGACGCCGCCATCGCCTGGTCGGTGCCAACGCATTCCAGTACTGAATGCACGCCGAAGCCACCGGTCAGTTCCCGCACGCGTTCGATCGCTTCCTCGCCGCGCTCGCTGACCACGTCTGTCGCGCCGAATTGTTTCGCCAGTTTGATGCGATCCTCGTGCCGTCCCATGATGATGATCTGCTCGGCGCCCAGACGTTTCGCCGCGATCACGCCACACAAGCCGACCGCTCCGTCGCCGACCACCGCGGCTTTCTTGCCGCGTCCGACGCGTGCGACGACCGCCGCGTGATGTCCGGTGCCCATTACGTCGGACAAGGTGAGCAGCGATGGCATCAACGCGTCATCCTGGCCGGCCATCAACTTGAACAAGGTGCCGTCCGCCTGCGGCACGCGCAACGCTTCGGCCTGTGCGCCGCCCACATTGGCCGTTCCGAAGAAACCGCCGTGCACACACGCGGTTTGCAATCCTTCATGGCAGAAAGCGCAGGTGCCGTCGGAATAAGCGAAAGGCATCACCACCACGTCGCCGCGTTTCAAAGTCCGCACCTCTGAGCCGACATCTTCCACCACGCCAATGGCTTCATGACCCATCGGCTGCGGATCGCTGCCACGGCCCTTCAGCTTGTACGGCCACAGGTCGCTGCCGCAGATACAGGCGCGCGCGATACGGATCAGCGCGTCGGTCGACTCTTTGATCGCCGCGTCCGGAATGTTCTCGATCCGGACATCGCCGGCCTTGTACATGATGGTTGCGCGCATGACTTGCTCCTTGTTGATTCAAATCGCTTCCGCGAAAACCTTCCGCGCGATCGGTAATGCCGTGCTCGCCGCCGGCCACCCGGCGTAGAACGCGAGGTGCGTGATCGCCTCGATCAGCTCGTCACGCGTCATGCCGTTTTCCAGCGCGCGCTTGAAGTGGAATGGCATTTCATTTATGCGATACAGCGACACCAGACATGCGACGGTCACCAAGCTGCGGTCGCGTGGCGAAAGCTGCGTGCGCTTCCACACGTCGCCGAACAGCACGTTGTCGGTGTAGTCGGCCAAGGCCGGCGCAATATCGGCGAATGGATTGCTGCGTGGTGCGGGACTTTCCTTCGACATTTCGTTCTCCTCTCATTGCAACCGATGCGTTGACCTCAGCGCAGATATTCTTCGTCGCTGACCTTCTCCAGCCATTCGACGACTTTTCCGTTCGCATCGGCTTCCTGGATCGCGATGTGGCTCATCGCGGTCTTGTCGGTCGCGCCGTGCCAGTGTTTCCTGCCTGGTGGACAGGTGATTACGTCGCCCGGACGGATTTCCTCTTTCGGTTCGCCTTCGCATTGCGTCCAGCCGAGTCCTGACGTGACGATCAGAGTTTGACCGCAAGGATGCGTGTGCCACGCACTGCGCGCGCCAGGTTCGAAGCTGACCAGCGAACCGCTGAAATTCGCTGGCCCTGGAGATCTGAATAGCGGCTCGACGCGCACGTCGCCCGTGAAGTATTCGGCCGGCCCTTTGCTCGCAGGTTGCGAACCATTGCGCTGGATTTTCATGTGGCTTGCCAATGCTTTCGGGATGCAGCCAATCTAGTGCCGCGCTGACGTGTGATTGAGTGGTATAAAGCGCTTGGTCCAATGAATTGTATTCATCAATGGCACGCGTCCAGCCCAACGAACTACTGGTCTTCCTGGCCGTGGCACGCGAGCGCAGTTTCACCCGAGCGGCGGCCAAACTCGGCGTATCGCAATCGGCATTGAGCCACGCGATGCGTGGACTCGAGGCGAAGCTCGGGTTGCGCCTGTTGAACCGTACCACACGCAGCGTGTCGCCGACCGAAGCCGGCGAACGCCTATTGCAGCGAATCGGACCGCACTTCGCGGAGATCGATTCGGAACTCGCAAGCCTGAGCGAATTGCGCGACAAACCGGCCGGCACGATCCGCATAACCAGCGGCGACCACGCCGCCAACACGATCCTGTGGCCTGCGTTGACGAAATTGATGCGGCGCTATCCGGACGTCAAGGTCGAAATAAATATCGAGTACGGCTTGGTGGATGTCGTCGCCGAGCGATTCGATGCAGGTGTACGGTTTGGCGAGCAGATCGAGAAGGACATGATCGCGGTACGCATCGCACCGGAGATGCGAATGTCGGTGATTGGCGCTCCGTCCTACTTCAAAAACCATCCGCTACCCAAAAAGCCGCAGGATTTGACGGCGCACACCTGCATCAATCTTCGACTGCCGACCCGTGGCAGTCTGTACGCGTGGGAGTTCGAACGAAATAAGCGCAAATTGAATGTGCACGTCGATGGTCAATCGTCTGCAACAACGCTTATCTGGCGCTACATGCAGCGTTGGCGGGTTTTGGGCTGGCCTATCTGCCGGAGGATATGACTCAGCAACATGTTGCTGCTCATCGACTGCAGCGCGTTTTGGAGGACTGGTGCCCGCCATTTCCGGGCTACCACTTGTATTACCCCAGCCGGCGGCAACCCTCGCCCGCTTTCGCGCTGGTACTCGAGGCGCTGCGCTATCGCGCTTGAGCGCCCGACTCGGCAGTTTGCGGCCCCCGTCAGAGATACGAGTGGATGATCAGCGCTGCACTGCCTGGATCAGCTCTCGATGAAGGCGGTGCCCTGCGAGATGCCAAAAACCCGTCATCAGATCGTAGCTCGGCACAGCCGAATATTTGCCGCTCGTGCCGCTCACGATGTCGTGGTAGATGTATTTCGCATAGTCCTCGCCGCCCATGCCGCAGAGCAAGAGATTCGGAAATCCGATGCGTCCATAGCCGTGGTGCACGGCTCTCTGGTCGGACAGAGCAATGAATCTCGCCCAGATCGACGGGCGAAACTCGACCAACTGCAATCCTGCGCCTGATCGTCGAAGCCGCTTTTCCTTACTTTCGTCATTCCCACTCGATGGTGGCCGGCGGTTTCCCCGATATGTCATAAACCACACGTGATATACCACGTACCTCATTGATAATCCTGAGCGAAACACGCTCGAGGAAGTCGTAAGGAAGGTGCGCCCAGCGCGCGGTCATGAAGTCGATGGTCTGCACGGCGCGTAACGCGATCACCCATTCGTAGGCGCGGCCGTCGCCGACCACACCCACCGATTTCACCGGCAGAAAGACCGCGAAGGCTTGGCTGACTTCGTCGTACAGATTCGCCGCGCGTAATTCTTCGATGAAAATGCGATCGGCCTGTTGCAACAACTGCGCGTATGCGCGTTTCACCTCACCGAGGATACGCACGCCCAGGCCGGGACCGGGGAACGGATGGCGATAGACCATCTCGCGCGGCAATCCCAGTTCCACGCCGATGCGGCGCACCTCGTCCTTGAACAGTTCGCGCAGCGGCTCGACCAATTGCAGTTTCATGCGCTCGGGCAGGCCGCCGACGTTGTGGTGCGACTTGATCACGTGCGCCTTGCCGGTCTTGGAACCGGCCGATTCGATCACGTCCGGGTAGATCGTGCCCTGCGCCAGCCACTTCACGCCTTGCAGCTTGTGCGCTTCTTCGTCAAATACATCGACGAAAAGTTTGCCGATCACTTTGCGCTTGGCTTCGGGATCATCGATGCCGCGCAGTGCTTCGAAGAACCGGTCCGAAGCGTCCACGCGGATCACGCGTACGCCCATATGACGCGCCATCGTATCCATCACCTGGTCGCCCTCGCCCGCGCGCAGCAGGCCGGTGTCCACGAAGACGCAAGTGAGTTGATCGCCGATCGCTTTTTCCAGCAGTGCCGCGACGACTGACGAATCCACGCCCCCGGAGAGCCCCAACAGCACCTTGTCCCTGCCGACCTGCGCGCGCACGCGCGCGACCGCGTCCTCGATGATGTTGGCGCTCGTCCACAAGGTGGCACAGCCGCAGATATCCACCACGAAACGGCGCAGAATTTCCGCGCCGTGTCTGGTGTGCGTCACTTCCGGATGGAATTGCAGGCCGTACCAGTTGCGCGATGCGTCCGCCGCCGCGGCGATCGGCACCGATTCGGTGGAAGCGATCAGTTCGAACCCCGGTGGCAGCGCGGTGACGCGATCGCCATGCGACATCCAGACGTCTTGAGACGCGCCGTCGGGTTCCAATCCGCTCAGCAATTTCGATTTCGCGACGGGCTTGATTCGCGCATGGCCGAACTCCCGCGCATGACCGCCTTCCACCACGCCGCCTAGTTGCACGGCCATCGCCTGCAAGCCGTAGCAGATGCCGAGCAGCGGTACCCCGAGATCGAATACTTGTTGCGCGATGCGTGGAGAGTTCTTTTCCAGCACCGATTCCGGGCCGCCGGAGAGGATGATCCCCTTCGGTGCGAATTTGGCGATCTCTTCCGGCGCGTGATCCCAGGCCCATATCTCGCAATACACGCCGATCTCTCGCACCCGCCGCGCAATCAGTTGCGTGTACTGCGAACCGAAATCGAGGATCAGGATCTTGTCGCTATGTAAGTCGTGCATCGCTGGTGCAGGCCAGGAATTAGAGGTGAGTAGCGAGGGCGCGCTGATGAGCGATCGCGTGAACTTGCAAGCTGAGGAGAGAAATCGAGCGGAGCGCCCGTGCTCCTCGCTCCTCCGTTCGTCAATCCATCCTGTAGTTCGGCGCTTCTTTGGTGATCTGCACGTCATGTACGTGCGCCTCGCGCACGCCGGCGCCGGTGACACGCACGAACTGCGGGCGCTTGCGCATCGCTTCGATGTTTTCGCAGCCGCAATAACCCATGGACGCGCGCAGACCGCCGACCAGTTGGTGCACGATGCTGCGCAGCGGTCCGCGATACGGCACACGCCCCTCGATACCTTCCGGAACCAGTTTTTCGGCCACAGCTTCTTCCTGAAAATAGCGGTCGGAAGATCCCTGCGACATCGCGCCCAGCGAACCCATGCCGCGGTAGCTCTTGTACGAGCGGCCCTGATACAGCTCGACTTCGCCCGGCGCTTCTTCGGTGCCGGCGAACATCGAACCGAGCATCACGCTCGAGGCTCCCGCGGCGATCGCTTTCGCCACGTCGCCGGAATAGCGCACGCCGCCGTCGGCGATCAGCGGGAGCTCATCCTGCAACGCTTCCGCAACCATGGAAATCGCGGTGATCTGCGGCACACCCACGCCGGCGACGATGCGCGTGGTGCAGATGGAGCCCGGCCCCACGCCGACCTTCACCGCATCCGCGCCCGCATCGCGCAAGGCCTTCGCCGCGTCCGCGGTGACGATATTGCCCGCGATGGTCTGCAGATGCGGGAAATCGCGCTTGATCCAGCGCACGCGATCGATCACGCCCTGCGAATGACCGTGCGCGCTATCGACGACGATGACGTCGACGCCCGCCTCGGCTAGCGCGGCCACACGCGCTTCGGCATCGCCGCCCGCGCCGACGGCCGCACCGACGCGCAAACGTTCGTGATCATCCTTGGCCGCGTGCGGATTGTCACGCGCCTTCTGGATATCCTTGACCGTGATCAGTCCGCGCAATTCGAATTGATCGTTGACCACCAGCACCTTCTCGATGCGGTGCTTGTGCAGCAACGCGATGATCTCGTCTTCACCCGCACCCTCCTTCACTGTGACCAGCTTGTCCTTGCGGGTCATGATGTTCTTTACCGGATCGTCCGGCTTCTTCTCGAAACGCAGGTCGCGCGAGGTGACGATCCCGGTGAGCTTGCCATTCTCCACCACCGGCACGCCGGAGATGTTGTGCGCGCGCGTCAGTTGCATCACCTCGCCGATTGAAGTGAGCGGGCCCACGGTGATCGGATCGCGGATCACGCCGGCTTCGAACTTCTTCACCAGCCGCACTTCGGCAGCCTGTTTCTCCAGCGGCATGTTCTTGTGGATGATGCCGATGCCGCCGCATTGCGCCATGGTGATGGCGAGGCGCGCTTCGGTGACGGTGTCCATCGCGGAGGACACCAGCGGGATGTTCAGGCGGATCGAACGAGTGAGGCGCGTGGAAGTGTCGACGTCGCGCGGCAGGACACTCGAATGGGCGGGTACGAGATAGACGTC
>JAJPID010000046.1 GCA_021324945.1 Lysobacterales bacterium | reverse complement strand
TGGCCATCAAGCACTTGGACAAGCTGGGCGCGACCGTCACCCGCGTGGATATCGGCGCGCGCAACCCGGTGATCCGCATTGCCGGCAGCGACAACGACTTCCTGCGCGGCAGCGTCAAGCAGCGCGTGTTCGCGCACGGCGTCATGCACTACACGATGGTCGCCAAGGTCTGCGACTGCCAGGTGGAGTGGGACGAATCCCACGTCTCGCTCGCGCAGGCGATGCCGGCATGAAAACGGCCGCCCTTCCGCTGCCGGCCCGGAAAGCGCAAATGCGCAAGTACGGTATCACCGGCATCACGCTGGTGGTCGGCAGAGCACACCGCGACGTTCACGACGAACTTCCGCCCTGCGTCGGCGAAAAGCTGCGCGACGCGCTGTCCGAGCGCGCCATCGCCACGCTGGCGGATAACGAGGACGACGCCTGATGCCGCGGTATCTGCCAGATCGGATTCCCGGCACCGCTTCGTTGCTGCAACAGGCGTGCAAGCGCTCGCTCCGCTCGCGCCGCGCCCATTTCCTGTTCGCTTTGTGGGCGGCGCAGCGCGAGCAGCCACCCACGATCAAGGAAATTCAAGCCCTCTCTGGCACCAATTACGAAACCGCGCGCCAATGGCGCAACGACTGGCTGGAAGCGCGCTCCATCATCGCAAGGTAACCCAATGACCAAGAAACCCAACCATCGCCTGAAAGTCGAGGCCCTCGATCACTTCGTCGCGCAGAGCCGCGAGGACGTCAACCACGCCATTGCCGAGATCGGCCGGTTGCAGCGCGAGCGCGATCGCATCCAGGCCGAGATGAACGACAACCTGGCCACCATCCGCGCCGAGTACGAGGCGCAGGCCAAGCCGCATGCAGATCGCATCAGCGATCTCACCCACGGCGTGCACACCTGGTGCGAAGCGCACCGCGCGGAACTCACGCGCGAGGGCAAGACCAAGACCTGCCGCTTCGCCAGCGGCGAGGTGAGCTGGCGCACGCGCCCGCCCTCGGTGGTGGTGCGCGGCGCCGATGCGGTGATCAAGGCGCTCAAGGCGCTGGGCCTCACGCGCTTCCTGCGCGTGAAAGAGGAACTGGACAAGGAAGCCATCCTCGCCGAGCCGAGCGCGGTGGAAGCCGTGCGCGGGATCTCGATCAGCCAGAAAGAGGACTTCGTGGTGAAGCCCGATTCCACCGATCTGGAAGAGGTGCAGTGATGATCGGTGCAGTGGCGGCTTCCAATCACGATATCGAATTCGCTCTCGAAGAAATGAGGGCCAATCGAGAAATCAGCAGGCGCGATCCGCGGCTGAACCCCGAGCCCGGCGACGTGCTGCGCGTGGGCGCGGAAGAGCGCGAAGTGGTGGACGTGCGCGACAACCGCGTCGAGTACGGCTTTCCCAACCGCGCCGCCACGCGCTGGCTGTCGCTGGTCGCCTGGCAAGTCTGGGCACGGCACGCGGACGTGGTGAAGGTGACCGCGTGAAACGGATCGCTTCACACGCGGATGCCCAGCGCCGCGCGCAGCTCGCCGGCATCCACGTGATCGCCAACCGGCTGCGGCTGGATGATGCGACCTATCGCGCGCTGCTACAGCGGGTATGCGGCGTCAATAGCGCGGCGGACTTGGACGCGCGCGGTCGCGGCAAGCTGCTGGACGAACTGCGCAGGCTCACCGGCGAAGGCGCGCGCCGCACGCGCAGCAACGTGCCGCCGGTAATGCCGACCTCGCAGGTGCGCGAGGAGCTGCAGGCAATGACGGCCAAGCTCGGCGCGATCGCCGCGGAGCTGGGTTTGTCATGGGGATACCTGGACGGAATGGCCCGGCGCATGTTCCACATCGACAAGGCCGAGTGGTGCACGGCCGAGCAGATGCACAAGCTTCTGGCCGCGCTGTCGATCCATCAGAAGCGCCGGCGCGCGAGGAGCGCGTCATGATCTCCGGCGTGGACGCCGTGCTGCTGCTGATGGCGATCGCCAGTTGGGCGCGGTGCTGGGCTTTTGGGGCGGCGTGCGCTATGGCCGGGCGCGCGCCACGCTGCGCGATCAGGCCCGGCACGCGCGCAGCGCCGCGGCGTTCGCCGTGGCCATGAAGTCCAACGTGGCCGTCAATCAATCCATTCTGGATGTGCTGAAGGCGCGGCAGGCGCGCGATCTCACCAGGCACGCGACGCCTTCTGTCGTCATCGACTGGCAGGTGATCCTGTCCGTGGTGAACGACGCGGGCTACATGATCGTGCCGAAGAATGCCGCGCTCACCAGCGAGCTGCGCCACTGATGAACGCACACGCCGCCGCCGATATGTTCCCCGACTCACCGGGTGACCCGGAACGCGCCGGCGTCGAGCCGCCGGATGCCAACTGGCCGAGCACATTGGCGGAATATTTCGATGTGCTGGTGCCGGTGATGCGACGGCGCGGCCGCAGCGAAGCCGACGCGCTGATGGACGCGGCGGAATGTGTACTGGCGCTCGGACAGTATTGCGGCGGTCGGCAACGCTACCTGCCCACCGGCGGCCGGTTGCGCGATGCGGTGCGCGACCGCATGATCTGGCG
>JAJPID010000064.1 GCA_021324945.1 Lysobacterales bacterium | reverse complement strand
TCGCTGCACTTCTTCGTCAAGCTGGCCGATTTCGAGGAATTGCTGCGAGGCTGGTTGGAAGAACGCCGCGCGGCCGGCGGCCTCCAAGCGGAAGTGGTGAACAAGCTGCGCGAGTGGTTTGCCGACGGCCTGCGTTCGTGGGACGTGTCGCGCGATGCGCCCTATTTCGGTTTCGAGATTCCCGACCAACCCGGAAAATATTTCTACGTGTGGGTGGATGCGCCGGTCGGTTATCTGGCCGCGTTCAAGGAATTGTGCAATAGCGGACGCGCAGGCTTGTCGGCTTGCGACTTCGAGCGTTTCACGCGCGCCGATGCCGATGACACCGAGCTTGTCCATTTCATCGGCAAGGACATCATCTATTTTCACACGCTGTTCTGGCCGGCGATGTTGCACGGCGCGGGGTTGCGCATGCCGAGCGCGGTGAACGTGCACGGGTTTCTTACCGTGGACGGCGCCAAGATGTCCAAGTCGCGCGGCACCTTCATCAATGCGCGCACATGGCTCGATCATCTGGATGCGGATTATCTGCGCTATTACCTCGCTTCGATGCTTACGGCCACGCTCGCCGACATCGATCTGGATCTGAAAGCGTTCGAGGAGCGCGTCAATTCACACCTGGTCGGCAAGTGGGTGAACATCGCCAGCCGCTGCGCCGGATTCGTGCACAAATTTTTCGACGGCAGATTGGCAAATGACTTGCCCACTGCCGAGCGAGCGCGCTACGACGTGGCGGTGGAGAAATTGTCCGCGTGCGCGGCGCTGTTCGAAGCGCGCGATTATGCCGCAGCGATTCGCCAGATCATCGAAATCGCGGACGAGGCCAATGGCTACGTCGCCGAGCACGCGCCGTGGCTGCTGGCCAAGGATGAGAGCAAACGCGCTGAATTGCACGCCGTCTGCACGCTGGCGCTGAACTATTTCCGGTTGCTGACGATCTGGCTCTCGCCGGTAGTGCCAGCGATCGCAGCGCGCGCGTTTGCATTTCTCGGTGCATCGGTGTCGCGCTTCGATGAAGCACGCGACCCACTGCTGGGCGCGCGCATCAATGCGTTCACGCCGTTGGCCACGCGCGTCGATCCGAAGAAGATCGAGGCGATGATCGAGGCGTCGAAGGAATCCTTGCAGCCGAGCGCTTCCGCTCCATCCTCCCCTCACCCCAACCCTCTCCCGCAAGCGGGAAAGGGGGACAAGCACAGCCACTCAGCCATGAATGACTCCATGAAATCTCCCGCTTCCGCGAGTCCCGAGTCCCGAGTCCCGAGTCCCGATGTCATCTCCATAGACGACTTCGCAAGACTCGACCTGCGCATCGGCACGGTTCTGGTGTGCGAGCACGTCGAAGGCTCTGACAAGCTGCTGCGTTTCGAACTGGACGCGGGCAAATTGGGCAGGCGCCAGATTTTTTCTGGTATCAAGGCTGCGTACCCCGAACCGCAGAAACTGGTCGGCCGCAAGGTCGTATTCATCGCCAACCTCGCGCCGCGCAAGATGCGTTTCGGATTGAGCGAAGGGATGATCCTCTCGGCCGGCGCAGGCGGCGAGCAATTGTTCCTGCTCGACGTCGATGCAGGCGCGCAGGCTGGCATGCCGGTGAAGTAGTGCCGGGAGCGCTGCGTTTACGCCGCGCCGCAATTCACGCCGTCGTGAGCTGCGAAGATTAGGATTACGCAAGAAATCCTTTCCGTAGCGGGAGAACACGCGCCATGACCCAGCATTGGGCGTTCTTCAAGGAGGGCGATCATTCGTTCGGCATCTTCTATCCGCGTCACTACATCATCGCGGGCTATCGGACTCTCGCCGATGCCGAGGCGGCGGAGGCGGCCTTCCGCAAGGAAGGTTTCCCCCCGGAAGATGTGCGCGCCGCCACTGGCGAATTCGTGATCGGGCAACTGGAAGCGCACCACGGTCAGAGCTGGCTGGAACGCATGGAGGCGCGGCTGGTGGAATTCGCCGGGACGGAAACGGGTTATTTGCGCGAGGACGCCGATCTTGCGCGCGACGGCGGCGCCTTCCTGTTCGCGTACGCGCCGGACGACGCACGTCTGAATCAGGCGCGCCGCGTATTCGCGCAGCACAGCCCGGCCTACGCGCGGCGCTATCTGCCGATAGCGATCGAACGCATCGTGGAAAACGCGCACGCGCCTTGAAGGTATGATGCCGCTCCGGCCATTGCGGGAGCGGACGATGAAATCTTCGATGCTGGCATTGGGGTTGTTGCTGGCGATGGGCGCAGCGTTCGCATCCGACGTGCCGAAAAAACCCGCGCCCACCATGCAGCAGATTCTCGATGCGTCCAAGCCGTCCGACTGGCGGCCGCTCGATCCTAACAACACGTTGTACATGGACCTGCCAAACGGTCGCGTGGTGATCGAATTGGATCCCGCCTATGCGCCGCTGCACGCGCAGAACATCCGCACGCTGGCGCATGAACACTACTGGGACGGCCTCGCCATCCTGCGCGTGCAGGACAACTTCGTGACGCAATGGGGCGATCCGCAGGCGGAGGCCGAACATCCCACGCACAAGAAATCGATCGGCACAGCCAAGGACAAGATCGCGCCGGAATTCGAGCGCGACATCGATCCGAAACTGCCGTTCACCGTGCTGCCCGACGGCGACGTGTACGCGCCGCAGGTCGGTTTCAGCAATGGCTTTCCCGCCGCGCGCGATCCGAAAACCAACAAGACCTGGCTGGCGCATTGCTACGCGATGGTGGGAGCCGGCCGCGACAACGCGCCCGATTCCGGGCCGGGCACCGAACTCTACGTGGTGATCGGCCAGGCGCCGCGCCAGCTCGACCGCAACATCGCCTTGGTCGGGCGCGTGGTGAAAGGCATGGAGTTGCTTTCAGCGCTGCCGCGCGGCACCGGCGCGCTCGGCTTCTATGAGAAGGCCTCGCAGCGCACGCCGATCATCCGCGTGCGACTGGCGTCGGATCTGCAACCTGCGCAACGCGAAAATCTGGAAGTGCTGCGCACCGACACGCCGACCTTCATCGCGCTCGTTGAATCACGCCGCAACCGCTCGGATGCATGGTATCTGCACAAGGCCGGCAGGATCGATCTGTGCAACGTGCCGCTGCCGGTGCGGGAAGCAAAATCGAAGTAGCGAGCAAGTCGCATGTCGTCTCACAACTGCTGCGCCTTGAACGTATCGCATGCACTGATGTCTCCGGATTGGAATCCAGTCTTGAACCAGCGCACGCGCTGCGCGGAAGTTCCGTGCGTGAAGGAATCGGGCATCACGGTGCCCTGCGATTCGCGTTGCAGGGTGTCGTCGCCGATCTGCGAGGCAGCATTGAGCGCGCTTTCGACATCGCCCGGTTGCAGCCATTGCAGTTGCTGCTGCGACTGATTGGCCCAGACCCCGGCGAAGCAGTCGGCCTGCAATTCCAGGCGCACGGACAGGCCGTTCGCGCCTTCCATCGGCGCGCCGCGCGCATGCGCTTTCTGCTCCGCATCCATGATCCCCAATTGATCCTGCACGTGATGGCCGATCTCGTGCGCGATCACGTAGGCACGCGCGAAATCGCTGTCGGAATGGAAACGCGTTGCGAGCTCCTGGAAGAAATCCAGATCGAGGTAGACCTGCTTGTCGCCGGGGCAATAGAACGGCCCGACCGCCGCGGACGCCCCGCCACAGGCCGTGTTCACCTGACCGTGAAACAGCACAAGTTTCGGATCGACGTAGGTCTGGCCCATCTTCTGGAAATACGCACTACACACGTCCTCGGTGCTGCCGAGAATGTGCTTGACAAAGTTGACTTGCGGATCGCTGGCGTCGGCCTGCGTGGTCTGCTGTGGCGTCGGCGCGCCGCCGCCGGCGAGCAACCCGAAAATGATTCCGCGCGTCTGGGGAAAGAGGATCGCGATGATGATTGCGATGACCGTGCCGCCGAAACCGAGATGGATTGGACCCAGTCCGAATCCGCCGCCACCGCCTTCGGACTCGACCACGTTGTCGCTAGAGCGGCTTTTGTTCCAGAGCATGCGCGTTCTCCCCGCTGGATCCGTTTACTTTGCGAGTGCATTCGTCCGCGTGCAAGTGCGGATCATGAACGAATACCTGCTGCGTTTCAGCGCCATGCACGCGAGGTCGTGTAGGCTTTGAATGCTGCCGAACAGGAGGTCTGGCATGGCGCTGGTGCAGCGCATTCTGCTCTGGGTCGTGGTGATCGTGGCCGTGTTGGTCATCGCTGCGATCCTGGTTGTCGCATTGTTCGACTGGAACCGCGCGCGTCCCTGGCTGGATCAGCGACTCAGCGCGTCGATCGGGCGGCCGGTGGCGATCAACGGCGATCTCACCGTGGCCTGGTCGCGCAATCCCGATGCGAACGGTTTGTCGCACTGGATTCCCTGGCCGCGCTTCACCGCGCGCGACGTCAGCATTGCCAATCCGGAGTGGACGAAACAACCGCGCTTCGCGAGCGTGCAGCAGGTGCGTTTCAGCCTGTCACCGCTGGCGCTGATCGGCCACACCATCGAGATCCCGTCGCTGAAATTGATCGGGCCGAGTGTCGACATCGAACGCGACAAGAGCGGCCGCAACAACTGGCAATTCCAGTTCGCGCAGGGCGGACAGTGGAACCTGGACATCGGTGAAGTGGCGTTCGATGCGGGAGCCTTGCGCATCGACGACGGCAGGCTCGACCTGCATCTGGATGTCGCGGTGCAGCCATTGGGCAAGCCGATCCCGTTCGCGCAGATCGTCGCGCCGAAATTGAATGGCGCGGACACCGCGCCGCCGCCGCATTCGGATCAGGCCTATTACTTCGGCTGGACCGCGAACGGCACCTGGCGCGGCGCCAAAGCCACCGGCAGCGGCAAGATCGGCAGCGTGCTGGCGCTCTCCGACGCGTCGATGCCGTTTCCGCTGCAAGCCGACCTGCGCCTGCGCGACGTACATATCGCTGCAGCCGGCACGTTGACCGATCCGGTGCATCTGTCAGCGCTGAACTTGCACCTGAAGATATCGGCGGACAGCATGTCGCATCTGTATGCCCTTACCGGGCTGACGCTACCTGCCACGCCGCCCTTCACCACGACCGGCCATCTGACCGGCGAGATCAAGCAAGGGCTCTATAGATACGACCATTTCGACGGCCGCGTGGGTGCGAGTGACCTGCACGGCAGCATGAGCTACGCGACCGCCGTCGCACGGCCCAAACTCAGCGGCGCGCTCACATCCAACGTATTGAACTTTTCCGATCTCGCGCCCCTGATTGGCGCCGACAGCAACGCATCGAAGGCGCAGCGCGGCGAAGCGGTGAAGCAGCCGCCGGACAAGGTGCTGCCGGTCGAACCGTTCAACACCGCGCGCTGGCGCACCATGGATGCGGATGTCACCTTCGCCGGCAAACGCATCCTGCGCAAAATGGAATTGCCGATCCAGAATCTTTCCACGCATCTCACGCTCGACGATGGCGTGCTGACGCTGGATCCGCTGCGCTTCGGCGTGGCCGGCGGCGACCTGGACGCACACATCACGCTGGATAGTCGTTCCAGCCCGATGCCGGGCCGGATGAAACTCTCACTGCGCGGTGTGCAGTTGAAGCAACTGTTCCCCACGGTCGCGTTGATGCAAACCAGCGGCGGCGAAATCGACGGCGACGCCGCACTCAGCGGCAACGGCAATTCCGTGGCGAAATTGCTGGGCACCTCCGACGGCGAAGTGAAACTGCTGGTCGAGAACGGCGCGATCAGCAAGCTGCTGCTGGAAGAAGCGGGGTTGAATCTAGCCAACATCGCCACACTGAAGCTGTTCGGCGACGAGCCGGTAAAGATCAATTGCGCCGCGGCGGATTTCACCGCGAAGGATGGCTTGTGGCGCTCGACCCTGTTCCTGATCGACACCGACGACATGACTGTAAACGTCGACGGCGATATCAACCTGGCGACCGAGCAACTCGATCTCACCTTGAACCCGCACAGCAAGGGGGTGCGGATTCTCTCGCTACGCTCACCGCTGTACCTACGCGGCACGCTGAAGAGTCCCGACGCCGGCGTGGAGAAAGGCCCGCTACTGGCGCGTGGCGCGGGCGCGGCGGTGCTCGGCACGGTCGCCGCACCATTGGCCGCACTGGCTGCGATGATCGCGCCCAGCCACGACAACGAGAACGCCTGCACGGGCCTGATCTCGCAGATGCGCGAGCCGGCACAGGCGCATTGAAGTTGTGAGTCGTGAGTCGTGAGTGGTGAGTCGTCAATGGCGAGTTGGGGCATGATATCGGCCACAGCTTGCAGGCTTTTTCTCACCCCTCACAACTCACCCATCACCAATCACAGTTCTGCATGAAGCCCCACGCCAAAGCGCAGTGGCAAATCCATTTTTGCGTGTTGCTGTGGGGTTTCACCGCGATCCTCGGCAAGCTGATCGCCTTGCCCGCGTTGCCGCTGGTATGGTGGCGCATGTTGCTGGTCACAGCTGCGTTGCTGTGCGTGCCGCGCGTGTGGCGCGGGCTGCGAACGCTGTCGATCCGACTGACTGCGATCTATGCCGGCATCGGCGTGGTCGTGGCGCTGCACTGGCTGACGTTCTACGCTGCGGTGAAGCTCGCCAACGCGTCGGTCGCGGCGACCTGCATCGCGCTGGCGCCGGTATTCCTGGCGCTGATCGAGCCCTGGATCACGCGGCGCGTGTTCGACGTGCGTGAACTGCTGCTGGGCGTGGCGGTGGTGCCGGGCGTGGCGCTGGTAGTCGGTGGAGTGCCCGCGGACATGCGGCTCGGCATCGCGGTCGGCGTATTGTCGGCGCTGTTCGTCGCTTGCTTCGGCGCCTTGAACAAGCGCATGGTCGAACACGCCGATCCGCTCATCGTCACTTGCATCGAACTCGGCGCAGGTGCGGCATTCCTGACGATTCTCGCGCCACTGCTGCCGCATAAAGGCGTCGCATTCGTGTTGCCGGACTTACACGACGCGGCGCTGCTGCTGACGCTGGCGCTCGCCTGCACGCTGCTCCCGTTCGCGCTTGCATTGGCGGCGCTGCGCAGGCTCTCTGCGTTCAACGTGCAGCTCGTCACCAACCTGGAGCCCGTGTATGCGATCGTGCTGGCGATCCCGCTGCTCGGCGAACAGCACCAGCTCGATGTGTGGTTCTACCTCGGTGGGGTCGTGATACTTGGCGCGGTGTTCGCGCAACCCATGATTGTGCGCCGTACGGAAACCGTTTCCTCGCCGGAGATGCTGGGCGCAGCCGAATCCGGCCGCGAATGAGAAACCCTCTGACGTCGGAACTTCCGTGGGGTACGGGGACGTGCTGCGGATCACGCGCTGCTGGCGACGACGTTCACGCTCAGCGCAATGATGATGACGTTGAAGAAGAACGAGATCAAACCTTGTGCGGTGGCAACGTGGCGGATTGCGCGCTCGGTAATCTGCACGTCGGACACCTGGAAGGTCATTCCGATTACGAAGGCGAAGTAGAGAAAATCCCAGTAATCGGGCGCTTTGGTGCCCGGAAAGTCCAGCCCGGCGCTCTTGTTGCCGAAGTCGCCGTAGTATTCGTGCGCGTAGTGCAGCGCGAAGATGGTATTCAGGAACAGCCACGAAAGCAGCAGGCTGCACGCAGCCAGCGCGATCTCGATCGCGCCACCGCCCTTGCTGGCATGCAATTCAACGCCCAGCGCCACCAGCGCGATCACCGCCACCCCCGCACTGGAGAGCAGAAAACTCCAGTAACCCTCGTCTTGCGTGCGCGCGCGGGCGCGCATGGATTGCGTTTTTGCGCGCGCGAACATCGTGGCGGTGGAGGCGAGGAATATCGATGTGGCGATGTCGAACGAGAGCAACAGGCCGCGTGCGGGCGGCATGCCGCCGAGCGTGAAGCCGACTGTCAGCGTCACGAACAGCAGCGCGCACAGCGAATAGCGCGGCCGCCGGTGCAGATAATGCCAACGCCGTGCCAGCCAGCCGCGCTTCACCGGTGTCTTTTCCGCCATGGCGCCTCGCCCGAATGGGAGCGCGCATGATAGCCGCAGTAGTCGTTGGTGGACGGCCGTTGCGGAGCCGAATCCCGTCAAATCTCCTGCTTCTTGGCGCCGGGTACGGGGCCTGGCGGCTGTCTGCGGTCGGGCGTCGGAGCTTCCTGTTTCTTGGCATCGGCATCCATGTCATCCTCGCGCGAATCGGCGTCGTCGCCGCCATCTTGCCTGCCGCCTGTAATCGGAATGTTCATTCCGTATCTCCTCTGATGTCCGGGTGAGGAGGCCGCCCGGATCCGGCCTTGCGTTGATGCGCGATGAAGCAGAGTCAGTGCGCGTCCGGCGGCGGTAATCCGAGCTTCCTGCAGAACGCGGCGAAACGCGGATCGCCGCGGTACGCCAGCAGAAACGGGTCGTAAAGCAGATACGAGATGCCCGGATCGCGATTCGCCCAGGCGCGTTCCAGCCACGCGAACATCTGATCCGGTTGCTTTCGCAAGGCATATAGCTCAGCGATCTGGTAAGCGTTGCCGTCGGCGTATTTCGCGATCACGTTCCGCAACGCGGCATCGGCTGCGGTGGCATCGCCGCCGATCTGCTTCGCGAGCGCCAGCGCGACGTCCTGCCACGAGCCGGGTGGCCCCTGCCCTGCAGCGCTCAATGCGGCGGCCGCATCGCCGCGCTGGATAGCGATCACCGTCAGCGTCTCGTGGAAACTCGCACCGCTGGGCTGCAATGCGATCGCCTTCTCGATCGCGCGCTGCGCGTCGTCCAGCCGGCCGAGCGCGGAGTAATAGCTCGCCAGAGCCTCGTACCACGTCGCGTGCAAGGGATCCGTGGCGAGTGCGCGCAATTTCAGATCGACGGCCTGATCGGGATGGCCGAGCGTCGCCAGCAACCCGGCGCGCTGGCTCAGCGCATTGGCGTCGTTGGGCGACAATTCCAGCGCGCGGCGGAATTCGCTCTCCGCACCGCTCCAGTCGAAATCCGCCCAGGACAACAACTGGCCGCGTGCGATGTGCGCGGAGGCGAGACCGGGCTCCAATTGCAAGGCCATGTTCGCCGCCGCACGCGCCCGCGCATAGGTTTGCTGCATTTCTGCGCCATCCAGGAACGCGCCGGCCAGCCCCGTCGAGGCGTAGGACAGCGCGGCGTAGGCGCGTGCATATTGCGGATCGATGCGGACGGCATCCTGGTAATGCGCGATCGCGATGCGATCATCGGCTTCGGTGCTGCGCGCGACGTAGAAGTTGCCTTGCAGGTACGCGTTGTAGGCGTCGAGATCGCCGCCCGGCGGCTTGTCGGTGGATTCCAGCGTGCGGCCAAGCAACGCCGCGCGCAGAGAGGCCGCCACCGATTGCGCGATATCCGATTGCACATCGAAGATGTCCTTCAGCTCGCGCTCGTAGGTCTGCGACCAGATGATGCGGCTGTCCGCAGCGGAAATCAGATTCGCGACGATGCGTACACGGCCGCGGTCGCGGCGGACGGTGCCTTCGAGCAGCGTCGCGACTCCGAGTTTCGCGCCGATGCCGCGGCTGTCGCTGATGTCGCCGCGAAAGCGGAAGGAAGAATTGCGGCCGATGACCTTCAACTCCGGCACCTGGCCGAGCATCGAGATCAGGTCTTCCGACAGACCGTCGGAAAAATACTGGTCGGCCGAATCGCCGCTTTCGTTGAGCAGCGGCAGTACGGCCACTGACTTGTCCGGGATAGCCTCGGCGTCGCGATGCAGCACGAAGGTGTTGGCCAGCAGCAGCACGATAATCACGCTCAGCACCGCGATGATCGCGCGATCCAGCCGCTTGCCGGTCACGTGCCGGATCGATTCGGCGCGCGGCACTTCGCTCTCGCGCTTCAGGCCCGCCGGCGTCAGTTCGTAATACCAGGCGAAGCCGAGCACGAAGGGAAAACCGATCGCCGCCGCGAGGACAATGAGGCGCACCACCCAGTTGGCGATTCCGAAGAACGGAAACACCTGTGTGGTGACCTGCACGGCAAGCCACGCAGCGGCCGCATACAATGTGCCCGCTCGAAACACGTTGCGGCGTCGCAACTCCGCCACGAATCCCATCATCGTGGTGCTCCACGACGGTGCCCGGTACGACGGATTCTACGCTGATCCCGCACGCCCGGGCGGCGTGCGAGAATCCCGGCATGGATGACACCTCCGAGCGCACAACGCAGCCTGGCGGTCTGCGAACCGCCGGACTGCGCGCGGCCACGCCCGTACGCATCGAAGGCGCGCGGCGTCAAGCTTTCGCTGACCTCGTGATCGAGGAGACGCCGGTAGCGCTGCTGTACAACGGTATGCCGCATGCGGTGATGATGGCCACGCCCTGCGACCTCGAGGATTTCGCGCTGGGTTTTTCCCTGAGCGAAGGCATCGTCGAAAACGCGAACGAATTCGAGCTGGTCGATCGCGTGCGCGGCGAACGCGGCATTTCGCTGCACGTTCTGATTCCGCATGCGCGCTTCGAGGCCTTGGAAATGCGCAGGCGAAATCTCGCCGGCCGCAGCGGCTGCGGCTTGTGCGGGGTCGAATCGCTCACGGAGGCGGTGCGGCCGGTGTCGCAGGTGCGGTCGAATGCGCGTTTTGAAATCGATGCGATCGAACGTGGCTTGCGACTGCTCGCGCAACAGCAGCCGTTGAACTCACAGAGCGGCGGCGTGCACGCCGCGGGTTACGCATACGCGGACGGAATCCTGGTGCGCGAGGATGTGGGACGGCACAACGCGCTGGACAAGCTGATCGGCGCACTGACACGCGACAGCGGTGCGCCTGCGAGCGCCGCGTGGCTCGCGCGAACGGGATTTCTCGCCATCACCTCACGCGCGTCTTATGAAATCGTGCACAAGGCAGCGGCCGCCGGCATCGCGGTGATCGCCGCCATCTCGGCACCGACCTCACTGGCGATAGAGCTGGCCAATGAAGCCAACGTCAGCCTGATCGCGTTCGCGCGCGGGAGTGCGATGAATGTCTACACCCACACGTGGCGGGTGGGCTACAGCGGGTTGGGGGTCGCGGGTCAGGGACACGCGGGTGATGCGCGATCGACCATCACCCATGACCAATAACCCGCAACCCCAACCGCAGCCATTCAACTCCGCGCCGCCTTCTTCGCCTGCTTCTCGGCGCGTTTTTCCTTCAACGTCTTTTCCGGTTTCTTCTTGGTTTCCTTCTTCTGTTTTTCCATGCCTTTCATGGTCAGCTCCTTCGGTGGCCGATGCGAAAATTGCGACGGTGCGCGCCGAAATGCAAGTCCTTTGTGTCACGCGAGCAATCTCGCATCCATGCTGATGCGCGCTTTCAGCACCTTTGACACAGGGCAACCTTGCTCGGCCTGCTTCGCCACTTCCAGAAACTTCGCCTGATCCGCACCCGGAACGCGCGCGCGCGAACATCCAGATGCGACGCGGTGATCTCGAAACCCTCGCCCATCTTGTCCAGCGTGATCGTCGCGTTCGTCTCGATCGATTCCGGATTCATGCCGGTTTTGCTCAGCAGCAGCGACGATGCCATCGAGAAACACGCCGCTTGCGCGGCCGCGATCAATTCCTCGGAATGGGTGCCCTTGTCGCCCACGAAACGCGAGCCGACCGAATAGCCTTCGTCCGAAGATCGCGCGCGGTGGCTGGCCGCGATCGCGCGCTGCATCGATGCGCAGACGCATGAACGCGACCCTGCGTGATCGATCGCTCGGCCTTGAAACGAAACTATCGCGATTTCCTTCCAGCACCGGCCGCAGGTCTGGTTTCTGTGCGCGTGCCGCGCGCGGAACTCGAACGGCGCGTGGAAACGCGGCATCATCTGCTACGTGCTGCCGTCATTGCTGGACAGTCGACTGGAAGCGCTCGAGGCGCCCGCGATCGACAAGGCCACGATGGACGCCGCACTGCGATCGCTGCGCGCCAACGGTGTGCGGAAATTTACGATCCGCATGATGCGGTTTTTCGATTAACTTAGGCTCCCCATCGCAACGGAGCATCCGCCATGACATCGCTCGCCAAGCAAACCATCTGCACCGTGATCCCTGGCTTGCGCTACCGCGATGCGCTCGCCGCGATCGAGTGGTTGTGCCGCGCCTTTGGTTTCGAGAAACACGCGGTTTACGCCGACGGCAACGTCGTGCACCACGCGCAACTCGCTTTCGGCAACGGCATGATCATGCTGGGCTCGGCGGACAATGAAAGCGCCTGGGGAAAACGCATCGCGCAACCGCAAGAGATCGGCGGAAGGGAAACGCAGGCGTGTTATGTCATCGTCGCCGATTGCGCGGCGCATTACGCGCGTGCCAAGGCCGCCGGCGCACAGATCGTGGACGAACTGGAAACCAAGGATTACGGCGGCAGCGGTTACAGCGCGCGCGACCTCGAAGGCCATTTGTGGTCGTTCGGCGATTACGACCCCTGGGCGGAACACGCGGCATGAAGAAAACCGATGCGCCAATCGCCGATGCGCTCGCCGCCTTGCGCGGCGCGCGGATCAAGACTGGCATCGGGGGCTGGAACTTTCCGCCGTGGCGCGACAACTTCTACCCAAAAGGATTGCCGCAGCGACGCGAACTGGAATTCGCCAGCCGGCACTTGACTGCAATCGAGATCAACAGCACGTTTTATCGCGCACAGACGCCGAAGGTCTACGCCAAATGGCGCGAGGAAACCCCGGAAGGTTTCGTGTTCTCGCTCAAGGCGCCCCGACAGGTGTCCGAAGTGCGCAAACTGGCCTCGGCCGGATCATTGATGCGCGGCTTCGTGTTCGGCGGGCTGGCCGAGTTCGGCGACCGGCTAGGGCCGATCCTGTGGCAGTTTCCGCCTTCGCGCGCATACGATCGCGACGATTTCGCGGCGTTTCTGGATTTGCTGCCGCGCGAGTTGAACGGCCGCGCCTTGCGGCACGCGCTGGAAGTGCGCAATAAAAGTTTTGTGTGCGCAGAATTCCTGGCGCTCGCTGTCGAACATCGCTGCGCCTGCGTGTTCACAGATTCGCTTGATCATCCAAATTTCGCCGATGTCACGGGCGAATTCGTCTATGCACGGCTGATGCGCAGCCGCGAGTCCGAACGCGACGGGTATCCCGCGAAGGAACTGGATGCGTGGGCCGAACGCGCGATGCAGTGGGCACAAGGCGACGAACCGGGCGATCTGCCGCGCGCGTTGCCGGCCGAAAGGAAAAGGTCCACACCACGCGATGTGTTTATCTATTTCATCAGCGCGGCCAAGGCGCGCAATCCGGCGGCGGCGATGGCGCTGCAAAGGCGTATCGCTTGAAACGTTTTGCTCTTGCGGCATGCATTGCGACGTTGCTCGCGGGTTGCGCCGGCGCACCGGTGCGCATAGTACAACCGACGTCTGCCGCGCCGAATGCAATCAGTCCGACTTCGCCGCACACGGCGCAATCGTTGCTCGCCAGCAATATCGATCTGCTGCTCTCGCAACCGCGTTTCGCTCACGCATCGTGGGGCATCGACGTGATTTCTCTGGACAGCGGTCGAACGCTGTACGCGCGCAATGCGAACACGCTGTTCCTGCCCGCATCCAACGCCAAGCTCTATACGGCCGCGCTGGCTCTGCAAAAGCTGGGAACCGACGCGAGTTTCTCAACGATGTTGTACGCGACAGTGGCACCGCGCGACGGCGTGCTGCCGGGAGATTTGATTCTCTATGGCCGCGGCGATCCTTCGCTGGGCGCAGCCGACGTGTCTTCGGACTGGGCAGATCGTTTCGCGCGGGCACTGGCCGCGCGCGGCGTGCGACACGTGCACGGCGATCTGATCGCCGATGACACTTACTTTGCCGGCTCACCGATCGGCGACGGCTGGGAAGCGGACGATTTGCAGGAATACTACGGCACGCAAGCCGGCGCACTGGGCGCGCAGGACGGTGTGGTACGCGTACATGTCGCGCGCACCGGCGCGCGCTGTTGCGGAGTGACCGTCGATCCGCCGCAATCCGGATTGCGCGTGATCAATCTCACCGGGAATGCCGCGCCACTGGGCCTCTATCGCCCACCCGGTTCGGACGTGCTGTACGCGAGCGGCAGCTTGCCCGCGAATCAATCGCAACACGACTACACATTGTCCGTACCGGACGGCGCGCTGTTCACGGCCAATCTGCTGCGCGATGCGCTGGCGCGCGACGGCATCGCGCTGGATGGCAACGTGCGCGTGGTGCACTGGCCGGAACATCCGGCGCTCACGGACACCCGGCTCGAAATCGCGACCATCTCGTCGCCACCTTTGTCGCAACTGATCCGACACATGTTGAAGCACTCCGATAACCGCTATGCACAGATGCTGTTGCAGCAGGTCGGTGTCCAGACCGCGCGCACCGGCACTTGCGCGGATCGGGAAGAACCGCCGCAGACCAGCGCGGATTGGGGCCTGTGCGCGATGCGGGCATTCTTGGCACGCGTCGGCATCGGGAATGACGAAGCAACTTTCAGTGAGGGCAGCGGCCTGTCGCGTCAGGATCTGGTCACGCCCATGGCGACGGCAAGACTGTTGGCGTGGCTGGCGCGACAGCCCTTCGCGAACGTGTTGCGCGATGCGCTGCCGGTCGCGGGTGTGGACGGCACGCTGAAATCGCGCATGCTCGGCACGATCGCCGCCAACAACTTGCAAGCCAAGACCGGCACGCTGACCCACGTCTATGCGTTGTCCGGTTACGTCACCGATGCGCGTGGCGAACACCTGGCGTTTTCGCTGATGCTCAATCGTTATCAGCGCCCGACCGATGCATTGGGCCGCAACATTCCGCCCTCGCCACAGGACGATTTGGATGCGGTGGCGGAGATGATTGCCGAGAGCAATTGATGCTTCGCAATTTTTTCCTTACCCTGCCTCTCCCGCAAACGGAAGAGGGAACGGTCGCCATGCGGGATCGCTTCGCTTCAACGCTCCAACACGTCAGACCTTGCGCTCCTGCTTCGCTCGTTATTTGGGCTTCAAATTCCACACAACGACTTCAAACGGCTCAACCGCATCGTTGCGCGCCGGCTGCACATGCGCAAGGTTCTCGGTTGTAAGCTCGAGCGCTGATGCGCGGTCAATTGATCGGCGGACAAAGACTGCTCCACTCCAGCGAGAACGAAATGAAATGCCTGTGCCCTGCCCGTCTTTCCTTATTGGCGGTCGTTTTGATTGTCACGGCCGGCTGCGGTCCCGCCATCGGCGAGGAAGCGCACGCCGTGCCGCCACCGAGAGTGGATACGCCGCTGTCGGCGCAACACGGCAAGCAGACCGCGGTGCTGGCCGGTGGCTGCTTCTGGGGCTTGCAATGGGTGTTCGAGCACGTCAAGGGCGTGATCAATGTGACCTCGGGTTATTCCGGTGGCCGGGCGGGCACCGCCCAATATGAACGCGTCAGCGAAGGCGATACCGGGCACGCCGAATCGGTGCGCATCGAATTCGATCCCGCACAGGTGAGCTATGGGCAATTGCTGCGTGTGTATTTCTCGGTCGCGACCGATCCCACGCAATTGAACCGGCAAGGCCCGGATATCGGCACGCAGTATCGCGGCGTGATCTTCTATTCGAATGCGCAGCAGGAAAAGATCGCGCAGGCGTACATCGCGCAACTCGACGCAGCGAGGGTTTTCGATGCGCCGATCGTGACGCAGGTGACGAAGTTCGATGCGTTCTATCCGGCCGAGCAATACCATCAGGATTATGCACGCATCCATCCGGACGAGCCGTATATCGCGATCAACGATGCGCCCAAAGTCACGCAACTGAAGCAATTGCTTCCGCAGCTTTATCGCGAGCGGCCACTGATGTGGCGCGATGACTCCGGCACCATAGCGGTGAAACCGCTGTAGAATTTATCGGCGTTTCTGTTTTCGTGCCTCCCTGATCGCCTTCGCGTCCAGCTTTTCGATCGTCTGGATGGTGCAGCGCTCGTGGCGCACCAGCACCGAATCCAGACCGGCAGTCACGGTGCCGCCGTTGGAGGTCAGCGCAATGGTCGGCGTGTTCTGCAGGTCGAAGCACACACCCAGCAAGGTCAGCCGATAGGCTTGGAACGGCGTGGTCCACACCACCACGTGGTCGGGATCGTTGGAATCCCAGTCGAACAGCGACGTGAAAGAAAACATTCCCACCGTGCTCGTCACGTATTTCGCGTAATCGATGCCGGTGTGTGTTGCCGCGGGTTCGCCGGCACCTGAGGAACTTCGTGCAGGCTGCTGCACGCAGGCGCACAGCGATGTCGAGAGCAACATTGCGATGAGACCCGCTTTCATCGATGTAATCGCTTTCATCATTACGCTCCGCGGCGAAACGCAATCAGCATAGACAGAAAGCGTTAGCAAAACGTTGTCACGCGTCGAGATTATGCTCATCTGTTGAGTGCTCGGAACGTGTCGAGAGGCTCGATTCAGCGCAATGAAAGGCGCAGGGTGTTGAAGTATGTCCGAAGTTGGGCGATTCGATCGAGACTACGGACATGTCGATCCTGAGTGTGTACCTACGCGCGCTGCGCCTGCTGGCGCCCGAGCGCGCATTGGCCATTGCGCTAACGCTGGGCAATCTGGCGCTGGCGGGCATCCTGTTCGCCGAGCCGGTGCTGTTCGGCCGCGTGATCGACGCGCTGACGTCGCGCCATGGCCGTCCCGCGCTGCTGATCGGCGCGTGGGCGCTGGCCGGGTTCGTGGGCGTCGCCTCGGGTGTGCTGGTGTCGCTGCACGCCGAGCGCATGGCCTATCGCCGCCGCATGGCCGCGATCCGCATGTTCTTCGAACACGCGATCAAGCTGCCGCTGTCCTTCCACAGCTCGCACCACACCGGCCGGCTGATGCGCGTGTTGCATTCGGGCACCGACAACCTGTTCTCGCTGTGGCTCACCTTCTTCCGCGACCAGCTCACCACGGCCTTGTCGCTGCTGGTGCTGCTGCCGATCGCCTTCACCATGAGCTGGCAACTGGCGCTGCTGATGGTCGCGCTGCTGCTGTGTTTCGCCGGTTTCAACGCGCTCGCCATCCGCCGCACCAACGCGGCGCAGCAACGCGTGCAGGAGCACTATCACGAGATTTCCACGCGTGCAGGCGACGTGCTCGGCAACGTGGCCGTGGTGCAGAGCTTCACGCGCGCGCACGACGAGGCGCACGGCCTGAAGGAATTGACCGCGCGCGCGCTGGCCGCGCAGTATCCGGTGTTGAACGGCTGGGCCACGCTGTCGGTGTTCTCGCGCGCGGCCAGTACGCTTACCGTGGTCGCGATCTTCGCGTTAGGATCGATGTTGCACGCACACGGCCGCATCTCGATCGGCGGCATCGTCAGCTTCGTCGGTTTCTCGTTGCTGTTGATCGGAAGGCTGGAGCAATTCGCCACTTTCATCTCCAACCTGTTCTTCCAGTCGCAATCCTTGCGCGATTTCTTCGAGGTGCTGGACGTCAAACCTGCGATCTTCGAGCGGCCGAACGCGCCGATGCTGCCGCGCGTACGTGGCGAAGTCGCATTCGAGGAGGTCAGCTTCAGCTACGGCGGACGGCCGGCCGTGCACGATCTGAGCTTCCGGGTGAAGCCGGGGATGAAAGTCGCGCTCGTCGGTCCCACCGGCGCCGGCAAGACCACTGCGCTGGGCCTGCTCTACCGCGCGCACGATCCCGATCACGGCCGCATCACCATCGACGGCATCGACATTCGCGAGGTCAATCTGGATTCGCTGCGCAAGAACATTGCTGTCGTCTTCCAGGAAGCCGGGCTGTTCCATCGTTCGATCGAGGAAAATCTGAAGGTCGGCAATCCTCATGCGGATGCAGCGACGGTCGAAGCAGCGGCGCGCGCAGCGGATGCGCATTCCTTCATCGCACAGAAACCGCACGCCTATGCCACGCCGGTGGCCGAACGCGGCCGTTCGCTCTCCGGCGGCGAACGCCAGCGCCTTGCGATCGCCCGCGCGATGCTGAAGGACGCGCCGATCCTGATCCTGGACGAAGCGACCAGCGCGCTGGACAACGCCACGGAGGCGCGCATCCAGCGCGCGCTCGACAATCTCGCGCGCGACCGCACCACTTTCATTATCGCGCACCGCCTTTCGACCGTACGCAACGCCGACCTGATCCTGGTGCTGGATCACGGCCGTCTGGTCGAGCGTGGCCGCTACGAGGAGCTGATCCGCCGCGGCGGACTTTTCTCGAGGCTCGCGGCGCAGGGCGAGTTCGCCGAATACGCGGCGCCGCGCTCGCGCAGCGTCGAACTCGACGCGGCAGCGTGAGGTGGATGATTGTAGGTCGCAGTTATGGGGCGTGGGTTGTTGGCAGAGAGAATCGCAATTTCCAACCTCCAACCCATCACCTGCAACCGCTCTATTTCAACATCGCCGTCAGCTTGTCCAACTGCGCGCGATAACCGTCCAGCACCTTCGCGGTGACGGCTGCGTACTTGTCGGCCTCGGTCCAGCGACGGCCGTCCAACGCTTCGCGCACGCCCGGCACGGTCTTGACTCCGTAACCGGTGAGCATGCCCGGCGCGTAGATCATGTGCTTGAACCACTCGCGCCCCGGCAAGCCGTCCGGATCGGTGAGCCGTTGCTCCATGCTCGCCATCAGATCGTTGATCTGCTGCAACTGGGCATCCGGAATCTGCAAGCCTTTCGCCGCGCGTGCGTTGTAGGCGGTTTCGTACGCCTGCGCGCTGGCCTTCAATTGCTTCGCGGCGTCGTCCAATGGTTTCAGATCGATGTTCGGCACATCCGAATCGCGCTCCGGCGGTCCGACCGGCCGCGTCGGATCGGAATCCAGTTCGTAGGCGTGCATCGCCAGCAGCTTGTGTTGCTCCTCCGTGGCCTTCCTGGTGTCGTCCACCTGCTTGTGCAGTTCGCCGACGTAGCGGTCCAGCGTGTCGGAAAAATCGCCAAAGCGCATCGGCACCACTTCCGCATCCGCCGCGCGCATCACGACGCGGCCTGCAACTTGCGCCAGAGCGACTTCGTACTTGAAGCCCGGATCGCCGAAACGGTCGAAATGATCGAACGAATCGTAGCGGGAGTGATACACGCCGGCCTGATCGTCCTCTCCGCCGAAACCAAGATCCAGCGACGCCAATCCCAGATGCTCCAGGAATGCGCTGTAATCCGAGCCCGAGCCAAGCGCCTCGATCGGCACGTCTCCGCCTTTCTCCGCGATCTTCGCCAGCGCCTTGATTTCCGGCCGCGCGTTCTTGTCGGCGGCCTCGACCAGCAGGTGCGCACGCATGCGTTCCTGCACGCTGACATTTTTCTCCGGATCGTTCACGTCAGCCGCAGCCTGATTGACCAGGTGTTGCAGCGAGTGACTGCCGCCCGCACCCAGAAAGCCGCGCGCATTGGTATCGGAGTTGAGATACAGCACCGCTTTCTGCTGCAACTCCTTGGCGTGTGTTTCCGCCCACTCGGTGGAACCGAGCAGACCGGGCTCTTCGCCGTCCCAGCTCGCGTAGACGATCGTGCGTTTCGGTTTCCAACCTTGTTTGTACAGCGCGCCCAACGCTTTCGCCTCGCCCAGCTCGGCAACCATGCCGGCGAGCGGATCCCACGCGCCGAACACCCAGCCATCGTGGTGATTGCCGCGCACGATCCATTGATCCGGCGCATCCGAGCCTCTCAGCGTGGCGATCACGTCGTACACCGGTTTGCGCGTCCAGTCGGATTTCACCATCAAATGCACTTTGGCGGGGCCCGCGCCGATGTGATAGGTGATCGGCAATGCGCCGCGCCAGCCGGCCGGAGCGACCTGTCCGCCCAAGGCCTTCAGCAGCGGCGTGGCATCGGCGTAGGAAATCGGCAGCACCGGAATTTTCAGGATGGTTTTCGCGTCCTTGATCGGCAACGGTTTGGCATCGGGAGTCGAGCCGAAACCGGGCGTGGTCGGATCGCCAGGATATACCTGCATCTTCGCGACCGAGCCGCGCTGCACGCCTTCCGGCGGACGCCAGCCGCCTTGCGGGTAGGTATCGCCTTCGAAATAGCCGTCGTCGCGCGGATCGGAATAGATCAGGCAACCCACCGCACCGTGTTGATAGGCGAGCTCCGGTTTCAGTCCGCGCCAGCCGTTGCCGTAGCGCACGATCACGATCTTGCCCTTCACATCCACGCCGTGCCGCGCCAGTTCCTTGTAGTCGTCCGGCATGCCGTAATTGACGTAAACCAGCGGCGCGGTGACATCGCCATCAGCGCCGTACACGTTGTATGGCGGCAGCGCGCCAGACAGGTCGGAGGTGCTGTCGCCCTTTACCGGCGGTTCGTCCAGTGCCGCCTTGAACTGCATTGGCGCGACCAGTTCTACGGCTTCCTCTTTCGGCGTGGGATACAGCACGTCGAAGGTTTCGATGTGCGCGTCCCAGCCCCATTGTTTGAACAGACCCAGCATGAACTCCGCATTCGCCTTGTCGTGCGGCGCGCCGACCTGATTTGGTCCGGAAGACAGTTGCTTTAGCCAGTCGCGCATCTCGGCCGCGCTCAACTGCGCATCGAACTTCTGCTCGAGGCTTCGTTCTTGCGTCGCACCATCGGCGGTGAAGCCCAGTAGGGCCGTATCCGATGCGGCAGTCGGCGCTGCCGCGCTTGCAGCAGTGGCTAGCAGCGCGCACAGCGCCGCAACGAGCGGCCGAGGGGTGGCGGCGTTCATGCGGTTCTCCCAGTGTCAAACTTCAAGATTGAGAACCGCGCCGCCGCGCGCGTCAAGTGGCAGCGGTCATGGCGTCACGCCGACGGAACGTGAACCGCATCGGGAGCATCGGCGAACTCACCGCGTACACCGGCGGCAGGCGCGCATCCTGCCTGAGCCAGCGATCGCCCTGATTCCCGGTGATCCAGAAGCCGCCGATGGTGGCACCGAACGCGAGCCGGTCGCCGCTCGCCACAGGTCGCGTTTGTTGCGAATCGCCGCGCCATCCGCGAAGAGCGTTAGATGATGCCGCACGGTGTCATGCTCGTCGAGCACATAGCCGCGCAGATTTGCGTATAGCGCGAACACCTCTTCCAGCACTTCGTCGATGCTGGCGCCGGTCCCGGCCTGCCGCAGGGCGGCGGCTTGTCGATCCGGCCCACGTTCGTTCGTCGTCAAAACAAGAGCCGCTCAGACGAGCGGTTCAATTCCGACATCCGAGGAGAACGGCAATGCGAGTCATGGTGCTGGTGAAAGCCAATGCGGATTCCGAAGCGGGCGTGATGCCCAGCCGCGAATTGCTGGAAGCGATGGGCAAGTACAACGAGGAACTGGTGAAGGCCGGCGTGATGCTGGAAGGCGAAGGCCTGCATCCCACATCGAAAGGCGTGCGCGTGCAATTCGACGGCAAGCAGCGGCGCGTGATCGACGGCCCGTTCACCGAAACCAAGGAGCTGGTCGCCGGCTTCTGGATGTGGCAGGTGAAATCGATCGACGAAGCCATCGAATGGCTGAAGCGCGCGCCGTTCGATGGCGGCGAGACGGTGGAAATCCGCCCCGTGCTCGAGGCGGAGGACTTCGGCGACGCGCTGACGCCGGAAATGCGCGAACAGGATGCGCGACTCCGGGGGCAGCAGGCGCGCCGGCGCGAACATGGCAAGACGCAGTGTTGAAGGAACCTGCCATGAGCTATCCCCGATGGTTTCTTGGTGCCGGTGCCGAAGGCGAATCTCGCAGCCTGCAAGCGGATAGTGCGCAATGCGGCTGAGTGTGGCTCGAGTGTTCTGGAATACCACGAATACGTGGCCAGCGCCCCCGGGCATGAGCGGCCCGGCACCGGAACGGATCAGCCCCGCTTCGGCGGCACCAATTTCAACTTGCCTGCGGTCGGCACAGGCTTGGGCAGCAGCATGCGTTCGATCGCAGGCGCGGGCAGCGGATACGAATAGAGATAGCCCTGCCCTTCGGCACAACCGGCGCGCAGCAGGAATTCATGCTGCGCCTCGGTTTCGATGCCTTCGGCGATCGGCGTGAGATTCAAACTCTTCGCCATCGCCAGCATCGCTTCGGTGATCGCCGCATCGTTGATGTCGCCCGGCAGGCCTGTGATGAAGGAACGGTCAATTTTCAGATAGGCCACCGCTGGCAGTTTCAGGTACGCCATCGAGGAGTAGCCAGTTCCGAAGTCGTCGATCGCCACCGCCAGACCCAGCCGCGCCAGCGCCTGCATCTTGCTTTCGGTGTCCTCACCCAAGCGCAGCATTGCGCCTTCGGTGATTTCCAGAAGAATCCGCTGCGCGGCCACGCCATTGGATTGCAGTGCGCGGCTGACGCTTTCGATGAAGGCCGGATGTCCGAACCAGCGAGCCGACACATTCACCGCCACGCGGATTGGCGGCAGACCGGCGCGATCCCATGCGTGCAGTTGCGCGCACACACTGCGCATCACCCATTCGTCGATGCGATGGATCACGCCGGTGCTTTCCGCCACAGGGATGAATTCTCCCGGCAGCACTTCGCCGCGCTCGGGATGTTGCCAGCGCAGCAGCGCCTCGACCGCCACGATGCGACCACTGCGCAATTCCACGCTCGGTTGATAGACCAGCCGGAATTCGTCGCGCAGCAAGGCCTGCCGCAACTCCGCCGCAAGTTGCAGGCGCTTGCGCGTGTCGGCGTGCATCATCGGCGCGTAGAAGCGGTACGCATTGCGCTCCTCGCTCTTGGCCGCATACATCGCCGCGTCCGCATTGGCGATCAGCGTGGGCGCATCGGCGCCGTCCAGCGGGAACCCGGCGATGCCGATGCTGGCACTCAGCACGATTTCGTATTCGTCCACCACGAAGGGCTCTGACAAGGTGGCGAGCAGGCGTCCAGCCAGCGCGGCGGCGTCTTCGCGCAATACCAGCCCGCGCGCCAGCACGGTGAATTCGTCGCCGCCGATGCGCCCGGCCACGTCGGCGCGCCCGAGCTGCTTCTGTATGCGCTCGGCCACCAGCGCCAGCAAGCGGTCGCCGATGCCGTGGCTGTAGCTGTCGTTGACGAACTTGAAAGCGTCGAGATCGATGAACAACACCGCCGCCGCGCTACGTTCGCGCGCGGCGTGCGCGATGGCTTCGGCGCAACGCCGCTCGAATTCCGCGCGGTTCACCAGACCGGTGAGCGGATCGTGCGTGGCGAGATGTTCCAGCCGGCGGCGATCGGCCTTCACCACCGAAATATCGCTGAACACCGCGACGTAATGCAGCACGCGTTCGCCATCCCGGATCGCGCTGATGCTGAGTTTTTCCGGATAGGTGCTGCCGTTGCTGCGCAGGCTCTGCACTTCGCCGGTCCAGTTGCGTCCGGCCGCGACTTCATCCCAGATCGACGCCGGCAGCGGGCTCCCATCGGGCAGGCTGCGTGCATCGTCCAGCCGCAGCCCGGAAAGGCTTTCGACCGTGAAGCCGGTGATCTGCGCCGCGGCCGCGTTGATGGAGAGCACGCGGCGATCGGCATCGGCGATGATCACGCCTTCGGCGATGCCGGCCAGCGCTTCGGCGGCGATGCGGCGCTCGCGTTCGCGCTCCACGCGCTCGCTGATGTCGCGGATGATCGCCTGCCGCACGACACGATCGCCCCACACCGTGAGGCTGCTCTGCGTTTCCACCGGCCGTTCGCCGCGTGCGCCGCGCAGGAGGCCAACGCCGACGTCTTCGCGGCTGGTGGATTTCGCGAACAGGTCCGCGAACGGCACACCGCGCAGATCGCCCTGATCCCGGCCTAGCCAGGTCGAAGCAGTGCGGTTGGCGTCGAGGATGTGGCCGCTGTTCTCGTCCACCATCACGATCGCATCGGCGGCGCTGTCGAAAAGCAGCCGGTAACGCTCCTCCGTGCCGCGGATACGCTGGAGCGTGCGTCGCGCCAGCAGAAGCCACAACCCAAGTGCAACGCAAGCGGCGAACAATTCGCCGATGAACAGCATCCGGCCAGCCCAGGATGCGCCAAGGGCAATTTCCAACGAAAAGTGGTTTGCGTGAGGCTCGATAAACGCGTTCAACGCGTGGATGCGGGCCTCTACACGTTCTATTTCGTCCGGTCGGAGGTCTTTACTGGAGCGGTGCCGCTGCTCTAACTGCAAAGCGATCTGGTCCAGTTCCTTGATGGCACCGTCCACGGAGTGCCATTCCTGCAGCGCGTCCCGAACATACGGTGCATCCGCGAGGTGTTCGAAAATAAAAATCATTCCGGGGATGGCGTCTGGGATAACGCTGCCCCTGCGAAAAGCGGCGACGACCGCAGGCCTGTCAAAGTGCCCGGAGGCAATCGCATCGCGTGCCCAAGCATCGGATCTCAGCACCACATAGTTGCGGCGGAAGTCGACCAACCGTCGTTCGTCTCCGTTGACCCCGTATGAAGCCAGATCAATAACTGACTGTTTCTGCGCCTTGGACCAGATGCTCTCGCCATTCATCAGGCCAGCCAGAGCTATTTGAACCTGCAAGGCCCCCCAAGTGAGCGCGACGATAAATGCCACCAGTGCCGCCAACCCGTAGGCCAGCGGCAACAGCCGTTTGGATAACGAGCGCTCCAGTGGTATTTGGCCGCCGCGCATGGGTTCGTGGCTCAGTGTGAGCCACGTACCATGCACATTGCATACCAGATCAAGCAGCGGCAACGACCTGAAATGAGGCACCTTCTTCCTGCAGCCGCAACCCGCGGTAACAGCTGTCCATGCTGATGCACATGCTTCTGTAGCTGCGCTTGATGCACTCCCCAATATGCGCCACTTCTTCCGGGCGTGGCGAGGCGCCCAACAAGGTACACACGATCTCCAGCGCTTCCCAAGGATGGGTGTCGTCGTAGGCCGCGTGCAATTGCAGCCATCGCAGAGAAGCCTTGCGCGTATTTTGCGGGAAGAGCCCCTGATATTCGCGGCTGTCATATACGATCTGCGACCACTCGCCCGTGGCCCCCTCGACCGCGTAATTGCTGGCCGCAATGCCGGCAGCCAACGAGCCCCGGCTGCTGATCTCTTCAAGCCAATTGGCCAATGCCTGCGTGCCGTAAGGCGGTGTTCCTTCCAAAACCTGCTGGCGCGGCACGCCCGCGCCCTCGGCCCAATCCAGCCAGTACTCGGCGTGGTTCTGTTCGACGCGGATGTTGCGCACCAGCCAGCGGCGCGCCAGATTGTCGCCCTCGCTGCGTCCGTAGCGCGTCTTCAACAGGCTCTGCGCCATGTAGCCAGGGAAGCGCTCGATCACCGGCCAGATGCCCACCATGAAATTGGCGGTGCCGTCGGCGCCCAAGGCACCGCTGCGCATCAGATCCCACAGCTCGTGTTCTACCACGGTGCGCTTGACGCGGTCGCAGTCTGCGACCATGTCCTGCGTCCACTGCGGATAGCTGCGGATGTCGGTCAGGGGGCCGGCAAGTTCAAAACGGGTGTTCATGGATGTCTCCTTGAAATTGGATTCGTTTTTCGGGAAGTGCTGCGTTGGTCGGCCGGCGCGCCATCGGCGTGCCGACGCCCTCCGGCAACGCAGCGATGCCGGAAGAATGCTGTTCGACAGTGAGAGTTGGACACAGCAAGATGTGCCGAGAAGTGTCCCGCGCGCCGGCTCATCAGGGGCGTTCCGGCTTGGCACTAACGTACCCCCGCGAATATCCGCCGGCAAGCGTGCAGGCGGGTTTTGCGTGGTTCGTCCGTCCTGTGGGGGCGAGCCGCACGTCCGCAGCCGTTCGCGCCGCCGCAGCGAGCGTGTTATATGGAAACGGATCGGCCTGTGCGGCCGGAAGGGACGGCATCATGAAGTCCACTGGTGAACCTCGATTTCTCGCGGCCCGCGCCCTGATCGCGTGCGCGGCATCGGCTTTATCGTGCGCCGGCGTCGCGCACGCCGAGACGGAGCGCACACGTCTGCAAACCGAAGCGCAAAACGTGACGATCGTCCGCGACGATTGGGGCATCGCGCACGTCCACGGCCGGACTGATGCCGATGCGGTGTTCGGCGCGATCTACGCGCAGGCCGAGGACGATTTCAACCGCATCGAAACGAATTACCTCACAGCGCTAGGCTGGACGGCACGCGCGCAAGGCGCAGCGAATGTCTGGCAAGACCTACGCCAACAATTGTGGGTCGACCCGGTCGAATTGAAAAAACTTTACGCGCAATCGCCGGCATGGTTGCAGAAGCTGATGAATGCGTGGGCCGATGGTTTGAACTGGTATCTCGTCACGCATCCGCAACAGCACCCCAAAGTGATCACGCATTTCGAGCCGTGGATGGCGCTGTCCTTTACCGAAGGCAGCATCGGCGGCGACATCGAGCGCGTGGACTTGTCGGATCTCGCGAAGTTCTACGGCGCCGATCCCGCAACGATGATCGCACTGGCGCAAATGGAATCCGCGAGCTGGGCCGAGCCGACCGGCTCCAACGGCATCGCCATCGCGCCGAGATTGACGGCAAACGGCCACGCCCTATTGTGGATCAATCCGCACACCTCGTTCTATTTCCGCTCGGAACTCCAGATGTCGAGCGACGAGGGCCTGGACGCTTATGGCGCCGCGACCTGGGGCCAGTTCTTCATCTATCAGGGTTTCAACCCGCACATCGGCTGGATGCATACCTCGACCGGCGTGGACAACGTGGATGAGTTCGCAGAAACCATCGTCAAGCAGGACGGTCGGTTGTTTTATCGATACGGCAAGGAACTGCGGCCGGTGACGACACGCGAAATCACCGTCCAATATCGTGCGAGCGACGGCTCGATGAAGTCGCGCAGTTTCACCGCGTACTTCACGCATCACGGCCCAATCGTGCGCAGCGAGAACGGCAGGTGGATCGCCGAAGCGTTGATGAACCGTCCGGTCTCAGCACTGGAACAGAGCTTCCTGCGCACCAAGGCGAGCGATTACGCTTCTTACGAAAAAGTCGCCGAGCTGAAGGCCAATTCATCCAACAACACACTGTTCGCCGACGACAAGGGCGAGATCGCGTTCCTGGTGCCGCAGTTCATTCCCAAGCGCGACAATCGCTTCGATTACACCCAGCCTGTGGACGGCAGCAATCCTGCCACCGACTGGCAAGGACTCACTCCACTGAACGAAATGCCGAACGTCATCAATCCGTCCAACGGCTGGGTGTTCAACACCAACAATTGGCCCTGGACCGCGGCCGGCACGAACAGCCCTAAAGCAAAAGACTATCCGCAATACATGGACAGCTTCGGCGAGAATCCGCGCGGCGTGCACGCGCTCGCCCTGTTGCAGGGCATACGCGACATGACAGTGCCGATGCTGATCACCGACGCGTTCGACTCGTATTTGCCCGCGTTCGCGCGGCTGATCCCGATTCTGGTCAAAGACTACGACGCACTCCCCGCGAACGACCCGCTGAAGTCGCGACTCGCGGGCCAAATCCGGATGCTGCGCACCTGGGATTACCGTTGGGGCGTCGCATCGATGCCGACTTCGCTGGCGGTGTTCTGGGGCGACACGCTGTGGGACGAAGTGAACGACACCGCGCAAGCCAGCGGTCTCGATCCGCACGCATCGAACATGCGCGTGTACGACTACATCGCCGAAAAGGCCACGCCGCAGCAACGTCTGCACGCGCTGTGGGAAGCATCGGACCGTTTGCAAAAAGATTTCGGAAGCTGGGGCACGGCGTGGGGTGAGATCAATCGTTTTCAGCGACTGGACGATTCGATTGAACCGCACTTCGACGATGCCAAGCCGAGCATCCCCGTTCCTTTCACCTCATCGCGCTGGGGTTCGCTGGCTTCCTTCGGCGCGCACCGCTGGCCCGGCACGAAGCGCTACTACGGCAACAGCGGCAACAGCTTCCTCGCAGCGGTCGAATTCGGGCCGAAAGTCTCCGCGCGCGCCGTCACCGCCGGCGGCGAAAGCGGCCACCAAGATTCCGAACACTTCACCGACGAAGCCGAGCGCTACTCCACCGGCAACCTGCGCACGGTGTATTTCTGGCCAGAGCAACTGCAGGGGCACACCCAGCGGACATATCATCCAGGACAGTAGCTTCACATCAGTGCCGCTTGAAATACTGCACTTCGCGCTTGTGAACCCATCCGCTCGTAGCGATTTTTGCGTGTGGGTTCGTTCAATTCGATCATGTCCGGGCCATCGATGACTTCCAGCGGCTTGGCGCGAACTCATCGGAATAGCACGCCGCATTCTCCGACCCGATCGCAAGATAACGATGGAGGCTGCGCAGCGACGACCGAAACCGGTTGTCGAGTTCGGCCATCGTGCGATGTTCACCGCTGCCGCCGCGTTGCGCGCGCTAAACTCCGCCGATCTTCCCGCGAGCGGCGGCTCATGAGCAAAGGTACCCACGATTACGCCCCTGATCCGCGCAACGCGTCGATCAAGATCAGCATCAACGGCGAACTGGTGCCGCGTGACGAAGCCAAGGTGTCGGTGTTCGATTCGGGTTTCGTGCTTGGCGACGGCGTGTGGGAGGGCCTGCGCCTGCACGAAGGCGGCCTGCCCTTTCTCGATGCACATCTCGACCGGCTGTATGAAGGCGCGCGCGCGATCGACCTGACTATCGGCCTGACGCGCGATCAGTTGACGCAACGCCTGATCGACGTACTGCGCGCGAACGGCATGCGCGATCACGTGCACATCCGTCTGATGGTAACGCGCGGCGTCAAGGCCACGCCGCACCAGGATCCGCGCTTCGTGATCGGCGGAGCCACCGTCGTGATCATTCCAGAATACAAGCAGCCGTTGCCGGAGACGGTCGAGCGAGGCATCCGCCTGTTCACCGTGCACGTGCGGCGCGGCGCGCCCGACGTGCAAGATCCCAAGCTCAACAGTCATTCCAAATTGAACTGCATCCTCGCCTGCATCCAGGCGCAGAAGGCCGGTTACGACGAAGCGCTGATGCTCGATCCGCACGGCTTCGTTTCGACCTGCAACTCCACGCATTTCTTCATCGTGCGCAAGGGCGAAGTGTGGACGTCCACCGGCAAGTATTGCCTCGGCGGCATCACGCGCGCGAACGTGATCAAGCTCTGCCGCGCCAACGGCATTCCCGTTTTTGAAAAGGATTTCAGTCTGACCGACGTGTACGGCGCGGAGGAGGCCTGCGTCACCGGCACGTTCGCGGGTTTGACGCCGGTGCGCGAAATCGATGGCCGCGTGATGGGCGATGGCAAACGCGGGCCGATGGTCGAGCGGTTGCAGAAGCTGTACATGCAACTCATCAAGGAAGAAAGCGCCAAAGGACCGCGCGTGTGAGAACGCCGCTGCGGATCGCGATGTGGTCCGGCCCGCGCAACATTTCCACTGCGATGATGCGCGCTTGGGAAAACCGCGGCGACACCGCGGTGATCGATGAACCGTTTTACGCGCATTACCTGCAAGCTACAGGTGTCAACCATCCTGGCCGCGAAGAAGTTCTGAAGTCGCAAAGCACGGACGCTGCGGAAGTCGCGGCCATGCTCATTGGACCGATCCCGAATGGCAAGCCGATCTGGTACCAGAAGCACATGACCCAGCACATGCTCACCCACATGCCATTGGACTGGCTGGAACAAGTCACCAACTGTTTTCTGATCCGCGATCCGGAGTCGGTCGTCGCGTCCTTCACCATTCAACGCCCCGACGCCGTGGCGTGGGAACTCGGCTTCGAACAGCAGGCGCGCTTGTTCGATCATGTCTGCGACAAACTCGGCCACGCGCCGCCGGTGATCGATGCGGACGACGTGCTGAAAAATCCGCGCAGCGTGCTAAGCGCACTGTGCGCGCGCCTCGGCATCCCATTCACCGACCGCATGCTGCACTGGCCGCCAGGCCCGCGCGATTCCGATGGCGTCTGGGCACCGCACTGGTACGCGGCGGTGGAGCGATCGACCGGGTTCGGGCCGTACCGGCCGCGCAGAATCACGCTGACCGATTTCCAGCGCAAACTCGTCGATGAATGTCGACGGTATTACGAAAAACTGGCTGGGCATAATGTTGCAGTCTCGTAGCTGAACTGACGAGCGGAAGTCAGCGACACCAGGTTTGTCAACCCAGGTGCAAATCCGCGAGCTGGACTTTCGACACCGAAATCCCGACCGCGTTCGGTGATGCCGGTTGCGTCGTGCGGGCGCGAGCGACAGGGTGTCGCGGAAGCGAAGGCTGCGACACTCCCGGACGACGATCTCGAGACAACGGAGAAGCGGCGGTGCCGAAATGTCGGGGGCCTGATGGTCCCCCAATCGTTCAATTTCCGCCGCTTCTAAGGTGATCGCATCGGCTCTCTTGGACTTTCGCCGGCCGTCCCCCATTTCAACCGGAGCAGACAGCACTGGAGTCCGACATGCCCGACTACCGCAAGACCCCCGAAGCCGTCGCAAAATTGACGCCGCTGCAATACCGCGTGACGCAGGAGGCCGCGACCGAGCGGCCGTTCGACAACGAGTTCAATGCGCACAAAGAACCCGGGCTGTACGTGGACGTCGTTTCCGGCGAACCGCTGTTCACCTCGCTGGACAAGTTCGACAGCGGCTGCGGCTGGCCGAGTTTCAGTAAGCCGGTCGAGCTGGACAATGTGATCGAGCAGCGCGACACCAGCCACGGCATGATCCGCACCGAGGTGCGTTCGAAACACGGCGACAGCCATCTTGGTCACGTGTTCGACGACGGCCCGCGCGAGCGCGGCGGCTTGCGCTACTGCATCAACTCCGCAAGCCTGCGTTTCATTCCGGTCGAGGAACTGGAAAATGCAGGCTACGGCGAGTACCGTCATCTGTTCGAAAACAAGGACGCGCAAACATGACAACCGAACGCGCTATCCTCGCTGGCGGCTGTTTCTGGGGCATGCAGGACCTGATCCGCAAGCAACCGGGCGTGATCTCCACGCGCGTGGGTTATTCCGGCGGTGACGTGCCGAACGCGACGTATCGCAATCATGGCACTCACGCCGAATCGATCGAGATCGTGTTCGATCCCGCGAAAATCAGTTATCGGAAACTGCTGGAATTCTTCTTCCAGATCCACGATCCGACCACGCGCAATCGTCAAGGCAACGATGTCGGTACCAGCTATCGCTCGGCGATTTTCTATCTCGATGACGAACAGAAGCACGTCGCCGAAGACACCATCGCGGACGTGGATGCGTCCGGTTTGTGGCCCGGCAAGGTGGTGACGGAAGTGTCACCCGCGGGCGATTTCTGGGAAGCCGAACCCGAACATCAGGATTATCTGGAGCGCTATCCGGACGGCTACACCTGCCACTACATACGGCCGGATTGGGTGCTGCCCACGCGCGAGAAAGCCGCGGGCTGAACGCCGTCGCAGCCCGGATGCGGCCACAGCGCCGTCATTCGGTTTTTGCCACAGAAAAGTATCGACAAGGAGTCATGCCATGTCAGAAGTCGCCGCCTACGCCACGCCCGCCGCCGATCGACCGCTGCGTCCGCACGCCATCGAACGGCGTACGCCAGGCGCGCACGACGTGCAGATCGAAATCCTCTTTTGCGGCGTGTGCCATTCCGACCTGCACCAGGCGCGCAACGAATGGAAAAACACGCGCTATCCCTGCGTGCCCGGCCACGAAATCGTCGGCAGGGTTACCGCGGTCGGCAACGAAGTGAAGAAATTCAGAGTCGGCGACACCGTCGGCGTCGGCTGCATGGTCGACAGTTGCGGCCATTGCGAAGCCTGCCAGGCCGGTGAGGAGAACTATTGCGAGAACGGTTTCACCGCGACGTATAACGGGTCCCTGCACGGCGGCGGCGAAAACACTTACGGCGGCTATTCGACGCAGATCGTGGTGGACGAGAAATTCGTGCTGCGGATTTCGCACAAGAATGATCTCGCCGCGGTGGCGCCATTGCTGTGCGCCGGCATCACCACGTATTCACCGCTGCGGCATTGGAATGCCGGGCCAGGCAAGAAGGTCGGCATCGTCGGGCTCGGCGGCCTCGGACACATGGGCGTGAAACTGGCGCACGCGATGGGCGCGCATGTCGTGCTGTTCACCACTTCGCCGAACAAGATCGCGGACGGCAAGCGGCTCGGCGCGGACGAAGTGGTGATCTCGAAAGACACCGAACAGATGGCGAAGCACGCCGGCAGTTTCGATTTCATCCTCAACACCGTCGCCGCGCCGCATGATCTGGATGCCTATCTCAATCTGTTGAAGCGCGACGGGACGATGTGCTTGGTCGGCGCGCCGGCCACGCCGCATCCCTCGCCCACCGCGTTCAATCTGATCCTGAAGCGTCGTGGCCTGGCCGGCTCACTGATCGGCGGCATCCGCGAAACGCAGGAGATGTTGGATTTCTGCGCCGAGCACGGCATCGTCAGCGACATCGAGACGATCGCGATGCGCGACATCAACGACGCTTACGAACGCATGTTGAAAAGCGACGTGAAATACCGCTTCGTGATCGACATGCAGACGCTGAGAGACGAGGCGAAGGCGGCGTGAGATGATTCGCGGGGGAGCCGCAACGGACGGTTCCGCCGTTCCATCATCGAGACGCGACCTGCCATGACCGAACGCCTGATCGCCTGCGTGCTCGGCGGCACCGCGCCGCGCGCGAAAACCGAATTGCACGATGTGGCATTCGCGGTCGGCGATTCGCTGGAAGCCGTGCACGAGCAGTTGCTGGAAAACTGGTTCGGTGACCCGCGCGGCCTGCACGTGGATGCGTGGTGCTTCCTCGACAGCGTCGAAGGCTACCGCGTGCGGCTTTCGCGCACGCGGTCGGATAAAGGCCTGCACCTGTATTTCATCAACATTGGCGGCTATCGACCCGGCGTGTTCGGTGAAAGCCACGCATGGGGTTTCTTCGGCGCTCCAAACAAGGCCGAAGCCAAGCGGCGCGCGAAAGCGATGCTGCTGCGCGGTCACGAGGAAACACACAAGGACGACTTGCACGAAATCGACGATTGCCTGCACGTCGGTACTGTCGCCGGTTGGCACGTGCACCTGACGCCGGATGCGGCCGCGCGCGATCCGCAAGTTGTCAACGGTTATTTCCCGCTACCGCCGGCGACGGTGCAGGCATGGATGGCAAGGAAAGCAAACCGCTGATGAACCGCCCAGCCGCAGGTGTATGATCTCAGCGGCAAGCTTCCCCGTGGTCCGATCCACGGCATCAGGAGGACGTCATGCGCAAGTTTTTCTCCAGACTATTCGGCCTTTTCGCGGCGCCGTCGCGCTGCACGTCCAAGTGCTCGAGTTGTGGCGAAACCTGCATCGCGGGCGTGCACGGCACCGGCGGCCATTATTGCGCCAACGGCCACACCTGGTAACGGAATTCACCAGTCCGGCCGGCTGATCGCCGGCCGATCGTTTGCGCACGGCTTTCACGCCTCTGCTGCTTCCGGTGGCGGCTGCAACTTCTGCCAGACCTTTTCGAGATCGGCGATCGCTTTCTCCAGCGCGTCGTGCAGCTGGCCTTGGCGGTTCATCAGGTCGTCGATCTTGTCGGTCTGCTTCAGCTTGGACAGCTCGCCGTCGAATAACAGCCAGATCGCGGTCAGGCGCTCGACATTGTTCTTGGCGTAGTGGTGCATTTCCTTCAATTGCGTCAGCGTGTCGGCGACCAGGTCGGCTTGCGACTTGGCGTTTTCATCGGCCACGGCAGGCTCCTTCCGTTGGGATCGTCCGCATCTTACGATCCGAAGTTCAATCGCAGCGAAACGCAAGCAAGCCATGCATGAACTGCCGCCATTCCACCTTGCCTTTCCCGTTCATTCGCTTGAAGCGGCGCGCACGTTCTACGGCGGGTTGCTCGGCTGCGCGGAAGGTCGCTCAAGCGACACCTGGGTGGATTTCGATTTCCACGGCCATCAGATCGTCGCGCATCTCGCGCCGGAAGAACTGCACGACTCGACCGCGCATGACGTTGACGGCGACAATGTACCGGTGCGGCACTTCGGCGTGATTCTTGACATGGACGCGTGGCACGCGCTCGCCGAAAGGCTGCGCAAGGCCGGCACGCGCTTCGTGATCGAACCGCGCGTGCGCTTCAAGGACCAGCCGGGCGAGCAGGCCACGATGTTCCTGCTAGACCCCTCCGGCAACGCGCTGGAGTTCAAGGCTTTCGCGGACCGTTCGAAGCTGTTCGCGAAGTGACCGCGCGTTAGCGGCGCCGGTCTTTCTCCACCAGCTTGTCCATCTTCTTCGCACCGTCCGTCCGCGTCCATGGCCGCGCGCGGGCGACACTGAAGCAGTGTGTTGGATCTGCATCGCATTTCGCCAGCGATGATCCGTTCTGCGGCCACGCTGCATTCCTGAAAAAGAAGGGCCGCTTGCGCGGCCCTTCCCTCTCCTGAGAGGAGAGCTCCCGGTGGTTACTCCGTACCACCCGCGGAGAAGTTGCTGAGGATCAGGCTGCCGCGGCCCGAAGCCCAGTCCCAGCCACGCTTGGCGATGTAGCCGTGGTTGTTGCCGCCGGTGATGTCGTGGAAATACGACGCCG
>JAJPID010000050.1 GCA_021324945.1 Lysobacterales bacterium | reverse complement strand
GGCTGGCTCCACCACTCCCCGCTGTCCCCATCGTCTAGAGGCCTAGGACACCACCCTTTCACGGTGGCGACCGGGGTTCGAATCCCCGTGGGGACGCCACTTCGCGAGTGAAGTGAGTGGTCGCGCACCGCGCTGGAATGTTGCACAATTGCGTTTCGTCGAGTGAGGTTCCCGCAAAAAACGGAGCGGTAGTTCAGCTGGTTAGAATGCTGGCCTGTCACGCCGGAGGTCGCGGGTTCGAGTCCCGTCCGCTCCGCCAGTCGCAGGAATCGAGTTCGACACGAAGGCCCGCCGAGTGCGGGCTTTTTCGTGCGCATAAGCCGTGACTTCCGGCAGGCCTTTCGCCCCGAATTGAGACAATATATCGTTTCAAGCCTGAAAGTCCGGGCGGAAGGACGAGCTGTGCAAAGGTACGCGAGATTGACGCAAGCGCTGGCGATGCGCATGCGCGCACCGGTTCTGTCCGGCGTGTGCATGGTAGTCCTTGCCGGCTGCGCGGTCGGGCCGAACTTCGAAAAGCCCTCGCCGCCAAACGTCGACCGCTACACGGCCCAACCGGCAACACCCACCGTTGCGACATCCGGTGTCGATGGCGGCGTTGCGCAGCGGTTCGACAGCGGCAACGACGTCGCCGGCGACTGGTGGGCATTGTTCCACTCGAAACAGTTGAATACGCTGATCGAAGCAGCGCTTGCCAACAATCCCGATCTGAAAGCGGCGCAGGCAGCGCTGACCGCAGCCCACGAAAACGCTCTGGCGCAACGCGGCGCGTACTGGCCGCAAGTCAATGCCGAACTCAACGCGACACGCTACAAGCAGCCCGGCTCGCTGGCGCCGGTGCCGAGCAACAATGCCTTGCTCTACAACCTGTTCACACCGCAGGTCAGCGTGTCCTACGTGCCGGATGTGTTCGGCCTGAATCGCCGCACGGTCGAGTCGTTGCAGGCACAGGCGCAAGCCGCACGGTTCCAGATGATCGCGGCGTGGAACACGCTGACCTCCAACGTCGCGGTGGCTGCGATCACCGACGCTTCGCTGAAGGCGCAGATCGACGCGACGAAGAAACTGATCGGCATCGAATCGCAGGCCGTCGATCTGATGCGTTATCGCTACTCAAAAGGCGACGCCAGCCAGATCGATGTCTCGGCGCAGGAGGCGCAACTCGCACAAACGAAAGCGACGTTACCGCCATTGATGCAGCAACGTGATCAGCAGCAACATCTACTGGCCATGTTGACCGGCAAGTTTCCGGCGCAATCGCAAATATCCGATTTTGATCTCGCCGATCTGCAATTGCCGTCCGACTTGCCGCTGAGTCTGCCCTCAAAACTGGTGCAGCAAAGACCCGATGTCCGTCAAGCGCAGGCGAACTGGCACGCGGCGAGTGCCAATGTCGGCATAGCGGTCGCTCAACGCTTTCCGCAGATCACGTTGAGCGCCGATGCCGGCAGCACGGCGCTGGCGATGTCGCAGGTGTTCAAGGCCGGCACGGGTTTCTGGACGCTGGGCGCCGACGTGCTGGCGCCGATTTTCGAAGGCGGCAAGCTGAAACATCAGCAGCGTGCAGCGGAAGCCGCGGCGCGACAAGCCGCCGAACAATACCGCAGCACGGTGCTGACCGCGTTCCAGAACGTCGCCGACACGCTGACTGCCTTGCAGCACGATGCAGAAACGTTGCAAGCCGAAGCGAAAGCGGAAAGCGACACGCGCACCACGCTGGATCTATCGCAACGCCAATTGCGAGACGGCTATATCGATCAGCTCGCATTGTTGAACGCCGAACAAGCCTATCAGCAGGCACGCATCGCGCGCCTACAGGCGCAGGCCGCGCGCTACGTCGATACTGCGGCGCTGTTCCAGGCGCTCGGTGGCGGCTGGTGGAATCGGAAGGAACTGGCGGAGACGAATGATGAGAAGTGAACGACGCGCGCGCACGAAATCCTTCTTGTGCCTGTGCGCCATCGGTTGGTTGTGCGCGTTGGCCGGCTGCTCCTCCAGCGCGAGCGACACGCAAGCTTCGGCCAAACCCGAGAACGTCACGCTTACCGCCGCGCAGCGCCAGCGCATCACGCTCTATACCGTTGCGCCTTCGAGTTTTCATCCCAGCATCGATACCACCGGCGTGGTGGATTTCGATCAGGATCAGGCCACGCAAATTCTGGCGCCTTTCTCCGGCCCTGTGTCGAAATTGCTGGTGGCGCAGGGCGATCGCGTCAAGCGTGGACAACCACTTGCGATGGTGACTTCGCCCGATTTCGCCGCAGCACTCGCTGCCTACCGCAAGGCCGTGGTGACGGCGAAGAACGCGCGCCGCGTGGCCGACTACGACAAGGACATGCTGGAGCACCACGCGATCTCGCAGCGCGAAGCCGAGCAGGCGCAAACCGATGCCGCAAACGCGGAAGCCGATCGCGAGTCGGCATTGCAGGCGCTCGCCGCGTTGGACATCGATCCACACGCGCTCGCCGAATTGCGCGCAGGAAGAGATGTGACACACGTGGAAGGCGTGATCCGCGCGCCGATTGCCGGCATCGTGGTCGAGAAGAACATCACGCCCGGACAGCTTCTGCAAGCAGGAAGCACGCCCTGCTTCACCGTCGCCAATCTTTCGCGCGTCTGGGTCAACGCCAACGTGTTCGGCAGCGATGTCGCTTCGGTGCACGAAGGCGATCCCGCGCAGGTTTTCGCGGATGAAAACGGCACGCCGATGAGCGGCACCGTTACCAATGTCTCAGAGGAAGTCGATCCGGACACCCGCGCTGTGGTTGCCCGCGTGGATGTTCCCAATCCGCAAGACGCATTGAAAAAGCAGATGTACGTACGCGTGCAGATCCAGTCGAAACAGGCGCGTAATGGTCTGCTAGCGCCGGTCTCCGCGGTGCTGCGCGACGACGACAACCTGCCCTTCGTCTACGTCGTGCAGCCGGACGCCAGCTACGCGCGAGTGCACGTCACGCTGGGCGAGCGCGTCGGCGACGATTATCTGATTTCATCCGGCCTGCGCACCGGGATGCGCATCGTCAGCGACGGCGCGTTGTTCCTGCGCTTCATCGAAACACAATGAGCGCGCACATCGAGGAAGCGGCGCGGCGCGCATCGCTGATCAACCGCATCGTCGCGTTTGCGCTGGCGCAGCGATTGCTGATCATCCTGATGTCGGCGGCATTGGTCGCCGGGGGATGGTGGGCCCTGCAGCACCTGCCGATGGACGCTTATCCGGACCTCTCGCCGCCAATGGTGGATATCGTCACGCAGTGGCCGGGGCATTCCGCCGAAGAAGTCGAGCGATTGATTTCCGTACCGATGGAGCGCGCCATGGCCGACGTGCCGGATATGGTGATGAAGCGCTCGGTGTCGCTGTACGGCTTGTCCGACGTCACGCTCACTTTTGAAGACAGCACCGACAAGTACTTCGCGCGGCAACAAGTATTCAACCGTTTGAGCGACGCCGCGTTGCCCGATGGCGTGACGCCCTCGGTATCGCCGCTCTCGTCGCCTTCGGGCTTGATCTATCGCTACGTGCTGCAAAGTTCCGATCGCTCGCCGACGGAGTTAAAGACATTGCAGGACTGGGTGATCGCGCCGCAATACCGCGCGGTGCCGGGCGTCGCCGACGATTCGGCCTTCGGCGGCGGCGATATGCAATATCAGGTGCTGCTCGATCCAGCCAAGATCGCGGCGGTGGGTTTGTCGGTGCCGCAGGTGGAAGCCTCGCTCGCCGCCAACAACGGCAACGCCGGCGGCGGTTTCTATTCGCAGGGCGGGCAGTTCTATTACGTGCGGGGCTTGGGCCGGCTGCAAACGCTGGAAGACATCGGCAACGTGGTGGTGGCCGTGCACAACGGCACGCCGGTGTTGGTGAAGGACGTCGGCACGGTGACGCTCGGCATCGCGCCGCGGCTGGGTGAATTCGGTTACATGAATCAGGATGACGCGGTGGAGGGCGTGATCCTGCTGCGTACCGGCGAGAAGACGCAAGATGTGCTGCGTGGGATCGAAGCGAAAACGAACGAACTCAACGAGTCGGTGTTGCCGCGCGACGTCAAGATCCATCCGTTCTACGACTTGAGTCACTTGATCGAGGAAACCACGCAAGTCGTCGAGCGCAACCTGCTGGCAGGCATGCTGCTGGTCGCGGCGGTCCTGGTGTTCTTCCTCTACGACCTGCGCGCGGGATTGATCGTCGCGGTGACGATTCCACTGGCGCTGCTGTTCGCATTCTGCTGCCTTCGCCTGCAAGGCGCATCCGCCAACCTGCTTTCGATCGGCGCGGTGGATTTCGGAATATTAGTGGACGGCGCGATATTCATGGTGGAGAACATCTTCCGCGAGATCGCCGCGCGAAAAGAGAGCGATACACCATTGGACGTGCGCGCGATCATCATTCAGGCCGCTTCCGAAGTAGACCGCCCGCTGGTGTATGCGGTCGCAGTGATCGTGGCGAGTTTCCTGCCGATCTACGTGCTGACCGGCCCGTCCGGCACGCTGTTCAAGCCGATGGCCGACACCATGATCTATGCGCTGATCGGCTCGCTGATCGTGACGCTCACCTTGCTGCCGGTGCTGTGCGCGCTATTGATGCGCAGCGGCGTGCGCGAACGGCGCAACCGGATTTTCGAACGCGTCAAGACCGGCTACGCGCGCTGGCTGGATCGTTCGCTCGCCAAACCGTGGCCGACCACGATCGTCCCCGCGATCCTGCTGGGGCTTTCATTGCTGCTGGTGCCGGTCATCGGCGCCGAATTCATGCCGCATCTGGACGAAGGCGCGCTGTGGGTGCGCGCCACCATGCCCTACACCATTTCCTACAACGAAGCCGCCAAGATCACGCCGCAGATCCGCGATGTGCTGCGTTCGTTTCCGGTGGTCACCACGGTGTCGTCGGAGCTGGGCCGCCCCGATGACGGTACAGACGCCACCGGTTTCTTCAACGTGGAATTCTTCGTCGGATTGAAACCGTATTCGCAATGGCACGGCGCGTATTCGGACAAGGCCGCGCTGATCGAGGCCATCGACAAGAAACTGCAAGCCTTCCCCGGCATCCAGTTCAACTATACGCAGCCGGCCGAAGACGCGGTGGATGAAGCCGAAACGGGTTTGAAGAGCGCGCTGGCGGTGAAGGTGTTCGGTTCCGATCTGCAAACGCTGCAAGACAAGGGCAAGGCGATCAAGCAGGTACTGCAGCGCGTGCGCGGCATCAGCGACGTCACGCTGGTGCACGAACTCGGGCAGCCCAGCCTCACGATCCAGATCGACCGCGCGAAGATCGCGCGCTACGGCTTGAATGTGTCCGATATCAACGCGCTGATCGAGACCGCGATCGGCGGCGATACCGCCACGCAAGTGGTGCAAGGCGAGCGCGAGTTCGATCTGGTGGTACGGCTGGCGCAACGCTTCCGCGACAATCCGCAGGAAATCGGCGACATCCCGGTGGCCACGCCTTCCGGTGCCCAGGTGCCGTTGAAGGAACTGGCGACGATCGGCGAGAGCAACGGCGCGTCCTTCATCTATCGCGAAAACGATTCGCGCTACATCGGCGTGCAGTTCTCTGTCACCGGCCGCGACCTTGCCGGCGCGGTGAACGACGCGATGCAGCAGGTGCAGAAGAGCGTGACGCTGCCGCGCGGCTACCGGCTGGACTGGGGCGGCGAGTACAAGGAGTACACCGCGTCGCGTGCCCAGATGAACGTGATCCTGCCGCTAACGCTGGTGCTGATCTTCGGTTTGTTGTTCGTGCTATACGGCAATTTCAAATTCCCCTTCATCACCGTGCTGGGCGTGCTGCTCTCCGCGCCGTTCGGGGCGCTGATCGCGCTGTGGCTGACCGGCACGCCTTTCTCGGTTTCCTCCGGCATCGGCTTCATCGTGCTGTTCGGCGTGTCGGTGCTGACCGGTGTGGTGTACATCTCCTGCGTCAACGAATTGCGGCTGCAAGGCATGCAGATCGCCGAAGCAATCCATGAAGCGGCATTGCTCAGATTACGACCGATCATGATGACCGCGCTGGTGGCCGCGCTCGGCTTGCTTCCCGCCGCGCTCGCAACCGGTGTCGGCACCGATTCGCAGCGGCCGTTCGCACTGGTCATCGTGGCCGGCATGCTCTCGCGCCTGATCATCAGCATCTTCCTGATGCCGGTGCTTTACGCGCTGGTGGCGAGACCGGGCGATCACCTGCGGGTTTGACTCGGTGCCCGATTGACGATCGCATCACGTATCGCAACGTTTCGCACTGACTTTTGGCACTCCTTCGCACCCTCCTTCCGGATTACGGTCGAAAGGATTTTTCTTGCGAGGGATGACCGAGATGAAAGCTTCCCTACTGCTTGCCGCATGCATCGCAATGGGCGCCGCGGGCATCGCTTCCGCCGCGACGGAATCGTCGGGCCCGTTCGCCAATTTAAAGTTCCGCAATCTCGGGCCTTCCGTGTCGGGCGGACGCGTGAGTGTGACCATCGGCGTGCCAGGCAAGCCGGGTGTGTATTACGTCGGCACCGCGGGCGCGGGTTTGTGGAAGACCACTGATGATGGGGTGAAGTGGGACAACGTGTTCAAGCATGGCGACGCCGCATCGATCGGCGCGGTCGCGCTGGCGCCGTCGAACCCGAAGGACATCTGGATCGGCACAGGCGAAGCCAATCCGCGCAACGACGTGCTGCTCGGTCACGGCGTGTATTTCTCGCCCGACGACGGCAAGACGTGGCAGTTCAAGGGTTTGGTCGACGCGGGGCTGATTTCAGGCATCGTCGTCAGTCCGAACGATCCGAATACGGTTTATGTCGCGGTGCTCGGCAATCCCTGGAAGCCCGGTGAAACGCGCGGCGTGTTCATGACCACCGACGGCGGCAAGACGTGGAAGAAGACGCTCTACGTCAATGACACCACCGGTGCCAGCGACATCCAGATGGATCCGTCCAATCCGAACGTGCTGCTGGCCGGCATGTGGACGGTGCAACGCAAGCCGTGGACGCTGGTCAACGGCAGCACCGACGGTGGCATCTGGAAATCCACCGATAGCGGCCGTACTTGGCGCAAGCTCGCGGGAGGGTTGCCGACGAATGATCCGACCGATCGCGTCAAGATCGGTTTCGCGCCGTCGTCTCAGGGCACCGTCTACGCGACGATGCCCACGAAGAATTGCATCCTGTGGGGCAGCACCGATTCCGGCGACAACTGGAAGTGCATAAGCAACAACCATGAGCTGGCGGTGCGGATGTTCTATTTCAGTTCGTTCGCCGTCGCGCCGGACAATCCGAGGACGCTGTATTTCAGTTCGTTCAACCTGATGAAGTCCACCGACGGCGGCAAGACCGCCAAGGTGATCGACCGCGGCGTGCACGTGGATCATCACTCGATCTGGATCGATCCGAAGAATCCGCAACGCATGATCCAGGGCAACGATGGCGGCGCGTTCGAGAGCGTGGACGGCGGCAAGAGCTGGCACTCGTTCAACAACATGCCGATCGAGGAGTTCTATACCGTCGCGATTTCCAACACAGTGCCGTTCGGCGTGTGCGGTGGCATCCAGGACGACAACGCGGCGTGCGGGCCTTCCAACAGCCTCGCCGGCGCGGGCATCTGGGGCGCGGACTGGTGGAATCCCTCCGGCGGCGACGGCACCTATGTCGTGCCGGCGCCGTCCGATCCGGCGATTGTCTATGCGGCTTCGCAGAACGGTTTCACTTCGCGCATCGATACCAGGAACTGGACGCGTAGGTTCATCCGCCCGGTCATGGAGGACATGTCGGACACACCGATCTCGAAGCTCGACTATCGCTTCAACTGGTCTTCGCCGGTCGCGGTGTCACCGACCGATCCGAACACGGTGTACATCGGCGCTAATGTGATTTTCAAATCCACGGATGGCGGTGCCAACTGGCAGCCGATCTCAAAAGATCTCACGCGCGACATCAAGGAACACCAGCCGGTTGCCGGCGGGCCGGTGTTCCACGACATCTCCAGCGCGGAGAATTCCGACACGATTCTTTCGATCTCACTCGCCGACAACGATCCCAACGTGATCTGGGTCGGCACCGACGACGGCCTGGTGTGGGTCAGCAAGGACGGCGGTGCGAACTGGACGAATGTTTCGGCGGGTCTGCCGCAAGCCGTGTCGCTGGGCCGCATCTACCAGATCGGCGTGTCGCCGTTCGATGCCGGCACCGCCTACATCGCTGTGGATGGCCACATGCTGGGCGACGAGCATCCGTATGTTTTGAAGACGAGCGACTACGGCGCGCACTGGACAAGCATTTCGAATGGACTGCCGGAACGCTATGCAGCCGTAGTGGTGCGCGAAGACCCGAACCGGAAAGGCCTGCTCGCGCTCGGCACCATGCGCGGCCTGTATCTATCGTTCGACGATGGCGCGCACTGGCAGCCGATGACCGGCAACCTGCCGACCATGGCGGTGTGGGACATCAAGTTCACCAAGTCGCCGCACGATATCGTGCTCGCCACGCACGGTTATGGCTTGTGGATCCTCGACAACATCGAGGCGCTGGAAGAATGGCAACCGCGCATGGCCGGCGACGCGTTCCGCCTCTTCCCCGCGTCACAGGGCATCGAATGGCAGGAGTTCGGCGGCCGCCACATCGGCCCCGCACCAGGAGAGTTCAAGGCATCCAATCCTCCCGGCGGCCCCGCGTTCGCCTATTTGCTTTCGAAAGGGATGGACGTGCCCGAGGCCTGCGTCGCGGAGGAAAAAAAGAACGAGGAGAACGAGACGCCGGAGGAAACCGCCGGCCCGCAACCGCCGCCGCAGGATGACGCGCAGCAGAAAGGCGAGAAACCGAAAGTCGCCGAAGGGGAAAGCGCACTGCCGTTCGACAAATGCAATCCCGTCCTCATCACTGTCAGCGACAGCACGGGCAACCCCGTGGCGCGTTTCCACGCGCCCGGCAAGGCTGGCCTCAACGTGACGTCGTGGAACATGCACTACACCGGTGTCGAATTGCCGAAATCCTTGCGCGCGCAGGAAGAGCGCGAGGAAAGCCACGGCCCCAAAGGCCCGCTGGCATTGCCCGGCACGTATCGCGTGAAAGTGGAAGCCGGCGGTCGCAGCGCGGAGGAAACCGTGCAGGTGATAGCCGATCCACGCGTCAACACGCCAATGGAAGTCCAGCGCGTGGCGTTCGATACCGCGATGAAACTGCGCGACGAAGCCGCAGCCGACGTGACGATGATCGCGCGTACCCACGACATGCTACAAGCATTGGACAGAGTGCTGGATTCGACATCGACCGCGGCATCCGGCAGTGCCAAGGCCGGCGTGCACTTGAGCGCGACGGCATTGAAGCGGCAACTCGGCAGTTTCGCGAGTACCCTCTACGATCCGGACGTGCAGTACACCGTGCCGGAGGACGAGCTCCATTTCATTACACCTTGGGGCATGAGCTTCTTCGGCTTGTACGGCGGCATGTTGCGCATGGGCCCGGCGCAAGCACCAAACGCGCAGCAACAACAATACATCGCGAAGATGGAGTCGCGGTTGCAGCCCTCTCTAGACGATTTCAACGGACCGATCCGGCAGGCGGTGGAGAAATTCAACAACGAGGCGAAACAGGCTGGCGTGCAGACGCTCGACCCCGGTGAGCCGGTGAAGATCGGCGATCCGAAGTTGCTGGCGTCGGATGACTGAGGAGACGATACCCACCGCAGCTGAGAAGCCCGCGCCGTGCGCGCGCTCAACGCATCGCCACGCGTTCGCCCACCCAACCGTAGCCCGCCTGATGCGCGTCGGCGGCGAGCGCGTCGCGCCATGTCTTGATCGTCGCCGCATCGTTGCCGCGCTGTAGCACGCGCAAGATCGCGAGCCGTGCCTCGAATGCCAGCCCCGGCCACTGACGTTTGACGGCGTCGTCCGCGAGCGTGCGCAACGAGGCCATCGCCTGCTCGCGTTCGCCGCTGGCGGCCTGCAATTCCGCGAGCGCGACATCCAGTTCGAACACTTCCGCACGCTGCGTGACGCGGCCGCGCAGATCGCGCGCATGCGCGGCGGCGCTGTCGCGCACGCGGGTGTCGTGCAACGCATCCGCGCACAAGGCCAGCAGCGCCGAGACGGTGGCTTCGCCCGCAGCTTCCCTTTGATCCGTCCAGCTCCGCAAAGATTTCTGCAGCACCGTCTGCGCAACACTCCATTGTCCGCGGCCCATGGCGATCTGGCCTTGCAGCAACTGCGTGTTGGCAATCATGAAATCGTCCTTCGCCGCGACGGCCTGATTTTCGATCGCCTCGAACGTCGCGTATGCGCTGTCCGCTTCGCCGCGGTCGAGCGCGATCTGCGCGCACTCGAAATCCGCCGCGAAGTTGTGTGAGGCCGCTTGCAGCGCCTGATCCGCGGCTTGCGCCTGGGAGCAGACCGCGCGCGCTTCGTCGAGCTTGCCGCGCATACGCAGCAGATCGGCGTAATTCGACAATGCGTAAGCCAGGTGAGCGCGTTCGCCGGCCTGACTGTCCAGCGCGATCGCTTCACGATACATCGCCGCGGCTTCGTCACTGGCTGATTCATCGGACAGCACCGTCGCGAGACCGGTCAAGGTCCAAGCTTTCCGCACCGGATCGTTGGTTTCGCGCGCGATCGCCAGCGCCTGACGCAAGGCGGCTTCTGCGCCGTCGCGATCGCCTGCGCTCCAGAGCATGTCGGAAAGGTTGTCGTAGATGGCCGCCTCGCCGCCGAGATCGCCGATGCCTTGGTAGATCGTCATCGCGCGTTGATAGCTTTCGCGCGCAGCGGCGATCTGATTGCGCGCGCTCTGCAAATTGCCGAGGTTCTGCCACGCATGCGCTTCGCCGTGCGGATTACCGATGCGACGGAAATCCGCCGCGGCTTGCCGCAACGTCGGCTCGGCCTGCGCGTCCTCGTCCAGCGCAGTGCCGAGTTGCAGTTCCGCTTCGGCGGCGAGCCCCGCTTCGCCGCGCTGCCGCGCCTGCGCCAGCGCCGCGCGCGCGTGCGGCACGGCTGCGTTGCCGTTGCCACGTGCGGCCTCCAGCTCACTCGCGGCGAGTTCCAGCCGCGGATCACTCGCGAGCGCTGGCAGTTTGCGCGCTTGCGCAAGCGCGGTTTGCGCATCGGCGTATTTCGCCGCGGCGGTCAATGCCGCAACCCATTGCAGACGATATTCCGGATCGCTCGGTCGCAAGTCCGCAAGATCGCCCCACAACGCGGCGGCTTGCGCACGTTCGCCGTCCAGCGCGGCCTGTTGCGCGCGGATCTGCAATTGCTCCTCGCGCGACAAGTCCGCCGAATTCTGCGCCGCCTGACTGGCCGCGGCGATCGCCTTGGCGCGATAGCCCAGCGCCGACCAGGCACGCGCCAGATACATGTAGGCCGGCGCATAACCGGGGGATTGAGCGATCGCCTGCAGCAATTCGTCGCGCGCACGCGCCGGGTCGTATTGACTCAAGGCTTGCAAGGCGAACCCGATGCGCCGCGCCACTTCGGAAGTCGGCGGCTGAGCGGCGGCGAGTTGCTTCAATGTGGCAGGATCGCTGGAGCCCGCGCCGAAACGGTTGCGCAATTCGCTGCCGGCCTGTGCAACCAGACGCGGCAATTCGTTCACCGGCGCATCGCGCGAGAACGACGCGAACGCCGCGCCGGTTTGCGTGTCCTGCACGATGAGATCGACGCGCAGCTGCGGTGCATCGGCATCGCCTGAAACGAGATATGCGCCGCTCAATACATAATGCGCGCCGAGCCGGCGCTGCAACCTGCTCAAGCTCGCCGGCGCATAACCACCGGCGTCCGGCGATGGCAGATCCTCGCGCGCGGGCCGCACCAATTCCTCGGCGACCGCATGCAGTTTGCCACTCGCCGCCACTTCGGTCGCGAGCATCTGTTCCAGCGCCGGCCCGAGCCACGCATCCTTCGCATTCCCGGAGAGGTTGTTGAAATCCACGATCGCCACCGCGCCGGGATCGGGCGCAATCGTGGGCCTGACCGGATAAGAAGCGCGCCAGGCGAACCATGCGCCGCCGGCAATCAAGATCGACAGGGCCGCCGTAACAGCGATCGCCCAGCGCCGGCGCGGCGCAGGTGCAGAGACGATCGCATCGCGCGAATCGGTAGCCCTGCCCGGATGATCGATATGCACTTGGCGATCGACATCTTGCGTTGATGCCTGCGCCGCGATGTAAGAAGTCAACGGCGCCGCCATAGACTCCGAGTCTTTGACGGAAAGCTCTTCCGCAGCCACACGCTGCACCGGCGCCACGAAGCGATACCCCAGCTTCGGCACCGTTTCGATGTAGCGGCCCTCGCCCTCGCCGTCGCCCAGCGCGCGTCGGATCAGCCAGATGTGCTTGGTGAGGTTGGACTCGTGTACGAAACCGCGCGGCCAAAGCGCGGTCATCAGTTCGTCCTTGTTGACCACGTGCCCGGCGCGTGCCACCAATAAAACCAGCGTGTCGAAGACCTTGGGCGTCAACGTCACGGTTTCGCCGCGCACACGCAAGCGCCGTTCGCGCGGATCGAGCTCACAATCGGCGAAGCAGTAGACGGCCTGCTGTTCCTGTACCGGCACAGCCGCTCCACGACAGGAATTCGGAAGAAGAATTCTGCCAGAAAAATGCCAGCATGCCGGAAACGACGGCCCGCACGCGCCGAAGCAGTCTCCCGCCGCCGCATCCGCGGATCACCCATGGATTGAAAGGGAGACTTAGATGAACAAGAGAATCTACAGCCTGGTCTGGAATCGCAGCTGCAATCAGGTCGTCGCGGCATCGGAGCTGGCATCGTGCAGATCAGCCGGCGCATGCGCGAGCAAGGCAGAGGCACGGGTGAGCGGCGCGCGCGGATGCCGCGCCCTGGCTTCGGCGATGGCGATGGCGCTGCTCGGGGTCACGATCGCGGCGGCTCCGAAAATCGCACTGGCTGACGGGCATGACAGCGGAAGCTGTGGCCTGGGAGAAATCGGTGCGCCCGGAAATCTCGCGCTCGCTTGCGGCTTCGACGCCTATGCTGCCGGCAACAGTTCCACGGCAGTTGGAGCGGTTGCCGCATCGAACGGCAATGACGTCACCGCGATCGGCGCCTACGCGCGCGCGGAAAACAATTACGCATCCGCTTTCGGCGCGCACGCTTATGCGGGCGGAGCGTATTCCTCCGCTCTTGGAAGAGATGCGCAAAGCACCGGCAACAACAGCACGGCTTTGGGCGCGCAAAGCACCGCAGCAGGCCAGAACAGCATCGCGATCGGCCTCTTCGCTAATGCCAAGAGCCAGGGCTCGATCGCGATTGGACGCAGCGCGTACGCCAGCGTGAAATACACGACGGCGCTTGGCGGGCAGGCGCTCGCGACCGGCAATCACGCTTCCGCGTTCGGCTATGTCGCGCACGCGACCGGCAATTACGGCACCGCGCTTGGAGGCGCATCGGTCGCTTCCGGCGCAAACAGCAGCGCGTTGGGCTTCGGCGCAACCGCCTCCGGCAACAACAGCACGGCACTGGGTGAAGGCAGTTCCGCCACGAACACCAACGGCGCGGCGTTAGGCTATCACGCCAATGCATCCGGCAGCGGCGCCACTGCTCTCGGCTACAAGGCCGCCGGTGCGCACACCGACAGCGTCGCGTTGGGTCTGTCGGCGAATTCCAGTGGCGATTTCGGCACCGCACTCGGCGCACTGTCCGCGGCATCGACCTATGCAACCGCTGTCGGCGTGAGCGCCAGCGCGACTGGCAGCAACAGCACCGCACTGGGACGGTTCGCCACCGCGAGCAACACGCACAGCACGGCACTGGGGAATGCGGCGTCCGCGGCGGGTAACAAATCCGTCGCAATCGGCTACGCCGCCGCTGCCGGCACCAGCAGCAGCGGCACGCAAGCTTTCGCACTCGGTTCCAGTTCGGTCGCATCCGCAAACAATGCGACCGCCATCGGCGGCGCGATCGATCTCAACGGCGACGGCACCATCGAGGCCAACGAAAAGACAACCGCTTCCGCGGGATTGTCAATGGCGTTGGGCGATGCCGCGCAGGCGACGCAGACAAATGCAACCGCGGTCGGCGGTGAGGCCAATGCGACCGCCGCCGGCGCAACCTCGCTCGGCAGCACCGCGATCGCTTCGGGAACGAGCTCGGTTGCGATCGGTTTCGGGTCGCTGGCGACCGTGGCAAACACCGTGTCGTTCGGCAATTCGACCACGGGCATGTATCGCGAACTGGTCAACATCGCCGATCCGACCGCCGCGCATTCGGCGGTAAATCTGGAGTACTTCAACGCGCACGCCACCACGCACGCCGTCACCGACAATCTGATTGCGGAAGTGACGCAACTGCAGAGCGAGGTGAATGCCATGCAGGCATCCACGTCGCAAAGCAGTCCTGCGGCGAGCACGCAGGCGGTTGTCGCGGCATCCACCCTGGCGCCGCAGGAAGCGGCGGGTGTGCAGAG
>JAJPID010000001.1 GCA_021324945.1 Lysobacterales bacterium | reverse complement strand
GAAATACGCGCTGACCACGCGCCGCATCGAGCAGATCATCGCCGAGCAGCGCGCCATCCATGTGCGGCGCGTCCAGCCGCAGCTTTTTCAAACAGAGGGGGAAGAATCGTGAAGAGGGGAATTGCAGTTTTTGCACTTTTGCTTCTGACCGCACCGCTGGCGTTCGCGCAGGATGCCGATCAGGCGGCGCGCGTGGCGCAGCATCAGGCTGCATTCCAAGCCGATCCCATTAGGACGTATCTCGAAGACGCTCAAGCGATGTGCGGAGCTGCGGACTTGGTTGCGGATGGGATCATGCCGGCGTCGACACTCAACGAAACGAAGGAACGCGAAGAGCAAGAGGCTATTGCCGTCATCCGCGCAGCGCACAACAATCCGGCTCTACAAGAAGATTTGAAAAAGGTCAGAATTGCCGAGTCGACTTGCGTTGACGTCGGTGGTCACCACGACGAGCCAGAACTTCTCGCCCGCGCGCGCAGCGATCAATTGCAGGCGAAATTGAAAGAAGCCATTCAAGCCGCGAAGCTGGACATGGAAGTGCAGCAGTGATTGCGTAGTAGCATAGCCCGCTCGTTCGGCCCCGCTCTTTGCGGGGCTTTTTGTTGGGCGAAACGTTTCGCTCCCAAGCCTCTAGTGCCAATCCGTAACCTGACCTCGTCCCGCGAACAGCACGCAAGTGCCGCGGCGAACAGTCGGGCGGCGGCTCCCTTCCCCTGGGCCGCCGCCCGATTTCAAGGAGGGCCGGCATGGGTTTCAAAGACCGTTTGATCGCCGTTTACGTGCGGGTCGCTGCAAGCCTCGAAGGCTTCGGCGTGATGGCGGCATGGGCGCTGCTCTCGCTGCTGCTGCTGCTGGTGATCGCGGTGTTCTTGAACCCGGCCAAGTTCGGCAGCTATCTGTGGATCGTCAGCAAGCTGAGCCTCGCCGCGGTGCTGGGCTACGGATTCGACCGAGCAGCCGCGCCCGATTCGCGCCCAAGCAAATTGGAAGGCATCGAAAAGGCAATGGCGCAGACGCGCCGCGTCACGTTGATGGCGGCAGCGATCGTCGCGGCGGGTTTGATGCCGTGAACGACCACCTGCGCATGGCCTGCGATCCGCCGGTCGCATCTTGGCGCTGGCAACGCGCGGGCTACATCGCGCGCGCCTGGCTTGCGTGCAGTCTGCACAGGGACATGCACGCATGACCCGCTACACGCGCGATCGGGTGCTGGAGGCGGGAACCATTCTGTTCACCGCGTTCGTGATCGGCCTGCTGATCGGCATCGTAGGCATCGCCGTGGCTCACGCCACGCCGCTGGCGCCCACGCTCGAAGAACAGATCGACGCGGTGCGCGTGCCGGACGCTTCGGCCATGTATCGCCGCTTCGTCGAGCAGGCCGCGAGCGAGGTATGGGGCGTGGATGCCTCCCCGGCGCGGCTGGCCGCGCAAATTCACCAGGAATCCAGCTGGCGCCCGCGCGCGCACAGCGGCGTGGGCGCCGAGGGCCTCGCGCAATTCATGCCGGATACGGCGCGCTGGATCGCGCAGCAGTTCCCGGACAAGTTGGGCGACTTCGACCCGTGGAACCCGGAGCAGGCGGCCTACGCTGCCGCGCTGTACGACGATTGGCTGCTTCGGCGCAATCCCGGCGCCAGCGCGTGCGCCTCCTGGGCGTTTGCGCTCTCGGCCTACAACGGCGGCGAAGCGCGCCTGCATGCCGAGCAGGCATTGGCCGACAAGGCCGGAAGCGATTGGCGCACGTGGTTCGGCAGCGTTTCCCGCTACCGCGCGCGTTCGCTTTCCGCCTGGCGGCAGAACCGCGGCTACGTGCGTTCGATTCTGCTGATTCTGGAACCGGCCTACATCGATGCCGGATGGGCCGGCAAGGCGGTGTGCGCATGAAGAGCTGGTTCAAGATCGCGCTCGCCATCGCGCAACTGCTGCTGCTCGCCGGCGCGTTTTACGCCGGCGACTTGTGGTGCGACCGCAATCACCTCGAGTCGGATCTGGCCACCGCCAACGCCAGCCTGGACAAGACGCGCGGCGCGCTCAGCGATTACCAGGCCAACCTGCAGGCGGCGGTCGCGCAGTTCCAGCACGACACCGGCATTTTGAACGGCATCGCCACGGACTACTTCAATGATCGAGAACAGCGGCGGCAATTCAATCTGGCGCTCGGCGGCAAGTTCGACAAGTTCTTCGCTGCGCATCCTGACCTTGTTGCTTGCGACATCGGCGCTGACGGGCTGCGCCTCTGGAATGACGCGAACCGTGGTGCTCCCGCAAACGGCGATGGTGGAGCAGGAGCAACCGCTGCCCGAGGCGGCGCCGGGCCTGCTCGCCCCGTGCCCGCCGCTGCCGCAGGCCGCCGACAGCCATCTGCCGGCGCTGATGAAAAACCACCGTCAAGTGGCGGCGCTCTACGACGACTGCCGGGACCGCCACGCCAAGCTCGCGCAGGTGGAGCAGCAGCGCGAAAAGATGGAGGCCGCGCGGTTGCAACGGCTACGCGCGGCGACCAAGGCGACCGCGCAGCCGCCACCGAAGCACTGGTGGCAGAAGTGGTGACGCATGGCTGACGACGCAGATCGCGCGCAGAGCGTCGCGGACGCCGCGCAGGAAAAGTTCGAGCGCGAGCGCCTGGCGCGCATCGCCGCCTCGCATGCGCCGCGCGACAGCGCGATCGACGCCACCTGCGCCGACTGCGGCGGCCCGATCGAGGCGCAGCGCCTGAAGACGCTGCACTTCACCTTGCGCTGCGGCAGTTGTGCAGCGCTTGCCGAACAACGTTACCGGATGGCCCGATGAATCCCGACACCATCGCAGGGCTGGAGCTGGCGCTCTCGCTGATCAATTTCCTGGGGCTGCTGATTGTGCTGTTTCGCAACGAGACGCGCAGCCGCGACAGCCACGATGTCGGCCGCCGCCTGTCGCTGCTGGAAAAACACACCACCGAGGCGCCCACGCACCGCGATCTGGACGACTTGCGCACGCGCATCACCACCGTGGCGCTGGATGTCGCGGGCATCCGGGAGCGGCAGATCGTCAGCAACGACATGGTGCGCTCGATCCAGAAGCATTTGATGGAGGACGACGAATGAGCAAACCCTTCAATGAGAAGTTCCGCGAGCAGCGCCGGCTGTTCCTGCTGAAGCTGCTCTCCGAACAGGGCGGCTACCGCGCCAACAGCGCCGTGCTGTACATGAGCCTGTATCACCTCGGCATCCAGGCGAGTCAAGACGACGTGCGCACCGATTTGCACTGGCTGCGCGACCAATCGCTGATCACGCTGGACGAAGTGGGCGAATCGGTGGAGATCGCCACGCTCACCAAGCGCGGCATCGACGTGGTGCATGGGTTGGCCGAAGTGCCCGGCGTGAGCCGCGGCGTGTGGTGACATGATCGATCGCCAGTTCTATGCGGCTTCCGACGGCCGCGAGTTGACCGCGACCGAAGTGGACTTGCTGGCGCGCGTGGATGCGCTGGGCGAAGAAGCCCGCGCGTTGCTGGCACGCCTGCAGACCGAGCGGCAGGGCCACTGGGCCGAGATCGCCAACGCACGCCATGCAATTCAGACCGGCCTGATGTGGCTGCGTCGCGCGATCGTTCATCCGAGCACCTTCTGATGGCACGCAAATCCACCATCTCCCGCTTGCCGCCCGAGCAACGCGCCTTCATCGAGAAGCTGCTGCGCGAGGATCGGCTGACGCTGGACGAAATGCTCGTCGAGATCCGCGCGGCGTTTCCGCAAGCGTCACCGCCCAGCCGTTCGACTCTCGGCCGCTATTCGAAACAATTCGACGTGCTCGCCGGGCGCCTGCGCGACATCCAGGCGGCGAGCAAGGTGCTGGTCTCGGAGCTGGGCGAAGACGCCACCGAGCGCGGCGGCCAACTGTTGGTCGAGGCGATCACCACGCTCGCCACCGATGCAGCATTGCGCGCCAACGACGAAGATGCCGCGCCCAGCATCAAGGAAGTGGCCGAACTCGCGCGCGGCGCGCGCGCGGTGCTGCAGGCCCGCACGGCATCGTTAAAGGAACGCCAGGCGATCGAGAAAGCCGCGATCGAGCGTATGCGCAGCGAGCAGCAGAAGAAGCTCGGCAAGCTCGAGCGCGATGGCGCGATCACGCCGGAAGTGCTGGCGCGCATCCGCGAGGAGATCTACGGCCTGTGAAACAACCCGCGCTCACGCTCTATCCGTATCAGCGCCGCTGGCTGGAAGACCCGCGCCGCTTCAAGTGCGCGATGTTCGCGCGCCAGAGCGGCAAGACCTTCTCCTCCACTCTGGAAATCGCGTTGGATGCCGTGCGCGCCGAAGCGATGGGCCACCGCGCACGCTGGGTGATCCTCTCGCGCGGCGAACGCCAGGCGCGTGAGGCGATGAACGAGGGTGTGAAGCTGCATTTGAAGGCGATGCAAATCGCCT
>JAJPID010000031.1 GCA_021324945.1 Lysobacterales bacterium | reverse complement strand
GCCGGCCGTATCGTCGTCTATCACGAAGAGCAATTCGTGTGCGTGGCCGAGTGTCCGGAAATCTCCGGCGTGTCGCGCCGCGAGATCGCGCTGGAAGCCCGCGCGCGGCAGAAAGAAGAGATCGAGGCCGCCCGGCGCGAACTGCGCGCACTCGCTCGCAAGGCCAAAACCCAGGAGATCGCCTTCGAGATCCTCGACGCACGCGCACGGCAGCAACAGGCGCTGGCCATGCTGCCGGCGGACAACGTGTTGCATCTCACGCCGGCGCTCGAAGCGGCCAAGGAAGCCGGGCAGGCGCTCGATCAGCAGCCGCAGCACACGGCTCCAGTTTGCACTCTGGCCGACGTCAAGGCCGCAGGCGATCTGCTGCGTTCCGAACAAATCGCCGAAGGCGAAACACCCGAAAAGGAATTCATCACCGCGCTGGACACGCTGCTGATCCCGCCGGAAGAACGCGACGACATCCAGCGGCAGAAACTGAAGATCTACACCAAGTCCTCGGCCTTCAAAGGCCGCTGGATGATCTTCGAAGAGTTCGGGCCCTCGGCCTTCAACCTCACCGACGACAAATACCGCGCGCTCCTGCCGGATGGCGCGGCGTTCGATCGTCTCTGCGAAGCACAACAGCAAGGGGAATAACCAATGCGCAGCAAAATCGTCCCTGTCACCAACGTCTCGCGTCTCACCGAAGCGGCCAACGCGCTGCTGGAGCGCGCGCCGGGCATGCCTGGCATGGGCCTGATCCACGGCGAAACCGGCTACGGCAAAACCACCGCGGTCACTTGGCTGATCACGCGCGTCAACGGCGTGTACGTACGGGCGCTCGCCACCACCACGCCTTCCAGCCTGCTGGCCGGCATCGCGCGCGAACTGGATCTGCAGCCGCGCCCGAGCAACGTGCAAACGGTCGAGGCGATCGTGCAGAAGCTGGCCATCACCGGGCGGCCGTTGTTCATCGACGAAGCCGATTACCTGGTCGAGAACAAGCGCACGGTCGAGACCCTGCGCGACATCCATGACTTGGCCACCGTGCCGGTGGTGCTGATCGGCATGGCCGGCATCCAGCGCCGCATCCAGTCGCGCCAGCAGCTCACCGGCCGCATCGCGCAGTGGGTGGAGTTTCAGCCGTGCAGTTTCGAAGACGTGCAGGCGCTCTCGCGCGAGCTGGCGGAAGTTGGCATCGCCGACGACATCCTGAAGCGCGTCTACGAACTGACGCGCGGAAGCGTGCGGCTGATCGTGGTGGCGCTGAACCGAATCGAAGGCTACGCCCGTGCACGCGGCTTGAGCGCGATCGCACTGAAGGACTGGCCGGCGAATGCGGATTTCTTTCTGGGTAATGCGCCGCGTGCGACGCAACCGCGCGCCAAACCGGCGCTGGCGGCGGTCTGACATGCCCAAGACCGCCAACTACACGCAGCGGCTGCTGCGCGGCAAGCGCGAACACAAGCGCGCGCGCATCTGGCAGGCCATGCGGATCATGCGTAGCTTCACGCTGGCGGATCTGGTGGCCACCTGCGAATACCCGCAGGAGCACAAGCGCTCGATTGGCGTGTTCGTGAGCGCGCTGCGCCGCGCCGGCTATCTCACCGTGCAGCGCCGCAACATCGGCAAGCACGAAGCGCCGGTGTTCCGCCTGGTGCGCAACAGCGGCCCGCATTGCCCGTCGATCGTGCACCGCGGCGCCACTGTGCTCGACCATAACGACGGCACGGAATATCCGGTCGAAAGCGGAGGCCGCTCATGAGCGAGCCCGAATGGATCGCCGTGCTGCGCTCCGAGTGCAAGCGCACTACGCAAACCGCCGTGGCCGCGCGCATCGGCTACAGCCCGAGCGCCGTCAATCAGGTGTTGAAAGGCGCCTACAAGGGCGATGTAAGGCGCGTGCAGCAAGCGGTGGAAGGCGCGCTGATGAAGCTCACCGTCAACTGCCCGCTGATAGGCGAGCTGTCGCGCGAGCGTTGCGTGGAATACCAACGCCGCGGTTTCGCCGCCACCAACCCGCTGCGCGTGGCGCTCTCCAAGACCTGCCCGACGTGCGCCAACCGCAGCGGTGCAAGCGAGGAAGCCACGTGAAGCGCGCCACCAGCCAGCAGAAAGAGTACGCGCGAATCCTGATGCAGAAGATTGAGCTGCCGTGCGGCCGCGATGCGGTGCTGTCGTATTCGCACCGCGGCGCTTTCACCCGCATCGGCGTCTGGAACGTGCAGGAATTCGCCATGCGAATCGGCATGCGCGTGGATACCGCGCTCGACGAACTGGACGTGGCGCAGTGCGCCGCACTGATCAGCACGCTGAAAGCCTCGCTGTAGGAGAACGCCATGAAATGCGCAGCGCCGCAACTGGACATGCTCTTCGAGCGCGACATGACGCCCGCGCTGGTGCTGGATGTGCTGGGCGATCACGTCGGCGCGGACAACGGCATCACCGCGCGCGACCTGGTCACGAAGATCTGCGGCTTCAGCACCGCCGCAGGCGAGCGCCACCTGCGTCATGTGATCGAGGCGCTGCGCAAGCAAGGCCACCGCATCTGCGCGCATCCCTCGCACGGCTACTTCCTCGCGGAGACG
>JAJPID010000034.1 GCA_021324945.1 Lysobacterales bacterium | reverse complement strand
TGTCCTGGGCATGCGCCACGGTCATGACGCCGGCACTTCCCAAGACCAGCGCGATCATCGCGCACAAGCCTTTACGTTTCATCGGAGTCTCCTTTTGTTGTATCTCTCTGCGCCCCCACCACCCCGGTGGAACGCAAATAAAACGCGTACACCTTGCTCGCAATTGCTAGCGGATTATGGTTCTTAATCCGTTGAGGCGGGCGCAGTTTAGCAAAAAACAAACAATTGACGCCAGTGGGTCTCCACCCGTTCATCGACAAGTCATGGCCGCCTTCAGACAGCGAAGAAACCCAAGAATTCTGCGACTTCCGTCGCCTCCAAACGGGGGCCATCTGCACAAACCTGAATGATTTTTCGAACTCGTTCAGGCGGCAAGTGGCCTGCGAGCGCCTTCTCGAATTTGGCCAGCAAGACCGGAATACCCTCCGAACGACGCCGACGGTGGCCGATCGGATAATCGATCGACACACGTTCGGTCGCCGTGCCGTCCTTGAAAAACACCCGCACGGCATTGCCGATATACCGTTTGTCCGGGTCGAAGTAATCTTTTGTGAACTGCGGGTTTTCACGCACCACCATCTTCGCGCGCAGCGCGTCGATGCGCGGATCAGCGGCCACGGTGTCGGTGTAGTCGTCCGCTGTCAATCGGCCGAAGATCAGCGGCACCGCAACCATGTATTGGATGCAATGGTCGCGATCGGCGTAGTTGGCGAGGGGGCCTGTCTTGTCGATGATGCGCGCGCCCGCTTCCTGCGTCTCGATTTCAATGCGTTCGATTCTATCGATCCTGTTTTTCACTTGCGCGTGCAGCTTCATCGCGCATTCCACCGCAGTCTGCGCGTGAAACTCCGCCGGATAGCTGATCTTGAACAGCACGTTTTCCATCACATAGCTGCCGAATGGCCGCTCGAATTCGAACGGCTTGCCATTGAAGGCCACGTCGTAGAAGCCCCAGGTTTTGGCGCTGAGCGCGGATGGATAACCGGTTTCGTTGTGCTGCACGGCATTCAAAGCGTGAATCACTGCGCGCCGGCAGGCATCGCCCGCGGCCCAGCTCTTGCGCGGACCGGTGTTGGGCGCATGCCGGTACGTGCGCAGCGCGCCGCCGTCGATCCAACTATTCGAAACCGCGTTGATCACCTGCTCGCGCGTGCCGCCGAGCATCGCTGTTGCAACCGCGGTCGAAGCCAGACGCACCAGGATCACGTGATCAAGTCCGACGCGGTTGAATGAATTCTTCAGCGCGTAGCAACCCTGGATTTCGTGCGCCTTGATCGCCCACCCCAACACGTCGCACACAGTGAATTTCCTGCCGCCGCTGCGAGAAGACCAATCCGCGATCGCCAGAATCGTCCCAATATTGTCGGAAGGATGGCCCCATTCGGCCGCGAGCCACGTGTCATTGAAATCCAGCCAGCGAACTTGCGTGCCGATGCAGAACGCAGCCTGCGCCGGATCGAGCCGCAACGAGGTACCCGGCACGCGCGCGCCGCCCGCCAGCGTCGCACCCGGTACGATCGGTGCGAGGTGCTCAACGCACTGCGGAAACTTCATCGCCAGCATCGCGCAGCCCAGCGAATCCATCAGCATGTAACGCGCGGTTTCGTACGCTTCGGTCGAATCGATGCGGTAATCCAGCACGTAATCGGCGAGGTCGACCAGCGGCTGATCGGGCGCGGGGCGTTGCGCGGAACGGATGTCGTGGCTCATCGGCGGATCTCTGACGGAGACAAACCGCGCATTGTGCCAGAGGTCGAACCCGCCCTCCTACCGCTTGCGGCTTTTGAAAACCCTTGCGATGCGGCCGGGAACGGCGTGTTCGAGCACGATCTCCATGTCGGGAGCGGGCAATGCGCCCTCATCGCGCTCGGGCCATTCGATCAGCACGATGGCCGCCGGATCACGCAGTTCGTCCAAACCCAGCCATTGCAGTTCTTCGGCCGCGGCGATGCGGTAGAGATCCAGATGAAATGCGTCGTGACCCTCAGTGCGATAGCGCTCCAGCAGGCTGTAGGTGGGGCTCTTGATGCGTTCGCCGGCGCCGAGCGTGCGCAACAGCGCGCGTGCAAAGGTCGTCTTGCCCGCGCCGAGCTCGCCGCGCAGATACACTACACCGCCATTTCGCACCGCCGGTGCAAGCCGTTGCGCCAGTGCGATCGTCGCCGCCTCGTCGGGCAGCTCGACGGTGATGGTCGTATCCCTCTCAGCCATCTATACGTCCGTTCACCAAGGCGCGGAGATAGGGAAACAGGTCGCTCGCAAGGGTGCCGCGTTCGCCGGCGCGCGCGGCCAGCCTCCCTGCGCGCGCGTGAATGCCGACACCTACACAGGCCGCGTCCCACGCCGACAACCCTTGCGCGAGCAGGCCACCGATCACGCCGGTGAGCGCATCGCCGGTGCCGCCGCTGGCGAGTCCTGCGCTGCTCCAGGGACACACCGCGACTTCGCCTTGCGGCGTGGCGATCAAGGTACCCGCGCCTTTCAGCACCGTCACGACATTGTGCCGTTGCGCGAGCGCCCGCACCGCGGCGAAGCGGTCGCTCTGGACTTGCGCGGTGTCGCAACCGAGCAATCGCGCGGCTTCACCCGGATGCGGCGTCAGGATCGTGTGCGACGGCAATGTGCGCGGATGTTCCGCGAGCAGGTTCAATCCGTCTGCATCCAGCACGGTCGGCTTGCCCACATCCAACGCGGCTTGCCACAAGCCGCGGCCCCATTCTTCGCGGCCGAGTCCCGGGCCCAACGCGATCACTGTCGCACGTTCAAGCAATGGGCCGAGATTGCGCGGCACGTGCACGCCCTGCGGCATCAGCTCCGGTCGCGCAGCGAGCAGCGCCGCGACGTGCGCTTCGCGCGTGGCCACACTGACCAGGCCGGCGCCGATACGCAGCGCGGCTTCTGAGGTCAGGCGGATCGACCCACCCGCACCGTGATCCCCGCCGATCGCCAGCACGTGGCCATATTTGCCCTTGTGGCTGTCGCACGGGCGCGGCGGCAAGGCGCGCGCGACCAGCAAACGCGCATCGGGCGGATGTTGCGAATACAGATCTGCGGGCAGGTCGAGCGCCGCCAATTCGCGCTCGCCGGCCTGATCCATACCCTGCGCGGTGAACAACCCTCGCTTCCAGGCGACGAAACAGATCGTCGCCGCGGCACGCACGCAGGGCTCGAAGGCCACGCCGCTGTCGGACGACAGCCCCGAGGGCACATCCAGCGCCAGTATCGGTTTGCGTTGTGCGTTGAGCGCGCGGATCAGGGCCGCGGCTTCCCCTTCTATCGCGCGCTTCAGTCCCGAACCGAACAATGCATCGACGTACAGATCCGCATCCGGCAACTCTGGTGTATTCAAAACGGGAATGCCGAGCTGCTCGCAATGCGCGCGCGCCTGCCGCGCGTCTTCCGATGCACTATCGCCGACCGCGATCACCACGGCGTGGATACCCGCTTCTGGGGCCAGAGCCGCCAGCAGAAACCCGTCACCGCCGTTGTTTCCGGGCCCGCACAGCACGCAGAGACTGCGCGCATCGGGCCAGCGTTTGCGCAGGTACGCGAGCGCCGCGGCCGCGGCGCGCTGCATCAATTCGAAGCCGGCGATGCCGCCCGCGATGGCAGCGCGGTCCAGCGCGCGCACCTGCTCGGCGGTGTACACCGCGGTCTGCGGGTCAATGAACTCCATCCACTGATCCTACAATGCGCCGATGCAATCCCGCAGTGAAATCGATTTCGGGCGACTCGCCTTACGTATCAAGGCGTGGGGTGCGGAACTGGGTTTCGACAAACTCGGCGTCGCGGGAATCGAACTGAAAGAAGACGAAGCGCACTTGCTGAACTGGCTGCGCGAAGGCCGGCACGGTGCGATGGATTACATGCAGCGGCATGGCATGCGGCGCGCTCGTCCGCAGGAATTGCAGCCCGGCACCGTGCGCGTGATTTCCGCGCGGATAAATTATTTTCCTCGAGCTGCGGAAGATGCGTGGCAAGTACTGAACGATCCGCAGCGCGGTTACGTCGCACGCTACGCGCTCGGCCGCGATTATCACAAGCTGATGCGGTCGCGCCTGCAGAAACTCGCTGACCGCATCGAAAGCGAAATCGGATCATTCGGTTATCGCGCCTTCGCCGATTCGGCGCCGGTGCTGGAAAAGGCGCTGGCACGCAACGCGGGCCTGGGTTGGATCGGCAAACACACGCTGCTGCTGGACCGCAATGCAGGCTCTTGGTTTTTCCTCGGCGAGTTGTACACCGATCTGCCGCTGCCGGTGGATGCACCATCGAGCGAGCACTGCGGCACCTGCACGCGCTGCATCGACATCTGCCCCACGCGCGCGATCACCGGGCCGAAACAACTGGATGCGCGCCGTTGCATCGCCTATCTGACCATCGAATTGAAGGATGCGATTCCCGTCGAGTTGCGTCCGCTGATCGGCAACCGCGTATTCGGCTGCGACGATTGCCAACTGGTTTGTCCGTGGAACAGATTCGCGCAACCCACGCGTGAAGAGGATTTCGCGCCGCGGCATGCGCTGGATGGCGCGAAGCTGATTGAACTGTTTGCTTGGAGCGAGGAGGAATTTCTGCGCAAGACTGAAGGCATGGCGATCCGCCGAGCCGGCTATGAAGGCTGGTTACGCAATGTGGCCGTGGCGCTGGGCAACGCGACGCCCTCACCGGAAGCGATCGAAGCCCTGCAAGCGCGCGTGGAGCATCCATCCATGTTGGTACGCGAGCATGTGACGTGGGCGCTGGCAGAGCAACAACGCAAGCGTGCAGGCGGCAGTGCCCCAATCTCGTCATCCGGACGCGGCAAAGCCGCGATCCGGAATCAGTGACTTTGGTTGAATGCACCAAAAAGTAAAGACGCTGGATTCCGGGTTCCGCCTTGGGCGGCCCCGGAATGACGACTGCAAGGTCGTCCGTTCAGCGCTTAAGCCGCCGCAACCTGTTTCGGGATCGAGCGATTGGTATGCGTGATGCGGTTCTGCGCGTCCACATACACCAGCATCGGCTTGAAGACCGCCGCTTCCGCTTCGCTCAGGCTCGCAAACGCGGCAATGATGATGATGTCGCCGGGGTGCGCGCGATGCGCGGCGCTGCCGTTCACGGAAATGATGCCGCTGCCCTCTTCTGCGCGCAGCGCATAGGTCACGAAACGCTCGCCGTTGTTGACGTTCCAGGCATGGATTTGCTCGTACTCGCGAATGCCGGCGGCGTCCAGCAGATCGCCGTCGATCGCGATCGAGCCTTCGTAGTGCAGCTCGGCGTGCGTCACCGTGGCGCGGTGGATCTTGGCTTTGAGCATGTTCAGTTGCATGGGCGTTTCCCCGCCGCAGACGCGGCGATTTCAATTATACGCCCGAGGCGGGGAACTTTGTGCAATGCAACAACGGCTCCGATCCGCGGCTTTACGGACGATCAAAATCGAAAACCAGATTGTCGATCAATCTTGTCGAACCTAGCTTCGCCGCGATCA
>JAJPID010000055.1 GCA_021324945.1 Lysobacterales bacterium | reverse complement strand
AATCTGCATCCCGCCGCGATTCGCCGCGCCGATTCGCTCGCGCGCAGCAGGCGTGTAGAGCAGGCGATCACCGAACTGCGCGAGTATGCGGCGGCGCATCCGGATGCCGCATACGTGAAAGTGACCTTGGCATCGCTGCTGGATCAGCGCGATCGCCATGCTGAAGCGCTTCCGGTCTGGCGCGAAGCCGCGGCGATGCTGCCGAAAAACGGCAACGTACAAGCCAACTACGCGTTGGCGCTCGATCGCGCCGGTGAATATCAGGCTGCCTTGCGGCAGGCACAGCGCGTGCCCGACGATCCACCGCGCCCGGCCCTGGTATTGATGCACGCGCGCGCGGCATTGCGCGATGGCGATGCGAGAGGCGTACTGCATAGACTGGAGTCGCTGGACGAAGCGCAATGGGGAGAATCGGTGCAGACGCTGCGCCGGCGCTGGAAACTTGCCGGCCTGGCGCATGACGCATTACATCAATGGAGCGAGGCCGCGCGCGCCTTCGAACGCGCGCTGCGCGAAGACGCGCCACCGTTGCCCGATCTGCCGTCGCTCGACGAGACTTTGATCGCACACTTGCGCGCACAAGCGAGCGATGCGCCCTTGCGCGACTCGCGAGTCGAGCCGCCAGTAATGCTGGCGGGATTGCCGGGCTCGGCGGTCAAGCGATTGGCGGCCTTGCTCGAGGATCAGCCCCGGCTGGCGCTACGCCGTGATCGATTCACCTCGTCACCGGATTTCATCTCTGCGCCGTTCGACGAGCGCCTGCTGCAACCGCAGGAGCCCGATCTGCGCCTGTTGCAGCGTCGCTATGCGCGCGCGCTGCAGCAGGCGCATCTGCGCGAAGGCACGCGCGTGATCGACTGGCTTCCGTACCTGGACGCGCGCGTGCTGCCCGCGCTGAAGCGCGCGCTGCCGGGCGTGCGTGTTGTGCTGGTGCGCAGCGACGCGCGCGACGCACTGCTGAACTGGCTCGCCTTCGCCGGCAATCGTAGATTGGTGATGCGCGATCCCGTGGCGGCGGCGTACTGGCTGAAACGCGCGCTGGCGCACCAGAAACTGGCGGAAGAACTGCTGCCTGCGTGCGTGGTCGATGATGCTGCCGCGCTCTCACAGCATCCCGAAGCTGCGCAATCGAAAGCCTTGGCGGAATTCCTCGGGCTCGATGCGCTGGTGCCCGGCACGCTGTCGCGCGCCGCGGACAGGAATCGTGCGGGCTTGCCGGTGTCGTTCGCGCGGGGGCACGCGGCGCATTACCGCGAGGCGCTGGCCGAGGCGTTCGCCGCCCTGCAGTGAGGCGAATTTCGCCCCGTCTTCACCGCGCGGGTGTAGGCTCTCGTCCTCTCGCTCGACGTGAGCTGCCGCCATGAACGTCCGCGCCTTGCTACATCTCGCCTTGTTGTTCTCCATTGCACTGCCGCTGGCCGTGGGCGCGGCGACGCCGCTGGATCGCCTGCGGGTGCCGCAAGGTTTTCATGTGGCGATTTACAGCGATCAGGTACCGGACGCACGCAAGATGGCGCTGGGCGACAAGGGCACACTGTTCGTCGGCTCGTCGGACGCCGGCAAGGTGTATGCGCTGACCGACTCCGGCCGCAAGGTGCGCGTGATCGCGTCGGGTTTGCATGAGCCCAGCGGTGTGGCATTCCACGACGGTGCGTTGTATGTCTCCGCGGTGGAACGAATACTGAAATTTCCGGACATCGAAAACCATCTCGACAACCCGCCGCCGCCGCAGGCCATCACCGACAAGTTGCCGGATCGCGCGCACGCCAACGGCCGCTTTATCGCCTTCGGGCCGGACGGCAAGTTGTACGTTTCGATCGGCGCGCCCTGCAACGTTTGCGACAAACCCGGTTTCGGCAAGATCATCCGCATGAATCCGGACGGCAGCGACATGCAGGATGTCGCGCTCGGCGTGCGCAACAGCGCCGGCTTCGACTGGCAACCGGACAGGCACAAACTTTGGTTCACCGACAACGGCCGCGACAATCTGGGCGACGACATTCCGTCGGATGAATTGAACCGCGTCGACCGCGCCGGCGAGAACTTTGGCTTTCCGTATTGCCACGAAGGCGACATCCTGGATCCGGAATTCGGGAAAGGCCATTCCTGCAAGGATTACGCGCCGCCTGTATTCAAGCCAGGAGCGCATGTCGCCACGCTGGGCATGCGCTTCTACACCGGCAAAATGTTCCCGAAGGAATATCAGGGTGACATCTTCATCGCCGAGCACGGTTCGTGGAATCGCTCCAACAAGGTGGGCTATCGCGTGGTGGCGGTGCGCGTCGACGGCGACGAGGCCACCGGTCAGCAGCCGTTCCTGACCGGATTTCTCGATGGCCAGAAAACATTGGGCCGCCCAGTGGACGTGCAGCCGCTGGCGGACGGCAGCCTGCTGGTGTCGGACGATTTCAACGGCGCGATCTATCGCGTGACCTACGGAAAATGAACATGCAATTGCGCAGCGACAGTTTCGAAAACGGCGCACCGATCCCGCCGCAATTCGCGTTCGGCAAACGGGGCGAGGATTCGCCATGCGTGCTCTCGACCAACCGCAATCCGCATCTGGCGTGGAGCGGTGCGCCGCGAGACACACGCTCGTTCGCGCTGGCCTGCATCGATGTCGACGTGCCAAGCCGCGGCGACGATGTGAACAAGGAGGGCCGCACCGTCGGCGCCGACCTGCCGCGGGTGGAGTTTGCGCACTGGTTGATGATCGACATTCCCGCCGATTGCAACGAGATTGCTGAAGGCGCATGCAGTGACGGCATCACGGCGCATGGCAAGCGCGATCCGCATGGGCCTCGAGGCTCGCGCCAGGGACGCAACGATTACACCGGCTGGTTTGCGTCCAATCCGGAAATGTCGGGCACCTATCTGGGTTACGACGGCCCTTGCCCGCCTTGGAACGATGCGCGGGTGCACCACTACCACTTCCGGTTGTATGCGCTGGACGTGGCGAAGCTGGATCTGCCCGATGATTTCGACTGGCAGCAGATGCAGCAGGCGTTACGCGGCCACGTTCTGGCGGAGGCGCGCTGGGTCGGCACCTATACATTGAACCCCGAGGCGCGTTAACGCCGCGGCAACCTGCCGTTCACGCGGGTCGGAGATACTGTACTTTCGCCGTGCGCGGAGGTTCCCGTAGTCAGCCAAGGAATGCAATGAATGCCGACATCATCAAGGACCGTTGGAAGCAACTGGGCGCACACCTGAGAACGCAGTGGGCCGACCTAACCGATGACGACGTGGGCGCGCTGCAAGGCCAGCGCGATTATCTGATCGGCCGGTTGCAGGAGCGTTACGGTTGGGCGCGCGAGCGTGCAGAAGGCGAAGTGGAGCGTTTCGCGAGCGAACTTTCATCCGCAACAGACAAGGAGTAGAGGTCATGGCCAATCAACACGAGAACACCGACAGCGTGATCGGCAATGCACGCGACGTCGCGCAGACCACATCGCGCATAGAAGCCGGCGCCGAGCGTTTCAAGCAGGGCACGCATGAAACCGTGCAGAGCGCCAAGGAAAAGTTCAACGCCGCGGCCGACCGCGTCGATCAGGGCGTGCAGAACGCGACCGACGCCAGCGCGCGCGCCGCGTTGCGCGCCGCAGAGAAGGCGGCGGAATTGCGCGAGCGCGGCCGCGAAAAACTGGAAGACGTGCGCGAACGCAGCCGCGAGCTGGCCGAGGATGCGCGCGAGCGCGCCGAAGACGCTTTCGATGCGATGCGCGATTTCGTGCGCGAGCGGCCGGTGCAATCGCTGGCGATTGCGCTTGGCACCGGCTGGCTGCTCGGCCGTCTGCTCGGCCGGCGCTGATCGGTCCGCAGATGAACGGTCCGACCGCCGACGCGCCGGAGCGAATCGCGCCGCATGCCGAAGCGCGCGCACGCGAAGCGGACGACGCCTCGGAGCGCGCGCGACTCGGCAGCGCGCCGCTGCTGCAGCAGTTCGAAACGCTGTACGCGGCCGCTGCCGCGCTCGCCATCGCGCTCAAGCGTTTCTTCGGCGCGTCGGGCCGGTTGTTGCTGGCGGAAAGCCAAGTGGTGCGCCACGGCGTGCCACTGCTGGTGATCGGCTTCATCGCGATGATCGCGATGTCGGTGTCACTTTGGGCGTGCACGGTCGCATTGATCTTCTGGGCGCTGCAGCATGGCACGCATTCGTCGGGCATCGCGCTCGGGATCATCATCGCGGGACATCTGCTGCTGATCGCCGGCTTGTGGGTTTCGATCAAGCGCGGCGTGCAGCAGGCTTCATTTCCGCTGGCGCGCGCGGAAATGCGCGCGCTGGGTCGTGAGCTCGTGCAGGATTTCGACGAGTTTGCGCATCACGCGCCGTCGCGCAAGGATGCCCAACCATGAAATACCTGCAAGCCCTGAAAGCGCGTGAAGCGGCGTTAGCGGAATGCCTGTTCGCGCGCGGACAATTGCGCTCGGCGGCGGCCGACGCGGCCGAAGCGTATCGTGCGTATCCGATGCCGGTGCTGGGCGTGGCGGCAGGCCTGGGATTTCTGGTCGGTCGTCTGCGTGTGGGCGCCGGCGTAGTGTTGAGCGGCGCGCGGCTGGCCGGCGGTCCCGTGCTGCAATGGTTGCGCGGTTATCTGGGCGGATTCTGAAGCGGAAGTCGCGCGGGGGGATACATGTCGACATCGGCATCGCCGCCTCCGGTCGAAATGATCATCGCCGCGGGGACGCAGCCGTCGGCTCCTCCCCCGAAGATCATCCTGGGTGCGGTGCGACGCAAGCGGAGACCGGGCGCGCTGGCGCGGCGGCGAGCAAGGCGCTTGCGCGCGTTGCGCGTGCCGCTGCTGGTGCTGATGTTTCTCGCCATCGCCGCCTTGCTGGTGTTGGCACGTACACTGATCATCCCGCTGGTGCTGGCGGCTTTCGTCGGTATGGGATTGAATCCGGTGGTGCGGCTATTGAACCGCATCTACATCCCCCGCGCGCTCGGTGCGCTGCTGGTACTGGCGGCATTGATTGCGCTGTTGAGCGAGGCCGCGGTGCTGATCACCGGCCCGGCGGCGGATTGGGTCCAACAGGCGCCGCAAGCCTTGCATCAGCTCGCGCCCAAGATCCGGCACTTGATGCAGCCGCTGAACGCGGCCACGCACGCCGCATCGCAATCATTGGTGGGTTTCGGCGTCGGCGCGCCCGTGCCGTCCGGAACGAGTTCGCCCTCGAGTTTCGGCATCAGCGATCTGTTGTTGTTGGCGCCGCGCATTCTGGCCGAAGCGCTGACCGTGCTGCTGTTGGTGTTCTTCTTTCTGACCTATGGCGATCATTTGCGGCGCAGGCTGGTCGCGGCGTCGCCGCGCTTCGCCTACCGCCGCATCGCATTGAATCTGGTGCGCGGCATCCAGCAAGAGATTTCGCATTACCTGTTGACGGTCACGATCATCAACTCCTGCCTCGGTGCGCTGACCGCGCTGATCCTGTGGTATTGGGGAATGCCGGATCCGGTGTTGTGGGGCTGCGTGATCGCGCTGCTGAACTTCATGCCCTACATCGGCGCGATCTCTTCCACCAGCTTGCTGTGCGTCGTCGGCCTGCTGCAATTCAACGTGTTGACGCACGCACTCGCTCCGGCCGCATGCTTCGCGGTGCTGGCGGCGCTGGAGGGCAACGTGATCACGCCGATGATCATGGGCCGGCGCCTGCGTCTATCGCCGGTAGCGATCCTGCTGTGGCTGCTGATCTGGGGTTGGATGTGGGGCATTCCCGGCGCGCTGCTGGCGGTGCCGATGCTGACCTGCGTCAAGCTGATCGCCGAACGCGTGCCGGGATGGGAGTGGTTCGCACACATGGTCGAGCGATGAAAATTCGCCGCGCGTTCCGGTAAGCCAACCGTCCATGGCGAGTTTTCCGATCGGCGTCCATGCCTCACCCTCAGTCATTGCACGCCATCCCTTTGTGGCATAGCGTAAGCGCAATGACTTCGACCGATCCGCAACTGCTCGAAGCCGCGCGCGCGCATGCACGCGCCGGCCGCATCGCGCAAGCCGAGACGAGCTATCGCGATACGTTGAAATCCGCGCCGGATACGCCGGAAGCCCTGAACTTCGTCGGCGTCTGCGCGCTGGCGCGCGGCGAGCTGGCCGACGCGCAACGCATGCTAGAGCGCGCGGCGGAACTAGAACCGCAACAGCCGGAGATCTGGAAGAGCCTCGGGCTGGTCCAGCTTGCGGCGAAGCGTGGCGCTGATGCGCTGGCCGCGTTCGATCACGCGTTGACACTCGACCCCAATCATTTCGTCGCCCGTCTGCACCGCGGCGCGGCGCTGGAGCGTTTGGGCCGCACTCACGATGCGGTGACAAGTTACTACGGCGCGATCGTCGCCGCGCAGAATCGCGGCCAATGGCGGAGCGAGGCGAGCACGCCGCCGGGCCTGCGCACGGCGGTACTGCACGCGATACGGTATGTCAACGAGAATCGCCGCCGGCTGTTCCTCGATCTGCTTTCGCCACTGCGGCAGCGATATGGCGCGGATGCTCTGCGGCGCGTCGAGCAAGGCCTGCTGATTTACCTCGGCGATCTTCCCGCCAACTATCCCGACCCACGCCAGTTCTGCAAATTCTTCTACGTGCCGGGCCTGCGCACGCAGCCGTATTTCGAATGCGAGCTGTTCCCCTGGCACGCGGATCTGGAAAAGCACACGGATGTCATCCGAGAAGAATTGCTCGGCGTGCTGGCCGACAACTGCGGCATCGAACCGTTTCTGGGCACCGACGACGCGAAGCTGCTCGAGGAACAAAAACTGCTGCGTGGCGAACGCGGGGACGCGCGTTGGGACGCGTTCTTCTTCCATCGTCATGGCGAGGTGTTCGAGCAGAACGCGCGCCGCTGTCCGCGCACCACGCAGGTGTTGAACTCGCTGCCGCTGGTGTATATCCGCGAACACGCGCCGGAGGTGCTGTTCTCGCTGCTGACGCCGGGTTCGCACATCCTGCCGCACCACGGCGTCACCAACACGCGCCTGGTCACGCACCTGCCGCTGATCGTGCCGGAGAACTGCGCGATCCGTGTCGGCGGCGTCGAGCACGTGTGGCAGGAAGGTTGCTGCGTCACGTTCGACGACACCTTCGAACACGAGGCCTGGAACCGCAGCGACAAATTGCGCGCGGTGATGATCCTGGATTCGTGGCATCCCGACTTGACCGAAGCCGAACGCGAAGCGATCGCATTGCTGGTCGGCGGCATCAGTGATTTCAACCGCGCCGCGAACGTCGCCGCGCCGCCGAAGGATTGATCGCGAATCCTTTTCCTCGTCATTCCGGGACTGCGTGCAGCGCAGAACCACGGAGTTCTTGGCCATTGAAGGCGTCCGTGCGCCCGCTAGATTTTGAAGAGCAGATTCCGCATCGCCGCTACGCAGCGGCCGGAATGACGACGTTCAAGGTTGAGCTCAAGCCCTCGCCGGCAGCCAAACGAGCAATGCAATCCCCAGCGCGATGCGATAAATCGCGAACGGCGTGTAGCGATGCGAGCGGATGTAATGCAATAGCCATTTCACGGCCGCGAATGCCACGACCAATGACACGGCGAAACCAATGGCCAGTGCGCGCCAGTCTTCGTGCGCCGCGCCACCGCCATGCAGTCCCTTCAGCAGCAGGTAGCCGGTCGCGGCATACATCGTCGGAATGCTGACCAGGAACGAGAACTCGGTGGCCGCGGCGCGATTGGAGGTGCCGAAGATCATCGCCGCAAAAATGGTCGCGCCCGAACGCGAGGTGCCAGGGAAAATGCCGGCGACGATCTGCGCGACGCCGACGAGAATGGCGACTGTCCAAGTGACTTTGGTGCGATCCGGCTGGCGCGCCGCGTACCATTCCGCGCCCAGCATCCACAGGCCCCCGACGATCAACGCGATCGCGATCGGCGTCACCTTCTCCGGCAATTTGAAACCGTGTTTCTCCGCGATGTAGCCCAGCACACAGGTGATCAGAAATGCCACGATCAACTTCGACAGGTAATCGCGCGTGCCAGGATCGCGCCACTGCGTCAGCAATTGCCAGATACGCTGCCAGTACACCAGCGTGATCGCCAGGATGGCGCCGGCCTGAATGCCGACGTTGAACAGATCCGAGCGTTCGCCCAGCCAATGCTCGGCGATCAGCAGATGCCCGGTCGAGGAAATGGGCAGGAATTCGGTGATGCCCTCGATGATGCCGAGGACGATGACATTCAGCAGATCGTGCATGGCTTGGACTCACTGGGCAGCGCGGCATTGTAAGCGGGCACGCGAGGCTCTCAGGGCGAGAAGATCAGCACGATGTACGACAGGAACAGCAGCAGGTGTACCAACCCCTGCATCGCGTAGGTGCGGCCACTTGAAAAGGTCAGCATCGACACAGCGAAGGTCAGCACCAGCAGCATCGTGTCCGCCGCGCCCAAGCCCAGCACGGCGGTGCGGCCGCTGACGATGTCGATCAGCAGGATCGCCGGCACCGTCAGTGCGATGGTCGAGAGCGCGGTACCCAGCCCGATGTTCATCGCGCGCTGCATCTGGTTGAGACGTGCGGCGCGGATCGCGGCGATGCCTTCGGGCGCCAGCACCAGCACCGCCACGGCAAGACCTGCCATGGTCGAAGGCAAACCCAACCGCGATACACCCGTTTCCAGCGGCAGCGCGAACAATTTCGCCAGCAGCACCACCATCACCAGATAGACGATCAGTAGCGCTGCATGCCTGGGCCAGTCATGCGGCGAGGGCGGATGGTGCGCATGTTCATCCGGTTCGCCCTCCGCGACGAAGAAACTGGTATGCGTGCGCGTCTGGATCACCATGAATGCGGCGTACAGCAGCAGCGACATCACGATCACAAAGACCTTCTGCACCGGTGAAAACGTGCCGCCGCCGGTGGTAACGGTGACGTTGGGCCAGATCAGCGCCAGCGTTGCCAGCGGGATCAGCAGACTCAGAAAGGCATTGGCGCCACGCAGGCTGTAACGTTGTTCGTGATGGCGCAGGCCGCCGGCGAGCAGCGCCACACCGATGATGCCGTTCAATACGATCATCACCACCGAGAACATCGTGTCGCGGCCGAAAGTGGGATTGTCGGTGTTGTGCAGCATCACCGTCACCACCGTCGCGATCTCCAGCGAGATGGCCGACAGCGTCAGCATCAGCGTGCCGTAGGGTTCGCCGAAACGCACCGCTAGATGTTCGGCGTGTCGCGTGGCCGCGACCGCCGCCAGCAGTGCGCCGATGAAAAATGCGACGAAGGCGATTCCGGTCGCCCAATCCGGAACTGTTTCAACCGACAGCGCCGGTTTGCAAAGCCATCCGACGATCAGGATCAGCGCGCAGAGCGGCAGCGGCCATTCGGCGCCGAAGAACTTCCGTTCACTTGCGATCGACGTCGACGGTTCCATGCGTGCTTATCGCTTTTAGGGGCGTAGTATGACAGTCGCTTTCGGACATCGGCGTCATTCGAAGGGTCCGTAACGAAGGTCAGCGGGAACGGAGTTGCAGGCGATGGAACGTTACCGGAATTTGAGCGGCGATTCGGGCGTCACGGCATTCGAGATTCTGCCCGACGGCCTCGAAGTCGAGTTCGTCAACGGTTCGGTTTATCTCTATACGGTTGATGTTGCCGGGTCGCGCCACATTGCCGCGATGAAGAAGCGCGCACTCGCCGGTCGAGGCTTGAGCACTTGGATCAGCCAGGAGAATCCATCCTATACGAAACGGATCCGCTGATCGCGGATAGTCCTTATTGGTGCGTAATCTGCACCATATCAGTGCGAAACAGGGGACGAGTTATGGGCAAGCCCTTGATCTTGTTTGGGCGGAGTGCTGGCACTGCCCTTGCCTTGGCTTTGTATTCCCCACCGCGAGGCCGCCATGTCTACCGCCGACAAAGTCCTGAAAACCATCAAAGACGAGAACGTCGCCTTTATCGACCTGCGTTTCGCCGACATGCGCGGCGTGCAGCATCATGTTTCGTTCCCCGCTCACGCCATCGACGAAGGCACCTTCGAAGACGGCAAGATGTTCGACGGCTCATCCATCTCGGGCTGGAAAGGCATCAATGAATCGGACATGGTGCTGATGCCCGATCCGGCTACCGCCGTGATCGATCCATTCGCCGCGCACAAACAGTTGAACATCATTTGCGACGTGCTCGAGCCTTCGACCATGCAGGCTTACGCGCGCGACCCGCGCTCGATCGCGCGCCGTGCTGAGGCGTATCTCAAATCGACCGGCGTGGCTGACACCGCGTACTTCGGCCCGGAGCCGGAGTTCTTCATCTTCGACGGCGTGCGCTACCGCAACGACATGGGCCACGTGTTCTACGAGATCGAATCGGAAGAAGCGGCGTGGTCCTCGCATCGCCGTTACGAGGAAGGCAATCACGGCCATCGCCCGGGCATCAAGGGCGGCTATTTCCCGGTGGCGCCGGTCGATTCGCTGGCCGACCTGCGCGCGGAAATGTGCCAGGTCCTGGAATCGCTCGGCATCCTCACCGAAGTGCACCACCACGAAGTCGCCACCGCCGGGCAGTGCGAGATCGGCACGCGCTTCAACACGCTGTTGCACAAGGCCGACGAACTGCTGACGATGAAGTACGTCGTCAAGAACGTCGCGCACGCGGCGGGCAAGACCGTCACTTTCATGCCGAAGCCTGTCGTGGGCGACAACGGTTCCGGCATGCACGTGCATCAGTCGCTGAGCAAGGACGGCAAGAACCTGTTCGCCGGCGAGTTGTACGGCGGGTTGAGCCAAACCGCGCTGTGGTACATCGGCGGCGTGTTCAAGCACGCGCGCGCCATCAACGCGTTCGCCAATTCCACCACCAATTCCTACAAGCGTCTGGTGCCGGGCTTCGAGGCGCCGGTGATGCTGGCCTATTCCGCGCGCAACCGCTCGGCGAGCTGCCGCATCCCGCACGTGGCCAATCCCAAAGGCCGCCGCATCGAGGTGCGTTTCCCCGATCCGATGAATTCGGGGTATCTCACCTTCACCGCGCTGATGATGGCGGGCTTGGATGGCATCTTGAACAAGATCGATCCCGGCGCGCCGATGGACAAGGATCTCTACGACCTGCCGCCGGAAGAGGAGCGCAACATCCCGACCGTGTGCTCGTCGCTGAATCAGGCGCTGGAGAGTCTCGACCGCGACCGAGCCTTCCTCACTGCGGGCGGCGTGATGAACGACGACTTCATCGACGGCTACATCGCGCTGAAGATGCAGGAAGTCACCAAGTACCGCGCGAGCACGCACCCGCTGGAGTATCAGATGTATTACTCGATCTGATATGTGCTCGGGCCCTCCCCTTCAAAGGGGAGGGCTGGGCTGAGGAGGGATTGAAGCATCTCCCGGTGGGGGAACTCGAATGATCCGCCTTGCGTCGACCGCGGACGCATCCGCCGTCTGTGCCATCTACAACCGCTACGTCACCGACAGCATCGTCACCTTCGAGGAAGAGCCCGTGACGGTGCCCGAAATGCGTCAACGCATTTCAGCCGTGATCGAAAAACTGCCGTGGCTGGTGCTGGAACGTGACGGTGGGGTTGCAGGCTACGCCTATGCCGGGCCCTGGAAAACGCGCATCGGCTACCGCTTGACCGTAGAAAGCTCGATCTATCTCGCGCCGGAGCAGGTCCGGCGCGGCTTCGGTTCGGTGTTGTATCGAGTACTGCTCGAGCGATTGCGTGCGCTCAACGTGCACTGCGTGATCGGCGGCGTCGCGTTGCCCAACCCCGCCTCCGTCGCACTGCACGAAAAACTCGGCTTCACCCAGGTCGCGCATTTCCGCGAGAACGGCACCAAGTTTGGCCGCTGGATCGATGTGGCCTATTGGCAGCAATTGTTGGTCTGATCCGCTCCCCTCTTACTACTGACTCGTGCCATGAAGCAGCGGCGTGCTTCGGCGTCGTGAGCGGTCAGTGTGCGCCCACGCACAAGAACGCGCTCGCAGCACCAGAGGTCCATTGCCAACACAAATAAGAATAATTATCATTTGCAACCAACTCCGGTGCGGCAGAACCGTCACGAGCCAGGCAGCCGCGGCCGGCCAATAACGAACCAATTCGGGGAAGGTGCATGCAGCAGTCTTGCGTCACGATCAAACCTTTGTGCGCGGCGTTGTGTCTGGCGTTGGCGTTGCCGATTGCGTCGCGGAGTGCTCTTGCCGGACCGATATCTGGTTCTGCGCCGACGGACAACGCGATCTCAGGCGCCGCGTTGGCGGATAACGCGGTTTTAAACGCCGCCGCATCGGGCCCCTCTGCATTGAATGCCGCATCCGATGCAACCAGCGTATTGTCATCTGACAGCGGTGCACTGCTGGCTGCCGCGCCGCAGACGCTGGCGCCGGTGCAAGTGACCGGCCAGTCCTTGCAGGACGACTACGCGCCCGGCCCTTCCAGCGTCGGGGCGAAAGTGCCCACGGCCTCGCGCGACATTCCGCAAACGGTGGTGCAGGTGGATCGCGCGCTGCTGGATGCACAGGGTGCGACATCGCTGTCGGATGCGTTGCGTAACGTGCCGGGCATCACGTTGGGCGCGGCCGAGGGCGGTCAGATCGGCAACAACATCAATCTGCGCGGATTTTCCGCGCGCACCGACATCTATCTCGACGGCTTCCGCGATCGCGGCCAGTACTACCGTGACACCTTCGATCTGGAATCGGTGGACGTGCTGGAGGGCCCGTCCTCGATGCTGTTCGGGCGCGGCTCGACCGGCGGCGTCATCAATCAGGTCAGCAAGCAGCCGGAATTGCGCGAGTTCGGTTCGGTCAACACCACGGTCGGCACGGATGATCGCTACCGCGCCAGCGCGGATTTCAACGAACCACTCTCCGACACGTCCGCGTTCCGTCTCAACGCCTTCGGCCAGGACATCCACAGCACGCGCGATGTGATGTCAAACAAGGATGCGGGCGTTGCGCCGTCCTTGAAATTCGGCATCGGCACCGATACCACGTTCACCTTGTCGGCGCTGCTACAACACAACGACGATATGCCCGATTACGGGCTGCCGCCGGTGAACGGCCATCCGGCGCAAGTGAACCACGACAATTTCTATGGCCTGACAGACGATCGCACGATCCAAAACGTCGGCATATTCGGCGCGCGCCTCGAACATCGCTTCAATTCGAACGTCACCTTACGCGAGCAATTGCAGTACGGCCATTACAAGACCGATGCGCGCGAAACCGCGCCGAACGATCTGCTGACGCCTGAGGGGATAATGTTGAATCGCAATCTCGGCAATCCGACCCTGCTGCCGTTGCAGGATCTCTCGGTGCAGCTCGCCAGCCACGATCGCGTGATCCACGATTCATCGCTGTTCAATCAGGCCGACCTGATCGCGAAGTTCGACACCGGTTCGGTGGGGCATACGTTGATCGCCGGCAGCGAAATCGGCCGCGACACCTACAACAACCAGAGCTACACGCGCAGCGGGTTGCCCATCATTTCGTTGCTCGATCCGCAATACCAGCCGCAACCGCCGAACGTGGTCAGCACGCCCGGCAATCTAACGCGTGCCGACGCCGACACCTACGCGCTGTACGTCAACGACACCGCGGCGATCGGCGAACACTGGAAACTCGTCGCGGGCGTGCGGCGGGATCGTTTCGATGCCACGTTGGACAACACGATCAGCGTGCCGGCCAGCGCGCATCAGATAATCGATTTCACCAGTGTGCGCGGCGGCGCGATCTGGCAACCGGACGAAGCGCAGTCGTATTACGTGTCCTACGGCACTTCGTTCGATCCTTCGCTGGAGGCGCTGACCGTGACCAATGGCACGCAGGCGCTGCCGCCAGAAAAAAACAAATCATACGAAATCGGTGGCAAGTGGGATCTGAAACAGGACTTGCTATCGTTGAATGCTGCGGTGTTCCAGGTCACAAAGGTCAACGCGCGCACGCAGATCGCGCCGGGCGAATACGAATTGGACGGCAACATCCGCGTACGCGGCGAGGTGATCGGCATCGTCGGCCACCTCACGCAGCAGTGGCAGGTGTTCGGCGGCTACACGCATTACGAGGCGAAGATCGTCAAGGCACTGGATGGCACGCAGGGCAATGTGCCGGCCAACACGCCGGAGAACGCGGCTGTGTTATGGACGGCGTGGAAGCCGCATGCGGATTGGGAATTCGGTGGCGGCGCGACCTATATCTCCTCGCGATACGCCAGCAATACGGATGTGGTTTCGGTCGGCGGTTACACGCGCTGGGACGCGACCGTCGCCTGGCATCAGCCGCGCTACGATCTGCGTTTGAATCTATGGAATCTCACGGACAAGCAGTATTTCGATGCGCTGATTCCCTCCGACGGCGGCCGCGCGGTGCCGGGCATCGGCCGCACGGCGATGGTGACCGCAACATGGCGCTTCAAGTGATTCACGCATGCTGATCCGCATTCCCGCGCTGTTGTCCGCTGAGCAGGCCGCGAAGATCGCCGCGCAGTTGCAAAGCGCGGGCGATGCGTGGGTCGATGGCCGCGTCACCGCCGGTTTTCAGGGCGAACCGCTCAAGCGCAACCGGCAGATAGATGAGCGCTCGACGCTCGCGCGCGAACTGGGCGATGTCGTTCTGGCCGCGTTGGAGCGCCACCCGCGTTTCATCAGTGCCGCGCTGCCGAAGCGCGTGTATCCGCCGATGTTCAACCGCTACGAAGCCGGCATGCAGTTCGGCGCTCACGTGGACGGTGCGATCCGGCTGATTCCCGGCAGCGGAATCAAATTGCGCACCGACGTTTCGGCGACCTTGTTTCTCTCGCCGGAAAATAGCTATGAAGGCGGCGAATTGCTGATCGAGGACACCTACGGCACACATTCGGTGAAACTCGATGCCGGCGATCTGGTGCTGTATCCGGCCACGAGTCTGCATCGCGTCTCACCTGTCACGCGCGGCGTGCGACTCGCCAGTTTCTTCTGGGTGCAGAGCATGATCGCCGACGATGCGCAGCGCGCGCTGCTGTTCGATCTCGACTCCGCCATCCAGCGTCTCAACGCGAGCAACGCCGATGAAACCGCGCGCACCACATTGATCGGCACGTATCACAACCTGTTGCGGATGTGGGCCGAGGTTTGACTCACCGCTTGCGTGCGAGTGCGGCAACGCATTGAATACGCATGATGCGCCGTTATTCGCTTGTCTGTCTTGGGGTGTTGCTGATTGCCGGCTGTGTGTCCGCGCCGCCGCGCAATCCGCTGGCGGTGTGGGTGCCGTCGAAGAATTACAACGCGCGCCAGCCCAGCATGATCGTCTTGCACTACACGCAGGAAGGCAGCGCGCAGGCAGCGTTGAACACCTTGCGCACGCGTAATTCCGGCGGCCCGGTTAGCGCGCATTACCTGATCGGCAAGGACGGCACGATCTACCAGCTCGTTTCCGAAGAAGAACGTGCTTGGCACGCTGGTGATTCGCAATGGGGCGTGACCGATGACGTCAACTCGCGCTCGATCGGCATCGAGCTGGACAACAACGGCAGCGAGCCTTTCGCGCCAGCGGAAATGGATTCGTTGTTGCGCCTGCTGACCGACATCACCACTCGGCTGGGCATTCCGCGCACCAGCATCGTCGGCCACGCCGACATCGCGCCCACGCGCAAGGACGATCCGGGCGTGTGGTTTCCGTGGAGCGAGCTGGCCGCGCACGGTTTCGGGCTGTGGTACGACCCAGGCCCCCTGCCCGATCCGCCCCCGGATTCGATCCGATGGTCGCGCTGAAAGTAATCGGCTACGACTTGAGCGATCCGGCCGCGGCGATCATCGCCTACCACCGACACTACCGCGCCAGCACCGAGCCGCAACTGGATGCCGCCGACCTGCGCATCCTCTGGAACCTGCAAGGCAAGCTGATGCGGATGGGCAAAGCCGTGGTGCCGCCCGCACCGCCGCAAGCAGCGGCAATCGTGACGCACTAAACTGGTGCAATGAACCAGATTGGTGAGCGCCCCGCACAGGCCGGCATCGACGCTCTGGCGACCGGCGTAGCCATGCTGGATGAGGCGCTGGAGTTCGCCCGCGTCAATCCGGCCTTCTGCGAACTGATTGGCGTCGGCGCGCGGCGGTTGCTCGGGCAATCTCTCTCAGTGCTGCATGCAGAGGCACGGCTGGAAGCGGCGGCCCGGCACGTGCTCGAACACGCGGGCCTGTCACAACTGGATTCAGTTGCGCTCTGCGCGGCGCCCGGCAAGGAATGCGCGATCGATTTTCTGGTGAGCGCCAATGGCGGTTTCGTGTGGCTCGAAGCGCGGCCGGTAAGCGCAACGCATGCGACCTCTCGTTTGTCCGAATCCTTGCGCGGTTTCGCGCACGAGGTGCGCAATCCGCTGGCGGCGATTTCCGGTGCGGCGCAGCTGCTGCGCCAGCGTGAAGCCGACCTGCAGAAGCAGCAACTCGCCGATTTGATCCAGAGTGAAGCGCAGCGTCTGGCGAACCTGAGCGAGCGCTTGCTCGGCGCGCGTGGAGACCTGCAAACGCGAGCCATCAATGTGCACGCCATGCTGGAACACGTCGCACAATTGCTGAGTGCGGAACGTCGCGACATCGAAGTGCAACGCGATTACGACCCCAGCCTGCCGGCGTTGCACGGCGATCCGGATCGTCTGCTGCAAGTCTTGTTGAATCTGGCGCGCAATGCGGTCGAAGCGAATGCGCGGCGCATCGTGCTGCGCAGCCGCGCCGAAGCGGGATTGCGCAACTCGAACGGCCAGGCGATTCCCGCGATCCGCATCGAAGTCGAAGACGACGGCGAAGGCGTGCCGGCGGACATCCAGGCGATGTTGTTCGAGCCCATGGTGTCCGGCCGTGCGAGCGGCAGCGGGCTTGGGCTTGCGTTGGCGCGCGAGATCGCACGCGAACACGGCGGCGATCTGCATCATCAGCGCCGCAATGGCGCGACGTGTTTCGTGCTGGTGCTGCCGAGGCATCCGGGAGCCTCGCGATGAGCGACATCTGGATCGTGGATGACGACCGCGCGGTGCGTTTCGTGCTCGCCACGGCCTTGCGCGATACCGGCCACGCGATCACCGAATTCGACAGCGCCGAAGCCGCGCAACGCGCGCTGCAACGCGAGTCGCCTTCGCTTTTGTTGACCGACGTGCGGCTGCCGCAAGCCGACGGACTGCATCTGCTGAGCGCGGCAAAAGCCCTGCATCCGCAGTTGCCGGTAATCGTGATGAGCGCGTGGACGGATGTCGGCAGCACCGCTGCCGCGTTCCGCGCCGGCGCGTTCGACTACCTGCCCAAACCGTTCGACCTGCAACAGGCTGTGCTGAGTGCGCAGCGCGCACTGGAGAGCGCACCGGCTGCTGCGACGGCAACGGACTCACGCGGTGAGCCGGCATTGCTCGGCCACAGCGCGCCGATGCGCGAGGTATTTCGCTTGATCGGACGCGTGGCCGCCAGCGATTTGAATGTACTGATCACGGGCGAAACCGGCACCGGCAAGGAGCTGGCCGCCCGTGCGCTGCACCGCGAGAGCGCACGCAGCGCGCGGCCATTCGTGGCGCTCAACACCGCCGCGATTCCCGCCGAATTGCTGGAGAGCGAATTGTTCGGCCACGAAGCCGGCGCGTTCACCGGCGCGCAACGCCGCACGCTCGGGCGTTTCGAACAGGCGCAAGGAGGCACGCTGTTTCTAGACGAAATCGGCGACATGCCGCTCGCGTTGCAGACGCGATTGCTGCGCGTACTGGCTGGCGGCGAGTTCTATCGCGTCGGTGGGCGCGAACTGATCCGGAGCGACGTGCGGGTGATCGCGGCGACGCACCAGGATCTGGGCGCGAAAGTCACGCGCGGCGAGTTCCGCGCCGATCTGCTGCACCGGCTCGATGTCGTGCGCATCCATCTGCCGGCACTGCGCGAGCGGCGCGAGGATATTCCATTTCTCGCGAAACATTTTCTGGAAGGCGCCGCGCGCGAGTTCGGCCTGCCGCCCAAGCAATTCACGCAGGGCGCGTTGCAGGCGCTGGCGAGAAAGGAGTTCCCCGGCAACGTGCGACAACTGGAGAATCTCTGCCGCCGGCTGACGGTGGTGGCGCCGGGCGCACAAATTCGACGCGAGGATCTGGATATGCGGAACACCGTCGGTGCATCCGGTGTGCACCCGGAAAGCGAACGATGGGAGGCGGCGTTGCGCGAGTGGGCGCGGCGGCAATTGTCAGAGGGCCGCACCGGCTTGCACGCACAGGCGCGCGAACGTTTCGAGCGAGCATTGTTCGACGCCGCACTGGAAACACACGGCGGCCATCGGCAGAAAGCCGCGGCGGCGCTCGGTTTGGGGCGCAATACCTTGACGAGAAAGTTGGGGAGTTCGCGGAAAGCCCGGGAATCGGGAATCGGAAATGGGAATCCGGAGGAGCACTAGCCGCGTGACAGTAATCATTCGCAACGCGTCACCCGCAGACATCGATTTCCTGATCGAATGCAACGCCGCGATGGCGCTGGAAACCGAGCACAAGGCGCTCGATGCTGACGTGCTGGCGCGGGGCACGCAGGCTGTGTTCGATGATCCGCGCCGCGGTTTCTATCTCATCGCGGAGCGCGACGGAGAAAACGTGGGCTGTCTGTTGATCACGTACGAGTGGAGCGACTGGCGCAACGGCGACTGGTGGTGGTTCCAGAGCGTATACGTCGTGCCGCACGCGCGTCGCAGCGGGGTGTTTCGTGCGCTCTACGCGGAAGTCGAACGCCGCGCACGCGCCACGCCGCACGTGATCGGCTTGCGTTTGTACGTCGAACGCGACAACGAAAATGCGCAACGCACTTACGCATCGCTCGGCATGGAAGAAGAGGCGTACCGGATGTTCGCGCGGGGACTCATTTCCATCCCTGGTCCTCGATCCCAGTCAATCCATGGTCCGGAGGACGATGCTGCTCTTCGCAAGGAGTCGCCATGATCCCACAACAACGCCGCGTCGCCGTGCTGGGCGGCGTGCGCATTCCGTTCTGCAAGCGCGATACCGCCTATGTCGATCTCGGCAATCTCGGCATGTCGGTGAAGGTGCTGGGCGCACTGGTCGAAAAATTCGGGCTGCAAGGCGTGGAGCTGGGCGAGGTCGCGTTCGGCGCGGTGATGAAGCAGCCGGCGGATTGGAATCTCGCGCGCGAGGCGGCGCAGTCGTCCGGACTGGCGATGACGACGCCCGGCATCACCACCGCCCGGGCCTGTGGCACCTCGCTCGACAACGCGATCCTGATCGCGCAGAAGATCGCAACGGCGCAGATCGAAGCCGGCATCGCCGGCGGCTCCGATACGACCAGTCAGGTGCCGCTGACCTATTCGGATCGTTTGCAGCAACGTTTGCTGGAATTGAACCGGGCGAAAACCCTTGGTGAAAAATTCAAGGCCGCTACGCACGGTTTCCACTTCCGCGAATTGAAGCCGCAGGTTCCGGGCGTAGTCGAGCCGCGCACCGGCTTGTCGATGGGCGAGCACTGCGAGCTGATGGCGAAGCAATGGAAGATCACGCGCATCGAACAGGACGAGTGGGCATTGCAGAGTCATCGCAAACTGGCGGCCGCTTACGATGCCGGATTCTTCGATGATCTGGTGGTGCCGTTTCGCGGGCAGACGCGCGACAACCTGCTGCGCGCCGACACCAGCCTGGAAAAACTTTCGCAACTGAAACCGGCGTTCGACCATTCGGGCCATGGCACACTCACCGCGGGCAATTCATCGCCGCTGACCGATGGCGCAGCGGCGGTATTGCTGGCGAGTGAAGACTGGGCACGCGAACGCGGTCTGCCCGTGCTGGCGTATCTCACCTTCGCCGAGATCGCCGCGGTCGATTACGTGCACGGCGAAGGCCTGCTGATGGCGCCGACGATTGCGGTGCCGCGTATGCTCGATCGCGCGGGATTGAAATTGCAGGACTTCGACTACTACGAAATCCACGAGGCCTTCGCCGCGCAGGTGTTGTGCCAGTTGCGCGCGTGGGAATCGGCGGAGTATTGCCGCGAAAGATTGGGCAAGGATCAGCCGCTGGGTTCGATCGATCCGGCCAAGATCAACGTGCACGGATCGAGTCTTGCAACCGGACATCCGTTCGCGGCGACCGGGGCACGCATCGTGGCGACGCTCGCGAAACTGCTGGCGCAGCGAGGCTCCGGCCGCGGATTGATTTCGATCTGCACCGCGGGCGGGATGGGCGTGGTGGCAATGATGGAGCGGTGACGAAGCCCCGCGCTCGTCCGGGGAGGGGTTGGGGTGAGGGTGCGATTCGCGGAAGCATCCGCGAACCCGACCCCTCATCCCGCCCTGCGCGCAAGAATGGACGGCGCTTTGCGTCCCTTCTCCCGGAAGGCGAAGGGAAAAATCACCTCACCGAAAACAGCGTAGGCCGCCATTCGCCGCTAATGTAGGACTCGCGGCGGCGGCGGTGCATGCGCTCGATCGCTTCCTTGCGGCGCGCTTCGGCCCAGTCGGCGCGCTGCGCGGTCAGTGCAGCCGGATCTTCGCCGCGGCGTTGCGCTTCCTCTTCGCGCCAGGCGGCGAAATCCTCATAGGCCTCGATCTCGTGGCGCAGTTCCTGACGGCACAGCTCGATCATGATCGCATCGTCGAGGAAACCCAGCGCCGGCACGGTGTCCGGGATGAAATCCACGGGCTCGGCCAGATACGCGAGCACCGCCAACACGCGCTGACAATCCTCGGGCGGCAGGCCGAAGCCGGTGTCGCTGGCCATGTCGATCATGGCCTCCACAGAATCCAGCCGTTCGCGGATGAAGGAGGGCACGGATGTGCTCTGGATCTCCTCGAGCAGCTTGCGGGCATCGGCGATGATCTCCGCGCCCTTGCGGTCCTTCGCCTTGTCCTGCGCTTCGCGCATGGCTTGCGTGAAATGGCCGAGGTCCTCGTCGCTCAGTGTCAGTTGGATATCCAGCGCCATGTCCATGTCCTCGGCGAGATAGGGAGCGCGCCAGCGTAACCAGCGCCCCGCGAGGCGTCAATCGCCGCTTGCGCATGGGCCCGCGCAGGAATACTGTCGGCTCTCGCGCAATCGTCCGGCCCATGGCGCGAAGCGAGCCTGTTTGTGACCGAACTGATTCCCACCCTGCACGACCTCGCGCAGATCTGCTGCGACGGCGAGGCCTTCTATCGCGAGGCCGCGCTCAAAATGCAGAACCCGGAGCTGCGCGAGGCCGTGCAGGAAGTCGGCCATATCCGCGGCGAGCTGTGCCGGGATTTCGCGACTTATTTGCACCAGCAGGGCGAGCAGCCCGCCGGCACTGGCACGGTGTACGGCACGCTGCACAAGCTCTATGCCGATCTGCGCGCGCGCTTCGCCGAAAATCCGGACTACATTTACGTGGCCGAACTGGAAGAGGCAGAGGACCGCCTGCTGCACGCGATGGAAGAAGCGATGCTCACGCTGGAGCCGGCGGAAGCGCGCGCGGTGCTGCGGCAATACATGCCGGCGGCGCGCGCAGCGCACGAACGCATGCGTCTGTTAAAACAGGCTTTGGGCGAGAGACCGGCGGCGGCCTGACGCCGAAGCGGTGTATCAAATCGCCACGATTCAAATCACGCGCTCAAGTTCGCGCACGCGCAATTCCATTCGCGCACGGTTGCGGCCGTATTGGGCCTGCACTGTGGCGCGGGCGAAATCGCGGTCGCTGCGGACGTCGAGCAGCGGATCGCCGCACAAACGCGCCCAGAGCCGTTGCGCCAGCGCAGCGCATTGGCCACATCGGCCGAGCAGCACATCGCGGTTGAGCGGCGCGTTCATCACCACGGCCCCACCCTTGCGCGCAGCGCCAGCCGTTCAAGACCGGCATACGCGATCCATGTGTCTTCTTCCGGCGCGATCGGATTTTCCGGCAGAGGATGCGGGCCAGGCGGTGGCGACGGGTCTGGATCGGGTATTGGGCCATGGGGACGCTTGCCCGGCGGTAGGAGTTGAGTGGGCAGCATCGTCGTGTAGTCGGAATCGAGATCGTGCATGGGAGAGCATCTCGGGTTGCACGGTAGCCACGAATCCGCCATCCGTTGCGAGCGCGCGTCGTTGCTCCGGTCCATCCCGACAGGGGAAATTGCGTTTGGAAGACCTGCGTTGACGGTATGCCTGCCTTGGTGTGTACGGACGGGGATCCACGATCCACTGCTGCACTCCTTCGGCTTCAAGAGCCATGCCACGCGGATGCGCACAAAGCGCCTTGCGCGACCAGCAGTTAGCGGTGCGCGGAAGCACGTGGCCATGCGATTTGCATAACGCTCACATTGCTCCGTGCAGAATGCCCAGTGTTTTGTAGGCGCACGTCGAGCACGAATGGAAACCGAACACCCGTCCACTCGCCCCAAGACTCAGGCGCGCGCGCGTGTACTGGTGGTGGACGACGAAGCGGCGATCCGCAAGACCTTCCGCTATTGCCTCGAAGATGCTGGCTGCGACGTCACCTGCGCCGAAAGTGCCGAGCTGGCCGAAAACCTGGTGCAGCGCGTCGTGTTCGACGTCTGCTTGCTGGACCTGAAACTCGGCAACGCTTCCGGCATCGAGCTGCTGCCCGCGCTGCGCGCTGCCGCGCCATGGCTGCGGGTGGTGATGGTGACGGCGCATTCCTCGATTGACAACGCGGTCGAGGCTATGCGCGCGGGCGCGTCGGACTATCTGGTGAAACCCTGTTCCTGCGAGCAGCTGCGGCTGGCGGTGGACCGCCAGATCTCCGCGCAGCGCCTGGAACTGCGGCTGGAGCAACTCGAACGCGCGGTCGGCGCGGACGAAGCGGACGACGCGCTGGCCAGCCGTTCGCCGGCGATGCGACAGGTGGTGGAAACGGCGCGCAGCGCGGCAAGCGTCGATGTCACCGTGCTGCTGCTGGGCGAGAGCGGCACCGGCAAGGGCATGCTGGCGCGTGCGATCCATCGCTGGAGCAAGCGCGCAAATGGGCCTTTCGTCACCGTGAACGCGCCTTCGCTTTCGCCCGCGCTGTTCGAAAGCGAACTCTTCGGTCACCGCCGCGGCGCCTTCACCGGCGCGGTGCAGAACGCGCCCGGCCGCGTCAGTCAGGCCGACGGCGGCACGTTGTTCCTGGACGAAGTCGGCGACGTGCCGATGGATCTGCAACCGAAACTACTGCGCTTCATGCAGGATCGCGAGTACGAACGGGTCGGCGATCCAGTCACGCGCCGCGCCGACGTGCGGCTGGTCGCGGCGACCAATCACGATCTCACGCAGCGCGTGGCCGACGGTGCGTTCCGCGAAGACCTGCTGTATCGGTTGAACGTGATTTCGCTGCGGCTGCCGGCGCTGCGCGAGCGTCCCGAGGACATCCTGCCGCTGGCCGAACGTTTTCTCACCGGTTTCGTGCACGAGCACGGGCGTATCGCGCGCGGTTTCGGCGATTCGGCGCGCAACGCGCTGGCGGGTTACGGCTGGCCCGGCAACGTGCGCGAACTGCGCAACGTGATCGAGCGGGCTTCGATCCTCTGTAACGAGACGCAGATCGAGGCGCGCCATCTGGCGCTGGGCGACGGGGTGGTGCCCGCGCCGGCTTTCGCTTTCATGCCGCAGACGCTGGAAGACCTGGAGCGCGTGCACATCCAGACCGTGCTGGCGCGCAGCGACACGCTCGAACACGCGGCGCAAACGCTGGGCATCGACGTCTCCACGCTGTATCGCAAGCGCAAACGCTACGGAGTCTAGGCGCCAGGCCGGGCGCCACGGAAAGGCGTGTACACTCGTGAATGCCGGTCCGGTGTTTGCGACCACGAATCTGGCTCTCTTCTTCGGAGCCTCCACGGATGGAACCATGCCGGCGCGTCTCAAACCCGTACGTCTCCAGCCGATGCGTCTCAAACATGCGATGTTGCTCAGTCACGGGCTGTTCCTCGCATTGGCGGCGAGCGGCATCCTGGCATGTCTGGTCGTCATCAATCATTACGGGCATCTCGGCCCGCGCTGGGAAATGCTGCTGTGGTTCGCGGGCGCGCTGGCGATTTGCGCCGGTATCTTCAGCGTGATCGCCGTGGCTGACGCGATCGCCCGGCCGCTGGAAAATATCGCCGGCGCCACGCGGTCCATCGCTGCCGGCAGATTCGATGTGCGTCTCGGCGGCGCGCGCTATCGCGAAGGCAATACGCTGGCCGCCAGCTTCAACGAGATGGCTGAGAAGCTGGCGGAGTTCCATGCGCTGGACCTCGAGCGGTTGGTGTCGGAGCAGCGGCGCAACGAAACGGTGCTGAACAGCATCGACGACGGCCTGGTGATCCTGGACAAGAACGCGCGTATCGAGCGCATCAATCCGATCGCCGCGCGCCAGTTCGGCACGCGCCCCGAGGAAGCGCGCGGCAGAAGTCTGGACGAGGTATTGCAGCGCAACGATCTGGATGCGTACGCGCGTGAGGTGATGCGACACGTGCCGCCCATCGGCGGCAACACGCGTGAGTTCAGCGTGGGCACGCCGCCACTGGATCGCGAGCTGCTGTGCAGCTTCGTGCCATTGGCGGACGTCCGCCCCGGCGTGGTGGTAGTGGCGCGCGACGTCACGGCGGAGCGGCGCTTCGCACGCGAACGCAACGAATTCGTGTTGCGTGCCTCACACGAATTGCGCACGCCTCTGACCGGGTTGCGCATGGCCTTGGACCTGCTGGCCGAGCGCGCGCAGTTCGCGCCGGGCTCGCGCGAATCGGAGCTGATCGGCACGCTGCACGAGGAAACCGTGCGACTCACCGGCCTGCTGCAAAGCCTGCTGGACCTCTCGCGGTTGCGCCGTGGCGGCGGTGCGCAGGACGACACTTGCTCGTTGTCGCAAGCCGCGCACGCTGCGCTGCGTCGTTTCTCCGTGCGCGCGCAGGCGCAAGGCGTAGAATTGCGCGAGAGCATCGAAGACGACGCGCCGCAATTGCAGCTCGATCAAAACGAGTGCGCGCGCGTGCTGGACAATCTTCTCGACAACGCGTTGCGGCACACTTCGCCGGGCGGCTATGTGGAGGTCGTCCTGCAGGTCGATCATCCCAACGACGAGCTGCGTCTGTGCGTGTGCGACAACGGCGAAGGCATCCCGCCGCACCAGTTGCAACGCATCTTCGATCCGTTTGTGCAGGTCGGCGAGAAGCATGGCGCGGCGGGTCTGGGGCTGACGCTGTGCCGCGAGATCGTGGAACGTCACGGCGGCCGCATCGAAGTGGACTCCGTGCCGAACGAGCGGACGTCTTTCTGCATTCACCTGCCGCTGCAAGTGGGCTTCCCGGCCAATGCCGCGGAGGGTTCAGATCAAGCGGTATGAGGCGAAACAGAAGGTGAGTGGTGAGTAGTGGGTAGTGAGTAGTGAGTAGTGGGTAGTGAGTTGAATGAACCCGGGCTCCGGCTCTTTCTACTCACTACTCATCACCGACCACTCACATGATCCCCTGCACCCCCGCGCCGAATGCGGTGATGAAGCGCGTGATGATCGCGGTCAGCGAGAGGTTCACCTCGGGGAAATCGCCGACAGAGTCGTAGCACTTCAGGAAATTCGGATCGGTAGGCGGCAACGGATTGCAGCCGGGTTTCAATTCGTAGCTGGTGGCATAGTCGAACGGCCAGATATCGAAGATCGGCAGCGAGCGCGAGACTTCACCGATCGCGTTGCTGACGTCGCCGATCACCGGAATCGGGTGTCGCGGCGCAATCAGCCAGGCGTTCTGCGGCATGGTGTCGCGCACGATCGAGGCGCGCACGGCCGCGGCGAATCCCGCGTCGTACACGATCACGCCGGCTTCGGTGTTGTAGTCGGCCGAACGCGGATCGAAATTGTGCGAGCCGACCATCGCCACGCGCCTGTCCACCACCAGCGACTTGGCGTGCAGGCTGACACGCGGACCGAAATCCTCCGGCTTGATCGGCACCGCGCCGCGCCGGCCGCCCATCGCCGCGGCGGCGTTGTCTCCCGAAAGTTGCAGATAGTTTTCGATCATCTCCGTGGCATCGAGCGGATGCGGCTTCAATTCGCGGATGTCGAAGCCGTAATCCACCAGGAATTTCTTGCGGTGCTTGTAAGAGAGGGCATATACCGGCAGCGCGTCGGTGGACGCCAGCGAATTGGTGGAGACCAGCACGTGCACCGGCGGCTTACGCTGGTGCAATTCCTCGAAGATTTCGCCGGCGCGGTCGGTCAGCACCAGATACGGCGTCTGCAACACCACTTCGTTCTGCGCACCGCGCAGCAGTTGCATCAGGTCGCGCGTCAGTTCCTTGGCGTCTCGGCCGTGCAAGGCTCGCGTTTTCGAGGGCAGATCGTAGAAGTAGTCCACACGTCCGACTTCCATGCTGCCTGCGATGAAATGCATCCGCAGGAATTGCGGGTCTTCGGCTTCCGCCTGCACGCGCGCCACCCGTTGCGGATCGCCATAAACCGGCGTCACCCACGGCGGCACGTCGTCCGGATGTCCGAGGATCTGCGCGTTGGCGTCCTTCAGATGCGTCAGCGGAACCGCGCGCTTGAAATTCCAGAACAGATCGAAGCTTCGCGCCATCTCCAGCGCAGCCGGGCCGGCGATCAATGCATCGCGGTCGAGGAAATCGAGTTGCGGATCCCAGTCGTAGTAGCGATCCTCGTAATTACGGCCGCCGGTGATGCCGACGGCGTCGTCCACCAGAAACAGCTTGTTGTGCATGCGCTGATTGAAGCGGCGAAAGCAGCACAGGATACTGGCGGTGTATTCGGCGAGATTGTTCTGCGCCTTGTCGAAGGTCGGGTTGTAGAGACGGATTTCCAGATTGCTGCTCGCGCGCGCCAGACGCGAGAGCAGCGCCGGATCGTTCAACGAGCCCAGTTGATCGGCGAGGATGCGCACCTTCACGCCGCGGCGCGCAGCGTTGATCAGCTCGTCCAGCACCAGCAGGCCCGCATCGTCTTTCGCCCAGATGTAGGTCTGGATGTCGATCGATTTGCGCGCGGCGCGGATCAGGTTGATGCGCGCGGCCAGCGCATCCTCGCCCACTTCCAGCAGGGTGGCGTAGTTGTGCGGATGCCGCTCATCCGACTGCGCGATGGCTTGCCGCGCCTGATCGAGGAACGGCGACGGCAACGCGCAGGCATCGACCGCATGGCAATCGACGCGGCGGTCCACACTGGCGGCGACGACCGCATCGGCGCGGTGGATGCGTTTGGTGGACAACGGCGCGCAGCCGGACAGCAGCACGGTCAGCACGCACAACCACGGCAAATGATGTCGCACTGCCAGCCCTCGAAACCCCGTATGACGATCCTAGCGCGGTTCGCCCAGCGCGATAATCATTGTCAGTGACACGCGGTCGGACAGCAGTCCGCGGTGCGCGCGCATGCCGAACGCGCTGCGCGAGAGCGTGCCCTCCACCCGCACCTCACAGGCAAGCGGTTGCGCCGGGCACGACGAAGGCTCCAGTTGGAACTCCGCCTCGCGGCGCTGGCCGTGCAGCTCCAGCGTGCCGTCCAGCACGCCGCCGTCGCGCAATGCATCGGCAGAGAACGGTTTGGACACGAAATGGATGCGCGGATAAGTCGCGACGTCGAAGAAATCCGCACCGCGCGCTTCCTGGAGAGCGGCTGGATCATCCATCGACAGGCTGGCGGCGTCGATGCGCGCATCCACCACGTCGCGCTGCGCGTCCACACTGTGCAATTCGCCGTATACCGCGCCGAACTGGCCGCGCACGTGTGTAAACCACAAGGTGCGGACACTGAACCTCGCGTGCGAGCGCGCGCTGTCGATCGGCCACCACGCCGCGGCGGCTGTGCCGCACGCCAGCACGAGCAGCAATGCCGCAACGTGTTTCACGGCGACCAGAACGCGCGCAACGTCGCGTTGCCGGGCTCCAGTGCGCGCGTTTCGTCGAGTTGCAGCCAAGCCACGCCGGCCGGCGGCATGCCGCGCGCACGGTCCGAACGCCCCTGCGTCAGCAGAGCCAGCAATTGTTCCAGTCCCGGGTTGTGGCCGACCAGCAGCACATGCGCGGCGGATCCGGCGTGTTGTTCCAACAGCGCCAGCAGATCGCCCGGCGTGGCTTCGTAGATGCCGGCGACGAAACGAGGCTTGAGTTGCAACCCCATCGCATCGAGCGTGCGCTCCACCGTCATCTGCGCGCGCCGCGCCGGCGAACTCAGCACCGCATTGAGCGTTGCACCCTGTTCGCGCAGCCATGCGCCGGCTGCCCGCGCTTCCTCCTCGCCACGCAGGCTCAACGGCCGCTCGCGATCGCTGCCGTTCGCGGCGGCGGGTAAGGCTTCGGCGTGGCGCAGCAGGATCAGTTCGCGCATCGTGCGTGTTGGTGTTCGTGAAAACGGGTAATGCGGAAATGCCCCGAGGTTGCCGTCAATGACCGGCGCTGCTTGCCGGCGCGGCTTCTGTCTGCGGTTGCCAACCTTGCGGCGCTTCGACCGCCACGCCATTGGTGCGCAGCGTGGACAGCACTAGACTCAGTTCGGTGCCGCCGCTGCGCGCGGCATCCAGCAGCGGCGCCGCGCGGCGGTTGTCGGTGAGGGCGGCGTAGCCGATCTCAGCGTAGTTCTGTATCTGCCAGGCGAGATTGCGCGCATCGTTGTCGGTGGAGGCCTTGGCGGAAGGATCCAGTTCGCCGTGGATATGCAAGCCGACTGCGCGGCCGATCGGGCTGCTGCCCCATTCCAGCGCGTGCGCGGTTTTCAGGCAATCGGATTTCAGCGCGTCGTCCTTGCTCGCGCGATCGGCATTGCACAGATCGAGCAGCGGCTTCAGCGACGGCCGCGGATGCTGGTTGGCGACACCAAAGGCGATCAGCAGTTCCACGCCCAGCGCGGTCTTGGGATCGCCCGCTTGCGTGCCCTGCATAGTTGCCGGTAGCGGCGGCAAGGTGCCGACCACGCTCGCCACGCCCTGCAGGCCGATTCCGTAGTAGTCGTCGTAGGTCTTCGCCGCCGCGGCTTTCGACAACGCATCGCGCACCCCCTTGTCGTCGTTCTTCTGCGCGGCCTCGTCCATCACCAGCATCCACATCGCGGCGTTGTCGGCGGCTTGCGTCTGCAACTCTTTCAGCATCTCGGCGTTGGGACAGTTGTTCCCTTCGCAATCGGCCAGGCGGAGCCAAGTCACGCCAGGGCCGGCCGCAGGCGCCGCAGCCGCGCGCTCGGCCAGACGGTGGAAAGTGAATTCCGGTTTCTGATCCGGCAACGGCCGCGCCAGCAAGGCCGCGCCGAGCAGATGCACCGCGTCCCCGCGCAACGCGCTCACCGTCACCAGATCGCGCTGGTATTGCAGCAAGGCCTGGATGCGCGCCTTGTCTTCCGCCGAGGGCACAGCTTGCGCGGCGGCTGCGGAAGAAGGCGGAGCCGGTTTCGACTTGTGCTTCTGCGGCGCGGCGTGCACCGTGGAAGCGCACAGCGCGGCGACGAGGGCGATCGTCAGGGTTTGGCGACGCATCGGCGGGTTTCCGTGATGGGGTGGAGCGAAGCTAAGCGCGCGTGGATGAATGTTGATTAATCGAGCCCGCGCATGAACTCCGGCTGCGCCAGAGCGGCGCGGTGGATCTCGACGTTGTAGTAGCGGGTTGGGAAGGTCTTGGCGGCAGCACCGCGTTCGCGGAATTCGGTGAGGTCGGCGCCCTTGCGCGCCATGGTGCAGCTCCACCAGCCGGTGGGATAGCACGGTTGCGGGAAGGTGAGTGTGCGCAGCGCGCCGAAGCCGGCTTTTGACATCTCCCCGCGCATCGACTTGATCAGGTGCAGGTGCGCAATCGGCGATTCGCTCTGCTGCACCAAGATCCCGCCTTGCCGTAGCGCACGGAAGCACGAGGCGTAGAACGCCGCGTTGAACAGGCCTTCGGCCGGGCCGACCGGATCGGTGGAATCCACGATCACCACGTCCACCGAACCGGGCGCGCAGTCGGCCATGTACTTGATGCCGTCGTCGAACAGCAATTCTGCGCGTGGATCGGAATTCGCTTCGCACAATTCCGGAAAATGTTTTTCCGCCAGTCGCGTCACGCGTTCGTCGATTTCGACTTGCGTGGCGCTTTCCACTTCGTCGTGACGCAGCACCTCGCGCAGCGTGCCGCAATCGCCGCCGCCGATGATCACCACGCGCTTGGCGCGCGCGTGCGTGAACAGCGCCGGATGCGACATCATCTCGTGATAGAGGAAATTGTCGCGACCGGTGAGCATGATGCAACCGTCGATCACCATCAGGTTGCCCCAGTCGGTGGTCTGGTAGATCTCGATGTTCTGAAAGCGCGTCTTCTCCGCGTGCAGCAGGCGCTCGGTGCGGAAACCGACCGAGGAGCCGGAGAGCGCGTACGCCTCGGTGAACCAGGAAAGTTGCGGCATGGTGAGCGAGGAAAGCTGGTGAAGAATCCGGCATTCTAGCGGGGCGCGCCGGTGCGGGCGCGACAGCGAGCGCTTAAAATCGACCGTTCTGTTCGAGCTGGAATCTCAGATGGCGCAAGACTGGAGCATCGCCGACGCCCGTCGGGTGTATTCGGCCGCGCACTGGAGCGACGGCTATGTCGATATCGACGCGCAAGGCCGCGCCGTGATGCAACCGCGTGGCGCGCGCGGGCCGGCTATCGCGCTGGACGACGCGGTTGCGCGCGCCAAAGACATGGGCGCGCGGTTGCCACTGCTGTTGCGCTTTCCGGACATCCTGCTCGATCGCCGCGCGAAGTTGCGCAAGGCATTCGTCGACGCGATGGCTGCTCAGAATTATTCGGGAGGCTACACCGCGCTTTATCCGATCAAGGTCAACCAGCAACGCGCAGTGGCCGGCACGCTCGCCGGCGGCGAAGGTTTTGGTCTGGAAGCCGGATCGAAACCGGAGTTGATGGCGGTGCTGGGCCTTGCGCAGCCCGGTTCGATGGTGGTGTGCAACGGCTACAAGGATGCCGAATATATCCGCCTCGCGCTGATCGGTCGCAAGCTCGGACTCGACGTGATCATCGTGATCGAAAAACCGTCAGAACTGGAACACGTGATCGAACAGTCGCGCGCATTGAACATCGAACCGAAACTCGGCGTGCGCGTGCGGCTGGCTTCGATCGGTGCGGGCAAGTGGCAAAACACCGGCGGCGACAAGGGCAAGTTTGGGTTGACGCCGAAGCAACTACTGACGCTGACAGAAAGGTTGAAAGACGCCAGCCTCGCTCACACGCTGCGCCTGCTGCACTTCCACATGGGCTCGCAGATTTCCAATCTGCGCGACATCGCCAACGGCATGCGCGAGGCAGTGCGGCACTTCGCCGAGCTGCGCGAGCTCGGGTTGCCGCTGCAGTACGTGGACGTTGGCGGTGGCTTGGGTGTGGATTACGAGGGCACGCGTTCGCGCAGCGACTGCTCGATCAACTACGACCTGGACCAATATGCGCATGTGATCGTCGAACCGCTGGCCGCTGCGTGTGCGGAAATGGGTCTGCAACATCCGCATGTGCTGACCGAGTCCGGTCGCGCCATGACCGCGCACCACGCTGTGCTGGTGGTGAACGTCAGCGAAGTCGAACCTGCGCCGTTGGGTGAAGTGGCACCGGCATCGAACGATGAACCGCCAGTGCTGCGTGCCTTGCGTGAAACCAACGCAGGGCTTGATTCACGGCCGGTGCTGGAGGTCTGGCACGAAGCGCAGCATCACCTGGGCGAAGGTCAGGCGCTCTACGCGCAGGGCGCATTGAACCTCGCGCAGCGCGCGAAGCTGGACGATTTCTACTACGCCATCGCGCACGGTGTGCGCACAAGATTGAAACCTGAAGAGCGTGCGCACCGCGAAGTGCTGGATCAGCTCGACGCCAAACTCGTGGACAAGGTGTTCTGCAATTTCTCGGTGTTCGAATCGATCCCGGACGTGTGGGCAATCGATCAGGTGTTCCCGATCATGCCACTGACGCGACTCGACGAAAAACCGACACGCCGCGGCACGCTGGCCGATCTCACCTGCGATTCGGACGGCCGCGTGGATCAATACGTCGATTCGGAAGGCCTGGATGTCAGCCTGCCGCTGCACGAACTGCGCGAAAACGAGGCGTATCGTTTGGGAATCTTTTTGGTCGGCGCGTATCAGGAAACGCTCGGCGACATCCACAACCTGTTCGGCGACACCGATGCGGTGAATGTGCGCGTTGAAGGGAACGATTTCAAACTCGACGGCCTGCGCCGCGGCGACAGCTCCGACATGCTGCTCGACTACGTCGGCTACAAACTCGACGACCTGCGCGCGGCCTACCGCGACAAGATCGCCTCCGCGCGCGTGTCACCCGAAGAAGCGCAACGCCTGCAAGCTGTGCTGGAGGCGGGTCTGGCAGGATACACCTACCTGAAGGAATCGTAGGTTCTGCACGTCAGTGCGCGATGCGCTATTGGGGCATCTATCAAAGACTGCGCATTCCCCGCACTTTGGAAAAATCCCTGTCGTGCGTGATCAGGGCGTAGGCGTTGATCGCCAGCGCTGGCGAGCTGGATGGCATCAGGCAATTTCAACCGGTGCGCGACGTGCAGCCGGGCCGCCGCAGCGTCTGACGTTTCCATTCGTCGCGCACCAGCAGATCGTCTGTGAACTGCGTGCTCCCCACACACCCCAAGCGCTGCCGGCCAAAGCCGTCAACGGCAAGGGCTTGGAGAATCTGGCAGCAGCGGCGGGCACCACCGCGGCTATTTCCCGGCCGCGATGCGTAATGAGGGTGCTCTGACTGATGGCGGCAGCGGCAAGGATCGCCGGCAAGTGCTGAAGCGTCTGCTCTGCGCCCTCTGTGGCGGGTTTGGACTTCATGTCCGAACTGTGCAGTCCGTACGGATTTTATCGAGGAAGCCCATTCTTCTCACATGTTTCGCGCCACCTGCAACCCGGCCGCCGACTGGCTGACCGGCATGATCTCGATCCGGTTGACGTTGAGGTGAGGCGGCAGGTTGGCGATCCACCAGATCGTCTGCGCGATGTCATTGGGCTTGATCGGATCCGCTCCGGCGTAGAGTTTGTCGGAAGCGGTTTGGTCACCGCCTGTGCGCACCAGGGTGAATTCGGTTTGTGCCATGCCCGGTTCGACCGAAGTCACGCGCACCCCGCTGCCGTGCAGATCGGTGCGCAGCCCCAGCGAGAACTGGGTGACAAAAGCCTTGGTGCCACCGTACACGTTGCCGCCCTTGTACGGATAGGTGCCGGAGATCGAACTGATGTTGACGATCGCGCCGCGCCGTTCAATCAGCTTGGGCAGCAACAGGCGCGTCAGCGTGACCAGCGCGGTGATGTTGGTGTCGATCATCTGTTTCCATTGCGCCAGATCGCAGTTCTGCGCGGGCTCCGTGCCGAGCGCCAGGCCGGCGTTGTTCACCAGCAGATCGATCTCGCGAAAATCGTCCGGCAATGAGTCGAGCGCGGCGCGCATCGCGGCTTCGTCGCGGATGTCGAATGCGGCGACGTGCACGCGCTCGCCGAAGCGATCCGTCAATTCCCGCAAACGCTCTGCGCGCCGCGCGCAGGCGATCACGCGCCAGCCGTTTTGCGCGAACAATGTCGCGGTGGCCACGCCAAAGCCGGACGAGGCACCGGTGATCAGGGCCGTTTTCGTGTTCATCCGGTCATTTTAGCCCGTGGCTCGCGTTGCGTCCGGCGACGCGGCACAATCAAAACGGGTGACCTGGGATGGGTATTGCATGCAGCCTGCGCACAATGACGTGCTGATCCTCGGCGGCGGCCTGGCTGGATTGACGCTGGCGCTGCAACTGCGCGCGCGCCTTCCGCAACTGTCGATCCGCGTGCTGGAGCGCCGCACCGAGCCGCCGCGCGCGGCCGCGCACAAGGTCGGCGAATCCACCGTCGAAATCGCCGCGGATTATTTTTCCGATGTGCTTGGCTTGCGCGCGCATCTCGATGCGCAGCAGATCCGCAAGTTCGGCTTTCGATTTTTCTTCTGCGACGGCCGCGAAGATCTGAACAACGTCACCGAGCTTGGCGTCAGCCGCGTCCTGGATACACCCACATGGCAGATCGACCGCGGCGTGTTCGAGAACTTCTTGATCGATCAAGCGCGGGAACGCGGCGTCGCATTCGAAAACGGGTGCACGGTGCGTGCGTTGGATCCGGGCGGGGACGGCACGCTGCACGAAGTGCGCTGTGAACGCGACGGCGAAACTCAAATGTTGCGCGCGCGCTGGCTGATCGATGCCTCAGGTCGCGCCGGCCTGCTGAAAAGGCATTTCGATTTGGCCGAAGACAACGGTCACGACATCTGTGCGGCATGGTTCCGCGTGGATGCCCGGCTGGAGCTGGATGCATGGATGCATGACGCGGCGTGGCGCGCGCAGTGTTCGCCGCCCGAGCGCTGGCGCTCAACCAATCACCTGTGCGGTCCCGGCTACTGGGTGTGGTTGATTCCTTTGAGCAGCTTACGATCGCGCGCTGGCATGGTTGCGCGTGCATCAGCCACTCGTTGCGCGCAAGCTGGACGAATTGAAAACCGCGCCGATGGATTTTGCCTTCCTGCGCAAGGTGTCCTACGGCTGCAAGCAGGTGTTTTCCGCCGACCGCTGGGCACTGACCGGCGAGGCCGGCGTGTTTCTCGACCCGTTCTATTCGCCCGGTTCGGATTTCATCGGCATCGCCAACACCTACATCACCGAATTGATCGCGCGCGACCTGCGCGGCGAACCGCTGGCTGCGCATGCGGCGATTTATCAGGATCTGTATTTTTCTTTCTACCGCAACATGCTTTCGCTGTACCGCGATCAATATGCGCTGTTCGGCGACGCGCAGGTGATGCCGGTGAAGGTGATCTGGGACTACGCGTATTACTGGGGCGTGTTGTGTCCGCTCGCGATCGGCGGACGCCTCACCGATCTGAATCTGGTGTCCGAATTGCGACCGCAACTGGAGCAGGCGGCGTCCTTGAACGCCACGATGCAGGAATTCTTGCGGCGCTGGCACCGCTCGCGCTCGCCACGCAGTCCGCGTGCATGGCTGGACCAGCAGGATCTGCGCTGGTTCGCACGATTGAATACGGGATTGCACGATGCGCTGGATGACGCGAAGGCGCGCGAACGGCTGCGCGCCAACGTCGAACTGTTGCACGCTCTGGCGGGCAGCATCGGCGAGGAAGCCGCGCGCGATTGCCCCGCGCTGGATGTCTCGGCACTCCTCGCGGCGTGTGGAACGCGCGCGAAGCCGCCATTGTTTCGCGGCCCCGCGCGTGCCGATCGGCTGCTATTGCAGATCGCCTAATTCGGCATCTCTCCTCGAGGCGCCGAAGCCCCGCGCGCCGCAGGGAATGCCCCAAGCGTGGCGGCGTCTCAACCCATGCCGCCGTTCACGCCGATGACCTGCCCATTGATGTACGAAGCGCCATCCGAACACAGAAAGGCCACCGCCTGCGCGACTTCCGCAGGCGTGCCCATGCGCCCGGCGGGAATCATCTGCTTGATTTGTTCCGGCGCGAACAACTCGTGCGTCATGCTGCCTTCGATGATACCCGGCGCGACCACATTGACGGTGACGCCGCGCGCGGCCATTTCGCGCGCCAGCGATTTGGCTGCGCCGTGCAGCGCGGATTTTGCTGCGGCGTAATTCACCTGGCCGCGGTTGCCGATCACCGCTGCGACGGAAGAAATGCAGACGATCCGGCCGAAGCGCGCGCGCGACATCGGCAGCAACAGCGGCTGCGCAACGTGGAAGAAGCCGTTGAGCGATACGTCGATCACGCGTGACCACTGTTCCTCGCGCATGCCGGCCAGCGGCGCGTCGTCGTGAATCCCGGCGTTGTGCACCAATGCTGCGATTGGTCCGGCTTCCAGCAATCTTTCCAGTGCGGCGCGCGTGGCGGCGCCGTCGGTGAGATCGAATGCGGTGGCCTCCGTGCTGCCGCCGGCCTGCGCGATCGCGTCCACCACGGTCCGCGCGCGTTCGAGATGGGCGTTCGCATGCACGATCACGTGCCAGCCTTCACGTGCCAGCAGGCGGCAGATCGCGCCGCCGATGTCGCCGCTGCCGCCGGTGACCAGCGCGCGGCGCAGAGTTTCGTTCATGGCTGGACCTCGCTGTTGCGATCATCCTTGATCCCAGAAATCAAAAAACGCCCGTCTCGGCCGCACTTTCAAATTCGCACCAGCACCGCCGCCCGTCCGTTCGCGAGCACACGCCCCCGGTGCTCCACGCGAAACGCATACTGCAAGCTCCCGCCCGCATCCAGCAACTGTTCCGCGTAAACGTCCAGCGCGTCGGGCAGATCGTCGAGGTATTCGATCCGCAATTCGACCTCGCGCAACGAGACGAGATAACCCGGCCTCGCCTGACCACCCGTCGCGCGCGCTCGCAGCGCGCCGTGCACCGCCATCGCCTGCGCGCCGTATTCGCAGAGCGCCACCGCATGCAGCCGATTGTTCGCACGCAACGGATTCTGCGCATCGCGGTGCGTGGCGCTGATCGCGTGGATGCGCCTGGCGTCGTATTCGGCTACGGCGTCCAGCAGGCACATCGTGCCTTGGTGCGGAATCAAGTCCTGCCAGTCGGACTTCGGCAGCACGCGCTCAATCCTCGTGTCGCAAGCGTGCTGCCGGTGCCATCAGCACCGACAAGGTGAAATGGAACGCAACACCCAGCGCGACAGTCAGCCCGATCGCGCGCAGCACCGGCACGCTGGACAGCGCCAGCACCCCGAACACCAGCAGCGCCGAGATCACGCACACCAGCGTGGCGTGCAAGGTGCGACGTTCCTCCGTCGGATCGTCGGTGCGGCGCTCGAAGAACAGCGCGTAATGCAAACCCAGACCTGCGGCGAGCGTCAGCGATACGAGATGAAACAGCGACAGCGGAATGCCCGCCAAGCGCAGCACCCCCAGCACCATCAGCGTCGCCAGTGTCATCGGCGCCAGCACATGCAACGCGCGGCGCGGACCGCGCAATGCGATCGTTACCGTCGCGCACAGCAGCAGCGCGGCGATGCCTAGCGCAATCAGAATCCTCTGACGATAGGCAATCAACAGCGATTCGGAGGATGCTTTCAGATCCAGCAGATGCACGGCACCGTTGGTCGATTTCGAAAGCGCGGCGATCGCTTGCGGGTCGTGCACGCCGATCAAGGTACCCAAGCCGATCCACTGGCCATCGTGTTGCAGCAGCATCGCCTGCAAGCGCGCGCCCAGCGGCGACTTCTGGAATTGTTCGGGTGTCAGGGGCGGTAATGTGCGCGCGGCTTCGACATCGGCCACGAACGGCGCGAACAATCCTGCGCGGAACGGCAAGCCTTGTTCGGCTTGCGCCAGCGCGGTTGCAAGCGTTTTCGCGTCAGGCAATCTAGCCTGCCGTGCGCGTTGCGTTTCAATGCTGGGCAGATAGCGCGAAGGCAATTCCACCGCATCGACCGCGTGCCGCGCGATCAGCGCGTCTACCTGCGGCGTGATCCGTTCTGACAAGTGCAATATGCCATCCGCCGACGGCGCGTGCAGCACCAACAGATAGCGCACATCCGGCGCGCCCAGTTCCGAACCCAATCGTGCCTGTGTCATCAGCATGTTTTTCGGAACGGGCGCGAGCGCCGACAAATCGTTCTCCCAAAACCTGGCCGGCGCGAACGTGACGATCAGGATTCCCGCGATCAAAACCAGCCAAGGCAACCAGCGCGGCCGCGGCAGATGCGCGAGGAAATTCCATGCGCTTGCCAGACCCGGCGCATTCGCCGCATCGCGAAAGCGTTCGGGCAGCACGCGCGGCAGCAGCCAGCGCGTGCAGGCGCCAGCCACGATCAACCCGGTGATGGTGAATACCGCGAGTTGCTGCAAGCCGGCAACACCGGATGCGAAGAAAGCCAGATACGCGATGCAGGTCGATACGATCGCGGTGGCCAACAGCGGCCACAAGGCGCGCACACTTTGCAGCGCATCCTGTCCTGCGCGGCGATGGCTGAAGACGCGGATCGGATATTCCTGCGCCACACCCAGCAGGGTGAAGCCGAAAGCGATGGTGATGCCGTGCGCTTCGCCGAATATCGAGGCCAGTGCGGCGAAGCCGCAGACGGCGCCGGACAGCAGCGGCAACGCGGTCACCAGCAATGGCACCGCGCTGCGATAAGCGAACAACAGCAGGATCACGAAGCCGAGTGTGGTAATCAAACCGAAACGATCGGCTTCGGCCTTGGTGCGCTGGCTCACTTCCAGCGAAAAATAACCCGGGCCGCTGATCGTCAATCTGGCGCGATTCGAATTCGGCAGTGACGCGAAGTGCATTTGCAATGCCGCGATCGCTTCGCGCTGCGCGCCGGGATCGAAACCCGGCGCGCGCGTCTCGGCGACCAGCAGCGCTTCGTCTTGCGAAGAAAACCACACGCCGTCGCGTAGTGCCGGTTGCTTCGCCGGCGCCCAGCGCTGCGCCAGTTTCAGAATCTCCAATGTCGGATCGCGCGGCAGGATCGGTTTCAGCATCGACGCTGCGGGCGAAGACAGATCGTCCAACCGTTGCGCCAACTGATCGCGCAGGTAATCCGCATCGAAGCGCTGCGTATCCAGTGTCGGCGAGAGCAAATAACGGTACGGCAACAACCCGGAAGCCAGCGCATTCAAATCCGCGTTGCCGTTGGAAACGCGTAGGAAGCGCGGATCGGCCTGCAGTGCGGATTTCAGACTTTGCGACAATTGGGCGAGCTGTTCGTCCGGCGCATCGCTTATTGCGAGCAGCAACAGGCGCGAGCCCGGCCCTTCGCCGATTTCGTCCAGCAGCAGTTTCTGATCCGCCGTTTGCGGCGGGGGCATGAAGCTGCGCAGATCGGAGCTGATCCTCAGATGCCGCGCCACGCCCCAGCCGACCGCGGCGATCGCGATCAACCAGACCAAGTACAGCGCGATTTTCACGCCGTGACTCACGCGCGCCGTGTATCAGTCATTGCGGCAGCGCGCCGCCAGCGCCGATTGCAGCGGTGCGGCGCTCTGCAATCCGGCTTTCGCCATCCCGCCAACCAGCGTGATCGTGGTGTCGCCATCGGCTTCGGTCATCGTCATGCAGCGCGGCGCATCGCCGCGGCCATCGATCTGGATCGAGGAAACGCGCGATTGCAATTCGCGCGCGCGCGGAGTCAAGGTCAGCACCCAGCGCGCTTCGTTGCCCATCGCTTTTACATCGAAGTCTTGCGACAACTGCGCGACATCGCCACCCAGCAGCGCGCGGAAGCCGGAGAGAATTGCATCCATCTGCGGCGCGCGGGAGATCGGCATGCTCTGCACCGCGCCATTGCCGCGTTGCACGCTCATCTGGCCGTCGCCGATTTTCGCGATCATCTTGTACGGCTTCTCGACGTCGCGTTCCAGCTTGTCGCCACCCAGCCACTTCATGGTGCCGGAAGTGATCAACGGACGATCCAGCATGCCGCGGTAACTCACCTCGATGAATTGGGTCTGCGCCGAGTCGGGTTGGGCGAGATGCGAGAGGATCGTCGCCGCCAGATCGGGCGAACCCGCAAACGCGATCGCGCACGGCAACAGCAATGCGAAAGCGAGCGGCTTCATCGCGCGCTCACTTCGCCTGTTCCACGGCGGCCGCGGGTTGTTGCTGAGCCGCCTCGCCCGGCGGCAGCGAATGCCAGAAATCATAGAAGTTGAACCAGTTGTAGGGCGCGTCGCGCACGTAATGTTCCAGGCGCGAAGCGTAATCGCGGATGTACGCATCCAGCGCCACGTCGCGGTTGCCGCGCGGGAGTACGACGCGGTCGGTCAGCGGCTCGAACACTAGATCGTAGCGATTGCCGCCTCGATAGGTGCCAAGGCATAGCAGCACCGGCAGATCCAGCGCCGCCGCGATCAGCCATGGCGAAGCTGGGAACGGCGCTGGTTCGCCCAGGAACGGTACTTCGCGCATCTGCTCGTGCGCACGTCCGCGGTCGCCCAGCAACGCCACCATCGACGAACCGCCGCGCACCGCCTCGGAAATCGCCAGCACCACGTCGGTGCCGCCGCGTGCGGCATCGATGATATCGGCCGCCAGGTCGGGCGCCAGCGCGCCGAGCACTTCGGTCAGCGCCGGCATTTTCGATTTGTCCATCACCAGCCGGAGTTTGTACTGCGGCCGGTGCGTGGCCAGCACGCGTGCGGCTTCGAAGCTGCCGTAATGCGCGCCCAGCAGCATCACGCTGCGGCCAGAATCGAGTTGTGCGTGTAAATGTTCCAGCCCGTGCGTGATGATGTCGAAGCCCTTCAATCCGCGCGCCAGCAGGAACACGCGATCCAGGATCGTGCTGGCGAAGGCGTGGATCAATTTCATCACCTGCCAGGCATTCGCCGGTTTGCCGAATACGCGTTGCAGGTAATCGTAGGATGCGCGCCGCTCCGGCCCGCGGCGGAAAAAGAAATACAGCGTGGTGGGATACAGGAATAATCGCGCGAAGGTGCGGCCGCAATATAGGCCAATGGTACGGATCAGCCAGATCGCGAAATAGCCGCCGCCTTCGGGACGCGATTGCCAGTGTTCGGTGGCGGCATTCATGGCGCGCCTTCGAGCAAACCGCGCGCCAGCACCGTGCCGCCGCGACGAACCGTGAAACGTACGCGCGCACCCTCGTCCTGCAGTTCGATCGACGCATCCTGCTCGGGCAGCAACGGCGCGAGGAATTTCGCATCGAAACGATGTAGTCGTTGTCCGCGCCATTCTCTCAATGCATCGGCCACGCATCGCAGCAGCACCACGCCGGGCACGATGGGGTTGCCGGGAAAATGCCCGGGCAGCGCGGGATGCGAAGCATCGATGCGCAGCGGCGCGGGAAAGCTCGCGCCGCTCATGTCGATACTTCCTCGCGGATCAATTCCGGCCAACGCTTTATCAAACTCGTGAGGAACCGCTTCAACGGCGGATGCGGAATCTCGCGCATCGTCCAACGCCGAAATGCGTATTCCAATGCGAACGCTGCGATCAATACCGCCCAGCAACCGATTTCCGGATACCACGCGAGCACGCTGCGCGGCAGCGCAAAAACGGGTTTGACGCCGATCGCATCCAGCACGCCGCCAGGTTTCGCCAGCACCCACAACGCGGCGAGGATCAGCGCCTGCGCGCCCAGCACGATCGCCCAGTACAAAGTCACGCCGCGCGCGCAATGTGCCACGCCCGGCAGCGCGAGGCGCTGTTCGCCTTCAATAACGCGGATGCAGCGCGCGACCAGCGGTTCGCGATGCTTGCTCAAGGTGCGCGCGAACAACCATGACAACGCGCCCAGGATCATGATCGGCAGACCGGCCAGCGCCAGCTGTACACGTCCGAGCGCCGCGGGCACCAGCAACAATGCAGCCAGTGCCAGCCACAACAGCGCGCCGGCCAGACTGCGCTTGCGCAGCACAGGCAACGCCAGCGCGATCAGCAGCAACGCCGCGGCGATCACGCTCAATTGCGGCCGGTGCCACACCGAACCCAGTAACGCCAGTACGGCGTAGGCGATCAGTAGCGGCAGCAGCCAGCGCATCGGCGCGGCATGGGGTTGGGCGATGGAGGACGACATTGCAAACGGGCGGTCATGCGCGGCGCGAATGTATATCATGGTCTCATTGATTTGCCAGGGATTCACGGGGATGAATGCTGCATTGACTGGCGCCGCGAGCGCGGCCACGGAGCCGTGCACCGAGTCCTGCGACGTGCTGGTGATCGGCGGTGGTCCTGGCGGTTCCACCATTTCCACCCTGCTTGCAAAACGCGGCTGGCGCGTATTGATGTTGGAGCGCGATCGCTTCCCGCGTTTTCACATCGGTGAATCGCTGCTGCCGGCCAACATGCCGATCTTCGATGAAATCGACGCGCTGGAGAAACTGCGCAGGATCGGCCGACTGAAACTGGGCGCGGATTTTCCGCGCGATGACGGCAGCTATTACACCTTCAAGTTCGACCGCGCACTGGGCAGTACGCCGCCCTACTCGTTCCATGTACTGCGTTCGGAAATGGATCAAATGCTGTTCGAGCACGCGCGCGAACAGGGCGTGGATGCGCGCCAGAACGCGAAAGTGGAACGCGTGGAATTCGACGCGGACGGCGTTACCGTGCGGGTGATGGAAAACGGCGCTTCGCACGCCGTTCGCGCGAGATATCTGGTGGATGCCTCGGGGCGCGACACGTTCTTGGGCAAGCAGTTGAAGCTCGTCGAGCGCAGCGCGGAGCATCAAAGCGCGGCGCTGTTCGCGCATTACAAGGACGTCGATTTCAACTCCGGCGATCCGCACGGCAACATCATCAGCGTCTATCGCTTCGAGCACGGGTGGGCATGGTTCATTCCGCTGCCGAGCGGAGACATGAGCATCGGCTGCGTGTGCAAACCCGAATACCTCAAATCGCGGCGCGGCGCCGACAACGCCGAGTTCATGGAACGCACCCTCGCGCTGGTGCCGCACGCGTTGGATCGCATGACGCGCGCAAAGCGCATCTCCGAAGTGCGCTTCACCGGCAATTATTCCTATGTCTGCAAACGCATGACCGGGCCGCGTTTCGTGATGATCGGCGATGCGTGGTCGTTTCTTGATCCGATTTTTTCCTCGGGCGTGTTCCTTTCCATGCACGGCGCGCGTCATGCCGCGGAAGTGGTCGACGGCAGCTTGCGGGAACCGGCGCGCGAGCGGCATTTGCAGCGCGCCTACGAGCGGCGCATTCGTCCCGGCTATGCGCGCTTTGCTTGGTTCATCTACCGCTTCAACTCGCCGGTGATGAAACGGCTGTTTGCCAACCCGCGCAATGTCTGGCGCGTGGAAGAAGGCGTGGTGTCGATGCTGGCCGGCGATGTGTTCGACGATCGGCGGGTGTTGCGGCGGCTTACCGCGTTCAAGCTGATCTACGCGATCGGCGCGCTGATCGACCTGCGTCGCTGGTGGTCCGACCTGCGCGAGCGCAAGCGGCAGAATCGCGCGGCGCTGAAGAGCACGCAGGTGGATGCGGCGTAGGCTGGGCCGACAAGCTGGCGTTGCCGCGGCGATATTGCGGGCTTCGAGCCCAGCGAAAAAGGTTCGCTAGAACGGAAGCTGCAACGACGAATCGATGGCCAGCAACTGCGCGCGGAACACGTCCTGGATGCGCTTCAGCGCAGCGTCGTTGTCGGCGTCGAAGCGGAGCACCAGCACCGGCGTGGTGTTGGACGCGCGCACCAAGCCCCAGCCATCGGACCAGTCGGCGCGCACGCCGTCGATGGTGGTGATGCGCGCGCTCTCAAATTGCGCGCGTTCGCGGAAGCGATCGATGAAGGTGTAGTGCTCGCCTTCCCTCATCTGCACCTTCAATTCCGGCGTCGATACGCCTTTCGGCAGCGTCGCGAAGATTTCTTCCGGCGTGCGCGCGGCGGGGTCGTCTGCGAGGATTTCCAGCAGCCGCGCGGCGGAATAAATGCCGTCGTCGAAGCCGTACCAGCGTTCGCGGAAAAAGAAATGCCCGCTCATCTCACCGGCCAATTGCGCGCCGGTTTCCTTCATCTTCGACTTGATCAGCGAGTGCCCGGTCTTCCACATCAACGGGCTGCCGCCGGCTTTCAGGATCAGTGGCTGCAGGTGGCCCGTGCATTTCACGTCGTAGAGGATGGTCGCGCCCGGATTGCGCAGCAGCACGTCCATCGCGAACAGCATCAGTAGGCGGTCGGGATAGATGATTTCGCCTTCCTTGCTGACGACGCCGAGGCGGTCGCCGTCGCCATCGAACGCGAGGCCGATGTCCGCCCCGGTTTTCTTCACCATCAGTATCAGATCGGCGAGGTTGTGCGGCTCGGACGGGTCGGGATGGTGATTGGGGAAATTGCCGTCCACATCGCAGTACAATTCTTCCACCTCGCAGCCGATCGCCCGGATCACTTCTGGTGCGACCGCGCCCGGAATGCCGTTGCCGCAATCGACGACGACCTTCAACGAGCGCCCGACCTGGATGTCGGACGCGATGCGCTGCACATAGTCCTGCGTGACGTCCAGTTGCCGCAGCGTGCCGTGGCCCTCAGCCAACCGCCCTTCGACGATGCGCGCGTACAGATCCTGGATCGCATCCTCGGCCAGCGTCTCGCCGCCGATCACGATCTTGAAACCGTTGTAGTCAGGCGGGTTGTGGCTGCCCGTCACCGATACGCACGAGCCGGTGTTGAGATGGAAGCTGGCGAAATACGTCACGGGCGTGGGCACCGCGCCGATGTCGATCACGTCGATGCCGGCCGCGCGCAGGCCTTCAATCAATGCGTCGGCCATCTGCGGACCGGAGAGACGACCGTCGCGGCCGACTGCGATTTCCGAAAGATTTTTCTCGCGCATGGCGCTGCCGATGGCGCGGCCGATCGCACGTGCGGTGTCTTCGGTGAGCGATTGCCCGACCACACCGCGGATGTCGTAAGCGCGGAAGATGCTGCGGTCGATCGCTGCGGATGCCATCTTGGGCGCGGCGGTTGCAACGCGTTCTGCGGCAGGCGCGGCAGGCGCGGGCGTTTCGATTTTTTTCGCCGCGACGGGAGGCGTGATGTCGGCCAAACTCGGTCCCTCTGTAGTGATGGCGTGTGCACGGATGCGCGTGCGCGCGAAGAACAAACCAGCGGCGGCGAGCAGCGCCAGCAGCGTCAGCACGATCGCGCCGAACAGCGATTGCGTCACCGGAAGCCAGTATTCCGGCGCGGCCGTGGCGATGCGCAGCCGGCTGTGCGGCAGCGGCGTGCCGCTATCGCTGCCGGTGGAAAGACTTTCGTCGCCGCGCGAGGCGAGTGTCAGATCGCCGCTGCCGTCACCTTGGCGCAGATCCACGCGCCCGGCGTCGACTTCGATCGTTTCGAACGCAGCACGAACCGGCGCGAACGGCATGTCGATCACGGCGTACGCGAGCGGAGTGCCGTGCGCATCCATGACCGGCTCCGCATAGGAAACCGTCCGCACCGGCCGCGCGCGCACTTCCACCGGCGCGGCGGCGTTGTCGCCTTGCGCGCGCAACAACTGCGCGGCGCGCGCATAACCGAGTTGCTGCAGGTTGCCTTTCAGCACTTCGTCCAGCGACGCGCTGTAGAACGCCACCTCGCGTGCCCTCGGCAGCAACGCGTGCAGCAATTGCGCGGCGTGCGCGCGCGAAGCTTCATCACCGCTGCCCAGCGCGGTGCGCACGCCAACATTGGCGAGTGCGCGATCGACCTCGCGACGTTGCGCGGAAATCGCCCCGCTCACGCTTTGCAGCGCCTGCGCTTTCTCCTGCGCCAGACTCTGCGTCGCACCGGATTCGCGTGCGATCAACCAGCTTTGCCACGCCATGAACAGCGCGAACAGCACCAGCAGGATCATCAGTGCGAAGGCGATATCGGCCGCGAGTTCGGCCGCGCCACGGCTGCGGTTGAAACGTGCGCGCAGGGCATCCAGCTTGAGTTTGCCGACCATGTTGATGGCCATGTCCCCGCTTCTCAACCGACGCCGGTGGAACCGAATCCGCCTTCGCCGCGTGTGCTCGGCGCGAAGGCTTCGACCACGTGCCAGCGCGCCCGCGCGACCGGCACAAACATCATCTGCGCGATGCGATCGCCCGGTGCGATGGTAAAAGCCGCCTGCCCGCGATTCCAGCAGGAAATCATCAGCGGCCCCTGGTAATCGGCGTCGATCAGCCCGGTGAGATTGCCCAACACCAACCCGTGCTTGTGGCCCAAACCCGAGCGCGGCAGGATCAGCGCGCACCAGCCCGGATCGCTGATGTGGATCGCGAGGCCGGTCGGAATCAGCGCGCTGGCGCCCGGTTGCAGTTCGATCGCGTGTTCAGGCGCGGCGCGCAAATCCATCGCCGCGGCGCCGGACGTGGCGTATTCGGGCAGCGGAATCGAATCGCCCAACCGCGCGTCGAGGATCTTCACCTCGACATCCAGTGCGTGTGCCTGTCCGGACATGTCCATCAGCGGGTCTGCACCGCGCGCAACGCGGCGATGCGCGCGATCAGTTTCTGCGCCAGTTCGCGCTTGCCCGCGCGCGGCAACGCTTCGTCGCCGCCGTTCCAGAAAAGGTGCAGCGCGTTGTCTTCGGTGTCGATGCCGCGATCCGCAGCGACTTCGTTGGCGGCGATCAGGTCGATGTTCTTGCGCACGAATTTTTCGCGCGCATTGGTTTCGAGATTCTCGGTTTCCGCAGCGAAGCCGACGACAAACGGCTTGCGGGACAGGGCGGCGACTTCCGCGAGTATGTCCGGATTCTCGACGAGTTCCAATGACGGCGGCGCGCCGCACTTCTTGACCTTCTGCGCACTGACTCGCGCGGGCCGCCAATCGGCCACCGCCGCGGTGGCGATGAAAATGTCAGCGCCTTTCACCGCATCGAGCACCGCATCGCGCATGTCGCGCGCGCTGCGCACGTCGATGCGTGCAATGCCTTGCGGCGCTGAAAGATTCACCGGCCCGGCGATTAGCGTGACCCGCGCGCCGGCGTCGCGCGCGGCTTCAGCGATCGCAAAGCCCATACGCCCCGAACTGCGGTTGCCGAGAAAGCGCACCGGGTCGATGTCCTCGTAAGTCGGGCCGGCGTTCACCACGACGTGCAGTCCGGCGAAATCGCCAGGCGCTCGTGCCTCGCTCTCCATTCGCGAAAGCGCAGCGACGATCGCCTGTGGCTCCATCAACCGCCCGGGGCCGGATTCGCCTTCCGCCAGCGGGCCGTCATCAGGACCGAGAATCGCAACACCGCGCGCGCGCAACGTTCCGACATTGGCCTGGGTTGCGGCGTGCAGCCACATTCGGTGATTCATTGTCGGCGCGATCGCGAGCGGCGCTTCGGTGGCGAGGCATAACGTGGTCAGAAGATCGTCGGCGAAACCGTGTGCCAACTTGGCGATCACATCGGCCGATGCCGGGGCGATCAGCACGCGCTGCGCCCAGCGCGCCAGCTCAAGATGCCCCATGCCCATTTCCGCGGCTTCGTCCCACAAGTCCGCGCGCACCGGCTGGCCGGACAGGGCCTCGAAGGTCAGCGACGTGACAAAGCGCGCGGCATTGGCGGTCAACACCACACGCACTTCCGCTCCGGCATCGCGCAGGCGTCGCGTCAGCTCGCAGGCCTTGTACGCGGCAATGCCGCCGGACACGCCGAGCAGGATGCGGCGATGGCTCAAACTGGAGGCACCCATGTCGGCGGCAACTGACGAATGCGAGAGGCGCAAGCTTACCGGATTCGACCAGGACAACCGCTGGCAGGGGCGCACTTTGCGCGCGATTGTTCCTGCTTCGCCGGAAGGCTCGGCTCTTGCCACGACGCATATGACCATCAAAGACTGGCCCGTCGACGAACGTCCCCGCGAAAAACTCCTCTCGCAAGGTGCGCAGTCGCTTTCCGCGGCGGAACTGATCGCGGTATTGCTCGGCAGCGGCACGCGCGGGCGTAGCGCGGTGGAACTGGGCCGCGCCATGCTCACCGAAGCCGGTGGCGTGAACGCCTTGCTGGCGCGCGAGGGGGTCCGAGTGCCAGGGCTTGGTCCTGCCAAACGAGCAAGATTATCCGCTGCACTGGAGCTGGCGCGCCGCGCGCTGGGCGAAGAATTGCAACAACTTCCCGCACTGACCACGCCACGCGACAGCGCTGCGTACTTGCGTGCACGGCTGAGGCACTTGCCTTATGAAGTGTTCGCCTGTCTGTATCTCGACAACCGCCATCGCGTGCTCGGCTTTGCCGAATTATTCCGCGGCACCACCGACGGTGCGTCGGTGCATCCGCGTGAGGTCGTGCGCGAGTGCATCGCCCGCAATGCGGCGGCGGTGATTTTGGCGCACAACCACCCGAGCGGTGTAGCCGAACCTTCCGCCGCAGACCGCGCCATCACGCGCGAACTGCGCGACGCGCTGGCGCTGATAGGCGTGCGAGTGCTGGATCATTTCGTGATCGGCGCCGGCGAACCCACCTCGATGGCCGCGCGGGGGATGATTTGAGCGATGGTTGTGGTTATCTCGTCGCCAATCCGCCGTAACCCAAGGGGTGGATCCACAACCCACACGCACCTCCCGCTCCCGCTTCCGTTATTCACACGTCGGCCCGACGTGTACTTGGCTCGCGCTTTTGCCGAAATCTCGCGAAGCATTTTGCAACCTCCTGTCAGTGAAGAAAAATTCTTTGTGACTGACGTATGAATGCGGCTTCCAAGGTGTTGCAGGATCAAGACGCCGCAGGCTTGCTCACACAGTTATCCACAGGTTCCCCTGTCCATCCTCGCTGCAGTCTTTGCGCGCGCTGGGTTAGCATGATCGACTCGCCAAAAGAACGACGCCGTGAAAGAAATCCTGCGCAACCTGTTGCTGCAAGCCGCCGACACATTGCTCGCACGCAACGAGCTGGTGCTGAACAGCCAGCCCGAATTTGGGATCGAGCGCACCCGGAATTCCGCGCATGGCGATTTCGCCAGCAACATCGCGATGATTCTGGCCAAAACGCAGCAGCGCAATCCGCGCGAGCTGGCGCAGGCGCTGGTGGGCGCCCTGCCGGCGAGCGATGCGGTAGAAAAAGTCGAGATCGCCGGCCCCGGGTTCATCAATTTCTTTCTGACGACGCGCGCTTACCACGACGAATTGCGCCGCGTGTTTCACGAAGGCGGCGATTACGGTCGCAGCCGCCAAGGCGTGCACAAAATCGTGGGCGTGGAATTCGTCTCCGCCAATCCCACAGGTCCGCTGCACGTCGGCCACGGCCGCGCTGCGGCGATCGGCGATACGATCTGCCGTCTGCTGGACGCCACCGGCTGGAACGTTACGCGCGAGTTCTACTACAACGATGCCGGCGCGCAGATCGCCAATCTCGCGCTGTCCGTGCAGGCGCGTTGCAAGGGTATCGAGCCGGATGATCCGCGCTGGCCGGCGGATGGCTATCGCGGCGAATACATACGCGAAATCGCGCGCGCCTACATGACGCGCGAGACTGCCGGCCGCGACGACAGCGCTTGGGACACCGATCTGATGGCCAGCGGCGATCCCGACGATCTGGACGCGATCCGCAGCTTCGCCGTGAACTGGTTGCGGCACGAGCAGGACCAGGACCTGCGCGCCTTCGGCGTGGAGTTCGATGTGTACTACTTGGAGTCGTCGCTGTACGCCGACGGCAAGCTCGACAACGTGGTGAAACGCATCATCGACGAAGGCCACGCTTACGAGGCCGATGGCGCGCTGTGGCTGAAGTCCACCGACTTCGGCGACGACAAGGACCGCGTGATGCGCAAGTCAGACGGCACGTGCACGTATTTCGTGCCGGACATCGCCTACCACTACAGCAAGTGGCAGCGCGGCTACAAGCGTGCGATCACGGAACTGGGCGCCGATCACCACGGTTCGCTGGCGCGCGTGCGCGCGGGCCTGCAGGCGCTCGATCTCGGCATTCCGAAAGGCTGGCCCGAGTACGTGCTGCACCAGATGGTGACGGTGATGCGCGGCGGCGAAGAAGTGAAGATTTCCAAGCGCGCCGGCGGCTACGTTACGTTGCGCGACTTGATCGACGAAGTCGGCCGCGACGCCACGCGTTATTTCCTGATCTGCCGCAAGAGCGATTCGCAACTGGTGTTCGACATCGATCTGGCGCGTGCGCAGAGTTTCGACAATCCGGTGTACTACATTCAGTACGCGCACGCGCGCATCTGCAGCGTGCAGCGGCAGATGCACGAACGCTCGATCGTGTTCGACCGCAAGCCCGCGCTCGCCAGCCTTGATCGGCTGCAAAGCGAGCACGCGCAGACAGTGTTGCGGGAGATTTCGCGCTATCCCGAAGTGGTGGAAGCCGCCGCGGCGTGTCTGGAGCCGCACCTCCTCGCGCAATACCTGCGCGAACTCGCGCAGGCTTTCCACACCTGGTACAACGCCGAGCAGTTCCTGATCGAAGACGAAGCCCTGCGTGACGCGCGCCTGGCGCTCGCCTTCGGCACGCGGCAGGTGTTGGCGAACGGGCTCGACTTGCTGGGCATTTCCGCGCCGGAAACGATGTGACTGGGTGGTGTCATTCCGGGCCGCGTGAGCGAACGAACTCTCAAGGCAGGAGAGAACGCAGGCAGCCCGTGGGGTGATGCGGCGTGTAACGAGGAATCTGCTTTCCGATTGACAACAGATTCCGGATCGCCGCTGCGCGGCGTTCGGAATGACGAGTGAACAGGGCGCTTGCCGCGCTTGCGATTGCATCGTGATGATGTAGCCTTCTCAAGTCTCACGTCTCACGGAATTCCATGGCAACAGCAAGACGCGGCAACGGCAGACAGGCGGTGCGCAACGGCGGTACGCCGGGTTGGGCATTGTTCGGCGGGGGGGTGATCGTCGGCGCGGTTCTCTGCGCGCTGGTGGTCTGGGGCGGCTACGCGCCGAACTTGCGAAGACACGATCAACCACAGCCCAATCCACAGGCGACCGCCCCTCAGCCCAGCGCGCCGGGCATCGCCGATCAGTCAAACAAGGCGGACACGAGCAAACCGACCTTCGATTTCTATTCGGTGTTGCCGGAAAAGGAAGTCGTGATTCCCGATGCGCAGTTGTCGGCGCAGGCGAAAGCGGAACAGCAAAAGGCCGCGGCGGCCAATGTCCCCGCTGCGTCGACTTCCAGCGCCAAACCGGCGCAGATGTCCGTCACTGCAACCGGTGGCGACAGCGGTTATCTCCTGCAGGTCGGATCCTTTCCGAGCAGTGCTGATGCCGACAGCATGAAAGCCAAGCTGGCCTTGCAAGGCTTTAGCGCCAGCGTGCAGCCTGTCACCATCAACGGCCAGACTTGGAACCGCGTGCGTCTGGGTCCATTCGCTTCAGCCACGGAACTGGAATCGGCCAAGCAGCGCTTGAGCAGCGCGGGGATTCATGCGATCGCGTTGAAAGAGAAATAATTGCTTGGAACACCGGGCATCCTACCGCGGATTGCAAGCAAACGGTCGCGGCAGAGCCGCGCCATGTTTGCCGCGTCAGACCCTGCATGTCTTCGCGTCGGCACATGCCGTGCCGATTCGCGCCGGGAATCGCAGCTCAGAGAGCGCATCCAGTTTCAGATTGACGTCATCCTGTGCCCACGCCCGCAGTCGGCGTATCGGGCAGGGCGGCCGCGTTGCGGCGGGTGAATAAGCTCAGCATCGGCGTGGTCATGAACGTGGTGGCGATCGCCATCACCATCAGCATGGTGAAGACCTCGCGGCCGATCACGCCTGCATCCAGGCCCACCTTCATCACGATCAGTTCCATCAGTGCGCGCGCGTTCATCAGCGAACCCACCGCCAGCGCCGTGCGCCACGATGCGCCGCCGATCCGCGCGCCGGCCGCGCCGCCGATCACCTTGCCGATGACCGCGGCGGCCAGCACCAGCAGCAGCGCGCCACCGCCGGCACCGGCAAATACGCCGGGTGTGGTGTTGAGGCCTGCCAATGCGAAGAACACCGGCATCAGCACCTGGACTGCGAGATGCTCGATGCGTTCGATCAGGGTCTGCAGCAGGCGATCGTCGCGTGGCAGGCAGGCGCCAAACAGGAACGCACCGAACACCGCGTGCACTTGCAGCGCCTGCGTCGCTGCCGCGAAGGCGAGGGCAGTGATCAGCAGCGCGGCCAGCGTCATGCCGTGTGGCCGTCCGTCCGCTGCGTGACGCGCGAGGATGCGCGCGAACAGCGGACGCACCGCCGCGAATGCGAATACCGCCAGCGCCAGCAGACCGCCGAGCGTCAGCGCCAGTCTGCTCCAGCCGCCATGCGATGCGATCAACGCCACTACCACGGCCAGCATGATCCACGCGAACACGTCGGCGATGGCAGCCGAGGTCAGCGCCAGCCGGCCGATCGGCGTATGCGTCAGCGCGCGCTCCTTCAGGATACGCGCCATGATCGGAAACGCGGTGATCGCCATCGACGCCGCCATGAACAATGCGAAGGTCCAGAAACCCACGCCCGGCGGCGCGAAACGCGGATGGAGCGCCGGCGCGATCGCCACGCCCAGCACCATCGGCAGCAGCACGCTGCACACGCCTACGATGCCGGCGGTGGCGATCTGCCTGCGCGCCCCGTGAGGCATGCGCAGTTCCGCGCCGACGATGAACATGAAGAGCACCAGCCCGATCTGCGACAGACCATCGAGCGCGCCCAAGCTCGATTTCGGAAAGATCTCCGCGTGCAGATGCGGCGCCAGTGCGCCGAACACGATCGGTCCCAGCACGATGCCGGCGATCATCTCGCCGATTACCGGCGGTTGACCCAGCCAACGCAGCAGCAGCGCCAGCACGCGCGAGGTGCCCAGGATCACCACCAGTTGCAGCAGCAGTGGTGAGTGCAGCATGTCAGGAGGCGCCGCTGTGCGCGACCGCGGCGTTGCCTCCGCACAGTCCTTCCGGATCGTGCACCAGCGGCGGCGTATCATGCGAGGCGCGGTAGCTCTGTACCACGTGCCCGTAATGCAGCACACGCCAGAAGGTGTACCAGGTGATGCGCACCACGTCGCGCACGGGGCGGAAATGCGAGAGGCGGAATTCGCCCGCATAGCGTGATTCGATCGGCACCGAAACGACATTCATGTCCAAATCGCGGCAAGCCGCGATCAGGATCGCCGCCTCGAACACGAAATCCTGCGACTTCAGATCGACCAGTTGCATCGCGGCGCGCGGATACCAGCGCTGTCCGCTTTGCGTATCCGTGACCGGCTTGCCGCAACCCCAACTGATGCCCCAGTCGGCGAACGCATTGGCGAAACGGCGGCCGGTCGGTTGCTGTGCACGGTTCAAGAGCCGCGCGCCGACCACGATATGGTTTGGATAGCGCGACGCGGCATCGACGATGCGCGGAATGTCGTTCGGCGAATGCTGACCGTCGCCGTCCATCGTCAGCACCGCATCGAATCCGCGCTTGAGCACCTCGCGGAAGCCGGTTCGCAGCGCTTCGCCCTTGCCGCGCCGCGTGTCGTGTCGCAGCAAGGTCACCGGCAATTTTGCGACGATCTCAGGCGTGGCGTCGTCGGAACCATCGTCCACAACGATCACGTCAGAGCAATGCGTCAGCACCGCGCGCAGCAGGGCGCCGATCGCGCGCTCCTCGTTGAGGCACGGAATCAGCACGCAGTAACGGGGCGCTGCTGCTTTCAAAATAAAACCTCCATGTCGAGGAGCAAACCCGATGCGGCGGGCACCGTCAAGCGCGCGGGCGAATCCTGCGCCAATGCGGCCAGCAACGCCAGTGCGTGCGCGTTCAATGGATTGTCGTTTGCCAATGTACTGAGCGCCGACGGCAAAGCTGCAAGTTCGGAAACAGTGCCTGCGCGCAATCTCAATGTGATCAACGGCGTAGCGGATCCATTTGGCGACAACACCAGCGCTGCGCCGAACGGCTGCGTAGTGCGTGTCATTTCCGCCAGCGGTCCGCTGGATACGGTGTCGTAGGCAGCGAACAGCACTGGCGTATTTTCTGCGAGGGCCAGTGTTGCGGCTTCTAGCAAACCTGCGCCGAAACTCGCATGCCAGCCGGTGACGGCGTTCGACGCGTGCTCGCAATCCGTGGCGATGGTCCAGTAGCCGGCCGGTGCGTTGTGCACCGAGTTATGAAACTTGGTCGGCGACAGTTCGCACGGCGCACTGGCCAGCGTGACGCACATGTAATCGGTGATCGACAGTTCGCCATGCGTCGAGGCGAATACGCAGGGTATCGAAGAGGGCTCGCGGTTCGCATGTCTGCAGGCCTGTCCCGCCACTTCCGCTGCCAGCAACACGGCTTCCGGCGCGCGCCGGCGTTCGGCGGGCGGCAAGGCTGCGGCGGCGGGCTTCAAAGGCGCGTCTTCGCGCAGTCCATGTGCTCCGCGCAGGATCGCTCGCAACGTGTTCCAATCCGACGCGCCGCGCAGCCACGCGCCGATGCCTTCGATGCGCACGTGCAGCTCGCTCATGCGAAATCCGCCCGCGCGAACGCCAGGCACGCGTTGTTGCCGCCGAAGCCGAACGAGTTGGACAGCGCCACGCGTACCTCGCGTTCTTCGCTTCGCAACGCCAATTGTCGCTCGCACACGGACTCCGGTTGCGTGCAACCGAGATTGCCGGGCACGAAGCCGTGTTCGATCGCGATCAGGCCGAACACCGCTTCCAGTCCGCCGGCCGCGCCCAGTGTGTGGCCGGTGAAGCCCTTGGTGGAACTGGCGCGCACGCGCGGCGAAAAGCGCTCGCCCACCACCGCCGCTTCCACTTCATCGTTCTTCAGCGTGGCCGTGCCGTGCAGGTTGATGTAATCGATTTGATCTTCGCGCAAGCCCGCACGCGCCAGCGCGTCATCCAGCGCGGCGCGCGCACCGCGGCCTTGCGGGTGCGGCGTGGACATGTGATATGCGTCGGACGATTCGCCGTAGCCGATCAGGCGCGGAGAGTGTGGCGCGATATCCGCGCGCTCCAGCAATGCGAATGCCGCGGCCTCGCCGATGGAAATGCCGCGCCGCCGCGCATCGAACGGTCGGCAGGGTTCCGGCGAAACCAGTTCCAGAGCGTTGAAGCCGAACAGTACGCTGTCGCACAGCGTGTCCACACCGCCGACTAGCGCGGCGTCGACCAGGCCGAGCCGCATCATTCGTTCCGCGGAGGCGAAAACTTTCGCCGAAGACGAACACGCGGTGGAGATCGTCAGCGCGGGGCCATCAATACCGGTCGCTTTGGCAATGAATGCGGTCAGCGAATGCGGAGTATGGATACCGGGACGGCGCAGGTCTTGCGGAAAATGTCCGTCTTCCAGACGCCGGTATGCTTCTTCACTGGCGCCGATGCTGGCAGTTGAGGTGCCGAGCACCAGCGCCACGCGGTCCGCGCCGTGCCGTTCGATCGCGGCGCTCACTGCTTCGAATAATTCGTCCTGATTCAATCCCAGCCAGGCCAGCCGATTGTTGCGGCATTCCCAATGCGCGAGCGATTGCGGCAGTGGTGCGTCTTCGATTCCCTCTACGCGACCGATGCAACACTCCAGCGGTGCCGAAGAAAAATCATTCGCGCGCAAACTACCGCGGCCGCTGCGCAGCGCATCCACGTGCGCGGACACGCCGTGACCCAGCGCGGAAGTCGCACTGTAGGCGGTGACGGCCAATGATGGAATGCGTGCGGGCAAGCGTGCAGCTCCAAAGTGACCGCGCAGTATACGCAAGCCCCGTGGCGGATCGGTCAACGCCGAGACTTGAGTGCGAGCCCTCCCGCTGCCAAGCTTGGGGAGTTGCATCCGAGCAGCTCATGCACAAGGGGAACAGAACATGAAACGCATTCACTTGTTACTGCTGTTGCCATTGCTGTTGCTGACCGTGGCCTTCCGCCAGGTGCCGCTGGTCGACCCGCCGCCGATCCAGGCGCCGCCGGGGATGCATGAGGCGCAGGTCGAGAACGTGGTGATGGAAGCGCTGACCGGTCGCGGCTGGGCGATCGCGCGGCACATGCCCGGAGAAATCGACGCCACGTATGCGCGACGCGATTTCAGCGTCACCATCGCCGTGCACTACGACCGGCATCAGGTGCAGATCAATTACCTCAACAGTAGCAATTTGAAATACGAGGTAAAGAACGGCCAGCGCTGGATTCACACCAACTATCCGAGCTGGATCCAGAACCTCGTCACCGACATCAACAACCGGTTCGCGATGTCGCATTGAGACGGTCCAACTGTTCGCTCTGAGCGCGGGCGCGCCAGCGCGGGAGTCGAAAGACACGAGTGATTCGGCTTGGCTGCGCTCATTACGCTCAGTGCGAACGGATTTCTTGATGACCGGAATGTCCGACCACGCTCCCGAAGTTGAAAGCTATCTGCGCTCATTGCAGGATCGCCTATGTGCGGCTCTCGAAACATTCGAGACGGAAGTGCGTTTCGGCGATGACGTTTGGGCCAGACCGAGCGGTGGCGGTGGCCGCACACGCGTGTTGAAAAACGGCGCGGTGTTCGAGCAGGCCGGCGTCGGCTATTCCAAAGTCTTTGGCGACACGCTGCCTCCCTCGGCCAGCGTGCAGCGGCCGCAACTGGCGGGATGCTCGTGGCTCGCCAACGGCGTTTCGGTAGTGGTGCATCCGCGCAATCCGTACGTGCCGACCGCGCACATGAACGTGCGTTTCTTCGAAGCGCGCAAACCGGATGCGGAACCGGTGTGGTGGTTCGGTGGCGGCTTCGATCTCACGCCGTTCTACCCGTTCGATGAGGATTGCGTGCACTGGCACACCGTCGCGCGCGATCTGTGTGCGCCGTTCGGTGACGAGGTCTATCCGAAATACAAGCAGTGGTGCGACGAGTATTTCTTCATCAAGCACCGCAACGAGGCGCGCGGCATCGGCGGCCTGTTCTTCGACGATCTGAATGCGTGGGATTTCAGTGAGTGCTTCGCCTTCTTGCGCGCGGTCGGTGATGGTTTTCTGGATGCCTACCTGCCGATCGTCGAGCGTCGCAAGAACGCGCCGTACGGCGAACGCGAACGCGAATTCCAGTTGTACCGCCGAGGCCGCTACGTGGAATTCAACCTGGTCTACGACCGTGGCACCTTGTTCGGCCTGCAATCCGGCGGCCGCGCCGAATCCATTCTGATGTCCCTGCCCCCGCGTGTGCGCTACGAATACGGCTATGCGCCGGAGGCGGGCAGTGCGGAGGCGAGGCTCGCGGAATATTTGAAATCGCGAAATTGGACGTAAAGGTGTTTGCGCATACAAATGCCACACTAACCGTCAACACCAAAAGCATAGAGCCAACCGCCACCACCCGATGGAGAACCGTTGGCCAATGTGGCCGGCCCTGCATAGATGCCGTATTCTCCGGGCGCCAATGGCGCATTCGGCACCACCGTCCACGTAGCGGGTTTCACTTCAGTCGTTGTGATTGGGAGCATCCACTTAGGGTCAGGTGTGCCGAATCCTGAGTAACTGCCAAACCCGGAGCGGCCGAGTTTTACCGAGCGGTTGTTGCTGCGGTCATTCACAGCGAGCTTGACCAGAAAAATGCGTCCGTCCGGTGCGCCGCCCATCAAAATATGGAAAGTTGGTTGTGGGTCATTAATGCGTACGTTGGCATGCAGACCGGAAAAATCGGCGAATACCAGGGCTGTCACGAAAGCGTAGGTCGTGCCCATCGTTCCGGAAGTAGGCTCGAGCTTTTGGTCTCCATCTTTAGTTGACAGGACCACGCCGAGTATTCCTGCATAAGCAGGGGGTCCCTCGCTTTCCGGCGCCAGCATCGCGTCAATTTTCGACTGATGATCTGAGGTTTGGGCAGCAGCAATGCCAGCCGCTGCGCCCAACAGCAACACAATAAAGATCTTGCGCATAAATCCCCTTTCGCATGAAGGCTGCGCTGATGAGCCAGCCGCTGTCATCGCATGTTACATGCGCTGTCAGCCTACAAATCAATCCCACCGATTCGCATGCTTCGGCCAATCCGGCCGCTGCACGCGCACGACGCAGAAGCGCTGGCCGCTGGGCGCCTGCATTACCACCCAGCGTTCGAGACGTTTGAATATCGTCGCGCCGAGCTTTTCCAGGCGCGCGACTTCCGCCTCGATGTCGTCGGTTTCGATGTCCAGGTGCACGCGGCTTTCGTGATCGACGCGCTGCAATTGCAGCATCGGTTCGTCCGGCAGCGTGGCGAGCTGCCGGTATTTGTCGCGGCTGCCGGGGTGTGCCATGTCCACCGGACGACCCAGCGCCGCGGCCCAGAAGCGCGCGGCCTCGTCGATGTCGGCAACGTTGCAGTCGATCTGCATGGAGCACAGGCGCGAGTGGTGCACGTCAATGGCCCATCATCTTCTCGCGCTTGGCGCGAAATTCGCTGTCGCTGTTCCACTGGGGCCATTGATCGCTGTTGGCGAGTTCGTTGCCGACCTCGTAGAGCGCCTGCGCGTCCTCGGCCACGCCGGAGAAATCCCATTTCGGATCGAAATTGTCCATCGGCGTGTGATAGCGGTGCGCGGTGTAGTCGGCCAGCGCGGCTGCGCCCGCCGCGGTGCCGCCGTTTACTTCGTCGTTGCCGGTGCCCGTCATCAACGCGGGCACGCCGGCCTTGGCAAAACTGAAATGGTCGGAACGGAAATAGAAGCCGTTCTCGGGCGTGGCATCGGGACTCGCATATCGGCCTTGTCTCTTCAGCACCGCTTTCAGCATGTCCTCTAGTTGCGACTGGCCGCTGCCGATGATCTGCACGTTCTTCGTCGGCCCGATCACGTCCATTGCGTCCATGTTGATGTCGGCGACGGTCTTGTCCAGCGGGAACACCGGATGCATCGTGTAATAGAGCGAGCCGAGCAGGCCGGATTCCTCCAGCGTGTCGGCCAGGAACAGCACACTGCGTTCGGGTTTTCGTTTGGCAAAGGCGCCGGCGATTTCCAGCAGCGCGGCGATGCCGGTGCCGTTGTCGATCGCGCCGTTGAAGATCTGGTCGCCGTTCAATTTCGGATCGACGCCGAAATGGTCCCAGTGCGCCGAGTACACGATCACCTGATCGGGATGTTTCGTCCCCTTCACCAGCCCGAGCACGTTGTTCGCGCTGCCCGTTTCGATCTTGCTGTCAAAGGCGATCGACGCTTTCGCGTTCAACGCGACCGGCTTGAAACCGCGCTTCGATGCCGCGGATTTCAGATCATCGAAATTCAAACCGGCTTTGGCGAACAGCCGGCGCGCGGAATCGGTGGTGAGCCAGCCGACCACCGGCGTGCGCGGCGCGGGATCCTCTGACGCCGGCAGGCTGAGTTGCGGGCCGGTCCATGAATTCTTCACCACCGTCCACGGATATCCCGCCGCGCCGGTGTCGTGCACGATCAAGCACGCTGCAGCGCCCTTGCGTGCGCACTCCTCGTATTTGTAGGTCCAGCGGCCGTAGTAGGTCATGGTGCGGCCCTTGAACAATTTCGGATCGCCGGTCGCGTAGCCCGGATCGTTGACCAGCACGATGACGGTCTTGCCTTTCACGTCCTGGTCGGCGTAATCGTTCCACTGCCACTCCGGCGCATCGATGCCGTAGCCCAGGAATACGACCGGCGAATCGGTGATCGCGACGTGCGGCTTGTCCTGCGGGTCATAGACGACCATGTCGGCGCCATAAGCGAACGACTGCGTGCCGCCGCCTTCGATGATGTTCAATTTCAGCGCGTCCTTGTTCTGCACGGTCGCCGAAACCGTCGGCACGGTCTGGAACCACGATCCGTTGTTGCCAGGCTGCAATCCGAGCTTCTTGAACTGTTCGACGATGTAGGCGGTGGCGCGCTGTGCCCCCTCGGTGCCGGGTTTGCGGCCTTGCATGTAATCGGAAGAGATCGCCTTGTCGTAATCGCGAAAACCTTGCGCGGTGATCACGGGCGAGAACGAAGCGGTAGCGGCTTGCGCCGAGGTGGCGAAGCCCGCGACGGCGATGAGAGTGGAAAGGACGACGCGGCGCATGAGGCACTCCTTGCAAAGACGCAATTGCGGAAAAGCACCAGTCTAGAGCCTTGGCGCGCGCGCAGCATGCTGCGGCGCACGTATGACGAAAGTCCTGGATGATTTCGCCTGCACAGCGCGCGGCAAAGGATTAGGCTTGCGTGATCCGCTGCAAGGAAACGCCATGCGCACGATTCGATTCCAGAAATGGCCCATTGCGATCACGATGGCAGCCGCATTGCCCGCGCTCGCCGGCGCGCCATCATTCAATCCACCGCCGTCGAATGCGCATCCGGAATTGCGCGCTATCGCGCAGGCGGTATCGGCGAAGGAACTTCATGACATCGATGCCAAACTCGTCGGCTTCGGCACGCGCAGCACCTTGTCGGATACCCAATCCGACACACGCGGCATCGGCGCCGCGCGGCGCTGGGTGAAGTCCCGGTTCGAAGAAATTTCCAAAGGTTGCGGCGGCTGCATCGAAGTGGTCACGCCTTCGAAAGTGTTCACCGGCGAACGCACCCCAAAGAACGGCGTGGAAGTGATGGACGTCGTGGCGATCCAGCGTGGACAGAGGGACCCAGACCGCGTGATCGTCATTACCGGGCATCTGGATTCACGGCGCAGCGATGTCATGGACGCCACCGGCGATGCGCCCGGCGCGGACGACGATGCATCGGGCGTATCGGCGCTGATCGAAGCCGCGCGCGTGCTGAGCCACTACAAGTTCGCGGCCACCCTGGTGTATTCGGCCGATTCCGGAGAAGAACAAGGTTTGTACGGCGGCAAAGTCATCGCGCAATACGCGGTCGATCACGGCTGGAAGGTGGAAGCCGACCTCAACAACGACATCGTCGGCAGCCCGCGCGGCGGCGACGGCCAATACGATCCGCACACCGTGCGCGTGTTCTCCGAGGGCACCAAGAGCAACGAAACGCTGGAGCAGGCGGCGTACCGCCGCTATCACGGGGGCGAGGTGGATTCGCCCTCGCGCAATATCGCGCGTTACATGCAGGCGCTGGCCGACAGCTATCTCGACGATTTCCACGTGCGCATGGTCTATCGCACCGACCGCTACGGCCGCGGCGGCGATCAAGTCGCGTTCCTCGAGCAAGGTTATCCGGCGGTGCGCGTCACCGAATCGCAGGAGGACTACACGCACCAGCACCAGGATGTCCGCGTGGAGAACGGCATCCACTACGGCGACACGATCGACCACGTGGATTTCGATTACCTCGCGAACGTCACGCGCGTGAACGCGATCACGATGGCTGCGATGGCGATGGCGCCGATGCCGCCGTCGGATGTGCAAATCAAAGGCGCGGTGGCCTATGACACCACGGTTTCATGGAGGCCTTCGCCCGACGCGGCCACATATAAAGTGTGGTGGCGCGAAACCACCGCGCCGCAATGGCAGCATTCCTATGACGCCGGCGGCGCGACCGCCGTCGTGTTGAAAGGCATCAACGTCGACGATTATTTCTTCGGTGTGTCGGCCGTCAGCCAAGATGGCTGGGAGAGTCCGGTGGAATTCCCGGGCGATGCGGGGAGTTTCGCGCGCTCGCCGGCTGCGTTGCCTGCCGCTGCAGAAAAGTGACGTGCGGCTATCGCCGCGGCTTGGCTCGGTGCGTCGCCACCGCGCTCCAGGGATCGTCCGGCCACGGGTGCTTCGGATAGCGGCCTTTCAATTCCTTTTTCACCTCGGGGTAGGTGCGTTCCCAGAAGCTGCGCAGATCCTGCGTGACCTGGATCGGCCGTCCAGCGGGCGACAACAGATGCAAGGTCACCGGCACGCGGCCATTGGCGACGCGCGGCGTGTCGGCCAGTCCGAACAGCTCCTGCAACTTTACCGCGAGCACGGGGCCGCCATCCGTGTACTCGATGCGGCGAGTCATTCCGCTCGGCACGGTGATCGCCCCCGGCGCGTGCTCGTCCAGCGTTCTGCGTTGCGGCCAGTCGAGCAGCGAGAGGAATGCCTCGGACACGTCTGACGGCGACAACCCATCGAGTTTGCGTTTTCCGTGCAAAGCAGGCGCGAGCCAGTGTTCAAGCGAGTCGAGCAAGTCGGCGTCGGAAACATCGGGCAGATTCGTTTCCGGCATGGTTTTGCGCAACCACGCCACGCGCGCGCGCAGGTGTAGCAATGCATCCGACCACGGCAACGTCTGCAAACCGCGCGCGCGAATGTGCGACAACAGCGCGGGCAGCGCGTCTTCGGATGAAACCGCGACGGCCCGGCGCGACAGCACGATCGCATCGAAGCGTGCTTCTTCGAACGCTTCGGCCCTCTCACACGTTTCGTTCCAGCGCGACACGCGTTCGCTCACGAAGCGCTGTGGAAAATCGCGCGCCAGCAGTGCCGGATCGAACGGCGCCGCATTCAAGACCAGACTGTTGCGCGCGTCGAAGCGCGCCTCCACGATCACCAGCCACGGCTCACCCAGCAACGCGGACTCCTCGTGCAGCCGCGCGCCGCGTCCATTGGCGAGCAGATAGCGGCGCGGATCGCGTTCGTCCTGTTTTGCCACGCGGTCGGGAAACGCATGCAGCAGCAGATTGCCTGCGGAGAGCGCGTCCGGCACGCCGCTGGGCGCGCTGCGAACCTTCAGCCGCTTGCGCCAACCGCGCGCGCTGTGTTCGATTGCCCCAAGCACGCCTGCATCCGCGTTGGATGCCCGAATGTTGCCGTCTCTCCAGATATGCAACGCGGCGAGCTGCGCGCGCAGGTCGTCATTGAATGCGCCACGCAGCGGCGAGCGTGCTTCCAGCAACGCGAGCAGATCGGCGATCAGGGCGCGTTGCGTTTCCGGCGCACGCAATGCGGCGGCCGCCAGGCGCGGCTGCGCGCCCAATTGCAGCATCGCGCGCCCGAGTTGCGTAATGCGCAGATGCCCGTCTAGCGCGCCAAGTCGTTGCAGCAACTCGCGCGCTTGCGCCAGCGCGCCGGTAGGCGGTGGATCCAACCACCGCAATGCATTGCCAGCGTTCTCGCCAACGCCCCACGCGGCGAGCTCCAGCGCGAGCGATGACAATTCCGCCTGGGCGATCTCCGGCGGACGTGAAGGCTCCAAGCGTAGCGATTGCGGCCACAATCGGTAAGCCACACCGGGCGCCACGCGCCCTGCGCGTCCTGCACGCTGATCGGCCGAGGCTTGCGAGATGTTGACGGTCTGCAAGCGCGTGAAACCGGAATTCGGATCGAAGCGCGGTTCGCGCGCTTGTCCGGAATCCACCACCGCCCGGATCCCCGGGAGCGTGACGCTGGATTCGGCGACGTTGGTGGCCAGGATCACGCGACGAACGCCGCCATCCGCCGGAGACAACGCGGCGTGCTGTTCGGCGAGCGAGAGTTCGCCGTGCAGCGGCAAGACTTCTATCGACTTGGTCTGCAACGTTTCGCGCAACACGCGTCGCGCGCGCGCGATCTCCCGCATGCCCGGCAAAAACACCAGCACGTCGCCATCGGTTTCGTGCAGCCCTTGTTCGATCGCTCGGCGCAAATGCGAGACATCATCTTTATCGCGCCGCAGCGGCGGATGTTCGATGCGCACGGGAAACGTACGGCCTTCGCTGCGGATCACGGGCGCATCGAACCACTGTGCGACGCGCTCGCCTTCCAGCGTGGCCGACATGATCACGAGGCGAAGGTCGGGACTAAGCGATGTCTGCACGTCCAGCGCCAGCACCGCTCCGAGATCGCCTTGCAGATGCCGCTCGTGGAATTCGTCGAACAGGATCGCGCCGATGCCGGACAATTCCGGATCCTCCTGCAACATGCGCGTCAGGATGCCCTCGGTGACCACCTCGATGCGCGTCTGTGTCGAGACGCGCGATTCGAAACGAATGCGATAGCCGATCGTTTGTCCGACCGCTTCGCCGAGCGCGCTCGCCATGAACTCCGCCGCCGCGCGCGCGGCGATGCGGCGCGGCTCCAGCATCACGATCTTGCGTCCCTGCAACCAGGGTTCGTCCAACAACGCCGGCGGCACCTGCGTCGTTTTGCCCGCACCGGGCGGCGCTTCCAGCACCAGGCGCGGATGATCGCGCAGCGACGTGCGGATCGACGGCAGCAGCGGCGCAATGGGGAATGCGAGATCCGACGATGACATCGCGCCATTGTAGGAGGCTGCGCGCAGGCGACCGGCATGCTTTTGGTCGCGAGCGGGCTCGCTTCTACAATTCGCAAATGCACCTCATCGACATCGGCGCCAATCTCACGCACGAATCCTTCCGCCATGATCTCGATGCGGTGCTGGCGCGGGCGAAACAGCACGGTATCGAGCAGATCGTCGTCACCGGCGCCTCGAAAGCAGGCAGTGAACACGCACTCGAGTTGGCGCGCGCGCATCCGGGTTTTCTGTTCGCCACCGCCGGTGTGCATCCGCACCACGCCAGCGAATACGACGCCGATACCGACGCGCTGCTGCGCGCTTTGCAACGCGAGCCGGAAGTGAAGGCGGTGGGCGAGACGGGACTGGACTATCACCGCAACTACTCGCCGCGCGCGGCGCAGCTCGCCGCGTTCGAGAAGCAACTCGTCATCGCGGTGGAAACCGGCAAACCGCTGTTCCTGCACCAGCGCGATGCGCACGCCGATTTTTTCGCACTGTTGAAAACCGCGCGCGACAATGTTCCCGCGGCGGTCGTGCATTGCTTCACCGGTACACGCGAAGCCCTGCATGATTATCTCGATCTCGATTGCCACATTGGCATCACGGGCTGGATCTGCGACGAGCGTCGCGGCACGCACCTGCGCGAACTAGTGCGCGAGATTCCGCCCCACCGTCTGCTGCTGGAAACCGACGCGCCCTATTTGCTGCCGCGCACGGTGCGCCCACAGCCATCGCATCGCCGCAACGAGCCGATGTACCTCGCGCACATCTGCGAAGAAGTAGCGCACGATCGCAATGAGCTGGCCAGAATGACGGCCTCGCACGCCGCCGCCGCGGCGCGCACATTTTTCGGGTTGACCGAGCCGGCCTGAGCGACACGCTCCACAACCCAGCCATACGGGTGCGTTCGTTGTCGTCCCCGCTGCAACCCTCGCCGGGCTTGACCTTCTCCGCATGCTGCAATGCAAGGTTGTGATCGCCGTCACTCTTTTGCTACGCTCGCCAACTGCGGTTCAGTTTGCGGCAAGGAAGCCGGCAAGCGAAGAAAGGGGGGGCGATGCGTTTACAGAAGTCGCATCAATCCGGGGCCGGTGGGCGTTTCGCGTCCGCCATCCGCATGTTTGCAATGGGCTCAGGGGGCCCGCTGCATGTCGATATCTGATTACGCGCGCACGGGTTCCGCGCGCTTTCGATGTTTCTCAGCATTCACGCAGACGCCGGCCGCGGGCCCGCGTTGCCGTGTCCACCGTTCGCGCAGTTCCAGCGATCCATCCAATCTCACCTGAGAGCCGATCATGAACAAGAAGATTTATAGCCTGGTATGGAACAAATCCCTCAACCAAGTGGTGGTCGCATCCGAACTGGCCACTTGCAAGAGCGTCGGTGGATCGGCGGGTGAAGGACACAGCGCGGTACCGCGCCTAGCGCAGCTTGCGATGGCGGTGATGCTGGCCGTTGCGGCGCCGCTGGCGTTCGCGGGAACCAATTGCGCGGCGACCGGTACCGCGACCGGCGCGAAATCCACCGGCTGCGGCGTCAACTCAACCGCGAGCGGTGCGCGCGCAAGCGCATTCGGCTACAACACACACGCCAATGGCACCGATTCCTCGGCTTTCGGTTACGCCGCGAACGCGAATGGGTCAGGCGCAAGCGCTTTCGGTGATGGAGCGATCGCTAACGGTACGGATTCCACGGCAGTCGGCTTCGGTGCCAGCACCGGCTCCTTCAACTTTTCGACCGCGATCGGCATGGGCGCTTCCACCGGCGCCATCAATAGCGTCGCCATCGGCTACAAGGCCGTAACTGGTGCGTTCGCCAACTCCGTGGCGCTGGGCGCCAACTCGGTGGTGAGCGCGGCCAATACCGTATCGGTCGGCGGCGGCACGGCCGGCAATCGCCGCATCACCAATGTCGCGAACGGCATCGGCCCGAACGATGCGGTCAATGTTTCGCAGTTGAATGCAGCGCTCGCCACGACGCTCAACGACGATTACATCCAGGTCAACGGCAGCGGCACATATGCCTCGGCGACGGGGCCCAATTCGATCGCCATCGGCAATGGTGCGGTGGCCAACGGCAGCTCGACGACTGCGCTGGGCGACGGCGCGCAGGCGATCAATACGGATGCCACGGCGCTGGGGCAGAACGCGGTTGCTTCAAACTTTCAAAGTACAGCATCGGGTTACCACGCACAGGCAACGGGCTACCAGAGCAGTGCTTTCGGTGAACGCGCCAACGCTTCCAATTCCCTTTCCACCGCCATAGGGAGTGGGTCGATTGCCTCGGGTCTGTTCAGCACAGCCTTGGGCGATCTCTCCACCGCCAGCGGCCAGAGCGCAAACGCAATCGGCGACCGCGCTACCGCCAGCGGCTATCACAGCGATGCGATGGGCTGGTATGCGGCAGCATCCAACACCAACTCAATTGCGATCGGTTCGCAAAGCGTCGCGTACGGTACCCGCACCGTGGCGCTGGGCGTCAATTCCAGCGCGGCCGGGAATTACAGCACGGCCGTAGGAGATCGTTCGTCTGCGGGCGGCTACGGATCGGAGGCTTTCGGTGTATTGGCCAACGCGGCGGGGCGGGAAAGTCTTGCGGGCGGTACGCTCGCCAACGCTTCAGGTGCGCAGAGCACCGCAATCGGTTTGACTAGCACTGCGTCCGGTCCGGGGGCCTCGGCAGTAGGCGCATACAGCATAGCTAGCGGAACCAGCGCTTCGGCATTCGGCGAGCGCGCCAACGCCAGCACGACGGGCGCCACCGCGGTCGGTGCGGCATCGCTGGCCAACGGCGCGCAGGCCTCGGCGTTCGGCACCAACAGTCGCGCCAGCGGCGGGTACTCCACGGCGAGCGGTTACAGTGCGATCGCCAGCGGTTCCAACAGTTCCGCCTTTGGCGATACCGCTACAGCCAGCGGCAATTACAGTACGGCGATCGGTCGTGGTGCACAGGCGACCAACACGTCCGATGTCGCATTGGGCTTCAATGCACAGTCCACCGGCGCGTTCGCGGTCGCGCTCGGGACCGACTCGGTCGCTTCGGGGTACGCCTCCACCGCACTCGGCCAGCAAGCCAATTCGGCTGGTTTCGAAAGCACCGCCTTGGGCGTGCTGGCCGGCGCCGCTGGCATCCAGGCCACGTCGACGGGCGCTTTCAGCAATGCCAGCGGCAACTACGCGGTGGCCTTCGGCCTGCGTGCAGCCGCAACCAACACCGATAGCAGCGCCTTCGGCAAGGACAGCATTTCTACGGGCTTTGGCGCCTCGGCGATTGGTCCGCGCGCGCACTCCTATGGCAGCGAATCGACTGCCGTCGGCTTCCACTCGACCACCACTGCAGCTGGTACTGGCGGCAGCGCGATGGGTTTTTATGCCTCCGCGCAAAACTACAATGCGAGCGCGTTTGGATCACATGCGCTAGCTTCGGGACAAGGCTCGACCGCATCCGGCTCGCTGGCTCAGGCGACGGGTGATTTGAGCTTGGCCTCGGGTTATTCCGCCTTCGCTACCGGCACCGATTCCACAGCGGTCGGAAACACCTCCTCGGCCTCAGGTGCCTACAGCACGGCCGTGGGCAGCAATGCCTACGCGTCGGGCTCGAACGCTTCCGCATTCGGCGAAAACGCGCAGGCCACTGGCGATTACAGCACCGCGATCGGCGTGAACACGGTGGCCTCAGGTACCAGCAGCAGTGCCTTCGGCGATGGCGCCGTTGCCAGCGGGGACAACAGTACAGCCGTGGGCCAAGACAGCAGCGCTTCGGGTCTGAACGCATCAGCGTTCGGCTACAAGTCGAGCGCGGTGGGCGACAACAGTCTGGCCAGCGGCGACTATGCCTCGGCGCAAGGTCTGCAATCCTCGGCCTTCGGCGATCATGCGCAAGCGATCGGCGACTACAGCGTGGCGATGGGCACTCATGCTAGCGCCAACGGCACGAACGATATAGCCATCGGCAACAACGCCTATGCCAACGGCGGCAGCGGCAAGTATTCGGGTTCCGCCACGGCGCTGGGCAGCAACGCGCGCGCAAGCAGCAAGTACAGCACGGCGTTGGGAGCTCAGTCCTCCGCCAGCGGCGAATATGCTACGGCAGTAGGCAATCGCGCCAATGCTTCCGGCTTCGACGCTTCTGCGGTGGGCTATGGCACCGCCGCAGCCGGTGTACGCAGCTTTGCTGGCGGTGCAAATGCGAAGGCGACAGGCTATCTCTCGGTTGCAATAGGCAGCGAGTCGGTTGCGGGCGATTTCGGTACGGCAGTCGGTTCCGGTAGTTATGCCGGTTACGGATCGAGCGCGTTCGGTTACGGTGCGCAGGCGACGGGCCGGATCAGCAATGCGTTGGGCACCGATGCGGTGGCCAGCGGCGATGAATCCAATGCGGTGGGTTT